>NZ_JBPIYZ010000002.1:0-572603 GCF_051172415.1 Serratia sp. H402Y
TTACTGCATGAATTTTACTTCAGTTAGTCACTCTTCAAGACTTGATATTTTTTTGCATCCGAAGATGCTGGATATCGTCTTGTGGAGTGCCCACACAGATTGTCTGATAAATTGTTAAAGAGCAGTGAGTTAGGCGCTTTCGCTTGCTAACTCGAGGTGGCGTATATTACGCTTTTCACCCGGAGAGTCAAGCGTTTATTTCGCTTTCCTCTCGCTGACCCGGCGGCTTGTCAGTCGTTGTTCCCGGTCAGTGGAGGCGCATTATAGGGAGTTCTCGGCAGGCCGCAACCCCTAAATGCAAAAAAATTTTCAAGCGTTCAAATAATCACCAAAAACGCCTTTTTAGGATGTTTATTAGTCAGAAAATACCGGTTTTAGCACAGTAATAGCGGCAAACCCTGTAAACAGGGACAAACGAAGGTAAAGAAAAGGGAGCGGTCACCCGCTCCCTTTCATCTTTATTACGCTTAATTGCCGTTATTGTCGGGCAACGATATGGTCGTTTTCCACATCCAGCGTTACCAGCTTGCCGGGGATCAGCTTGCCGGACAGGATTTGCTGCGCCAGCGGGTTCTCGATTTCCTGCTGAATAGCGCGTTTCAACGGGCGTGCGCCATATACAGGGTCGTAGCCGGTTTTGCTTAACAGCGCCAGGGCCGGTTCGGTCATGGTCACTTCGTAACCGCGCTCTTCCAAACGCTTGTACAGACGCGACAACTGAATCTTGGCGATCGCGGCGATGTGTTTCTCGCCCAGCGGGTGGAACACCACCACTTCGTCGATACGGTTGATGAACTCCGGACGGAAGTGGTGACTCACCATCTCCATCACCGACTCTTTCATCTGCGCGTAGTTCATCTGACCGAAATGCTCCTGGATCAGATCGGAACCCAGGTTGGACGTCATGATCACCACGGTATTGCGGAAATCGACGGTGCGGCCTTGACCATCGGTCAGGCGGCCGTCATCCAACACCTGCAACAGAATATTGAACACGTCCGGGTGCGCTTTCTCGACTTCATCCAGCAGAATCACCGAATAAGGCCGGCGACGTACGGCTTCCGTCAGGTAGCCGCCCTCTTCATAACCGACATAGCCCGGAGGCGCACCGACCAGACGCGAAACGGAGTGTTTCTCCATAAACTCGGACATATCGATACGCACCATGGCGTCGTCGCTGTCGAACAGGAACGAAGCCAGCGCCTTGCAGAGCTCGGTTTTCCCCACCCCGGTCGGGCCGAGGAACAGGAACGAACCGATCGGTCGGTTAGGATCGGACAGCCCCGCACGGCTGCGGCGAATCGCATTGGAGACTGCGCTGACCGCTTCGTCCTGGCCAATCACTCGCGAATGCAGTTCTTGTTCCAGGCGCAGCAGCTTGTCGCGCTCGCCTTCCAGCATTCTTGCGACCGGGATCCCGGTGGCACGCGCCAGCACTTCGGCAATCTCCGCATCGGTCACCCGGTTGCGCAATAGCTTCATGCTCTTGCCTTCGGCCTGCGTGGCGGCGGCGAGCTGTTTTTCCAGCTCAGGGATTTTGCCGTACTGCAGTTCCGACATCCGCCCCAGATCGCCGACGCGACGCGCCTGCTCCAGGGTGATTTTGGCCTGCTCGAGTTCAGCCTTGATATTCTGGGTGCCGGAGAGCGACGCTTTTTCCGCTTTCCACTCTTCTTCCAGCTCCGAGTATTCGCGCTCTTTCTGCCCCAGCTCATCGCTCAGCATGTCCAGGCGTTTCTTGCTGGCGTCGTCAGACTCTTTATTCAGCGCCTGCTGTTCCAGTTTCAATTGGATGATGCGGCGCTCAAGCCTGTCGAGCGACTCCGGCTTGGAGTCCATCTGCATGCGAATGCTGGACGCCGCTTCGTCGATAAGGTCAATAGCCTTGTCCGGCAATTGACGATCGGCGATATAGCGGTGCGAAAGCGTTGCCGCCGCCACAATGGCCGGGTCGGTTATCTGCACGTGGTGGTGCAGTTCGTAACGCTCTTTCAGGCCGCGCAGAATAGCAATGGTGTCTTCCACGCTCGGCTCAGCCACATACACTTTCTGGAAACGACGTTCGAGCGCCGCATCCTTCTCTATATATTGACGGTATTCATCCAGCGTAGTGGCACCGACGCAGTGCAGCTCGCCGCGCGCCAGCGCCGGCTTCAGCATGTTGCCTGCGTCCATCGCGCCATCCGCCTTACCGGCGCCGACCATGGTGTGCAGTTCGTCGATAAACAGAATAACGCTGCCTTCCTGCTTGGCCAGATCGTTGAGCACGCCTTTCAGACGCTCTTCAAACTCGCCGCGATATTTGGCGCCGGCGATCAAGGCGCCCATATCGAGGGACAATACGCGCTTGTGCTTCAGTCCTTCCGGCACTTCGCCGTTGATGATGCGCTGCGCCAGGCCTTCGACGATGGCGGTTTTACCCACGCCAGGCTCGCCGATCAACACCGGGTTGTTTTTGGTACGGCGTTGCAGCACCTGAATGGTGCGACGGATCTCTTCGTCACGGCCGATCACCGGATCAAGTTTGCCCTGCTCAGCACGTTCGGTCAGATCGATAGTGTATTTCTTCAATGCCTGCCGTTGGTCTTCGGCGCCTTGGTCTTCCACGCTGTCACCGCCTCTCATTTGTTCAATGGCTTTGCTGATTTTGTCGGCCGTCGCGCCGGCCGCTTTCAACAAGTCGGTCAACGAGCCGCGGTCTTCCAGCACCGCAAGCACAAACAGCTCGGAAGAAATGAATTTGTCCGCACGCTTTTGCGCCAGCTTGTCGCACAGGTTCAGAACGCGCACCAACTCGTGGGACGGTTGAACGTCGCCACCGGTGCCTTCTACCTGCGGTAAACGGGACAGCGCCTGTTCGATCTCGGTGCGCACACGCCCGGCATCGATACCTGCGGAAGTTAATAGTGGACGAACCGTGCCCCCTTCCTGATTGAGCAGGGCGCTCATCAGATGTAGCGGTTCAATAAACTGGTTGTCGTGCCCAAGGGCTAGTGACTGGGCATCGGCGAGGGCAAGCTGGAATTTGTTGGTAAGACGATCCAGACGCATAACACCTCCAAGATGGGTCGAAATTGCTACTGGAGATTAAATGAGGTCATCCCTCAAATTTTCAAGGTTATCTCGACGCTAAATTTTCGGTACAACGCCATGCGTCGTTGGATCGTCCTAATTCAATAGGTTATATCAGCCAGATTAAACTTGCCAGACGTCCGGTTATTCCATCGCGTCGATAGGAGAAAAAATGGCTCATTTCGTTAACCGTACAGCGGTCGCCGCCATAAATGGCCTGAACGCCCGCACGCAACAAGCGTTGGCGAGCCAGCAAGTAGATATTAGCCAAAAACTTATCGCCATGCGGGGTAAATGCCGCTGCGGCCTCAGCGTCTTCCGCCATGAAAGCGGCGCGCACCTCCGGCCCGACCTCAAACTGCTGCGGGCCGATCGCCGGCCCCAGCCAGGCGCTGATTTGGCCCGGTGCGGCGCTGAACGCCGCCACGGTTTGCTCCAGCACGCCGTGGCATAGCCCACGCCAACCGGCGTGAGCGGCGGCCACTTCGTCGCCTTGCTGCGAGCAGAACAGCACCGGCAGACAATCCGCCGTCATCACTGCGCACACCTGACCCGGCACGTTACTGTACACCGCATCCGCCCGCAGATCGGCGGGCGCTTGTCCCGTCAACGTCACCACGCGAGTGCCGTGCACCTGCTCGAGCCATACCGGCATCTGCGGCAAGCCGGCGGCGGTAACCAACCGTTCCCGATTGCGCTTCACCGCTTGCGCCTCGTCACCCACGTGAGCGCCGAGGTTCAGCGAGTCATAAGGTGGCAGGCTGACGCCACCATCGCGCGTGGTGCTGCAAGCTTTAACGCCGGGAGGCAACGGCCAGTCGGGCAGAATGAGCGAGCGCATTACCAGTCCATCTGATCTTTGAATTCTTCGGTGTCCGCCTTCAGCGCGTTGATCAGATCGACCATGTCCTGCGGCAGCGGCGCATGCCACTCCATCTGGATGCCGCTGATCGGGTGATACAAACGCAGCATGGTAGCGTGCAGCGCCTGGCGGTCAAAGCCGCGCAGCGCGTTGATGAAGGCCTCCGAAGCGCCTTTCGGCGGACGCGGACGGCCGCCGTACAGCGGATCGCCCACCAGCGGATGGCTAATGTAAGCCATGTGCACGCGGATCTGGTGAGTACGGCCGGTTTCCAGGCGCAGGCGCAGACGAGTGTGCGCGCGGAAGTGCTCCATAATGCGATAGTGCGTCACCGCCGGCTTACCCATCGGGTGCACCGCCATGTGAGTGCGCTTGGTGGAATGGCGCGCGATAGGTTCTTCTACCGTACCGCCTGCCGTCATGGTACCGATCGCCACCGCTTCGTATTCACGGGTGATTTCGCGCGCCTGCAGCGCCTCCACCAGCCGGGTTTGCGCCGGCACGGTTTTCGCCACCACCATCAGGCCGGTGGTGTCTTTATCCAGACGGTGCACGATGCCGGCACGCGGCACGTCGGCGATTTCCGGGTAGTGATGCAGCAGCGCATTGAGCACCGTGCCGTCCGGGTTACCGGCGCCAGGGTGCACCACCAAATCGCGCGGCTTGTTGATCACCAGGATATCGCTGTCTTCATAGACGATATCCAGCGCGATATCCTGCGGCTCCCAACGCGCTTCTTCTTCTATCTGTGCATCGATGGCGACTGTCTCTCCGCCCAGCACCTTCTCTTTCGGTTTGTTTGACGTTTTGCCATTGACCTTCACCCGATCGCCCAGGATCCACTCTTTTATGCGAGATCGTGAATAATCAGGGAACAATTCGGCCAAAGCCTGATCTAAACGTTGTCCGAGTTGAGATTCGGCCACCGTTGCGGTGAGTTGTACTTGTTGTGCCATATGCAGCTTCTTCGTTAACGTTGGGTTTTCACGGCGATGCCGTTTAATATAATGTGCTATTGTACCTGGTCTTTGTCGGGAGCTTAACGGACAGTCTCCCGGAATAACACCCTGAGGATAATCAAAACGTCATGACGCGTATGAAATATCTGGTGGCGGCAGCCACGTTGAGCCTGGCGCTGGCAGGTTGCTCCACATCCAAGGATGCGGTTCCCGACAACCCACCTTCGGAAATCTATGCTACCGCGCAGCAAAAACTGCAGGACGGTAACTTCAAGGGCGCGATTACGCAACTCGAAGCGTTAGATAACCGCTATCCTTTCGGGCCGTATTCCCAGCAGGTCCAGCTGGATTTGATTTACGCCTACTATAAGGCCGCCGACTTGCCGATGGCTCAGGCATCCATCGATCGCTTCATGCGTCTGAACCCGACGCACCCGAACATCGATTACGTGATGTACATGCGCGGCTTGACCGACATGGCGCTCGATGACAGCGCGCTGCAGGGCTTCTTCGGGGTTGACCGCTCGGATCGCGATCCTCAGCACGCTCGCGCTGCGTTCCGCGACTTCAGCCAGTTGATTCAGCAATACCCGAACAGCCAATACGCGACAGACGCCAACAAGCGTTTGGTGTATCTGAAAGACCGCTTGGCCAAGTATGAGCTTTCGGTGGCGGAATACTACACTAAACGCGGTGCTTACGTCGCGGTCGTTAATCGCGCCGAGCAGATGTTGCGTGAATTCCCGGATACCAAAGCGACGCACGACGTGTTGCCGCTGATGGAAAATGCTTACAAGCAGCTGCAGCTGAACGGCCAGGCTGACAAAGTGGCCAAAGTGATCGCTGCCAACCCGCAATAAGCGCGCGTCGGCAACGGCAGAAAAACCAAACGGCAGCCAAGGCTGCCGTTTTCATTGGCGTCGACCGGGTTTTCACTGGAAAAATACACAAGTAAAAACACGGTGTTAGCTAGCGCTCCTCACCGGTCAACTCATCGATAATGCGCCATCCGGCGGCAACTCTCAAGCATTAGATAGCCAATTCAAATGCTGAATCACAGATTGAACTAACTTTGCAAAAAGTGACAAAAAATCGTGATTTACATCACGCATTTAAACAAAAAGCGGGGTATGCTGGGTTCACCAAGACGGAAAGACAGAGAGGTAAGTTATATGACATTGAACATTACCAGCAAACAAATGGATATCACTCCCGCAATCCGCAATCACGTCGAAGACCGTCTCACCAAACTGGAAAAATGGCAGACCCAGCTGATAAACCCGCATATCGTCTTATCTAAAGAACCGCAGGGGTTTGTCGCCGACGCTACCATTACTACGCCTAACGGCCCGCTGGTCGCCAGCGCCAAACATGATGACATGTACACCGCCGTTAATGAGCTGATCGCCAAGCTGGAACGCCAGTTGAACAAGGTGCAGCATAAAGGCGAAGCGCGCCGCTGCAATGCCAGCGTGAAAGACATCGTGCCGGAAGTCACGCAAGAGCAGGAATAACCGTCCGACAGCGATTGCCGCATCAAACGCGCCCGAGGGCGCGTTTTTTGTCGGGTATTTTTGTTGACGGGGTAAAAGCCAGCGGTTACTTTAAAACCTGTTCGCATTAACCTTAGGTAGACCATGCCACGCACACCGTTTTTCTTCGCATTCTTTTTTACCTTCCCCTGACTGGGAGGCGTTTCGTCGTGTGAGAAAGAATGCGAAGACGAACAACAAGGCCTCCTGGAAACAGGGGGCTTTTTTTATGGCTGTTATACAACGAATAAGAACTGAAGGCGGAAGCTGATTATGACTGACAACCCGTTATTGGTGCTGCGCGAGCGCATCAGCGCACTGGACTTGAAACTGTTGGCCTTGCTGGCGGAACGCCGTGAGCTGGCGATCGAAGTCGGCAAGACTAAGCTGCACTCTCACCGCCCGATCCGTGACAAAGAGCGCGAACGCGATCTGCTGGATGCGCTGATCGCCGCCGCCAAGCCTTACGACCTGGACGGTTTCTACGTCACCCGCCTGTTCCAACTGATCATTGAAGACTCCGTTCTGACCCAGCAGGCGCTGTTGCAGCACCAGCTCAACCCCGTCAGCCAGCATTCCGCCCGCATCGCTTTCCTCGGCCCGAAAGGCTCTTATTCACATCTGGCGGCGCGCCAATACGCTGCCCGCCACTTCGATCGGCTGATCGAATGCGGCTGCCAGAAGTTTCAGGATATTTTCGCCCAGGTGGAAACCGGCCAGGCGGACTACGCGATTTTGCCGATCGAGAACACCAGCTCCGGTTCGATAAACGAGGTCTACGATCTGCTGCAACACACCAGCCTGTCGATCGTCGGCGAACTGACTAACCCTATCAACCACTGCGTTCTGATCGCCGGCGACAGCGATCTGAGCCAGATAGAAACCGTCTACAGCCATCCGCAGCCGTTCCAACAGTGCAGCCAGTTCCTTAACCGCTTCCCGCACTGGAAAATCGAATACACCGAAAGCACGGCGGCCGCGATGGAGAAAGTCGCCAAGCTGAATTCGCCGAAGGTGGCTGCACTGGGCAGCGAGGCCGGCGGCGCGCTGTACGGGTTGCAGGTGTTGGAACACAATCTCGCCAACCAGCAGCAAAACATCACTCGCTTCATCGTGCTGGCGCGCAAAGCGATCGATGTCTCCGAACAGGTGCCGGCAAAAACCACGCTGATCATGGCGACCGGCCAACAATCCGGCGCGCTGGTCGAAGCGCTGCTGGTATTGCGCGATAACGGCATCATCATGACCAAGCTGGAATCACGTCCGATCAACGGCAATCCGTGGGAGGAGATGTTCTATATCGATGTGCAGGCCAACCTGCGCGCCGAGGCGATGCAAAAAGCGCTGCGCGATCTGGCGCCGCTCACCCGCTCGCTGAAGGTGCTGGGCTGTTACCCAAGCGACACCGTGGTGCCGGTCAACCCATCCTGAAACTGTAAAAAAGGGTTCGGCCAAGCCGAACCCTTTATGTTTACTGCCCGCGTTTTACTGCCGGCTGTCGTTAGCCTGCCGCAACAACGTACGGCTCTCCACCAGGAAGCGCTGGGCGTAATCGCCGAACCAATGCTCTACCTTGCGGAAGCTCTCGATAAACGCCTGTTTGTCGCCATGCTCCAACAGCTTTATCGCCTCGCCGAAGCGCTGGTAGTAACGCTTAATCAGCGCCACATTTTCTTCCGACGACATAATGATATCGGCGTACAGCTGCGGATCCTGTGCGAACAGGCGGCCAACCATCGCCAGCTCCAACCGGTAGATTGGCGAAGAGAGTGCCAGCAGCTGCTCCAGTTGCACGTTCTCTTCCGCCAGGTGCAGCCCGTAGGCGAAGGTAGCGAAGTGCCGCAGCGCCTGAATAAACGCCATATTCTGATCGTGCTCGGCCGCGCTGATGCGATGCAGCCGCGCCCCCCACACCTGCAACTGTTCAAGCAGCCACTGATACGCCTCCGGCTGGCGGCCGTCGCAGTAGACCACCACCTGCTTGGCCACGCTGCCCACGTCCGGGCCGAACATCGGATGCAGACCGACCACCGGGCCGCTGTGCGCCGCCAACATCGCGTGCAAAGGCCGGTTCTTCACCGACGCCAGATCCACCAGAATACAATCGGCAGGCAGCGTCGGCAGGCGGCTTATCACTTGCTCGGTCACGTGGATCGGCACGCTGACGATCACCATGCCGGCATCCGCCAACAGCTGCTCCGCCTGCGGCCAATCTTCCTGATCCAACACCCTGACCTGATAACCCGACAACGTCAGCAAGCGATTGAACAGCCGGCCCATTTGGCCGTTGCCGCCGATAATGACGATCGGCCGCAGCTGCGGGCACAGGGTTTTAAAGCCCTTATCGTTCTCGCTGACGTAAGACTCGCGCATCACGCGGCGCAACACATCTTCGATCAGATCCGGCGGCACGCCGAGATTTTCCGCCTCCCGGCGGCGCGAGGCCAGCATCGCGGCTTCGCGCTCCGGCACATAAACCGGCAAACCGTGGCGGCTTTTGACTTCGCCCACTTCCGCTACCAGATGCAGGCGTTTCGCCAGCAGATCCAGCAGCGCTTTATCCACCTCATCGATTTGATCGCGCAGCGCGGTCAGTTCTGCCACCATAACTTACTTTTCTCCCGTGCGGGCCGTCAGCGCAGCGCCGAGTTCCTGATGCATATGGCGCAACAGGGTTTCCGTACTCTCCCAGTTGATGCAGGCGTCGGTGACGGACACACCGTAACGCATGTCTGCACGCGGCTGTTCGGAAGACTGATTGCCCTCATGCAGATGGCTCTCCAGCATAATGCCGGTGATTGAGCGGTTACCCGCCTTGATCTGCTCCACCACGGACTCGGCAACCGCCGGCTGACGGCGATAGTCTTTATTCGAGTTGCCATGGCTGCAATCTATCATCAAGGACGGGTGGAGTCCCGCCTCAAGCATCTGTTTTTCACAGGCCGCAACGTGCTCAGCGCTGTAGTTCGGAGTTTTGCCGCCGCGCAGGATCACGTGCCCATCCGGGTTGCCCTGAGTCTGCAGCAGGCAAACCTGGCCTGCCTGGTTAATGCCGACGAAGCGATGCGGCATGGCAGCGGCGCGCATGGCGTTGATGGCGGTGCCCAGGCTGCCATCGGTGCCGTTTTTGAACCCGACCGGCATCGACAGGCCGGATGCCATTTCTCGGTGGGTCTGAGATTCGGTGGTACGCGCGCCGATCGCCGACCAGCTGAACAAATCGCCCAGGTACTGCGGGCTGTTCGGATCCAACGCTTCGGTAGCCAACGGCAAGCCCATGCCCACCAGATCCAGCAACAGGCGACGCGCGATATGCAAGCCTGCTTCAACGTCAAACGAACCGTCCATGTACGGATCGTTGATCAAACCTTTCCAGCCGACAGTGGTTCTGGGTTTTTCAAAGTAGACGCGCATAACGATATACAGCTGATCGCTCAAGTCAGCCGCCAGGGTTTTCAAACGACGGGCGTAGTCCAGCGCCGCATCCGGATCGTGGATCGAACAAGGCCCACACACCACCAACAGGCGATGATCGCGCCCCTGCAAAATGTTGGCGATGGTGTTACGCGCAGTGGCGATTTCATTTTCGTCGTCGGCGCTGAGCGGGAACTGGTTCTTCAGCTCCTCCGGCGTGATGAGAACCTGTTCTGCACTGATGTGTACGTTATTGAGCGCGTCTTTTTGCATGATGCTATTCCTGTCGTTTGGCGTTATGCGTTGAAATGGAACATTGAGCGTTTCAGGGGTCTACCCTATCACGATATGTAAAGTTTTCAATCCATTTTCCGTAAATAAAAGATTACCGTCATTATCTTGCTTAAACCACCTTTGAGTCAGGGTTGCGAAAATATATTTAAATTCAATAAATACAATATATTAAACAATTAAACAGCCCATCATCACGCTGTAGCCCCTCCTGCCTAACAAAGCCATTTATCGTAAATATATTTGTACACTATATTTTACAGCGAGGATGCACGCCCCATCTCGGCACCGGCGGCCGGGCAAAGCAGGATCAGCACGAAATGCCGTCGAAAGCGATGAATTTAAGTAGAAGAAAAGCGAATAAATGAGGGATAAAAATTAAAAACTTAAGCTAATGGCGGCTATTTTTGTCGCCGAAATGAACCGATATAATGTGACCGTCATCAACAATAATCACCCTTAACAACTGGATCCAAGATGCTCTCTTCCCGCGCTCGTCGCGCTTTTCCGCTGTATATTTGCTGCTTAACGACTTTCACCAGTGTTTCAGCCCTTGCCGACAATACGCTTTTCACCGCGATGGACGATCCGGCCACCGCCAAGAAACCGTTCGAAGGCAACGTGCAGGCGGGCTACAACGCCCAGTCCGGCAACTCGCAGAGTTCCACTCTGTTGGCCAATACCAACATGACCTGGTTCAACACCGACGCGGCGTACAGCCTGTGGGGGGCGGCCAACAACACCACCTCCTCCAACGTGCGCTCGTCCGAAAAGTATCAGGCCGGCGGCCGTACGCGCTATAACCTGACCGATCGCAACTACCTGTTCGGCCAGGCCAGCTGGCTGAGCGACCGTTTCAACGGTTACGACTCACGCTCCACGCTGACCAGCGGCTATGGCCGTCAAATCCTCAACGGGCCGCTCAGCGACCTGCGGGTGGAATTCGGTCCCGGCGTGCGCCATGACGAATACCATGGCGGCGGCCGCTCGACCAAAGGGCTGGCCTATGGCGCGGCCAACTATTCCTATCAGCTGACCGACAACACCAAGTTCATTCAGGGCGTCTCCGCACTGGCGAACGAAGAAACCACGCTGAACTCGGAAAGCGCGTTGAACGTGGCGATCAACGATCGCTTTTCACTGCGCGTAGCTTACACCGTGACCTACAACAGCAAGCCACCGGCCTCCGCGCCGAAGAACACCGACACGACAACCTCGGTCACGCTGGTCTACGGCCTGTAACCTGCCCGCCCATTATTTCTCGAAGCCCATCATCGATGGGCTTTTTTTATGCCTGCGGCGTCAACGTTAACCAGACCATGCCAAGCGCTTTCAATGCATCCGGAGAACATTGAAAGTCGACGTTGCCGCCGCTGACCCGCACCTGGTTACCCGGTAAACGCGCTATATCGTAAACGTCCAGGTTACCGTCGATGTCCACCAGCCAGCGGCCATTGGCGATATGCGTAACGGCCAGATCCACCAGCCAGGATACGCGCCCGCCATCAACATAAGCCGGCTGAGCCACGCCGTCAGGAATCAAAGAACAGTCTGCCGACCACTGCCCCCCCTCTTTCAACTGCCCGGCGAGCAGGCGATATTTCGGTATCGTGCGAGCTTCGGATACCGGAACCGCCGATGCGGCATCACCCCACATCTCCCCCTGGCCCGTCGCCAGCCACAGCAGCGAGACGCCTGTATCCAGAGCACAGGTCACCACGATATCGCCGGGGAAGTAGTTGCGGCGGACCCAGGTGCTCATCGTGCCTGAAGAGATACCCAGCAGGTCGCCCAATTCTTTTTGCAGATTGAAACCGTAAGCATCCAAAATGCGGCGCAATACCCCTTTCCCGCCGGAAGCCAAAACGCGATCGTAAAGCGCTTTACCTTGCGCAGATGACGCAGGCTTGCGATTTCCTTTTGAATTTGCAAGTTCACCAGTCATCAGCCAGGCCAGGTCTGCTCCCGTAGTTAACGCGCAGTTGATAATGACATATCCGGGAACACTACCCCGCTGTTGCCAACTACTGATGTTATTCGGCGCTATCCCAAGGATTTCACTCAATTCCTTCTGCGTGCCAACGCCATAAGATGAAAGAACTCTCTCAATTACCGCTCCCACGGAGGTGTTGTTGTTTGTTGCATCTTCACGCATATCATCACCGATTAAAAATGAAATTCGCATTTACAAGTCGCATTTTGCGATTTAAAGTACCATCAATTCGCCGTCACTCGGCATGTCGATCGCTTTAGTTAAGATGATGCGACATGGGTGATGAAAATGCAAATACCGCAAGGCGACAACAACCTTGCGTAATCACTTTGTTTACAGCGTGTTTACTCAAGTTTTCGCCTTTAAACGACGGATAACCAAACCTTGCTTTTGCGAGTATTCATCCATCATCAAATTCAGATAAGGAGGCTGTCATGCTACTGGCCAGCGAGGAGCAACGGGCTATCGGCCTGCGGCGTATTGCTGAAATCCGCCGCACACTGTTTGCCCGGCAACCCAACCATGCCGAAGAGATTTACGACACGGCGCCGCTGCACCTGCGCCATACATTTTGCTTCCACGCCGGGCTGACTGAACGCTATGTGTGGTTAAAGTTTCACGAAATGGGTTATGCCGAACGGCGGAAAATCGTCGCGGCACTCAATGAACTCATCTCGCTCAGTCAATCGTTGCCGCGCTATATCAGCGAAACAGACTGTCTGTTAACCCCAAAAAAATAACCTTTCGAATCAAGCTGGCGTGCAACCCGCCGGGCACCGCTCGGCCCAAATTCACCCTATTAAATACTGGAAAATATTATGGCTGATACTATTGATATGGCGCAGGAGCGCCAGGCATTGATGCTCGAGAAACAAATTGCGTATGCCAGGCCGGTTGCCACAGCGCCCTCGGCGTTCTGCTGTGCCGATTGTGACGCGGCGATTCCTGTGGCGAGACGCATCGCGATTCCCGGCGTCAGCCGCTGCGTGACCTGCCAGCAGCTATCAGAAGCCAAGCAACGTCATGTCGCTCGCCGTTAAAAATAGGCCGGCGGAGCATCTGCCGGTCAACGTCTCTGCCATACAACACGCAGCGTACGGTGATTACGCCTATCCATGGAATGCCCCACGACGTGCGATAGGACGCGAAGCGGCGCTGAATCGCGACCAACTGCGCCAATGGCAAGCGATACTGCAGTGCATTCATGACCTGCCTTATTATTTGCGCACGCCGTTCCTTGAGCGCCACCGCCAACTGCTCAGCCAGAAGGGAGCCCACGCCGCCTGGCATTATCTGGTGCGAGTTTTCCATCGGCGGATATGGCCACGCATTCAGCAGGTAAATAATAATTTCGGTTTGGATCAACGCAAATCACTGCACTTTGGCAGCGAAGCGGACAGCTATAGCGCACTGCCCGCGCTGGGCGATAAAGCGCTGGAGCAGTTGGCGCGGCGTATCGGGGGCCAACTTTCTGCGCTCTACCAGAGTGAATGTGACGCCTTGCTGGCGAAGCATGGCAATAATGCCGAGATCCTGCTACACGCGGATATACAGCGCCGCCTCTATCGCCAAATCGCCACGATGGCCCGCGCCTTCAATATCCAGCCCATGCACTGGCGCTGTTATCGTAAAGGCAAGTTGGACAGCGAGCGGGCAATTGCGGCGCTGTCGCGCCTGACCGACGATCGCTGGTGGCTGCGGCGTCTCAAAATGCAGCGCATGCAGTGGCGCGAGGCGCTGCAAATCGCGATAGGCAACGTCCGCAACAACACGTCACCTTATGCCAGCAGACAGGCCCTTCACGATGTCAAGGCTCGGCGTCAATCGAACCTCGATTATCTTCACCGTTGCGAGCTGGAAAACGTCGCCACGGGCGAGCGCGCCGATCTTATGGATAAAGTGCTCGGCAGCATCGCCAATCCCGCCATTCGTCGTATGGAGTTGATGAATACCCTCGCCGGTATAGAAACCTACGCCACTCGCAACGGCCACTGCGGGTTGTTTATTACGTTGACGACGCCGGCACGCTTTCACCCTATCCAGCATGTCGGCGCACGAGGCAAAATGCGCTTCAATACACGCTGGCAAGGACAAGCCCTAACACCGAAGGATGGCCAGCGTTATCTGGTTGCCCAGTGGGGGAAAATGCGAACCGCCTTCAAGGATCGCCGTCTGCAGGTCTACGGTATGCGAGTGGTTGAGCCTCATCATGACGGCACGCCGCACTGGCATCTGATGATGTTCACTCCACAAATGCAACGTCAGGCAGTGCTTGACATCATGCAGCGTTATGCGCTGCAACAGGATGCAGCAGAACCTGGCGCCCAACAACATCGTTTCCAGAGCAAACACCTCAACCGGGGTGGCGCAACCGCCTATCTGGCCAAATATGTCGCAAAAAACCTCGATGGGTATGCATTGGAGGAAGAGCTCGATCGCGAAACCGGCGCCCCGCTGAGCGATACCGCCCGCGCGGTCAGCGCCTGGGCCGCCACCTGGCGCATCCCCCAGTTTCATCCCTTCGGCCTGCCCGGTCTCGGGGTCTACCGCGAATGTCGACGTATTCGCGGCCAAAACCTGACGCCGCAGTTTGACGCCGGCACCGAAGCCGTGCGCGCCGCTGCCGACGCCGGCGACTTTGCCGGTTACATACAGGCGCAAGGCGGCGCCAATGTGCCACGCAGCCACCAATGGGTGCGGGTCGCGCGCGAAGCCTCAGAAACCCGGAACGCTTATGACGAGCCCGTCACAAAAGTTGTTGGCATTTATGCACCGCATTTGGGAATTGAGCGGGTATACCGAACGCGCACCGTGCAATGGCGGATCGTCGCTAAAACACTCGCCGCCGCGACGCCTTGGAGTTCTGGCAATAACTGTGGAACGCGCGCTCTTCACCTGCCGCCGGCACCCGCGCCGTCGGCTCGTTTGACGCCGCCACAGCGGCAGCATTGTCTGAATATTGCCCGCAAACTTCGAGGTATTGGCATAGAACCGCAACGCTGGCAGTTGGAGGTTCTCGCACGCGGCGGCAAAATTCATTTTGACGGCCTCCTTGTACAATTTCCGCTAATCAATGATTGGCCGTATTTTTACTGCACAAATGATAAGTCCAACCATTGACGCCTTTAGCGTTTTGCTTAATACTGTATAAATACACAGTATAATCAAGAGAGGGCAAAAACAGTGGAAATTATGGATAAACAACAAGTAACACTGTCCCGCATCCAATTCATCGCCGATGTTTCACAGGCTGCGCAATGCAGTGCCTCCGAGTTTCTGATCGCCATGTCGCTGATCTCCGATTTGGCCAGTCAGGTGCTGCCGAACAATGATTATCAAGAAATATTTTATCCCGCTGACGAACAACCCCCCTGCTAATCCCTCCAGCCAAACGTTTTTCATCCCCCCGCCGCCGGCGGGGTTTTTATTGCTGCCGGCGGCACTTTTGCGTCTCAGTTGTGCCATCTCATCCACAACCCCCTTGCGTTGCCCCTCCCTCCTACGCGCGCGAAACTGAAGATATCCGGGGCCACAGCCCTCTCTCCCAACGCTATCGCAGGATGGTAATGATGAAAATTTATGCACAACAAGGTGACACCATTGATGCGATTTGCTGGCGCTACTACGGCAGCACGCTACGCCAGGTGGAACAAGTCTATCTGGCTAACCGTGGCCTGGCCGATCTCGGCCCCCTGCTGCCGCACGGTCAACCGGTGGAATTGCCGGACCTGCCTGCGGCGGCCCAACGAGAAACCGTCAAATTGTGGGATTAAGCGATGGAGAAACTCACTTCAACCCTTGCCTATTTCGTCGCGGCTTGCCTGGCCTGGTTAGGGAGCCACTCTGCACAGGACATTGCCATCCTGGTCGGCGCCGCAGTCGGCGTCGGTACCTTTGCAGTGAATTGGTACTACCGGCGTAAAAGCTACCAGTTGCTGAAATCGCTAAAAAAAAACGGCCTGAAACGCGGAGTCTACGATGAGCTCACTCGCTAAACGCTGCAGCGTGGCGGCTATTTTAACCCTCGCTGCCCTGCTGCCTCAGTTCAATACGCTGAAAACCTCTGAGCAAGGTTTGCGCCTGATCGCCGATTTCGAAGGCTGCCGGCTTTCACCCTACCAATGCAGTGCCGGCGTCTGGACCAACGGCATCGGCCACACCGCCGGCGTGAAGCCGGGCGCCGTCATCAACGAACGCCAGGCGGCCGCCCATTTGATCGACGATGTACGCGCCGTAGAGCGCGGCCTCGCGCGCTGTATGGATGTCAAGATGCCGCAGCCGGTTTACGACGCCGTCAGCGCTTTCGCTTTCAACGTCGGCGTCAACGCCGCCTGCAATTCAACGCTGGCCACCTTTGTCAAACGTCGTCAGTGGCAGGCGGCTTGCGATCAACTGCCTCGTTGGATTTATGTCAACGGCGTCAAAAACAAAGGACTGGAGCGCCGCCGCACGGCCGAACGTGCGCTATGTCTGAGCGGCATCTCACGCTGATCGTTTTTCAACAAACGCCCACTCAAACCGCTTCCTTTTTCAGGAGATACATCATGTTAAAACCCGAACAGCTCCGTGCAGCACTGTTCAATGCCATTCCCGTATTGCAGCAAAACCCCGAACGATTGCGCCTTGGCATTGCTAACGGCCGCGTGATCTCAACGCTCGCCCCCTCGCTGTCCTTCGAATATCGCTATCAGCTCAATCTGGCGCTGGATGGGCCGTCAGCTGACGACGACCGGGTCATGGTCGCCGTACTGGCCTGGCTGCGCAGCCACCAACCAGACCTTCTTGCCAATCCGGACAAGCGTAAAAATGATTTTTCGTTTCAGAGGGATATAGACACGCCGAACCAGTTGATATTGCAGCTGCAACTCACCGAACGCATCCGGGTGGAACTGCGCGATGGCGCATTGCATATCACCCCGCTGGCTGAACCTCCCGAACCGGAGAACGTCGTTCGCTTCACCCAGGTTTATTTGCACGGAGAGTTACTCAGCGAATTTGGTCAGCCGTAGCGCCCTACAGGCAGCTTCGGTTGTGCCGGCGGCAGCCAAACGCCGTCGCGTTGTCCCCCTTTTCATCCAGCGGCATTCTTGAGACATGAACACAGACAACTTCGATATTCAGCGCCTGGTGCGCAACCTGATACGGATCGGGACCGTCAGCGAGCTCGACCTGGAACGCGGGCGCTGCCGGGTCGCCACCGGCGGCAATCTTACCGACTGGCTCAACTGGCTGACCGGACGGGCCGGCGACGCACGCAGCTGGTGGGCACCCAGCATTGGTGAACAGGTCTTGGTGCTGTCACTTGGCGGGGAACTTGAAACCGCTTTCGTGTTGCCCGGCGTATTTTCCGATGCTCACCCCGCACCGTCGGCCTCAGCACAGGCGGCGCATATCGCTTTTCCTGACGGTGCAGTGCTCGAATACGAGCCGGCTACCGGGGCGCTTAAGGCCGCCGGCATAAAAAGCGCCACCATTGAAGCCGCCGAGCGGATCACTCTGACGGCGCCAAACATCACCTGTATCGCCAGCGGAAAAATTACGCTGGACGCTCCCGAAGTGGAGTGTACCCAGCAACTCACTACCGGCACCATCGCCATCCATCAGGGCGGCTCGATGACCGGCGATCTCAATCACACCGGTGGCAGCATCAGCTCTAACGGCATTGTGGTGCATACCCACACCCACGGTGGAGTGCAAAACGGCGGAGGCCAAACGGACAAACCAGCATGAACAACGCGAAATTTCTTGGCATGAATCGCGGCAACGGCCGCGCAATCGCCGATCTCGAGCACATTCGCCAGTCGGTGAGCGACATCCTGATTACGCCTATCGGCTCACGCGTCATGCGCCGCAGCTACGGTTCGTTGCTGTCCGAGTTGCTGGATCAGCCGCAAAACGACGTTCTGCGATTGCAAATGATGGCGGCCTGCTACAGCGCACTGCTGCAGTGGGAACCACGCATTCGGTTGACGGGTATCAGTTGCAACACCACCTTTGACGGAAAAATGGTGGTCGACATTACCGGCAACCGCACAGATACGCCGGATGCCTTTTCTCTTTCTATTTCAGTGAGCTGACACCATGGCAACCATTGACCTGAGTTTATTACCCGCCCCGACGGTGGTGGATCCTCTCGATTACGAATCGCTGCTGGCCGATCGCAAGGCCACGCTGATTTCCCTTTACCCGGAAGAGCAGCGCGAAGCCATCGCCCGCACATTGGCGCTGGAATCGGAGCCGATCGTCAAACTGTTGCAAGAAAATGCTTACCGCGAACTGCTGTTACGCCAGCGCGTGAATGAAGCCGCAAAGGCCGTGATGCTGGGTTATGCCAGCGGCAGCGACCTCGACCAACTGGGCGCAAACTTCCAGGTGCGACGCCTGGTGGTGCAACAGCCGGATGACAGCGTCATCCCGCCCTTGCCGGCGGTCATGGAATCGGATAGCGATTTCCGCGTGCGCATCCAGCAGGCATTCGAAGGCTTAAGCGTGGCTGGATCCAGTGGCTCTTACGAGTATCACGGTCGTTCCGCCGATGGCCGGGTCGCCGACGTTTCCGCAATAAGTCCGAGTCCGGCCAACGTGCTGATTTCCGTACTGTCACGCGAAGGAGACGGTACCGCAAGCGCCGAACTGGTGGCGATCGTCGATAAAGCGTTGAACGATGAAGATGTGCGCCCGGTGGCCGATCGCGTCACCGTCCGCTCTGCCAACATCATCAGCTACAACATCGATGCCGTACTGTACCTCTACCCTGGCCCTGAAGCAGAACCGGTACGTCGCGCTGCCGAAGCCAAACTGAAAAATTACATCAGCGCCCAGCACCGTTTAGGCCGTGACATTCGCTTGTCGGCAATCTACGCCGCACTGCATGCCGAAGGGGTGCAACGCGTTGAATTGAAGACCCCGCAGGCCGACATCGTATTGGACAAAACCCAGGCGTCACATTGCGCTTCTTATCGTCTGACGGTGGGAGGCTCCGATGAGTAACCGTCTGCTGCCGGTCGGCTCTTCCCCGCTGGAGGTCGCGGCTGCGGCCGCCTGTGCCGAACTGGCCGCCATGCCGGTGCCGCTGCGCGATCTGTGGGATCCAGCCACCTGTCCGGTCAATCTGCTGCCGTACCTGGCCTGGGCCTTCTCGGTCGATCATTGGGATGAAACCTGGACGGAAGATGCCAAACGCAGCGTCGTAGCCGCCGCTTTCTTCATCCACCGTCACAAGGGCACCATCGGCGCTATTCGCCGTGTGGTGGAACCGTTGGGTTACCTGATCAAACTGCGCGAGTGGTGGGAAACCAACGGTGAGCCCGGCACCTTCACGCTGGATATCGGCGTGTTGGAGAACGGTATCACCGAAGAGATGTATCTGGAAATGGAGCGGATGATCGCCGATGCCAAGCCGGTCAGCCGCCATCTGACAGGCCTGGCGCTGAACCTCGAAGCCGCTGGCGCAATCGACGTCGCCGGCGGTCAATATGATGGAGAGCTTACTACCGTGTACCCCGACTATGCCAGTCTCGCCCTGCAAATGCTGGAGGGACATTACCAATTCTTGCAACGCAATACCGGCACCACGCTGGACTCGACTCAGCAACACTTCGTGTTCAACGACGAACATGTTTTGGCCGATTCCCGTCATGAACGCGAGCTGTCGCGCATGGCGGGGCTGCCGAACGACGCCACCACCGAAGGACAGGCTCTGCAGATCCTTGGCTATGCCCATGCGTATCTGGCGACCGGAGAACAAAAATATTTGGATCAGGCCATCGCCTGTTTTGACGCCTATGTGACCTACTTTTACGACGGTGCGCCGATCCCTGACAGCCCTCAACGCTGGATCGCCAACTGGATCGTCAACGCCAAAGAGCCAGTGCCCGCCAATTGGCCGGTCGATACGAGGGATCCGACGCATAGCGGTTTCAAAGGTATTCCGCTAACGTTCAACAAGGGCCGTACGCAGATCCCTCACGGCGCGCCCTACTGGGGTGAATATCTCGATATCGCTACTTTCGCCTTCGACGGCGCGCTGGCCTGGGATGCCGTCAACGCCCAGGTGCGCGCGCTCAATGCTGCCGGTGAAATCGACTGGAATAACGACGGTACACGCTATGACGTGGACTGGATCATCAATTGGCAGGGTTACCAGATCGGCGCCGACGGCGAGATCCTGGCCAAAGGGCTGCCCGCTGAACAAATCGGTACGGTGCAATTAAAAGACGCCACGCTCGGCGGCAATCACAAGCTGAATTTCGCCAATCGCCAACCGGTCGAACACGGCGGCGTGTTAATCGAACGCAATCAGGTACAGCATAACCGTCCGCTGCATGTGCCGGTCCCGCACAACGCCATGGGTAACGCGGCCGATGCCGAGCTGTGGTTTGCCGACGCCTGCTATCTGCTACACAGCATCACCGGCGAGCAGCGCTATTTCAACGCCTGGAAAAGCGTTGAATTCACCGCGATGGAATATACCGATATTGATGCGCAGGATAAGTTCTTTCGCCAGAGCCGCAGCGCCAATACGCCGTTTACCGACGGCATCTCCTACGATTGGTCATACCCTTCCGGTGCGCCGGTAAGCTACGGCCGCAGCGCCGAAGGCATGATCACCATTCGCAAAGAGATAGCATCGCAACAATCGCTGGAACAACAGGCAATCTGGTTCCGCATTAATCGCCAGTCAAAAATCCGCACCTGCTTTGGCGGCGTCGACGATCAGAATCAGCCGATCTCCTGCAAAATACAGCTGTCTATAGCACCGGAAAAAAACGCGGCGAGCACCACGGAATGGGGCATCGGCCTGCCGCAGTCGCTCCAACCTCAGATAAAAACTTACGACATCGCGCTCAGCAGCCTGGCGGCGCTGACGAAAGAAGACGGCAGCGACTATCTGCTGGCCGATCTGCGCGCAGTGACCGACTACGGCGGTTGCGCGATCGCCAGCCAATTTGAGGAACAGGTTTACGACAGCCGCAGCGCGACGGTGATCCAAGCCCGTTTCCCCAATGACGACGCCGGCATGGTGATCGGCGCCTGGTTGACCGCAGAGGAAAGTTTCCCCGTTACGCAGTTGGTCTATCGCGCGGACGCCGACTTCAACCTGCGGCTCGAAGATGATGACAAATGGCGCTGGTATTGGATGCTGCCCGCCACCGGCGGCAAATGGCAAATCGCAAATTTCGCCCCGCAAGCGGCTACGCTGAGCGGCTATCAGCCGGACCATCAGGATGTCGAGCCCAAACCGGCCGCACCTCGCTTCAGCCGCGTCAAGCAAGTAACCATTCTGCAAGACGGAAATGTACCGGACGCCACGTTCAGCTACTACGTACTGAACGACATTCCACCGACGCTCAACGCCGATGACGGCTACACGATCCGCTATCGCATCACGTTCCAGGCGGCACACCCCTACACCGCGCTGTTGGGAGACTGCACCCTCCTGAATCACCGCCGCGACGGCCTGTTCTGTACGCCGGGCGTCATGCCGTTCTCCAACATTTATCAGGCGGACAGCCAACAGTTCGATGGTTGGCACGGCATGCCTTATCCGGGCTACCAGTACCCGTTCATTTTCGTGCACGCCGCCGCCGATCCCGACGGGGTGATGCTCAACAACATGGTCGAGTTTCTGTGGCAGTCGCAGCAGTGGTATCAGCAGCAATTCGGCGTGCTGGGCCCCAGCGCATCGGCCTATATCTGGAACCGTTGGGACAATCTGAGTTACGGTCCGGCGGATACCTGGACCATGTATCACTGGGGTGACGGCACGGCCTGGTCCGGCTATCAGCCACGCGCCTTCTTCGGTGCCGCGCGCGCCTGGCTCGAGTTACAGCAGGCGAGCAAAACGCCACCGCTCAAGCTGGTGGAATATGTCGAAAACTGGCTGCGCTGGCTGATTGATTTTACCAATGACGCCGGCGGTGTCACGCCGACCGATTTCCCGATGGCCAGCCTGCCGCAGCCCGATGCACAGGATTTTACCGGCCACATGTGCGGCCTGTGGCTGGCTGGCGCGGTGCTGGCAAGAATGGCCGGCAGTGAAATTGAGGGCCTCGAACACTTTATCGAACAATGCGTTACGGAATTACAAAGACATTACCTCTCCACCGGTGACGTGATGGACGGCGGCTGGTCGCCCGCGCCGCGTCTCGGCACCGATAACGGCATGTTCTTCGGCTTTTGGTCAGGCGAGATCCTGCGCGGATTGAGTCTGTATGTGATGTATAAAAACGGCCTTACCTACCCGGCCGGCAAACAGAAGAGAACCACACCATGACAGCAAAATACCGCGCCCTGCTCACCGAACAGGGCAAAGCGCTGCTGGCTAACGCTGCAGCAACCGGCCAAAAGCTGGAAATTACGCATATGGCGGTCGGCGACGGCGGCGGTTCGCCAACGCAGCCCGATGAAAGCCAGACCAAGCTGGTGAACGAAAAACGGCGCGCCGAGCTGAATTCACTGCAGATAGATACCGGCAACAGCAACCAAGTGATCGCCGAACAAGTGATCCCGGAGGACGTTGGCGGTTGGTGGATCCGCGAGCTGGGGCTGTATGACAAAAACGGCGTGCTGGTGGCGCTCGCCAATACGCCCGATACCTACAAGCCGCAGTTGACCGAAGGTGCCGGCCGCACCCAGGTCGTGCGCATGGTGCTTCTGGTAAAAGGCGACGCCAATGCGACGATCGTCGCAGACAAGACCGCCTTACTGGTCTCGCGCGATACGCTGAGTGCAGCCATTGCCGAACATGCCCGCTCGCGCAATCATCCTGACGCCACCTTGCTGGCAAAGGGTTTCACTCAATTGAGCAACGACAGCAATAGCGTTAGTGAAACGCTGGCCGCTACCCCAAAAGCCGTCAAAGCCGTTAACGATGCCTCGCTGAAAATCGCGGCGAACCTGAAAGACCTGCCAAACAAGTCCGTCGCGCGCGGCAACCTGGAGCTGGGTACTGCTGCCACACGCAACGTCGGCGCGCAAAAAACCAACCTGATGGAGGTGGGCGCGTTCGGTTTGGGGGGAGGCCCGATACATCGCGAAGACGCTCTGAGCAACCGTGGCGAAATCTATCGGGTTACGGGTGCATCGAAAAATGCGCCGGGCGGCGGTGTTTATGGCGTCTTGAACCTGCCGTGTGACGGCGGCCCTGCCAGCGGTTATCTGGCGATACAATCGAATGGCTCATCTTACATCGGCATGTCCACGACCCCTGACAAGCCGCTGAACTGGTATCGCATTTACACAACAGGTTTTAAACCGACGGCCACAGACGTCGGTGCCTACAACAAGGCGGAAGCCGACGGGAAGTTCGTCAAACAGAGTGGCGATACCATTACCGGCGCTTTAACGGTCAATGGAGCGATTGAGAGTAAATCCGGACTCACTACACCCTCTTTAGCCGTAAATGGCAGCGTGACCATCGCCGGAGCGTTGACCACCAAAGCAGGTGTCGAGCTGCTCGGTACCACCCCCTATCTGGATTTTCATTACGGCAATAGCAACGGTGACTTCGATGTCAGACTCATCAATGACAACAAAGGCACCTTAGCCTTTCACGGCAATGAATATTACGTCAATGGCAAGCTGAGCGCGACGGGTGATGCCTGGATAGGCGGAAAGGCCAATATCAACGGTATGGCCGCTTTTTATAGTTCTGATTTTATTACTAAACAAGGAAATCTTACTCATCCCGACGGCAATCGCCAAACAAACGGTATGCGTCTACAGGGGCAAGGTAATCTGCTCGTCGATCTTTACCACTATGAGAAGGTCGGGAGCCACCATGAGTTCGGTATCCATGTTGCCAACGGCGGGGCCGATGGCTGGTTCAGCTTCCGTAATAACGGTGAACTCCGCGCGAACGGCACCTTATTTGCTGCAGGAGCCGCTTATCAAACAGACGGCAATATTAACGGCGGCATTTGGGGAGGCTATTTAAGCAACTATCTCAATCACAACTTTGTGCGCGATGTTCGCCTGGGTAATGTGGAAAGTATCGCTACCTGGCGAGGCCCCGGCTATTCGGATAGCGCGGGTTATGTCCTGACCGGCGCAGCAAACAACAACGTGGATGAATACATCGACGTAATTTTCCGTCGTCCGCTGCAAAAACACATTGGTGGCAATTGGGTTACCGTCTGGAGCGTATAATGATGAATAACATGAAGAACTTTACCCTCGCCGCGCCGGAAACGGTAGAACAGAAACAGCTGGCCGCCTCGCACGGTGTTTTGTTTTTAAAATCCGATACCGGGGAAGACTGGTATGAATGTCAAAAAAGCTTCCGTCCTGAGACGGTAAAACTGATGTATGACAAGGACGGGATCATTCGTTCAATCACCGCGAAACCGAATGCCGAAGGCCATTATGACGTTTCCGGATTTTTCCCAGAAAATATGAGTGTGGCGGAGGTCGAAAACTTGCCAGAAGGCGCTGATATCAACGGCCGCTGGATTTTTGATGGAGAAAACATCATACCAAGATCGTATTCAACTCAGGAGCTACGGCAACAGGCCGCCAATAAAAAACAAGAGTTGATTAAGCAAAGTTCACTGCAGATAGAAACGCTTAACGACGCTACTGATCTGGGAATGGCGAGCGAAGAGGAACTGCGGCTGCTGACCCGCTGGAAAACCTACCGCGTATTGCTTAATCGGGTCGATCCCGAAGCGGCCCCGGATATCGACTGGCCGCAACCGCCGCAATAACGTCGTTCAACGCCCCGCCTGGGGCGTTTTTTTTCTTTATTTTTCCTGCTGTTGTACCAGTTACCCCACACCCCGAATGAGATGCGGCGCCACCTCCCAACAGGCATGCTGTCATCACCAACCACAAACGGAGTAATGCTATGGGTGACTATCACCACGGCGTGCGTGTCCTCGAAATCAACGAAGGCACCCGCGTAATTTCCACCGTCTCGACGGCCATTGTCGGCATGGTTTGTACCGCAGAAGATGCCGATGCAACCCTGTTTCCTCTCAACACCCCGGTGCTGATTACCGACGTCCTGGCCGCCAGCGGCAAAGCAGGTAAAAAAGGGACGCTGGCGCGTTCGCTGCTGGCGATCGCCGAGCAGACTAAGCCGGTAACCGTCGTGGTACGCGTGGCGGAAGGGAAAGACGAGGCCGAAACCACGTCCAATATCATCGGTGGCGCCGATGAAAACGGTAAGTACACCGGCATGAAAGCGCTGCTGGCCGCTCAGGCCGAGCTGGGCGTGAAACCGCGCATTCTGGGCGTACCGGGCCATGATAATCAGGAAGTGGCGACCGCGTTGGCCGGCATCTGCCAGCAGCTGCGCGCTTTCGGCTATATCAGCGCTTACGGCTGTAAAACCGTGTCCGACGCCATCAAATATCGCGCCAACTTCAGCCAGCGCGAACTGATGCTGATTTGGCCGGACTTCATCAACTGGAATACCACCACCAACAGCAGCGACATCGCCTTCGCCACCGCTCGTGCACTGGGGCTGCGTGCCAAGATCGACCAGGAGACCGGCTGGCATAAAACCTTATCCAACGTCGGCGTCAACGGTGTGAGCGGTATCTCGGCCAGCGTATTTTGGGATCTGCAAACCGCAGGCACCGACGCCGATCTGCTGAATGAAGGTTGCGTCACCACCCTGATCCGCAAAGATGGCTTCAAGTTCTGGGGATCTCGCACCTGCTCCGACGAGCCGCTGTTCCAGTTTGAAAACTATACCCGCACCGCGCAGGTATTGGCCGACACCTTGGCCGAAGCTCATCTGTGGGCGGTTGACCGTCCGCTTACCCCGACGCTGATCCGCGACATGATCGACGGCATCAAGGCCAAGTTCCGCGAACTGAAATCCGCCGGTCTGATCATCGACGGTGACTGCTGGTATGACGAAAGCGCCAACGACAAAGAGACCCTGAAGGCCGGCAAGCTGTTTATCGATTACGACTACACCCCGGTACCGCCTCTGGAGGATCTGACTCTGCGTCAGCGCATTACCGATCGCTACCTGGCGAACTTCGCCGCATCCGTGAACAGCTAAGGAGACTGAAGCATGGCACTGCCAAAAAAACTGAAATACCTGAACCTGTTTAACGACGGCTTCAACTATATGGGCGTGGTTTCCTCAATGACGCTGCCGAAACTGACACGCAAGCTGGAAAAATTCCGCGGCGGCGGCATGAGCGGCGCAGCCTCGGTGGACTTCGGCCTGGACGACGATGCGCTGGTGGTGGAATGGATCATGGGCGGCATTGACGAACTGGTGCTCAAGCAATGGGGCCGCGTCGATGCGGTACCGCTGCGCTTTACCGGCTCTTTCCAACGCGACGATACCGGCGACGTCTCTGCGCTCGAAGTGGTGATGCGCGGCCGTCATAAAGAGATCGACAGCGGCGACTTCAAGCAGGGTGAAGATACCGAAACCAAAGTTTCCACCGACTGCACTTACTTCAAGTTGAGCATCGACGGCAAAGAGCTGATCGAGATCGATACCGTCAACATGATCGAAAAAGTCGACGGCGTAGATCTGCTGGCAGCGCACCGCCGCGCCATCGGCCTGTAATTTTTCACCTCAAACGGCCAGCCCCGCGCTGGCCCCCTTTTTCCGACTGAAAACTGGATACCCCATGGAACTGAATGCATCCCAGGAAAACACCGTCGTCCTGAATACTCCGATTAAACGTGGCGATAGCGAAATCACTCGCGTGCAAGTGACCAAGCCGAATGCCGGCAGCCTGCGCGGCATCGGTCTGGCCGCGCTGGCCAACGCCGATGTCGATGCGTTGATCACTATTCTGCCTCGGGTCACCTACCCGAACCTGACCAAGGAAGAGTGTGCCCGTTTGGAACTGCCTGACCTGATTGCGCTGGCCGGCCAGGTGATCGGTTTTTTGTCGCCGACATCGGCCGAGTAACGGTCGATCCTACTCTGACAGTAGATGACCTGATGGCGGATATCGCGGTGATTTTCCACTGGCCGCCGTCAGAAATGAACGGCATGACGCTGGCGGAGCTGATCGGCTGGCGCCACAGAGCGCTGCAACGTAGTGGAGTAAAAACAGATGAGTAACAGCAGACAGGAGCTGGAGTCACAAAACGAGATTGTCATCGGGCTTCAAGCGATAGCCAAGCAGAGCAAAGAACTGATGAGGCAGTTGCGCAGGCCCTCCGGGGATAAAAACCTGTACAACAGTCTGGGACAGGATATCCAACGAGCAGAGAAAAAAGTCAAACATCTGCGCCGGCAGGAAAATGACATCGACGCTTTCCAAAAGACGAACCAGTCGCTGGCTGAGACCAATAAGTTGCTGGCAGCGTCGCGCAAAAAATCCGCCGCGCTGGCAATGCTGACGAAAGATCGCGAGCCAAGCCAGCGTTCCCGATTTATGAACAAAGAGATTGCGCAGGTCGCGGAGACGATAAATGCCCTGGAAAAGAAACGTGATCTCCTCGCCGCAATCGATAAAAGCCAGCGCCATCATCTTACCCAGCAAGGGATTAATCTACAATCGCTCGGCAATGAGCGCAAAAATCTGCGTGACGGCAGAATTAATGCCGGCGCCGCTATCGTTACCCTAAAAGAACAACGGCAATCGATAGCGCAGGAGCGCTACCGATCCGCACAGGCAGGCAATCAAGCGCGCCTCGACAAGCTGGAAAAATTACGCAACACCAGCAGCGCAGGCTTTTCTGTCGCCAAAAGTGCCGCCATAGGGGGAGCTAACCTGCTGGCGCCGGGAATCGAATTTGAAAAACAGCTTTCTCAACTGCGGGCACAGCTGAATCTGGGCAAGTCCGATCCGCAGCTCACGGCTCTCGAGCAGCAGGCTCGCGGTATGAGCCAATCCGGTTATACCCCGGATCAAGCCCTACAAGCGCAAACAGCGCTGGCAAAACAAGGGTTGAATGCCAAGGAAATTTTAACGGCTTCGCCCGCCGCACTGACACTCTCCGCCGCGACGGGCAGCAGCGTCAACGAAACCGCCGCAACGATGACGGAAATGCAGCGCAGCTTCAATCTGGGCCCCGATCAATTCGATCGTATTGCCGATGTATTGGCGCTGGCCAGCAATCAATATGGCATGGATGTTCGGGCCGTTGGTGCAGCCATGAAAAGTAAAGCCACAACAGGTGCCGATATCTTCAGTGCGGCGCAACAGATTGCGCCTTTGGGCAGAGAAAAACTCCAGGCCAACCAGGTTGCCGGCTCAGCGCAGCACTTGGTCACCGTCAAAGGCGACAATATAGAGGGTGATATCCAAAAGCTTTTTGCCTCATGGGATAGCCTGAGAATCAACTTGTTTACCGGCCAAAACGCAGCCCTGCGGGAACTGACCCAAACGGCGACAGAGTGGCTGGTAAAACTGAATACCTGGATAACCAATAATCCGGCGTTAGCCGGCACCTTGCTGCAGGTCGCCGGTGGGCTCACGTTATTGCTCGGCGGCCTCAGCGGCGTCAGCCTGGTCGCCACCCAGGTACTCTCAGGGTTCTCTATTATCAGCGGCGCGATCCTAAAGGCCGGGCAAGCCATGATGTGGCTGGGGCGTATAGCGATGGCCAACCCGCTGCTGGCCATTGTCGGCCTGGTTGCGCTTGCCGCTTTCACCCTGATTGAAAACTGGGACAAGGTCGGCCCCTTCTTTAGCCACCTTTGGGAGCAGATATCGGCAGGGTGTGAGGCGCTGAAGAATTACATTTCAGACACCATTGATGGCTGGATAAAACAACTGACTTCATTGACCGAATATCTTCCCGACTGGATGCAATTTGGCGATAAGAGCGGCACCTCTGGCAATGCCGAAAACGGCAGCGCCTGGTTTGCCGGCAAGTTCGATCGCGGGGGAGACATTCCTGCCGGACAATTCGGCATTGTAGGTGAAAACGGTCCTGAGTTGGTCAGCGGCCCCGTTCAAGTGACCGGCCGCCGCCATACGGCCGCCATGTCGGCGGCTTTACTGTCGCTCAGCGCGCCTGTAATGCCAGCCTCACCGGTAGCAGGTTCGCCGGTAACCCAAATCCAGGTTCCGTCGGTCACTATCAACATCACTGCCGGCGCCGGTCAGAATGAACAAGACATCGGCCGCGAAGTCGCGCGGCAATTTGAATTGCTTGCTCATCGCCAAGCGGCAAACGCCCGCAGTCGGATGAGTTAATCTCGCGAATAGGAGAAATATGATGATGCTGACCCTCGGCATGTTCGTTTTTATGTTGAAAACCGTGCCTTATCAAAGCATGCAACGCAGCGCCAATTACCGCTGGCCGACCCTGCCGCGCATCGGCCAGCGCCCTGCCGCGCAGTTTCTGGGAGTAGACAATGAGAAAATAACGCTGACGGGAGTCTTGGTACCGGAAGTAACCGGAGGGACATTATCATTGATGGCGCTTCAGCTCATGGCTGCCCAAGGCAGAGCCTGGCCGCTGATCGAGGGCAATGGAACTATTCATGGGATGTATGTCATTGAAAGCATAGTCGACACGAAAACCCAGCTTTTCTCGAACGGCAGCGCGCGACAGATAGAGTTTACGATCAATCTGATGCGCGTTGATGAATCGCTGATCGCCATGTTCGGCGATCTGCGCCAACAAGCCTCTGACCTTGCCGATAAAGCAGGTCAGGCTGCGGCGCGGCTCGGGGAGATGCTGCCGTGATCACGCAAACCCCCGTCCCTATTGGCGCGCTCATTGCGCCAGACTATGCCCTGTTTTTACAGCAAGCGGACATCACGGAGGCTTTCCGCCACCGTCTGCTCTCATTGACGTTAACCGATAATCGCGGTTTTACCGCGGATCGATTGGATCTTGAGCTCGACGATGCGGATGGGCAAATCGCCATGCCCAAACGCGGCCAAACGCTCACCGTGAAGCTCGGCTGGAAAGGACAAGCCTTGATCGACAAAGGCAAGTTTATCGTTGATGAAATCGAACATCGTGGCGCACCGGATAAACTCGTCATTCGGGCCCGCAGCGTCGACTTTCGAAACTCGATGAACGTGGCGCGAGATCATTCCTATCACGATCGCACCCTTGGTGACATCGTCAACGAAGTGGCCAACCGTAACCGGATGGGGCATACGCTGGCGGCAGGACTGGCAGAGATCAAAATCACGCATATCGATCAGTCTCAGGAAACGGATGTCGCCTTTCTTACCCGGCTGGCGACCATGAATGGTGCCGTCGCCGCCATTAAAAATGAACGCCTGCTGTTTCTGGTCCCAGGTTCCGGTCTAAGCATCTCGGGCAAACCTCTGCCGTCAATGACTTTGGAACGCAGCGATGGCGACCAGCACTACTTCAATGTGGCCGATCGGAACGCTTACACCGGCGTTATTGCCAAATGGCAAGATACTCAGCATGCCAGGCAACAGCAGATGACAGTACAACGTGAGGAAGGGAATACCACAGATGAAAATGCGGCTTCAAGCTATCTGGCAGGTGAAAGCAATAACGTTTTTACCCTGCCGACGCTCTACGCGAACAAAGAAAGCGCAATGCGTGCGGCAAAAGCGAGGTGGGCAAACATTCAGCAAGGGAATGTGCAATTTTCCATAAACCTCGCCGTCGGCCGGCCTGATCTCAGTCCAGAAACGCCGATCCACCTGAGTGGATTCAAAGAGGTTATCGACAGACAACCTTGGATCATTAGTCAAGTCGTTCACACGCTTAATGATCGAGGTTTCTCCACCAGCCTCGCATTAGATGTACTGACTCAACGCATGGAGTTTGCAATCACGGAGGAGTGATAATTCATTTGCATCTTAATCTTGCTTTTGCGAGTTAATGAGCTATTATAAGTCATATAACCTGATGTAGCAGAACGAGGGATTCAACTATGATGCACTGTCCATTATGCGGTCACGTGGCCCACACTCGCTCCAGTCGCTATCTGAGCGAGTCGACCAAAGAGCGTTACCATCAATGCCGCAACATCAATTGCAGCTGCACGTTTGCCACGCACGAGTCCGTCGCGCGGGTGATCGTCAAACCTGGCGATGACATTATCCCGGCGCAGCCTCACCCGCCGGAGAGTCAGCATAAACAAAGCGCCGCGGCGCTGTAATGCAAAAAGCCTGCTTATGCAGGCTTTATTATGTTGGCGGCGCGCAGACGAAATCTCGCAAATGCAACGCAGCCGGATTTTCAGATAAAAAAAGGGGTTGGCATAGGCCAACCCCTGATAACTATTAACTTTTGGATGCAGCGTTAGTTAACGCGGTTCAGACGCTCTTTGATACGAGCAGCCTTACCAGTACGTTCACGCAGGTAGTACAGTTTAGCTTTACGAACGGCACCACGACGTTTAACAGTAATGCTGTCGATTACTGGGGAGTGAGTCTGGAATACGCGCTCAACACCTTCGCCGTTGGAAATCTTACGAACAGTGAATGCAGAGTGCAGACCGCGGTTACGGATAGCGATAACCACGCCCTCGAATGCCTGCAGACGTTTTTTGCTACCTTCAACGACCCATACCTTCACTTCCACGGAATCACCCGGACGGAATGCAGGTACGTCTTGTTTCATCTGCTCTTGTTCAAGTTGCTTAATAATGTTGCTCATAATATGTCTCTTACCCTAGGTAAACTGATATATCGGTCCCGTCTGATGTCAGACGTTTCCTTCATAGTCCTGTTGCCTGGTCTGATGTTCCCGTTGGAACTCAGCCAGCAACACCGCTTGCTCGTCAGTCAGAGCTAGGCTTTCTAGAAGTTCAGGTCTTCTAAGCCAGGTTCGGCCCAGCGACTGCTTTAAGCGCCAGCGACGTATCTCGGCATGGTTGCCCGACAGCAGAACCGGCGGTACTTCCATTCCTTCCAACACCTCGGGGCGGGTATAGTGCGGGCAGTCCAGCAATCCGTCGGCGAAGGAGTCTTCCTCCGCTGAGGCCTGATGGCCCAGCACACCCGGTATGAAACGGGCGACTGAATCAATCAGGGTCATCGCCGGCAGTTCCCCGCCGCTGAGAACGTAATCGCCGATTGACCATTCTTCGTCAATTTCGGTTTGGATTACGCGCTCGTCTATCCCTTCGTAACGGCCGCACACCAGAATCATCTTCTGATTGGCCGCCAGTTCGCACACGCCGGTTTGATCCAGCTTGCGCCCCTGAGGTGACAGATAAATCACCTTTGCTCCCTCGCCTGCCGCTGCTTTCGCCGCATGAATGGCTTCCCGTAAAGGCTGCACCATCATCAGCATTCCCGGGCCGCCGCCGTAAGGGCGATCGTCCACGGTACGATGCCGGTCGTAGGTGAAGTCGCGCGGACTCCAACACTGCACGCTCAGCAGGCCATTTTTTACTGCCCGGCCAGTCACCCCGTAATCGGTGATAGCGCGGAACATCTCAGGAAACAGGCTTACAATACCGATGAACACAAGCCAATCCCCTTACCGTTATTCCACTTGCTTCGACCGTTTGATCCGGGGGTCAAAAACCAGGATCCCAATCTGCCTCAATCACGCGGGCAGTGAGATCGACTTTCTTGATAACCTGCCCATGAAGAAACGGAATCAACCGCTCCTTCATGCCGAACGCATCTTTCAGGTTCGCTTTCACAACCATCACATCGTTCGAGCCGGTTTCCATCATATCGATGACTTTACCCAGCTCGTAGCCGGCGGTGGTGACTACCTGGCAGCCCATCAGGTCTTTCCAGTAGTAATCGTCACCCTCCAGCGGAGGAAGTTGCTCAGAATCCACCATAATCTCGCGATTGGTCAGCAGATTCGCCGCGTCCCGATCGTCAATGCCTTTGACTTTGATGATCAGATCCTGACTGTGGCGCTTCCAGTCTTCCAACTCGATATGCTGCCACTGACCCGCCTGCTGGATAAACCACGGCTGATAGTCAAAAATGCTTTCGGCGTTCTCGGTGGATGAAAACACTCTGAGCCAACCACGAATGCCGTAAGCGGACCCCATTTTACCGAGTACAATCGGCTGCTTAGGCGCTACCGGTTTGAGTTGCTTGCTCATTGCCACCACCGCGACAGATTAAGCTGCTTTCTTAGCGTCTTTGATCAGCGCGTGAACGCGATCAGAAACGGTTGCACCCAGACCAACCCAGTGCTCGATGCGGTCCAGGTCCAGACGCAGTGCTTCAGCCTGACCGGAAGCGATCGGGTTGAAGAAGCCTACGCGCTCGATGAAACGACCATCACGAGCGTTGCGGCTGTCGGTCACTACTACTTGATAGAACGGACGCTTTTTAGCGCCGCCACGTGCCAAACGAATTGTTACCATAACATCCTCTTTAGTTAATAAAACAGCCGGGCCCCATTGAGGGACGGGGCCCGGTTGCAATATAAAAAGCCCGAAAATTTTACTCATTTTGGCGCAAAAAGCAATCTAAAGCGTCGATCGCAGGGGACAACTTTTGCAGCCTGTCAAATTTCGGGCGGTTTTCACCGCGAACGGCGAATGCTGAAAGCGCCCGCACTCGGCGTGCGGAGGCCCGTCAGCGGCCTGGGAAGCCCGGCGGCATCATACCTTTCATGCCGCGCATCATCTTCGCCATACCGCCTTTCTTCATCTTCTTCATCATACGCTGCATTTCGTCGAACTGCTTCAGCAAGCGGTTGACGTCCTGCACCTGCATGCCGGCCCCCATCGCGATGCGGCGCTTGCGCGAGCCCTTGATGATTTCCGGTTTGGCGCGCTCTTTCAGCGTCATCGAGTTGATGATCGCCTCCATGCGCACCAACACTTTGTCGTCCATCTGCGACTTGACGTTATCCGGCAGCTGGCCCGCGCCCGGCAGCTTGCTCAGCATATTGGCCATGCCGCCCATGTTGCGCATCTGCTTGAGCTGCTCCAGGAAGTCGGTCAGATCGAAACCGTCGCCCTTCTTCAGCTTGTTGGCCAGTTTCTCCGCCTGCTCGCGGTCGACCTTGCTTTCGATATCTTCGATCAGCGACAGCACGTCGCCCATGCCCAGGATGCGTGACGCCACGCGATCCGGATAGAACGGCTCCAGCGCTTCGGTCTTCTCGCCGACGCCGAGGAACTTGATCGGCTTGCCGGTGATGTGGCGGATGGACAACGCCGCACCGCCGCGCGCATCGCCGTCGACCTTGGTCAGCACCACGCCGGTCAGCGGCAGCGCTTCGTTAAACGCCTTGGCGGTATTGGCGGCGTCCTGGCCGGTCATGGCGTCGACCACGAACAGGGTTTCCACCGGCTTGATGGCCGCGTGCACCTGTTTGATCTCGTCCATCATCGCTTCGTCAACGTGCAGACGGCCGGCGGTATCGACGATCAGTACGTCATAGAACTTCAGCTTGGCCTGCTGCAACGCGCGGTTGACGATGTCGATCGGTTTTTCTTTGACGTCGGACGGGAAGAAATCGATGCCGACACCTTCCGCCAGCGTTTCCAGCTGTTTGATCGCCGCCGGGCGATAAACGTCCGCGGAAACCACCAACACTTTCTTCTTCTGTTTTTCTTTCAGGAACTTGCCGAGCTTACCAACGCTGGTGGTTTTACCGGCGCCCTGCAGGCCCGCCATCAGCACCACCGCCGGCGGCTGAGCCGCCAGATTCAGCTCGGTGTTGACTTCGCCCATCGCGGCGATCAGCTCGCCCTTGACGATCTTGACGAATTCCTGCCCCGGCGTCAGGCTCTTGTTGACTTCATGGCCAACCGCGCTCTCTTTGACGCGGTTGATGAAGTCGCGCACCACCGGCAGCGCAACGTCCGCTTCCAGCAATGCCATACGCACTTCACGCAGGGTTTCCTTGATATTTTCTTCGGTCAGCCGCCCGCGGCCGCTGATATTGCGCAACGTGCGCGACAATCGATCGGTTAAATTTTCAAACATCGTCTCATGCTCAACGTGTAATGACAGGCCGCTCCGGCGACACAATTGCGCCGATGATAACACGAAGCGAGCAGGATCTCTGCCTCAGCGTTGGAGATAGGTTGGAGTGAAACGCGCGCAACGTTATACTGACACTCCAATTAACCACGCCGAAGCAAAATTAAACGCTATGCCAGTTTTCTCCATTGTGGCTTTGATGGCCTACCTGCTCAGCCTTGGACTGATCATTCCCAGTTTGTTGCGGAAGAATAGCGCATACCGTCGGCTTGCCCTCGTCTCGGCGGTGGTGGCGCTGATTTGCCACGCCATCGCGCTGCAGCAGCGCATCTTTGACGTCAGCGCCGGGCAGAATCTCAGCCTGCTGAACATTGGTTCCATCGTCAGCCTGATCATCTGCTCGGTGATGACCTTCGTCGCTTCGCGCGATCGCGGCTGGTTCCTGCTGCCAATCGTCTACAGCTTCGCGATGATCAACCTGGCCTTCGCCAGCTTTATGCCCGGCGAGTTCATCACTCACCTGGAGGCCAGCCCGGAACTGATGGTGCATATCGGCCTGGCGCTGTTCTCTTACGCCACCCTGATCATCGCCGCGCTCTATGCCTTGCAGCTCGCCTGGCTCGACTACCTGTTGAAAAACAAGAAGCTGACCTTCAGCGCCGACATGCCGCCGCTGATGAGCATTGAGCGCAAGATGTTCCATATCACCCAGATCGGCGTGGTGCTGCTGACGCTCACCCTGTGCACCGGCCTGCTGTACATGGATAATCTGTTCAGCAAAGAGAACGTGCATAAAGCCGTGCTGTCGATCATGGCCTGGTTCGTGTATATCGTGCTGTTGTGGGGCCACTACCATGAGGGCTGGCGCGGCCGCCGCGTCGTCTGGTTCAGCTTCGCCGGCGCCTTCCTGCTGACGCTCGCCTACTTCGGCAGCCGTCTGATTCAGCAGGTGATGGTGCGCTAGGCCAGCCTGGCTCAATTCTCCCTCTCTATAAGGAATACTGCATTGGAGCATGTGTCGACGGGGACCCTCATCATTATCCTGGTGATCATGATCGTGGTCTCCGCTTACTTCTCCGCCTCCGAAACCGGCATGATGACGCTCAACCGTTATCGCCTGCGTCACCTGTCCAAACAGGGCAACCGCTCGGCGCGTCGGGTCGAGAAGCTGCTGCAAAAACCGGATCGGCTGATCGGCCTGGTGCTGATCGGCAACAACCTGGTCAACATCCTCGCTTCGGCGCTGGCGACCATCGTCGGCATGCGGCTGTATGGCGATCTCGGCGTGGCGATTGCGACCGGCATACTGACTTTCGCCGTGCTGCTGTTCGCCGAAGTGCTGCCGAAGACCTTCGCCGCACTCTATCCGGAACGCATCGCCTTCCCCAGCAGCGTCCTGCTGGCCCCGTTGCAAAAGGTGATGTTCCCGCTGGTCTGGCTGCTCAACGGCATCACCAGCCTGACCTTGCGCCTGTTCGGCATTCGCACCAACGTGCGCATCAGCGACGCCGTCAGCAAGGATGAGCTGCGCACCATCGTGCGCGAATCCCAGTCGCAGATCTCCCGCCGCAATCAGGACATGCTGATCTCGGTGCTGGATCTGGAAAAGGTGACGGTCAACGACATCATGGTGCCGCGCACCGAGATCGTCGGCATCGACGTCAACGACGACTGGAAGTCGATCATGCGCCAGCTGACCCACTCGCCGCACGGCCGCATCGTGCTGTATCGCAGCTCGCTGGACGATGCGATCGGCATGCTGCGCGTGCGCGAAGCCTACCGCCTGATGACCGAGAAAAAAGAGTTCAACAAAGAGAACCTGCTGCGCGCCGCCGATGAGATCTATTTCGTTCCGGAAGGCACGCCGCTCAACGTGCAGCTGGTGAAATTCCAGCGCAACAAAGAGAAGGTCGGCATCGTGGTCGACGAGTACGGCGACATTCAGGGCCTGGTCACGGTGGAAGACATCCTCGAGGAGATCGTGGGCGATTTCACCACCTCGATGTCACCCACGCTGGCGGAAGAAGTCACGCCGCAGAGCGACGGTTCGGTCTTGATCGACGGCACCGCCAACGTGCGCGAGCTGAACAAGGCCTTCAACTGGACCTTGCCGGCCAATGAAGCCCGTACCGTCAACGGCATGCTGCTGGAAGAGCTGGAAGAGATCCCCGAAATCGGCACCCGGGTGCGCATCGGTCATTACGATATCGACATCCTCGACGTGCAGGGCAACATGATTAAACAGGTGCGGGTCACGCCGATCACCTCGCTGCAGTCCAGCGTCGGCCATCATTAGCCCTCGGCCAGAACGTAAAAAAGACGCGAAATCGCGTCTTTTTTTATTTTGCGGGCCACGCACGACTAGATATGCAGTTCCTGCAGCTTCTCTTTCGGCAGCGCCAGCTCGTCGTTGTGGTTCACCACCACGCCGTGATCCAGAATGTGCTTGGCGATTTCCTGCGCTTCTTCCAGCGAGTGCATATGGTAGGTGCCGCACTGGTACTCGTTAAGCTCAGGGATCTTGCGCTGGTCGGTCACTTTCAGCACGTCGGCCATCGCCGCTTTCCAGGCATCGGCAACGCGCTGCTCTTCCGGCACGCCGATCAGGCTCATGTAGAAACCGGTGCGACAGCCCATCGGGGAGATGTCGATAATTTCCACGCCCTGGCCGTTCAGGTGGTCACGCATAAAGCCGGCGAACAGGTGCTCCAGCGTGTGAATGCCGCGCTCGGGCATCACTTCCAGGTTCGGGCGGCAAAAGCGCAGATCAAACACCGTGATGGTATCGCCATGAGGCGTTTTCATGGTTTTTGCAACGCGGACAGCCGGAGCTGCCATACGGGTATGATCGACGGTAAAGCTATCCAGCAATGGCATTTCGCTACCTCCTCGTAAAAGAGCATTTATTTCGAAACTTTTTTTCCTAACCGGGAAACCTTTTCCAACCCTGCGAGTCTGAGTATGTGAAAGACGCGCATTTGTTATCATCATCCCTGTCATCAGAGATGCATATTTGGCCACATTGATGTGGCCTTTTTCTTTTTCAGCTTCCGCCGTTTTGCTTCAGGAACGCTTCAAAGCTTAGCGTATCATTGGCTTCTATGTCGCGTTGACGCTGCCACGAGGCTTCCCGCTCTTTATCCAGCTCGGCTTCGTTCAGGATTTCCAACGGTTCTTCCAGCAATGTCTGGCGATACTGCTCCGCCAGCTGCAAACCGACGCGCCCGGTGCCTTCCGCCTTCATTGCCTTGAGAATGCGCGCGGAGAAGGTCAGCTCAGGATCGTCAAACGCGGCGACCAGCTCATCGCACACCTGCTGGTATTGACGATCGCCGGCTTCGCCGTCCAGCACTTCCGCCACCCGACGCAGATCGGCGAACAGCGCCTTGCCGACTTTCTCCAGCGGCTCATGGCTGGCGCCACAGCCGATGCCGATGGTCTGGCCCGGCTTGCGCCCTTCGAGGATCACCCGGTTCCAGTTCTTGCGCGTGCACAGCAGCTCATCGCTGCTCATCTCCGGTGCATCCGCCAGCGCGCACCACACCAGGAACAGATCCAGGAAACGCGCCTGCACCGCATCCACGCCGATCGGCGAGAATGGGTTGATGTCCAGCGAACGCACTTCAATGTATTCGATACCGCCGCGCAGCAGCGCGTCCGACGGCGTCTCGCCGCTTTGGGTCACGCGCTTTGGCCGGATCGGCGCATACAGCTCATTCTCGATTTGCAGAACGTTGCTGTTCAGCTGCAGGTAGCGATCGCCCTCTTTCACGCCCAGCTTGGCGAACTCTTCGGAAGGCGTGGCGATCGCCCGCTTCAAACCGGCCACATAGCTGTGCAGATCGTTGAAGGTGATGCCCAGATTACTCTGCGATTTATTGGTATAACCCAAGTCGCTCAGGCGCAGCGAAGTGGCGTACGGCAGGTAGCACATCCCCTGCTCGGTGCGCTCGAACGGCAGAGTGGTCTCGCGCCCTTTGAGGAACGAAGAACAAATGGCCGGCGATGCGCCGAACAGATACGGGATCACCCAGCCGAAACGGTAATAGTTGCGGATCAGGCGGAAATAACCGGCCGAGATCTGCTCTTTACCGCTTTCTGCGTCCTGCACGCCGGCCCAGGCCTGCCAAAACTCCAACGGCAGCGAGAAGTTGTAGTGCACGCCGGAAATGGTCTGCATCAGCGCGCCATAGCGATTCTTCAGCCCTTCACGGTACAGCGTCTTCATGCGGCCGATGTTCGACGAACCGAACTGCGCCAGCTCGATGTCCTGCTCGGCTTCGATAAAGCACGGCATGCTGAGCGGCCACATGCGCTCATCGCCAATGTTGCGCGCCACGTAGCGATGAATATCGCGCAGGAACGTCAGCAAGTGATCGATATTGTCATCAACCGGCGTAATGAACTCTAACAGCGCCTCGGCGAAATCCGTGGTGATCCAGTGGTGCGTCAATGCCGCCCCCAGCTTTTCCGGATGCCCGGTGGTCGCCAAGGTGCCGTTCGGCGTGACTCGCAGCGTTTCACGCTCGATGCCGCGACGAATGCCTTTTAATGCCTGGGGATGGGCTTCCAACCAAGAAAGCGCCTGTGATACGTCCGGGATCAAATTGACCTCCCGCTTCTAAAAACAATAACTCGTAAGCATACTGAATCCGCACCCGAGAGAATATTGAGTTATATTCACTTGGTTACTGCCACCAGGCGATGCCCTGTACCGTTATCATAGCCAAAACGATGTAACGCAGCGCCTTTCCGATACACAGAAACAGCGCGACAGAGCCCCAGGGCATGCGCAGCCAACCTGCCAACACGCACAACAAATCGCCCACCACCGGCACCCAGCTGAGCAACAGCGCAGCCGGGCCAAAGCGTTGCAGCCACCCGAGCGCCGTTGCCAGCCCCCGCTGTGGTTTCAACGCCGGTAACAGGCGCCCGATAATGACATTGGTCAACCCGCCAAGAGTGTTGCCCAGGGTCGCGGCCAGCACCAGCAACTCCGGCGAGACGCGACTCTGGGTCAGCAAGGCGACCAGAACGATTTCTGAATTTCCCGGCAGCAGCGTCGCACTGAGGAAGCTGCTGCCAAATAACGATATTACGGCTAGCGTACTACTCACAGCGTACGAACGTCTACCACAGCCATGCCGGCATTTTTTGCCGCCTGAATGCCAAACTCGGCGTCTTCAAACACCACGCATTTTTCCGGCGGCACGCCGATCAGTTCGGCACAGCGCAGGAAGGTATCCGGCTCCGGTTTATGGCGCTGTACATCGTCCGCACCGACGATCGCGTCGAAGCAGTTGAACAGGCCGAGATGACGCAGCAGCATTTCCGCCATGCGGTGCTCGCTGCCGGTGCCGACCGCCATCGGACGGCGGCCGTGATAGGACTTCACCACCTCGATCAATGGCAATGGACGCACGCTATCCAGCAGCATCGCTTCCACCGCGCGCGTTTTCTCCGCCGCCAGGTGATGGGGATCGAGATCGGCCTGATGGCTGGCGATAATCGCCTGAGCGATGCGCCAGGTCGGTGAACCGCTCAGCGCCACCATGGCCGCTTCATCAAACGTCATGCCATAACGGGACAGCACTTCGCGCCACGCTTTACGGTGCGTTGGCTCAGTGTCCAGAATCGTGCCGTCCATGTCGAAAATAAGACCCTGATAGCGGTCGTACATCGTTACTCCATGATCGTTGAGGAAAGAAAACTACTTTAGCGTAAAGCCGTTGGGTTGTCGCTGACTGCGTCATAGCGGAATGTGCTGTGATCGATCGGATGCAAAGAAGGAAAGGGGTGAAGAGAGAATGGCTAAATGCTGAAAAGCGAAAAACCCGCCAAAGCGGGTTTCTCTTAGATGGTGCATCCGGGAGGATGATTCGGCGCCAACGCCTCACCCTGCGGGCCGTTGCTAAAGCAACGTTATCCTCCCCAAGGACACTTTCTTTTTACCACCCGCATGACGATTTCTCTTCGCGATACGGGAGGTTAAACATGGTGCATCCGGGAGGATTCGAACCTCCGACCGCTCGGTTCGTAGCCGAGTACTCTATCCAGCTGAGCTACGGATGCATGACTGTTTTTGCCGCTTGCCTGTTTCACGAATAACAGAAAAGCAAAAACCCGCTAAGGCGGGCTTCTCTTAGATGGTGCATCCGGGAGGATTCGAACCTCCGACCGCTCGGTTCGTAGCCGAGTACTCTATCCAGCTGAGCTACGGATGCATTACTATTTTTACCGCGTGCCGGCTTTGCTAATAAAACCAGACTTGAAGAATGGTGCATCCGGGAGGATGATTCGGCGCTAGCGCCTCACCCTGCGGGCCGTTGCTTAAGCAACGTTATCCTCCCTGGTAACACTTTCTTTTCTTCCACCCGCTTGAAGATTTCTCTTCGCGACGAGTGAGATTAAGAATGGTGCATCCGGGAGGATTCGAACCTCCGACCGCTCGGTTCGTAGCCGAGTACTCTATCCAGCTGAGCTACGGATGCACAGGAATTCTTTTTTGATACCGTATGGTACGTTGTTACTACCCCACCATACTGCAAATATGGTGCATCCGGGAGGATTCGAACCTCCGACCGCTCGGTTCGTAGCCGAGTACTCTATCCAGCTGAGCTACGGATGCAAATGGCGGTGAGGCGGGGATTCGAACCCCGGATGCAGCTTTTGACCGCATACTCCCTTAGCAGGGGAGCGCCTTCAGCCTCTCGGCCACCTCACCATACGCTTCTTTCGAATTGTGCCTAACTTGCTTTGGAGAAGCTCATCGGCACTGCGTGGCGCACATATTACTTTCTCCGACTTTTAAGTCAAACAATTTTTCCCAACTCATGCGCGTTTGCACAATTCGCACCCAACATGGGCGATTTCACGGCAAAAAGGGCGTTTTATCAACAGGCAACCGCAACGTCTGCAGCAATAAAGCAGGAAACTAACCGGGAAAATAATCACGAAAAAGAGAGGGGAGAACGAAAGAAGTGGGTAAAACGATGCAGTAGCGTCTCGTCTGGCAACGAGACGCTGCTTCGGAATCAGTAAGTCGTCTGCTGAGACTTCTCTGCCTGAATGCGCTGATAGATTTCTTCACGGTGAACTGAAACCTCTTTGGGGGCGTTCACACCAATACGCACCTGGTTGCCTTTTACCCCTAGCACAGTGACCGTAACCTCATCGCCAATCATGAGGGTTTCACCAACTCGACGAGTCAGAATTAACATTCTTTGCTCCTTGAAAGATTAAAAGAGTCGGGTCTCTCAGTTTCCCCGTCATTATCCATCATATGTGGTGAAAACGTAAGCCGCGCAATCCACAATAAGTGTAAGCAGACTTGGTCCCACCTCAGATAATGGTAAGTTTAGCCGACCAGAAAAACTTTGTTCCCGCAATTGTAACTAAATTGTGTTAGCACAGTATGAAAACGCCATAATCAACAAAGTATTATGGCGTTTGTCCGTGCTATTTATTTATGTTCACAGCTTTGAGGCCACCCAGGCTTCTACGCTGTTTAACGCCGCTGGCAGGGCGTTGATATCCGTCCCCCCCGCCATCGCCATATCAGGGCGACCACCGCCCTTGCCGCCGACCTGCTGCGCCACGTTGCCGATCAACTCGCCGGCTTTCACGCGGTCAGTCAGATCCTTGGTCACGCCTGCGACCAGGCTGACTTTGTCATCAGCCGTCGTCGCCAACACGATAATGGCCGAACCCAATTGATTTTTCAGGTCATCCACCATGGTGCGCAGCATTTTGGCTTCGACATTGTCCAACTGGCTGACCAACAGCTTCACGCCGTTAACCACTTTCGCCTGGCTGGACAGCGACGCGCTTTCCTGCGCCGCCTGCTGATCTTTCAGTTGCTGCAGTTCTTTTTCCAGCACGCGCGTGCGATCGAGCACCGAGCGCACTTTATCGGTCAGGTTGTTGCTGTCGCCCTTCACCAATTGAGCAACGTCTTGCAACAAATCGCTTTGCTGATGCAGCGTAGCGATAGCGCCAGCGCCGGTCACCGCTTCAATACGGCGGATGCCCGCCGCGGTGCCCGATTCGCTCAGAATGCGGAACAGGCCGATATCGCCGGTGCGGCTGGCGTGGGTGCCGCCGCACAGCTCGGTGGAGAAGTCGCCCATGGTCAGCACGCGCACGTTGTCGTCGTACTTCTCACCGAACAGCGCCATTGCGCCCTTCTCTTTGGCGTCTTCCAACGCCATCAGCTCGGTCTGCACCGGCAGGTTACGACGCACCTGCTGGTTAACCAGATCTTCCACCGCGCGAATTTGTTCCGGCTTCATCGCTTCAAAATGCGAGAAGTCGAAGCGCAGGTATTTGTCGTTAACCAGAGAGCCTTTCTGCGCAACGTGCTCGCCCAACGTTTGGCGCAGCGCGGCGTGTAGCAGGTGGGTCGCGGAGTGGTTCAGACGGATGCTGTTGCGGCGCTCAGTGTCGATCTGCGCATCCACGCGATCGTTCAGCTTCAGCGAACCTTGCGCCAGCTTGCCTTGATGGCCGATAGCCTGACCGTATTTCTGGGTGTCGTTGACCACAAACTCGGCGCCGGCGGCTTTCAGCACGCCTTTATCGCCGACCTGGCCGCCGGATTCACCGTAGAACGGCGTCTCGTCCAGCACCACCACCGCCTCTTCGCCGGCGTTGATCTGCTCGACCGGCTGGCCGTCACGGAACAGCGCGATCACCGTCGCCTGCTGCTCATCATGATCATAGCCGCTGAACTGGCTGCTGCCGTCCACGCGGATCAGGCTGTTGTAGTCGGCGCCGAAACCGCTGGATTCGCGCGCGCGGCGGCGCTGCGCTTCCATCGCTTCTTCAAAGCCCGCTTCGTCGACTTTCAGACCGCGCTCGCGGCAGACGTCTGCGGTCAGATCCACCGGGAAGCCGTAGGTGTCGTACAGACGGAAAGCGGTCTCGCCGTCCAGGGTATCGCCCTGCAGCTTGGCCAGCTCTTCGTCCAACAGCGCCAGGCCACGCTCCAGCGTGCGGGCAAACTGTTCTTCTTCGGTTTTCAGCACCTGCTCCACCAGCGATTGCTGGCGTTTCAGCTCGTCGGCCGCCGGGCCCATCACTTCGATCAGCGGCGCCACCAGCTTGTAGAAGAAGGTGTCTTTCGCGCCCAGCATGTTGCCATGACGGATCGCGCGACGAATGATGCGGCGCAGCACGTAGCCGCGGTTTTCGTTAGACGGGATCACGCCGTCCGACACCAGGAAGGCGCAGGAACGAATGTGGTCGGCGATAACGCGCAGGGATTTGTTATCCAGATCGGTCGCGCCGGTCACTTTCGCCACGGCAGCGATCAGGGTGCGGAACAGATCGATCTCATAGTTGGAGTTCACATGCTGCAACACCGCCGCAATACGCTCCAGACCCATACCGGTATCCACCGAAGGTTTCGGCAGCGGCAGCATGGTGCCGTCGGACTGACGGTTGAACTGCATGAAAACGATGTTCCAGATCTCGATGTAGCGGTCGCCGTCTTCTTCCGGGCTGCCCGGAGGGCCGCCCCAGATGTGATCGCCGTGATCGTAGAAAATCTCGGTGCACGGGCCGCATGGCCCGGTATCACCCATCTGCCAGAAGTTATCTGAAGCGAAAGGCGCGCCCTTGTTATCGCCGATGCGGATAATGCGCTCGGCCGGTACGCCGATTTGCTTCTGCCAGATGTCGAATGCTTCGTCATCGGTTTCATACACGGTGACCCACAGTCTCTCTTTCGGCAGGTTGAACCAGTTTTCACCGGTCAGCAATTCCCACGCGTAGCTGATAGCGTCGTGCTTGAAGTAATCGCCGAAGCTGAAGTTGCCCAGCATTTCAAAGAAGGTGTGGTGACGAGCGGTATAACCGACGTTTTCCAGGTCGTTATGCTTGCCGCCTGCGCGCACGCAGCGCTGCGAGGTGGTGGCGCGGGAATAGGCGCGTTTGTCGAGCCCCAGGAAAACATCCTTAAATTGGTTCATGCCGGCATTGGTAAACAGCAATGTCGGATCATTGTTAGGCACCAGGGAGCTGCTTGCTACAACCTGATGACCCTTACTATGAAAGAAATCGAGAAACGCTTGACGGATCTCAGCGGTGCTCTTGCTCATAATTTTCCTGGAAAGGCTAGAATAACGACACGTGAGCCGGTGGCGCGTCATCCCGACGATGACAACCAGCTCACGAACAAAAAGTGGGGATAAGATAAATTTTCTTCAGAGGGAAGTAAAACCCCGTGTGCGCTCATTGCGCAAAATCACGGTAAATTGACTGAATTTCTTCTTGGAAGAAGCCGCGATAGAGCAGATAACGCTGCACTTTGGCTTTCTCTTTCCAGTCGGTTGGCAACGCATCGCCAAATTTTCGCTGCGCCACCTGTTTCGCCTGTTCGCACCAGTCGATATCGCATTCCGCCAACGCGTCCTGCACCAGCGCTTTATCCACACCCTTTTGCATCAGTTCGCTGCGGATGCGCTGCGCGCCATAACCTTTGCGGCTGCGGCTGCCGATGTAGCTGTGGGCGAAACGCTTATCGTCCATCCAGTTGTGCTGGTAACAGTAGACGATAACCTGCTCGATCAGCGCGGGATCTACCGGCTCTTCGGCTACCGTCGGCGCATGCGGCCCCTTGCCGCCAAACCGGGCTTTCGCCACAAACGGCTGCGCCGCAAGTTTGCGGCGCAGTTCAGCTTCACTATGATCGCGTTGCGACAGCAGGCGCATGGCGCGGCTTAGCAAGTCATTCATCATTCAAGCCTGAATTCAGGGGATGTGCGCCACATAAACGGCAGCGCACATCTTCAGCGATTAAAACTGCTCGCTGGTTTCCGCTTCGTCATCTTCGAAGTCGTCACCGGAGGCAGCCACCAGCTCACCGCCGCTGTGCAGCAGCAGGTCGCGCAGTTTCTTATCCAGCTCGGCGGCGATAGCCGGGTTTTCTTTCAGGAAGTTACAGGCGTTCGCCTTGCCCTGACCGATCTTCTCGCCGTTATAGCTGTACCAGGCGCCGGCTTTTTCGATCATCTTGTGCTTCACGCCCAGATCGACCAGTTCACCACGGCTGTTGATGCCTTCGCCGTACATGATTTGGAACTCAGCCTGTTTGAACGGCGCAGCGATTTTGTTCTTCACCACTTTCACGCGGGTTTCGCTGCCCACCACTTCGTCGCCCTCTTTGATGGCGCCGATACGACGGATATCCAGACGCACCGAAGCATAGAACTTCAGAGCGTTACCACCGGTAGTGGTTTCCGGGTTGCCGAACATCACACCAATTTTCATACGGATCTGGTTGATGAAGATCAGCAGGGTATTGGCATTTTTCAGGTTGCCGGCCAGCTTACGCATCGCCTGGCTCATCATGCGCGCCGCCAACCCCATGTGCGAATCGCCGATTTCACCTTCGATTTCCGCCTTCGGCGTCAACGCCGCCACGGAATCGACGATGATGACGTCAACCGCGCCGGAGCGGGTCAGCGCATCACAGATTTCCAGAGCCTGCTCGCCGGTGTCCGGCTGGGAGCACAGCAGGTTGTCGATATCGACGCCCAGCTTCTTCGCATAGATAGGATCCAGCGCGTGCTCGGCATCGATGAACGCACAGGTTTTGCCTTCGCGCTGCGCGGCGGCGATCACCTGCAGCGTCAGGGTGGTTTTACCGGACGATTCCGGACCGTAGATTTCGACGATGCGGCCCATCGGCAGGCCGCCGGCGCCCAGAGCGATATCGAGTGACAGTGAGCCGGTGGAGATGGTTTCCACGTCCATGGAGCGGTCTTCACCCAGGCGCATGATGGAGCCTTTGCCGAACTGTTTCTCAATCTGGCCCAGTGCCGCAGCTAACGCCTTTTGCTTGTTCTCATCAATAGCCATTTTTGCTCCTTCGTTTCGCAATGCCGGTGTTACCCCACACTGCCACTGAATGTATGTTGTGCAGGAAATGTCACTAATTATACTGTATGGTCATACAGTATCAAGCCTAATTTACAAAAATTCGTCGATGGCGGTTTGCAGCGCGAAAATCGTCGCCTGCAGCCGCACCGCATCGCGGTCGCCCTCGAATTGCATCTTGCGCGACAGCCCCCGGCCATCGCTGCTGGCGAAGCCGAACCACACGGTGCCGACCGGCTTTTCCGCGCTGCCGCCGTCCGGGCCGGCGATGCCGCTCACCGACAGCGCCAGATCGGCCTGCGCCGCACGCAGCGCCCCTATGGCCATCTCGCGCACCACCTCTTCGCTGACCGCACCATGCGCCGCCAACGTCGCTTCGCTCACTCCCAGCAGGTCATGCTTCGCCGCATTGCTGTAGGTCACGAATCCGCGATCGAAATAGGCGGAGCTTCCCGCAACATCGGTAATGGCCTTGGCGATGCCGCCGCCGGTGCAGGATTCAGCGCAGGTGATCCAGCGGCCCTGAGCCTTCAGTTTCTCCCCTGCCAACACGCTGAGCTGACGCAGTTGGTTTTCACTCATAATCCCTCCCTCGCGAATTCAGGTATATGCGCCCGATAGTAGCATTTATCAAGGCGGCGCGGCGGCTGGCGCGCAGAAATGCGCAGCGCCTCGCAGGAGGTGCGGTTTTAAGCGCCCGGCCAAGCTGCTAGTATCAAAAGAAGCGCCCCATCGAGCGGCGGCGCACCAGCACAAGGAACATCACGGAGGCGGCACGCTGCGGCGGCCTCAGGGCGCACCAGAAGAGATTAGGATGATAGAGTGAAAAAAACGTTGGGCGTATTTTTGCCGTTGTACACCACCACCCTGCTGCTGCTGTTGGGCTCAGGCCTGCTCACTACCTACGTCTCGCTGCGGCTGACCTCCATTCACGTCAGCAGCGCGCTGATCGGCGCCATCATCGCCGCCAACTACATCGGGCTGGTGATCGGCGGCAAGGTCGGCCACTTTCTCATCGCCCGCGTCGGGCATATCCGCGCCTACGTGGCCTGCGCCGGCATCATCACCGCCGCGGTGCTGGGCCACGGCCTGACGGAGTTCATTCCCGCCTGGGTCGCGCTGCGCCTGGTGATCGGCCTATGCATGATGTGTCAGTACATGGTGCTGGAGAGCTGGTTGAACGACCAGGCGGAATCCAACCAGCGCGGCATGGTGTTCGGCTTCTATATGGCGGCGACCTATCTCGGCATGTCGCTGGGCCAGATCGTGCTGATGCTGCAAAGCAATCTGGGCATCGCCACGCTGCTGGTGATCGCGCTGTGCTTCGCGCTCTGTCTGGTGCCGATCGCTCTGACTACCCGCACCAATGCGCGCCACATGTCGCCGGCGCCGATGGAACTGCGTTATTTTGTCGGCGCCATTCCCAAGGTGCTGGCCACCACGCTGGTGATCGGCATGGTCGTGGGCTCGTTTTACGGGCTGGCGCCGGTCTACGCCAGCCTGCAGTCCTTAACCACTCAGCAAACCGGCCTGTTCATGGCGCTCTCCATCTTCGCCGGGCTGGTGGCGCAATTCCCGCTCAGTTGGCTGTCGGATCGCTATAACCGCCCCTTGCTGATGCGCCTCAACGCCATTCTGCTGATCGTGGCGGCGCTGCCGCTGGCGCTGCTGCCGCACATCGATTTTCCGCTGCTGCTGGCGGTAGGATTCGTCGTCAGCATGCTGCAGTTTACGCTCTACCCGCTGGCGGTGGCGCTGGCCAACGATCTGATCGAGCCGGAGCGCCGCGTCTCGCTGGCCGCCTGTCTGCTGATGGCGTTCGGCGTCGGCGCCAGCATCGGGCCGTTGGCGGTCGGCGCGCTGATCGAGCCGCTTGGCGGCAATATTCTGTACGCCTTCTTCGCCCTGTGCGGCGTGCTGCTGGCAGCCCTGAGCCGGACGGCCAAAGCAGAGGAACCGCAGCTGGCGCAGGACGCGCCGGTGCCGCATATTGCGCTGCCGGACAGCCTCGCCAGCTCGCCGCTGTCGCCGGCGCTCAATCCAACCTTCGATGAGCAGATCATTCACGACACCATGCCGCCGCCGGAAGCGGCGCCCGATGTCGAGGAGCCGCAGCCCGAAGAACAGGAGGCGGAACCCTCAGCTCAGGGGGCGGATCCGGAAGAAGACACCGGTCTGAAAAAGGCGCACGCCATGCTGTAAATGACTGCGTTACAGATCCCGGAAAGAGCCCAGCATAAAACCGCGTTCGGCGATCGCCGCTTTCAGCGTCGGCGCGGTCAACACATCCAGCTCGGCGAGGCGCGGATGGCAGTATTGGCTCTGCAGGATCGTCGCGTCGAGAAAGGCCGGGTGGCACATCATTTCCAGTGACTCGGCGCCCTGCTCGTCGGCGCGCGCCAACCGCTGCAAGAACAAGGCTTCGGAAATCATTTCACCGTAGAATCCCGCGTCAAACGCGTCGGTGCTGCAGGGAGTCTGCAACGCAATGTCGCGCCGTTTCGCCTCTTCGCGATCGATGCGCAGCGGCAGATCATGCGCCAGCGCGAACGCCTCCACCAGCGGGTAAATCTGCGGCTGCATATGCACATGGTGGTGGCTGTCAATGTGCGTCGGCGGCCTGCCGAACAGCGTCACGAACCGCGCGAACTGGCGCTGCAGCTCTTCCTGAATCTCGTCCAACTGCAGCTCGCCGGCCTCGGCGCGGCGCCACAGCCATTTGCCCAGTTCGCCGCGCTCGTTGACCAGCGCAGGCATGGCGCCCAGCGGCCTGCCATGGGTCAAAACGAAGTGCAGCCCGATCGGCAATCCGGGATATTGTCGGCTGAGCGCTGCAGCATGCTCCGCGCCGCCGCCGTTCACCATCGCCGTGGTGGAGGAAACGACGCCATGCTGATACGCCTCGATAACGCCATAGTTCTGCCCTTTGCTCAGACCGAAATCGTCGGCATTCACGATCAGTAGTTTTTCCATAGTGGCTCCCGCGGGATGAATTTTTGGCAAGGGAGGGCCGACCGACCGGTGCGGCATTCCCCTTCGCTAAGATATAAATCAAATGATTAACCGACCGGCGCCCTGAAGCTCATCGGCATATCGGCGTTGATACTGATCGGGAGCGGCCCTAAAGAGGGCCGTAACACTTTTTTCGGTAGTTGCCTGGGGTCACGTCGGTGAGCCGCTTGAAGTTTTTAATGAACAGACTGACGTCGCCATAGCCGGAATCAAAGGCGATATCGGAAACCGAATAGTTGGTGACCTCCAGCTGCGTCTTGGCGAAGTTGATGCGGATCTCGTTGATCACCTGCATCGGCGTCTTCTGGTAGTAGCGCCGCATCGCCCGGGTCAGGTACTCCTGAGTTTTCCCCGACAGCGCCACCATGTTCGCCAGCGCCCTTTCGCCGAACATCGCCTTGTCATGCATGCCTGCGAGGGTGTTCTTCAGCCACTGCGGGATATCATCGCCGCCGTCATTGTCTTCTTTATAGTGACGAATACGGCTGATCACGTAGAAGGTCAGCGTTTCGAGAAATTCGGCGAAGTCATCCTCGCGAAACTGTGGCGAACTCACCACCGATTCGATATAGGCTAAAAACTCGCTTCTCAGGCTGTAGGCCTGCGAGGCGACAAAGCAGCGCGGCAGCTGCTGCAAATAGTGCTCTTCAAAAAACGCTTTGCTGACCGCCACGTTGAAGATTTTCGTCGCGCCGAACTCGTAAAAGCTCTGGTGGTAGGAGCCGATGGGGATAAAGACGAAATCCCCGCGTTCCAGCAGCACCCGCTTACCGTTGATCTCCTGATAGCATTTGCCGCTCAGCACGATGGTGAATTCGTAATAGTCGTGCTGATGCAGCCCGGTGGCGCTTTCCACCTTGTTGTAGATGAACAGGTGAAAGTCTTTGCAGTTAAAGAAATCCTGCTCGCGAATCAGCTTCACGTCGTTCGCACTCAGCGAAATTCGGTTATCGGACACGGCGCCGGCCTCCCGTTAGTCAAATCCGTTGCGTCTGGCCGCCTCGGCAAACCAGTAGCCGCTTTTTTTGATGGTGCGCCGCTGCTCCGCCCGATCCAGCCGCACCAGCCCATAACGATTCTTGTAGGCGTTCAGCCAGGACCAGCAGTCGATAAAGGTCCACAGATGATAGCCCTTGCACTGCGAGCCTTCCGCCAGCGCGCGGTGCAGCCACTTCAGGTGATCGCGAATAAACTCGATGCGGTAATCGTCCTCCACCCGCCCATCGGCGCCGATAAACGCCTCTTCGCCCTCAACGCCCATGCCGTTTTCGGAAATATAACAAGGCAGATTGCCGTAGTTCTCTTTCAGATCCATCAGAATGTCGTACAGCCCCTTTTCATAGATCTCCCAGCCGCGATGCGGATTGATTTTGCGACCCGGCATTGCATAGTAACTGAACAAGTCCTCCGGCAGCGCGATCGGCTCCCCGGCGCGGCGCCCTGCTTTCGCCTGTACCCTGCGCGGCTGGTAGTAGTTGACGCCGAGGATATCGACCACGCCGCCTTCGATCAGCTGCGCGTCCTGCGGTTCGCAGTAAGGCATCAGCCCATGCTGCGCCAACAGATGCAGCAACGCCGCCGGATAGCGCCCTTTGGCGACCGGGTCGAGAAAGCTGCGATTGAGCAACAGATCGGCGTCGTGTGCCGCCTGTAGATCCTCCGGCGCGTCGGAGCGCGGATAGGTTGGGCTCAGGTTCAAAATGATGCCGATGCTCCCCGGCAGCCCCCGCGCTCTGAAACGTTGCACCGCCATGGCGTGCGCCAGCACGCTGTGATACGCCACGGTGACCGCCCGTTTGAAGTCCACCACGCAAGGGTAATGCAAGTCATTCAGGTAACCGGCCTCTACCGGCACGATCGGCTCGTTGAAGGTGAACCAGTGGGTAACCCGATCGCCAAACAGGCCGAAGCAGATGTCGGCGTAACGCGCATAGGCGTCGATCACCGCCCGGCTTTCCCAGCCGCCGCGCTGCTGCATGCACAGCGGCATATCGAAGTGGTAGAGATTGATAAACGGGGTGATGCCCTGCGCCAACAGCTCGTCGATCATCGCGTTGTAGAATGCCGCCGCCTGCGGGTTCACCTCGCCGTCGCCGTCCGGGATCAGCCGTGACCACGAGATCGAGGTTCTGAAGGTATTGTGGCCCAGCGTTTTGAGCAGCCCGATATCGGTGCGGAAATGGTCATAAAAGGTCGAGGCCTCGGCCGGCCCCACCCGATCGTGAAAGCGCTCGGGCGCGATCTCGTACCAATAGTCGAAGATGTTGCGGCTCTTGCCATCGCGCGCGGCCGCCCCTTCAGACTGCGGCGCGGAGGTGGCGCTGCCCCACCAGAACCCGTCGGCAAATTGATATTCCATATTCGCGTCCCTCGCGGGGCGACCGCGCCGCCCCGTTCCACAGTTAGAATTTCAGCGCCTTGGCGATGTCTTCTTCGCTTTCCGTCGCCGCGTCGATCTGGCTTTGCGCCTTGTTGGAAATCGCCACGAACGGCAGATAAATCACGGTGGCGACCGCCAGGTTGAACAAGCTCAGCAACAGGGCCATGATGCTGCCGTTGGTGTTGAAGAACGCTCCCAGGCCGACCGGCATGGTCCAGGGCGCGATGTTGGTGATCGGCGGGATCAGCCCGGAGTAGTAAGCCAGCGAGGTGATGAGGGTCAGCACCGGCTGCACCAGGATGAACGGAATAAACATCACCGGGTTCATGATCACCGGCAAACCGAATAGGATAGGTTCGTTGATCTGGAAAATGCCGGATGGCGTCGCCAGTTTGGCGACCTGGCGGTAATCTTCGCGGCGCGAGGCGATGAAGATGGCGATGATCAGGCCCAGCGTCGAACCGGTGCCGCCGAGGTAAATATAAGAGTCGACGAACGGTTTCGCCCACATGTGGAACTCTTTGCCGGCGGCCACCGCCGCCTCGACCGAACCGTATTTATTGTACAGCTCCACGTTTTCCAGCGCGAAAGGCGTCATGATGCCGCTGTCCAGCGCCGCCAGCGCCATGGAACCGTGTACCCCAAAGAACCACAGCAGCGAAGAGAAAAGCACGTATACCCAGCCCACCACGCTGCCCATCTTGGCCAGCGGCGCCGAAATGCCGTCCATGATGATCTGGTGGAAGTTGGTGCCCCAGTGCGCCAGCGCGAACGCCACCAGCCCCATGATGGAGAGGATGATGAAGCCGGGGATCAGCGCCGAGAAGGAGCGCGACACCGAAGCCGGCACGCTGTCCGGCAGGCTGATCACCCAGTTGCGCCGCACGATGAAGGCAAACATCTCAGCCACCGCCAGCCCGATCACCATACCGGAAATGATGTTGGCGCCGCCCAGCCAATTGGCGCCCACCGCATAGGCCTCGCCGACGTTGAACGGCGTGACGGTCATGAAGGCCGCCACCGCCAGCAACGCCGAGGCCAGGGGATCGACCTTGCGCTCTTCGGCCAGCGCCATGCTGATAAAGAACGGCGTCATCAGGGACATGATCCCCAACGTACCGTTGTAAACGCTGCCGCCAATACTCTTCAGGCTATTGAGCGTCTCGATGGTGGAGGCGTCCAATCGCACGCCCAGCGAATAGAAGAACGATCCCTCGCCAAAGCTCAGGAACACGTTGTTGATCAACACGAACATCGCCCCGGTCAAGGTCAGCGGCATCAGGCGGATAAAGCCGTTTTTGATGGCGTTGACATGGGGCTGCTTACCGATTTTTACGGCGAAAGGCAGGATAACCTTCTCGAGCGAGGCAATGAGGGTATTCACGGCGGCCTCCTGTTATTGGTTGGCTTTCTTGATGGCGGCCACCGCGGCCTTCAGCACGCCCAGCCCATCGACCTTGCCGTACAGCAGCGGATCGATGACTTCAACAGGTTTATTGGGCAACTGTTTCTGCACTTCCGGCAGGGTGTAGGCGATCTGCGGCCCCAGCAGGATCAGATCCGCTTCAACCCCCTTCTCCGCGGCCAGCGCTTCCGGATAGGCGGCGATGATCACCGGCACTTCATATTTTTCGGCCTGTGCCTTCATTTTTGATACCAACAGGGAAGTGGACATACCGGCAGAACAAAACAGATAGATTTTTTTCTTTTCCATACCAAGCACCTCAGATAATCAAAAAAACCCGGTGTTATTTGTATGCCAGATGCAATCACGATTGCTTCACGCACATTCCTTATGAAAATTTCCGTCACGTTGCCCTGGTTACGGACAGTATACGGAGCATGAAAAAAGGATCGGTAAGCCAGAAGGAGACAGAACCGTCTCTCATTGACCTGATGGATTGACCCTCTTCACATTTCGCACAAAAAAATAGTGTGACCGGGCTCTCAAACAACCGATAAAAACTCAGAATATTCGTAATAAATAATCAAATAACAATTATAAACAGCAAGTTATGAACTCGCTGGGGATTTAAGGGTTTATTTGCGTCTGAACAAACGGCGAGGGAATAAAAATAGTTCAAGCTTGATTCGCCTGCTGCCATCCGAACGCGATGGCAGGTGAAGAGGATTACGTGGGCAGACGCAGCAACTCAATCACCGTGGCCAACGCCACGGAATGGTTTCTGCGGTTGGGGTAATAGAGGTAAAAACCGGGAAACGGCGCGCACCAATCGGCCAGCACCCGCCGCAGCCGCCCGCTCGCCAGATATTCTTCCACCTCCTGCTCGATGGCGAAAGCGATGCCGACGTTCGCCAGCGCCGCCTGCACCATCATCCTGCCGTCATCGAGTATCAACGGGCTGTTAACCGCCACGGAAAATCGCTGCTCCCCCTGCTGAAAAGCCCATTTGTAGCGCTCGCCTGAAGAAGCTTTGCGCCAACCGATGCAGCGATGCTGCAGTAAATCCTGCGGGTGCGTCGGTTCACCGTGCCGTTGAAAGTAATCCGGCGTGGCGACGATGGCAAAACGCAGATCCGGCGTCAGGCGCACCGCGCGCATATCGTTGTGCAGATCCTCGCCGAGCCGGATGCCAGCGTCAAAGCCCTGCTCGACGATGTTGGCGAACCCCTCGTCCGCCACCACTTCCAGCGTAATGCCGGGGTATTCGCTGGCCAGCCGTCCCAGATGCGGCACGATGGCGAGATCGATCGCCGAACGCGGCGCGTTGATACGCACCAGGCCGCGTGGCCCTTCGCGAAACGCATTCAGGCTCTCCAGCGCGGCGTCGATGTCGGTAAAAGCCGGCACCAACTGCGCCAGCAGATGCTCTCCGGCCTCCGTCGGCGAGACGTTGCGGGTGGTGCGGTTCAGCAGGCGAATGCCCACCTGCGCTTCAAGTTCGCGCAGGGTGTGGGTCAGCGTCGGCGGCGTCACGCCCAATCGGGCGGCGGCGCGGCGGAAGCTGCGTTCACTGGCGATAGCCACGAAGGCCGCCAGGCCGGACAGTTCGGGTTTCTTCATGCTATTGATATAAATTATCTAATAGTGAGATGAATTTTTAGCGGATAGTTATCCGTCATCTAACAACATAGCATTGCGATCGAACCCATTACCAGGTATCGATGCGATGATTAATGCTACAGCTCCAACCCATGAAACGCCGCGCCGTCTGGCGGGCAAAGTCGTACTGGTGAGCGGCGGCGGCACCGGCATCGGCCGCGCCGCCGCGCTGGCCTATGCCCGCGAAGGCGCCAACGTGGCGCTGGCCGGCCGGCGCGCGGCGGAGATCGAAGCCACGGCGCGCGATATCGCGCTGGCTGGCGGCGATGCCCTGCCCATCGTGACCGACGTCTCCCAAGAAGACGATATCCGCCGGCTACTCGCCGCGGTGACCGCCCACTACGGCCGGCTCGACGTCGCTTTCAACAACGCCGGCATCATCGGCAACTTCGCCCCCATCGCCGAACAGAGCAGCGAGGATTTTGACCGGGTGATTGCCATTAACCTCAGAGGCGTCTGGCTGGCGATGAAATACGAGATTGAAACCTTCCTGGCTCAGCGGTCGGGCGGCGTGATCATCAACACCTCCTCCTGGCTGACCCACGGCGCGCTGGCCGGCTCATCCAGCTACTCCGCCAGCAAAGGGGCGCTCGATGCGATGATCCGCGCGGTGGCGCTCGAATACAGCGGCCAGGGCATCCGCGTCAACAACATCAACCCCGGCATCATCGACACGCCGATGGCGCGCGGCAGCGTAGCCGACAGCGCGGCGTTCGCGCCCTTTATCGCCCATACGCCCGCCGGCCGCTTGGGCGAATCGGAAGACATCGGCGATGTGGCGCTGTGGTTGGCGACGGACGAGGCCCGCTTCATCACCGGCCAAAGCCTGCTGGTGGACGGCGGTTACACCATCGCCGGCATGCGCTGAGGAGACGATGCCATGAACTACGTTCGGCTTGGCGACAGCGGCCTGAAAGTGTCTCGTCTCTGCCTGGGCTGCATGACCTATGGCGATCCGGCCTGGCGCCCCTGGGTGCTGAAGGAAGATGAAGCGCGCCCCTTTATCCGCGAAGCGCTGGAAGCGGGCATCAATTTTTTCGATACCGCCAACATTTACTCCGGCGGAGAAAGCGAGCGCATTCTCGGCCGCGCCCTGAAGGCGTTCGCCCGCCGCGAAGACGTGGTGATCGCCACCAAGGCCTACTTTCCGATGGACGCGCAGCCGAACAGCCGAGGGCTGTCGCGCAAGCACCTGCTGCACAGCGTCGACGCCTCTTTGCAGCGGTTGGGGACGGATTACCTCGATCTGTTTGTGCTGCACCGCTTCGACACCGAAACGCCGATCGAAGAAACCGCCGACACCCTCGACGGCCTGGTACGGGCGGGCAAGATCCGCTATCTCGGCGCCTCCTCGCTGCACGCCTGGCGCCTGATGAAAATGCTGGCCTTTCAGCGTCAGCACCGCCTGGCGCCGTTTATTTCGCTGCAAAGCCAATACAACCTGGTGACGCGTGAAGATGAAGAGGAGCTGATCCCGCTGTGTCTGGAGGAGGGGCTCAGCCTGACGCCCTGGTCGCCGCTGGCCCGCGGCGTGCTGGCCGGTTCCGGCAACGCCGGCACGCTGCGCGCCGCCACCGACGAACAGGCGCCCCGTTGGTACGGCGGCAGAAACGAAGTGGAACGCACCGTCGCGGCGGTAGCGGAGGTGGCGGCCGCGCGCGGCGTTCCACCGGCGCAGATCGCGCTGGCCTGGCTGCTGGCCAAACCCGGCGTGGCGTCGCCGCTGGTGGGCATGTCCAAGCCGCACCATCTGCAGGATGCGCTGGCGGCGCTTAATCTCAGCTTATCGCCGCAAGACGTGGCCGCGCTGGAGGCGCCGATGGCGCACGCTGCCCGCCCCGATCGCTGGTAGCCCCTTTTCCGTCATTCCAGGAGAGAAGACATGTCATATGTGCTTACCGCGCGAGCAGCGTTGTTCACCCTCGCCGCCGCACTCCCCCTGACCACTCCGGCGCAGGCCGCCGCCAATACCCACTGCGCCGAAAGCAGCATGACGCTGCCGCCCGGCGCGCTTTATCCCAACGGCATCGCCCGCGCGGCGGACGGCACGCTGTATGTCGGCCTGATCACCAGCGGCAACGTGGTGCGCAAGCGGCCGGGTAAAGCGTGGGAAACCTTTTTCCCTGGCGCTGACACGGTGTTCGCCTCAAACGCGCTGCGGCTGGACGAACGGCGCGGGTTGCTGTGGGGCAATTCGCCGGACTTCCTTTCCGGCGGCAAATCGCGCGCCAACCGCATCTATGCGCTGAACGTCGCCGATGGCACGCTCAACCTCAGCCTGGCGCTGCCGACGGGGGAAATGGGCAACGATATCGTGCTCGGCACAGACGGTACGGTGTACGTGACAGAAACCCGAGGCGGCGGCATCCTGCGCTTGCGGCCGGGCGAAGCGGCATTCAGTACGCTGTTTCAGGATGCGCGGTTGGCGGCTCCGAGCGGGCTGGGCGCGGCCGGGATCGTGCTGCTCGACGATCGGCTGATGGCTGTCGCCAATTTCGGCACCGGTAAGCTTTACACTCTCAGCTATCACGATCCAAAGCCGCAGCTGACGGAAATGCAGCTGCCGCGCCTGATTGAAAACCCGGACGGAATGGGATTGGCGCCGGACGGCGCATTGATCGTGCTGGAGAACGGGATCCAGAGCGGCCAAGGGCGGATCCTGCGGATCGCGTTGCCAAAAGCGACCGGCATGCATCGGATTGAGGTCTTGCGCGAAGGCATGGAGTCGCCGGTCAACCTGACTATCACCCCACAAGGCTGCGCCTTCGTCAGCGAGTCGCGCATCCGCCACCGCCTGCTGCCCGGCCATGAAACCGAAGTGCCCGACAGCTTCCGCATCTATCAACTGCCCTTGCCTCTCACCGCCGCGCAATAACCTCTACGCCGCCTCAGCGGGCGGCCACTTGCGTTGTTGCCCGCAGGCGAACAACAATCTCGCCGCGTTACAAACCCGCCTTGCGCAGCGCTTCCCATTTTTACCTGTGACAGCCGATTGCCCGCTGGGCTAGTATAAGCGTCTGTGCAAACCTCAGGTTTGAGTGCGCCGTTTGGCGTTTTGATGATTTGATTTGCGCCGCCCGCCAAGCGCTGAGTGGGGCGACGCCTGCTGAAACAATGTGATAGCGAATGACGACAATGAAAATCACAGTTCCCTTTACATTCAATGGATTGGAAAAATAATCGCATGAATAGCACCGATAAACTCGATTCGCACACGCCGATGATGCAGCAGTACCTGCGCCTCAAGGCCCAGCATCCTGAAATCCTGCTGTTCTACCGCATGGGCGACTTCTACGAGCTGTTTTACGACGACGCCAAGCGCGCTTCCCAACTGCTGGATATCTCGCTGACCAAACGCGGCGCCTCGGCGGGCGAGCCGATCCCGATGGCCGGCGTGCCGCACCACGCGGTGGAGAACTACCTGGCCAAGCTGGTTCAACTCGGCGAATCCGTCGCCATCTGTGAACAGATCGGCGATCCGGCCACCAGTAAAGGGCCGGTCGAGCGCAAAGTGGTACGCATCGTCACCCCCGGCACCATCACCGACGAAGCGCTGCTGCAAGAGCGCCAGGACAACCTGCTGGCGGCGATCTGGCAGGATGCGCGCGGCTTCGGTTACGCCACGCTGGACGTGAGCTCCGGCCGCTTCCGCGTCGCCGAGCCGCAGGATCTAGAGACCATGGCCGCCGAGCTGCAGCGCACCAATCCGGCCGAGCTGCTCTACCCGGAAACCTTCGAACAAATGGCGCTGATCGAGCAGCGCCACGGCCTGCGCCGCCGTCCGCTGTGGGAATTCGAACTGGAGACCGCACGCCAACAACTCAACCTGCAGTTCGGCACCCGCGATTTGACCGGCTTCGGCGTCGAGCAGGCGCATCAGGCGCTGCGCGCCGCCGGCTGTCTGTTGCAGTACGTGAAAGATACCCAGCGCACTTCGCTGCCGCACATTCGCGGCATCACCATGGAGCGTCAGCAGGACGGCATCATCATGGACGCCGCCACCCGCCGCAACCTGGAGCTGACGCAGAGCCTGTCCGGCGGCAGCGACAACACGCTGGCGGCGATCCTCGATCGCACAGTCACGCCGATGGGCAGCCGCATGCTGAAACGCTGGCTGCACATGCCGACCCGAGACATCAAGGTGCTGACCGCCCGCCAGCAGGCGATCGGCGCATTGCAGGAACGGTTCGCCGATCTGCAGCCTTCGCTGCGCCAGGTGGGCGATCAGGAGCGAATTTTGGCGCGCCTGGCGCTGCGCACCGCGCGGCCACGCGATCTGGCCCGCATGCGTCATGCTTTCCAGCAACTGCCGGACATCCGCGCGGTGCTGCAAGATGTGGATACGCCGCATGTGCAGCAACTGCTATCTCAGGTAGGCCAGTTCGACGAGCTGCGCGAACTGCTGGAACGCGCGATCGTTGAATCGCCGCCGGTGCTGGTGCGCGACGGCGGCGTGATCGCCCCCGGTTACAACAGCGAGCTGGACGAGTGGCGCGCGCTGGCCGACGGCGCCAGCGACTACCTCGATCGGCTGGAGATCCGCGAGCGTGAAAAGCTGGGGCTGGATACGCTCAAAGTCGGCTTCAACGGCGTACACGGCTACTACATTCAGGTGAGCCGCGGCCAGAGCCACCTGGTGCCGATCCACTATGTACGTCGCCAGACGCTGAAAAACGCCGAGCGCTACATCATCCCGGAATTGAAAGAGTACGAAGACAAGGTACTCACCTCCAAGGGCAAAGCGCTGGCGATCGAGAAAAACCTGTACGACGAGCTGTTCGATCTGCTGCTGCCGCACCTGGCGGAACTGCAGCAAAGCGCCGCCGCGCTGGCCGAGCTGGACGTGCTGGCCAACCTGGCCGAGCGCGCCGACACCCTGAACTACGCCTGCCCGGTCATGAGCGACCAGCCGGGGATCCGCATTACCGAAGGCCGCCACCCGGTGGTGGAACAGGTGCTGAGCGAACCGTTTATCTCCAACCCGCTCTCCCTGTCGCCACAGCGCCGCATGCTGATCATCACCGGCCCGAACATGGGCGGTAAAAGTACCTATATGCGGCAAACGGCGCTGATTGTGCTGATGGCGCACATCGGCAGCTACGTTCCGGCTGCCAAAGCCACCATCGGCCCGGTGGATCGCATCTTCACCCGCGTCGGCGCGGCGGACGATCTGGCTTCCGGCCGTTCCACCTTCATGGTGGAGATGACCGAAACCGCCAATATTCTTCACAACGCCACCGAGCACAGCCTGGTGTTGATGGATGAAATCGGCCGTGGCACCTCCACCTACGACGGCCTGTCGCTGGCCTGGGCCTGCGCCGAGAACCTGGCCAACCGCATCAAAGCGATGACGCTGTTCGCCACCCACTACTTCGAGCTGACGACGCTGCCGGAAAAAATGGAAGGCGTGGTCAATGTGCATCTGGACGCGCTTGAGCACGGCGACACCATCGCTTTTATGCACAGCGTGCAGGACGGTGCCGCCAGCAAAAGCTATGGCCTGGCGGTCGCCGCACTGGCCGGCGTGCCGCGCGACGTCATCAAGCGCGCCCGCCAAAAGCTGCGCGAGCTGGAATCCATCTCCAGCCACACCGCGTCGGGCAGCGTCGATGCCACCCAGATGACGCTGTTGCAGGAAGATACTTCGCCGGCAGTAGAAGCCCTGGAGGCGCTGGATCCGGATTCCCTGTCGCCGCGCCAGGCGCTGGAATGGATCTACCGGCTGAAAAATATGGTGTAGTCAGACGTCAAACGCGGGCATAAAAAAACGGTGAGCATCATGCTCACCGTTTTTATTTGATGCGGTTCAACAACCGGCGTTATTCGCGGAACAGCGCCTCAATGCTCAGGCCCTGCATCTGCAGAATCTCACGCAGGCGACGCAGACCTTCAACCTGAATCTGACGGACGCGTTCACGCGTCAGGCCAATCTCCCGGCCCACGTCTTCCAGCGTCGCCGCTTCATAGCCCAGCAGGCCGAAACGACGCGCCAACACTTCACGCTGTTTGGCGTTCAGTTCGAACAGCCATTTGACGATGCTTTGCTTCATATCGTCGTCTTGCGTGGTGTCTTCAGGCCCGTTGTCCTTCTCGTCGGCCAGAATGTCCAGCAGCGCTTTCTCCGAATCCCCGCCCAGCGGCGTATCCACCGAGGTGATGCGCTCATTCAGGCGCAGCATGCGGCTGACGTCATCCACCGGCTTGTCGAGTTGCTCGGCAATCTCTTCAGCGCTCGGTTCATGATCCAGTTTATGGGAAAGCTCGCGCGCGGTGCGCAGATAAACATTCAGTTCTTTGACGATATGGATAGGCAAACGAATGGTGCGGGTTTGGTTCATGATCGCCCGTTCAATCGTCTGACGGATCCACCAGGTTGCGTAAGTGGAGAAACGGAAACCGCGTTCCGGGTCGAATTTTTCCACCGCGCGGATCAGACCGAGGTTACCCTCTTCGATCAGATCCAGCAGCGCCAGACCGCGGTTGCTGTAGCGGCGGGCGATTTTCACCACCAGCCGCAGGTTGCTTTCAATCATGCGACGGCGGGACGGCACGTCACCGCGCAGAGCACGCCGCGCAAAATAGACCTCTTCCTCTGCGGTCAACAGAGGTGAATAACCGATCTCACCCAGATAGAGCTGCGTCGCATCCAATACGCGTTGCGTAACGCCTTGAGACAACAGCTCTTCTTCCGCTAAATCGTTCTCGCTGGCCTCTTCTTCTACCAGCGCTTTTTCATCAAACGACTCAGCCTCAGCTCCATTCTCGTCGAAATCCGCATCATCATGTAACTCGTTAACTTTCAGCGTATTTTGGCTCATATGCTGCTCCTACCCGTGATACCGCGAGCAGAATCTCAGCGTATTCTGCCCAATCTATCGCTGCGGAAGATAACGCAGCGGGTTTACGGATTTCCCCTTGTAACGAATTTCAAAATGCAAACGTACTGAACTGGTACCGGAGCTACCCATGGTGGCTATTTTTTGACCCGCCTTCACTTCTTGTTGTTCCCGGACCAGCATTGTGTCGTTATGAGCGTAGGCGCTCAGGTAATCATCATTATGTTTGATGATGATTAGATTACCGTAACCCCGTAAAGCGTTGCCTGCATACACTACGCGACCATCGGCGGTAGCGAAGATAGGCTGCCCACGGGAACCGGCGATATCGACGCCCTTATTCCCACCTTCTGATGAGGAAAAGTTATCAATAATCTTGCCGTCAGTCGGCCATCTCCAGGTACTGACCGGAGCGCTGTTGCTGACGGTGCTGCTCACTGGTGGAGCGGCTTCCGGTGCGGTAACAGGCGCAGTCGCGGTCCCAACCGCTGCGGCGCCCGCTGCAGGTAACATCTTACCTACATTCTGTTTACCCGAGTTTTCAGAATACGCGTTAGTTGATTGAGAATCAACCGTTGCCGTCTGGATCTGGGCGCTGGAAGGTGGCTTCGGAACACCGCCTTTGGTCGCGTCAGTCGTCGCCAGCATACCGCCGCCGCCATTGGCAGAACCATTACCAAGTTGAATGGTTTGGCCAACATTCAGGCTGTAAGGCTCGGGAATATTGTTGCGCTGCGCCAGGTCGCGGAAATCGTTGCCGGTGATCCAGGCGATGTAAAACAGCGTATCACCGCGCTTGACCGTATAGGTGTCGCCGCCGCTGTAGCTCCCTTTAGGGATAGCGTTATAACTGCGGTTATAGACAATGCGGCCCTCTGGGCTGGCCTGCTGCGCTCCGCCATTATTATTGCCGGATGGAACGGCGCCGCCGCCGCCCACGCTGCTGATAGGGGCTGACGTCGAGGCCGTGTTTGTACAACCCGCCAACCACAAACTTACCATCGTACACACCGCAACCCGGCGTAACGTAATCATTGGGCTTCCCGTGCTCATGCTTCCCCCATGACAGCAATATCAGTGATATATCCAAAATACCCTTTACATCGTAGCCGAGCTTTTGCCACTTCCCAGTTTCTGCGATGTAAAGGCGCCGCCGGCCGATCCCTGAACGCCAGGTCATCTCCCGCCGGAGCATCAAAACGCGCGCCAATGCTAACCACATTGGCGTCACCGCACCATAAGACAACTACGTAGAAAGGCCAATTCTAGTGAAAATTAGCCTGATTGGAACGAGAAAACCTTATCCGCACGTGATGAAAGTGCAACAGATTTTTCAGACGGTCGAAAAATCAGACAATCGCTAGGCCAATTCGCCTTTCACCAGCGGCACAAAGCGCACCGCCTCTACCGCGTCGACCACGAAATCGTTGCCATGGCGCTGAATGCGTTTGAGGGTTTGGGCATGCTCGCCCACCGGCAACACCAAAATGCCGCCGTCGTCCAACTGCTCAACCAGCGCCTGCGGGATCTCCGGCGGCGCGGCAGTGACGATGATCGCATCGAACGGGCCGCGCGACGCCCAGCCCTGCCAGCCGTCGCCGTGGCGAGTGGAAACATTATGAAGGTCGAGCTGCTTCAGGCGGCGCTTGGCCTGCCACTGCAGCCCCTTGATGCGCTCGACGGAACAAACGTGTTGCACCAGATGCGCCAGGATGGCGGTTTGATAACCGGAACCGGTGCCGATCTCAAGCACCCGTGAAGTAGGCTTCAGATTCAGCAGCTCGGTCATCCGCGCCACCATATAGGGCTGAGAAATGGTCTGACCGGAACCGATCGGTAATGCAGTGTTTTCGTAGGCTTTGTGATCCAGCGCTTCGTCGACAAAACGCTCGCGCGGCACCGCTTCGATCGCTCGCAGCAGCTTTTCGTCCCGGATCCCTTGCTGACGCAGCTGCGTCAGCAATGTTTGCATACGCTTGTTCACCATTCCCCGCTAACCTCTGCCTTGGTTAACCATGTTTTCACGACTTCCTGCGCCGCGTAGGCGGTCAGATCCACCTGTAGCGGCGTGATCGCCACATAGCCTTGTTCCACCGCCGCAAAGTCGGTATCCGGCCCGACATCAAATTTATCACCAGGCGGCCCGATCCAGTAGAGATTTTGTCCACGCGGATCCTGCTGGCAGAAGACCTTATCGGCGGGATGGCGGCTGCCACAGCGAGTGACGCGCAGGCCTTTGATCTCCGCCAGCGGCAAATCCGGCACGTTGATATTCAGGATTTTTCCGGTGCGTAACGGTTCACGCTGCAGCGCACGCAAGATGCGGCAGGTAATGGCCGCTGCAGTCGCGTAGTGTTGGTGACCGTTCAGCGACACCGCCAGCGCGGGCAGCCCCAGGTGCCGGCCCTCCATCGCCGCCGCGACGGTGCCGGAATAGATGACGTCATCGCCTAAATTCGGTCCGGCGTTAATGCCGGAGACCACGATATCCGGCGCAGGGCGCATCAATGCGTTGACGCCAAGATAAACGCAGTCGGTCGGCGTCCCCTGCAGCACCGCGATATCGCCGTTGGCCAGCGTCTGCGTGCGCAGCGGCGACTCCAGCGTCAGGGCATTGGAAGAACCGCTGCGGTTACGATCCGGCGCCACGACCTGCACCTCGGCAAACTCCCGCAGCGCCGCCGCCAGCACCTGAATGCCTGGGGCGCTGACGCCGTCATCGTTACTCAGCAATATCCGCATCACTGTTATCCTGCTGCATGATTTCGCGAACCACGCTGGTAGCAAAGCTGCCTGCCGGCAACCAGAAGCGCAGTTCCACGGTAACGTCATCCCACCAGTTCCACTGCAAATTTTGCGGCTGCAACAGCAGGGCCCGGCGAGCGGGTTCGACACGCTCGCGCTTTAAAAGCGTAAGCAATTCCGGTTGTTCCGCCAAGCATTGTTGTTCAAAAGCCAAGGCTTGGCCGGCGGTGCCTGGCTCTCCGTCGCCCGGCAAGGAGGCCGTGATCGCCAGCTCGCCGGCATCCAGCCGCTGTTGCAACGTCTCCAGCTCATCGGCTTTGGCGACGAACCAGCTACCGCGGCCGCTCAACTGCAGGGCATCCCCTTCCAGCACGGTGCGCTGCAGGCCGTCGGCCAGGCGCCGGCCGGCTATCAGATTGAACAGCGCACTGCGGCTGGCGGAAAGGTAGAAGCTGCGCTTGCTGCGCTCTTTAACGCGGATTTCGTCGTTCGCCCAGCGGCGTGCCATCACCAGATTGTTGCCGCCGCGGCCGAAGCGTTGGCTGCCGAAATAGTTTGGCACGCCCTGCGCGACGATAGCCTGCAGGCGGCGCTCAACGTCCTGACGATCGGAAATCTGGCGCAGCACCAGCGTAAAGTGGTTGCCCTTCAGATTGCCGATGCGCATTTTGCGCAGGTGGCGGGCGAACGAGAGCACCTCGCAGCCTTCCAGCGCAAACTGTGAGAAATCCGGCGTGTCTTTGCCCGGCATATGCAGGCAGAACCACTGTTCGGTCACCGCGTGGCGATCCTTCAAGCCCGCATAGCTGACGGAACGGGCGTGAATACCGGCGAAGCGCGCCAGATAGTCGGCCACGAACTGGGTATTGCAGCCGTTTTTACGGATGTTCACCAGCACATGCTCGCCTTCGCCGTCCGGCGCAAAGCCCAGGTCTTCCACCACCACGAAGTCTTCCGGATTGGCTTTCAACACCCCGGTGCTCTGCGGCCGGCCATGCAGCCAGGTCAGATTCGCCATATCCATGCGGTTATTCCTTGATCAGCAAGGCGACCGCTTCGCAGGCGATGCCCTCGCCGCGCCCGGTGAAGCCGAGCTGCTCGGTGGTCGTGGCCTTCACGTTGACGTCATCCATATGGCACTGCAGATCTTCCGCCAGGAAGACGCGCATCTGCGGGATGTGCGGCGCCATTTTCGGCGCCTGGGCAATAATCGTGATGTCGAGGTTGCCGAGGCGGTACCCTTTGGCGCGGATGCGCTTCCAGGCTTCGCGCAGCAGCTCGCGGCTGTCCGCGCCCTTGAAGGCCGGATCGGTATCGGGGAACAGCTTGCCGATATCGCCCAGCGCCGCCGCGCCCAGCAAGGCGTCGGTCGCGGCGTGCAGCGCAACGTCGCCGTCGGAGTGGGCCAACAAACCTTTGTCGTAAGGGATGCGAACACCGCCGATCACCAACGGGCCTTCGCCGCCGAATTTATGTACGTCAAAACCGTGACCGATACGCATGGTGCGCTCCTTAATTGTCCAACTGAGTCAAATAGAACGCCGCCAGCGCCAAATCCTCCGGCCGCGTTACTTTAATGTTATCCGCCCGGCCGGCGATCAGCAGCGGATGATAACCGCAATGCTCCAGCGCCGAGGCTTCGTCGGTGACGTTCGCGCCGTCATCCAGCGCGCGCTGCAGGCACTGCTTGAGCAGCGGCAGCGGAAACAGCTGCGGCGTCAGCGCATGCCACAGATCCTGCCGTTCAACGGTGTGGGCGATGGTGTCGCGGCCAGGTTCGGCGCGCTTCATGGTGTCGCGCACCGGCGCGGCGAGAATACCGCCCACCTTGCTGTGTGCGGTGATCGCCAACAGGCGCTCGAGATCGTCGGCATGCAGGCAGGGGCGCGCAGCGTCGTGCACCAGCACCCAGTCCGCATCACCCGCCAGTTTCAGCCCGGCCATCACCGAATCGGCGCGCTGTTTGCCGCCCTCGGTGACGGTCACCCGCGGATCCTGAGCGATGGGCAGCCGTTCGAACTGACGATCTTCCGGGCCGATCGCCACGATCACCCGTTCAATGCGCGGGTGACGCAACAGGGCATGGATAGCGTGTTCGACGATGCTGTGCCGGCCGATGGTTAAATATTGCTTCGGGCATTCCGCCTGCATGCGGCTGCCGATACCGGCAGCGGGCAGGACGGCAATCACCGAGGGAAAGGTGCCTGCGGAGTGATTCATGCGTTATTTTTGTGCGTTATTTTGCGAGGAAGACGCCGCGTTGCGTCTGGATTGGTCAGGAACCAGACGATAGAAAGTCTCACCGGGCTTGATCATGCCCAGCTCATTACGCGCTCGCTCTTCGATCGCTTCCTGACCGCCGTTCAAATCATCGATTTCGGCAAACAGCTGATCGTTACGCGCTTTCAACTTCGCGTTGTTGCCCTGTTGGACCGCAACGTCTTCATTGACCCGCACGTAATCGTGAATACCATTTTTGCCCAGCCACAGTGAATACTGTAACCAACCGAGCAATGCCAGCAATAGCAGCGTAAGTTTTCCCATCTCCGCCCCCTGAAAAACCGACCAATCATCCCACAACTTCTCGTTGGACTCCACACTGAGAGCGGCATTTCAACGCCAAATTCAGAATACGGATGAAGGATTCCCGTGTTCAGCGCCTAATTCCGCTGCGAAAGCGGCAAAAAAAGCCGCTTTAGTCCGGCGCGCGCGCCGCGTTTTCCGCTGATACACACACTGCCCTTCCTCCATTATGCAGCAAGAATCACTGCACCATCGCATCCTGACCCGTCGCTTACGCCAAGGCAAAGCAAGAAGTTAATATTTAACACCATAGAAAGAATAATCCTCATGCAGTGGTTGCACTTTCATTCATTGAAGCTTATTTTTATGCACTCATAGTGCATAAATAACTCCAATATATAACCATTCATTATCGGGGATCGCGATGTTAAAACGTTTAGTTCTGATCGGCGCCTGCCTGGCCGCCACCTTCTCCACCGCCGTGTTGGCGGCTGAACCTACCTACGTCGTCGGCTCCGGCGGCACCTATCGGCCGTTCGAGTTTGAAAACAGCCAAAAGCAGCTGGAAGGTTTCGACATCGACATTATCAAAGCCGTAGCCAAGGCCGAAGGTTTCCAGATAAAACTGATCAATACGCCGTGGGAAGGGATCTTCGCCACGCTGAATTCCGGCGATCGCGATATCATCATCTCCGGCATCACCATCACCGATAAACGCAAACAAATGGTTGATTTTTCTGCGCCTTACTTCCCGGCAGAGCAGGCCATCGTGGTGCCGCAAGACTCGAAGGTAGACTCCATTGCCGCGTTGAAAGCGCTGAAGGTCGGCGTGGTGAACTCCAGCACCGGCGACATCGTGGTGTCCGACGCACTGGGCAAAAACAGCACCGCCATCAAACGCTTCGACAATACCCCGCTGATGCTGCAAGAGCTGTATGAAGACGGCATCGGCGCGGCGGTCGGCGACGTCGGCGTGGCCAAGTTCTACATCAAAACCCACCCTGAGAAAGCCTTCAAGCTGGTGCCCGACGCCAAGTTCGAACGTCAGTATTTCGGCATCGCCGTCGCCAAAGGCAACGATGAGCTGCGCAACAAAATCAACGCCGGCCTGAAGAAAATCATCGCCGACGGCACCTACGCCAAGATCTACCAAGCCTGGTTCGACAGCAACGTACCGACGCTGCCGGCGGAATAATGCCCTGCCGCCGGCGCCCGCAAGGCCGTCGGCGCGCCACCGTTTCAGCATACCAAGAAGGAATACCCTTTGAACTTCCGCTGGGAGATCATCCAGGAATACGCGCCGCTGTTTATGGAAGGCGCCTGGATGACCATCAAATGCACCATTATCTGCGTGCTGCTGGGCACCACCTGGGGATTGATCCTCGGCCTGGGGCGCTTGGCGCAGGCGCCGCACGGCATCTGGAAACCCATCCTGCATTACGGCGTTCAGTGGCCGGTACGCATCTACATCAGCGCCTTTCGCGGCACCCCGCTGTTCGTGCAGATCATGGTGGTCCACTTTGCGCTGGTGCCGCTGTTCATCAACCCGCGCGACGGCCTGCTGGTCACCAGCGGCCTGATGAGCGTCGACTTCGCCCGCGCGCTGCGCGCCGACTACGGCGCCTTTCTCTCCTGCGTGGTGGCGATCACGCTCAACGCCGGCGCCTATGTGTCGGAGATCTTCCGCGCCGGGATCCAATCGATCGATCGCGGCCAGATGGAAGCATCGCGCTCGTTGGGCATGAGCTACGGCAAGACCATGCGCCAGGTTATCTTGCCGCAAGCCTTCCGGCGCATGCTGCCGCCGCTGGGCAACAACGCCATCGCCATCGTCAAGGATTCGTCGCTGGCCTCCGCCATCGGCCTGGCGGATCTGGCCTATGCCGCCCGCACCGTCTCCGGCGCCTACGCCACCTATTGGGAGCCCTACCTGACCATTTCGCTGGTCTATTGGGTCATCACCTTCCTGCTTTCGCTGCTGGTGCAACACATGGAAAAGAGGTTCGGTAAAAGTGATTCGCGTACATAACCTGCAAAAACAGTTCGGTGAAAGCCACGTGCTGCGCGGCATTTCCTGCCGGATCGCCGCCAACGAAGTGGTGTGCGTCATCGGCCCCTCCGGCTCCGGTAAAAGCACCTTCCTGCGCTGCATCAACGCGCTGGAAACGCTCTCCGGCGGCGAGATAGAGGTGAATGGCTTCGCCGTCCACGATCAGAAAACCGACCTGAATAAGATGCGTGAAAGCGTGGGCATGGTGTTCCAGCGCTTTAACCTGTTCCCGCACATGACGGTGTTGGAAAACATCATCATGGCGCCGGTAAGCGTGAAAAAACTGCCGCGCGCCGAAGCCATCGCGCAAGCGGAACAGCTGCTGCGCAAGGTCGGCCTGCTCGACAAAATCGACGCCTATCCCAACAGCCTGTCCGGCGGCCAGCAGCAGCGGGTAGCGATCGCCCGCGCGCTGGCGATGGAGCCGAAAATCATGCTGTTCGACGAACCGACCTCCGCGCTCGATCCGGAACTGGTGGGCGAAGTGTTGGCGGTGATGAAATCGCTGGCCCATGAGGGCATGACCATGGTGGTCGTCACGCATGAGATGGGCTTTGCCCGCGAGGTGGCCGACCGGGTACTGTTTATCGATCAGGGGATCATTCAGGAAGAGGGGCAGCCGCAGCAGATCTTCAGTCACCCGTCCAATCCGCGCACTCAGGCATTTTTGAGCAAAGTTTTGTAACCTTCGGCACGGCTTTGCAATCCTGCGGGCGCCGGCCTCGGCGCCCACTCTCTCACCACCCGGTCAGGAAGCTGAACACCAGCCAGAACAGGCACAGCACAACGGCGCCGGTCAGCAGCAGCGTCAAGATCAGACGGCCGCGCAGCAGCATGCTGAGGGTGATGCCGATCAGCACCGACAGCGGCATTAGCGCCAGGAAGAATGGCCAGGTATAAAGCAGGAAAAACAGCGTGTTGGAACCGTAAACCAAAAACGGCAACGCGAACGCCAGCCAGTAGAAAACAAAGCCGCTGACGCCGCCCAGGAAAGAATAAGAAGGCTCCTCTTTCTCCTGTTTTGACTGCTTGGAGTCGATCAAGATAGGCGTGACATTTTGCATAGTGATCCCTGGTTATTCGGCTCGCTCTGCGGCGGCTTAGAGTAAAAAGCGCATGGCGAAAAACGCCACACGCTTTTTTTGAATTCAGGGTTTGATAATAGCCTGACCACGCAACACGTCTAACAATTGCGCAATCAAATTTGTTACCAATTGTTGGCCATCAAGGTGGATTTCCGGCTGCTGCGGCGCCTCGTAAACCGCGTCGATACCGGTGAAATTGCGCAGCTCGCCAGCGCGCGCTTTCTTATACAATCCCTTCGGATCGCGCGCCTCGCAGATCGCCAACGGCGTATCGACAAACACCTCGATAAAGCGATCGTCGCCGAGCATCTCACGCACCATCTGCCGTTCGGCGCGGTGCGGTGAAATGAATGCGGTCAGCACCACCAGCCCGGCGTCCACCATCAGCTTGGCCACTTCCCCCACCCGGCGAATGTTCTCGCGCCGATCCTCGTCGGAGAAGCCGAGATCGCGGCACAGGCCGTGGCGCACGTTATCGCCGTCCAGCAGGTAGGTGCTGACGCCGAGCCCATGCAGCGCCTGCTCCAGCGCGCCGGCGACGGTGGATTTGCCCGAGCCGGACAGCCCGGTAAACCACAGCACCGCGCCGCGATGGCCGTTGCGCGCTTCGCGATCCGCGCGCGTCACCGCGTGCGGATGCCAAACCACATTTTCGTCGTCCGGCCCGGTCGCCCTCAGTTCAACGGCCACCTTATCGGCCACCGAGCAGATCGCGCGCGCCCCAGTGCGGGAAGTGCTTGCGTACCAGCGCATTCAGCTCCAGCTCGAAGGCGCTGAATTCGCCGCGCGCCGCCGATGCGGCCTGCAGCGTTTCACGTACCAGACCGGCGCCAACCGTCACGTTGCTCATGCGATCGATAAAGATCAGCCCGCCGGTGTCGTGATTGCTCTGGTAGCTGTCCAGCACCAGCGGTTCGTCGAAGGTCAGCTCCACCAATCCGATGCCGTTGAGCGGCAACGTGTCGGCCGGATGCTGCGCCAGCGTATTGATCTCCACCTGATGGCGGATGCTCTCCACGCGCGCGCGGGTCTTTTTACCAGCGATCTTGATGTCGTAGCTCTGGCCCGGCACCAGCGGCTGCTCGGCCATCCATACCACGTCTACCAGCGCGCTCTGCGCCGCCTGCAGACTTTCGCCGGCGTCGACCAGCAGATCCCCCCGGCTGATGTCCACTTCATCCTTCAGCACCAGCGTAATCGCTTCGCCCGGCACCGCCGCAGGCAGATCGCCGTCGAAGGTCACGATGCGCGCCACGCTGGACTCCACGCCGGAAGGCAGCACTTTGATGCGTTGCCCCACCCGCACCACGCCGGCGGACAGCGTGCCGGCATAGCCGCGAAAATCGAGGTTCGGGCGGTTGACGTACTGCACCGGGAAGCGCAGCGGCTGGTTTTCTCGCTCGCTGACCACGTCAACGCTCTCCAGCACTTCCAGCAGGGTCGGGCCGCTGTACCACGGCATATGGGCGCTTTCGCTCGCCACGTTGTCGCCGTCCAACGCCGACAGCGGCACAAACTTGATGTCCAGATCGCCTGGCAGCTGCTGGGCGAAGGTCAGGTAATCCTGTTTGAACTGCTCGAACACCGCTTCCTGATAGTCCACCAGATCCATTTTGTTTACCGCGACCACCAGATGGCGAATGCCCAGCAGGGTCGCGATAAAGCTGTGGCGGCGAGTCTGATCCAGCACCCCTTTACGCGCGTCGATCAGCAGGATCGCCAGATCGCAGGTGGAGGCGCCGGTGGCCATGTTGCGGGTGTACTGCTCATGCCCCGGGGTATCGGCGATGATAAACTTGCGTTTTTCGGTCGAGAAGTAGCGATAGGCCACATCGATGGTGATGCCCTGCTCGCGCTCGGCCTGCAGACCGTCCACCAGCAGCGCCAGATCGAGCTTCTCGCCTTGGGTGCCGATGCGTTTGCTGTCGCTGTGCAGCGTCGACAGCTGATCCTCATAGATCTGGCGGGTATCGTGCAGCAGGCGGCCGATCAGGGTGCTTTTGCCGTCATCGACGCTGCCGCAGGTCAGAAAGCGCAGCAGGCTCTTGTGCTGCTGCGCGTGCAGATAGGACTCGACGCCGCCCTGGTCAGCGATTTGTTGTGCAATTGCGTTGTTCATCCGGCGGCTCCTTAGAAATACCCTTGACGCTTTTTCAGCTCCATCGAGCCGGACTGATCGCGATCGATCATCCGCCCCTGGCGTTCACTGGTGGTGGAGACCAGCATTTCTTCGATGATCTCCGGCAGGGTTTGCGCCTGCGAGTCCACCGCGCCGGTCAGCGGCCAGCACCCCAGGGTGCGGAAACGCACCATGCGCTGGCTGATCACTTCACCCGACTGCAGATCGATGCGATCGTCGTCCACCATCATCAGCATGCCGTCGCGCTCCACCACCGGGCGCGGTTTCGCCAGATACAGCGGTACGATGTCGATGTTTTCCAGGAAGATGTACTGCCAGATATCCAGCTCGGTCCAGTTCGACAGCGGGAAGACGCGGATGCTCTCCCCTTTGTTGATCTGGCCGTTGTAGTTGTGCCACAGCTCCGGCCGCTGGTTTTTCGGATCCCAGCGGTGGAAGCGATCGCGGAACGAATAGATGCGCTCTTTGGCGCGCGATTTCTCCTCGTCGCGCCGCGCACCGCCGAAGGCGGCGTCGAAACCGTACTTGTTCAACGCCTGCTTCAGGCCCTCGGTTTTCATGATGTCGGTATGCTTGGCGCTGCCGTGCACGAACGGGTTGATGCCCATCGCCACCCCTTCAGGGTTTTTATGCACCAGCAGCTCGAAGCCGTACTCCTTCGCGGTGCGATCGCGGAATTCGTACATTTCGCGGAATTTCCAGCCGGTATCGACGTGCAGCAGCGGGAATGGCAGCGTGCCGGGGAAGAACGCCTTACGCGCCAGATGCAGCATCACGGAAGAGTCTTTGCCGATGGAATACAGCATCACCGGGTTGGCGAATTCAGCGGCGACTTCACGGATGATATGGATACTCTCCGCCTCCAATTGCCGCAAATGAGTGAGTCGTTTTTCGTCCATAACAGGTCCTTAAAAGCCTTGCCTATGCCAAATTCACGACGGCCGGGCGCGCGGCCCCTTCCGTCTGCGATTGATGCCCGAACCAGGCGATTTGGTGGTGCAGTTCCACCACTTCGCCGATCACCAGCAGCGCCGGCAACGGCGCCCGTTGGGCCAGATATTCCAGTTGTTCCAGCGTGCCGATCTGAACCTGCTGATCGGCGCGCGTGCCGCGGCTGATCACCGCCACCGGCGTCGAGGCGTCGCGACCGTGGGCGATCAGGCGCTGGCTGATGTCCGCCGCCTTCATGGTGCCCATGTAGATAGCCAGCGTCTGCCGCGCCCGGGCCAGATCGGCCCAGTCCAGGCCATCGCCGTCGGGGCGGCAGTGGCCGGTGATAAAGGTCACGCTCTGCGCGTGGTCGCGGTGCGTCAGCGGAATGCCTGCGTAGGCGGTCGCCCCCGCGGCGGCCGTGACGCCCGGCACCACCTGGAACGGAATGCCGGCGGCGGCGGCCACCTGCAGCTCTTCGCCGCCGCGGCCAAAGATGAACGGATCGCCCCCCTTGAGGCGCACCACCCGTTTGCCCTGCTGCGCCAGCTCCACCAGCAGCCTATTGGTCTCTTCCTGGATCACTGAGTGCGCGCCGGCGCGCTTGCCCACGCAGATGCGCTCGGCGTCGCGGCGCACCAGATCGAGGATTTCGCCGCTGACCAGATGGTCATACAGCACCACGTCCGCCTGCTGCATCACCTGCAGCCCGCGCAGGGTCAACAGCCCCACATCGCCCGGCCCGGCGCCCACCAACGCTATCTCGCCCTGGGCGCCCTCATCGCCTGTGGCGAAGCGGTGTAAATCCTGCTCCAGCTGGCGTTCCGCCTGCGCCGTCTGGCCGTTGGCCACCAGCGTGGCGAAACGGCCGCCGAAGGTGTTTTCCCAGAAACGGCGACGTTCGCCGATCGAAGCCAACCGCTGTTTGACCTGGCCGCGCCAGCGGCCCGCCACCTGCGCCATCAGCCCCAAACTGGCGGGCAGCAACGCCTCCAGCTTTTCGCGCAGCAACCGCGCCAGCACCGGCGCCTGGCCGCTGGACGATACGGCCACCACCAGCGGCGAGCGATCGATGATCGACGGGAAGATGAACGAACAGCGCGGCTGATCGTCCACCACGTTGGCCAGCACCCGGCGTTTATCCGCCTCGGCGAACACCGCGGCGTTCAGCGCATTGTCGTCCGTGGCGGCGATCGCCAGAAACACGTCGTCCAGCTGCTGCGGATCAAAGGTTTTCCCCAGCCAGAGCACCCGCCCTTGCTGACGTTGTTGTTCCAGTTCCGGTGAGAGCGACTGCGCAACTATCCGTATTTCAGCCCCGGCGCGCTGAAGCAGGGAGACTTTGCGCGCCGCCACGTCCCCACCGCCAACGACCAGCACCGGACGTTGTTTCAGGTCGGCGAATATTGGTAGATAGTCCACAACAGCCTTTTCATATAACAGAAAGATAGTGTGACTATACGGGCTGAGATTTAGCCTCTGAAATGACGAAAAGGAATGATTAGTTCCTTTATGGAATATAGGCCGCAGCGCAGGAGGCAAACCATGCTCATCGCGACGGCGATTTGCGCGTTCGCGCGAAAATTAAGAGACAGGGAAATTGTGTAATGCCGCCCGTCGTCTCATACTGGGCGCCGAAGAAAAATGATCGGCAGCGCCGATAGCAAAGAAGGATTTTTCGGTATGTTTTCCCGTTTTTACCTGAAGACCAGCCTGCTGGCCCTCGCACTCGGCGGCGTCTTCAGCGTTTGTGCCGCACAGCCCGTAAAAGACGCGCCAATGGGCCGTTTCGCCGCCGAACAGACCCGCCACATCGCCACTTACTTCCCCGGCCGCATGGCGGGCAGCCCGGCAGAATTGCTCACCGCCGACTATCTCAAGCAGCAGTTCGGCAAGATGGGTTACCAAAGCGATATTCGCAGCGTCAACACGCGTTATCTCTACACCAGCAAAGACGGCAAGAAGAACTGGAATAACGTCACCGCCAGCTCGGTGATCGCCGCCCGCAACGGCGACAGCCCGAAACAGGTCGTGATCGTCGCCCACTTCGACACCTATACGCCGCAGAGCGACGAGGATCTGGATAACAATCTCGGCGGCCTGACGCTGCAGGGCGTCGACGACAACGCTTCCGGCATCGGCGTGATGCTGGAGCTGGCGGAACGCCTGAAGGATATCCCCACCGCCTACGGCCTGCGCTTCGTCGCCACCAGCGCTGAAGAGATCGGTTCGCTGGGCGCGCAGAACTACCTGCAGCGCATGAGCGCGGAAGAGAAAAGCAACACCGTGCTGGTGATCAACCTCGACAGCCTGATCACCGGCGATCGTCTGTACTTCAACGCCGGGCGCAACACGCCGCCGCAGATGGCGAAGCGCTCCCGCGATCGCGCGCTGGATATCGCCCACCGCTACGGCATCGCCGCCGCCACCAACCCAGGCAACGCGCAGCATCCGCAAGGCACCGGCTGCTGTTCCGATCAAGAGGTGTTCGACGCCGCAGGCATCCCGGTATTGTCAGTGGAGGCCACCAACTGGTCGCTGGGCGACAAGGACGGTTACCAGCAGCGCGCCGTCAGTCCGCACTTCCCGCAGGGCATCACCTGGCACCGCCCGCAGTACGACAACCTGCAATATCTGGATCGCTACCTGCCGGGGCGGATCGACAAACGCAGCCGCGACAGCGTGCAGATCCTGCTGCCCTTGATCAAAGAGCTGGCGCAGGCGCACCCGCCGAAAGCGCAAAAGAAAAAGTAGCCCGTAAAAAAACAGGGCCCAGCATTGCTGAGCCCTGTGATGTCATTCTCGTCGTTTAGCCTTCGTGCAGACCGCACTCGCGCTTCAGGCCAAAGAAGCGCGTCTCTTCCTCGCTCATGCCCGGCTCCCACTTTTGAGTGGTGTGGGTATCGCCTACCGACAGGTAGCCCTGCTCCCACAGCGGGTGATAACTCAGCCCGTGTTCGGTCAGATACTGGTAAATCTTGCGGTTGTCCCAGTCGATGATCGGCAGGATCTTGAACACCCCACGCTGCACCGCCAGCACCGGCAGATTGGCGCGGCTGCCGGACTGTTCGCGCCGCAGGCCGGCGAACCAGCTCTGCGCGCCCAGCGTCTCCAGCGCGCGGTTCATCGGCTCGACCTTATTGATCTGGTTATACTTTTCAATGCCTTCCACTCCCTGCTCCCACAGTTTGCCGTAGCGCGCCTCTTGCCAGGCGGGAGACTGTTCGGCGCGGAACACCTGCAGATTCAGCTTCAGCTGGTCGGTCAGTTGATCGATAAAGCGGTAGGTTTCCGGGAACAGGTAACCGGTGTCGGTCAGGATCACCGGGATATCCGGCCGGATGCGCGTCACCAGGTGCAGACACACCGCCGCCTGAATGCCGAAACTGGACGAGAGTACAAACTCGCCGGGCAGATGCTCCAGCGCCCATTCGACGCGCTGTTCGGCGCTGAGGCTCTCCAGCTGGCCGTTGACCACCGCCAATGCCAGCGCCTGCCCGGATTTGGGCAACGCGTTCAGCGCCGCCAGATCGAATTCAGCCATGTTGTCTCTCCTGATACTTGAAATTACCTGTGCGGCCCCTCTGCCCAGGGGCCGCCCGGCCTCACTCCCAGAAATCTCGCGCCGGATCCAGCACCGGTTTGACGATGCCCGCGCGCACGGTGAAGTCGCCGAAGCCTTCGCCGGCGTTGCGCTCCTTCGCCCAGCGCCCCACCAACAGGTCGATCTCGCTCAGGATCTCGTCTTCGTTGATGTTTTCGCGGTACATGCGCGGAATGCGCGTGCCTTCGCGGTTGCCGCCCAAATGCAGGTTATAGCGGCCGACCGCCTTGCCCACCAGCCCCAGCTCCGCCAGCAGCGCGCGGCCGCAGCCGTTCGGGCAGCCGGTGATGCGCAGCACGATATGCTCGTCACCCACCCCGTGCCGATGCATGATCCCTTCCACCTTGGTGACAAACTGCGGCAGGAAACGCTCGGCCTCCGCCATCGCCAGCGGGCAAGTCGGGAACGACACGCAGGCCATCGAGTTTTTGCGTTGCTCGCTGATCTCGTCGTCGATCAGGCCATGATCGCGCGCCAAGGCTTCAATCTTAGCCTTTTCGCTTTCCGGCACGCCGGCGATGATCACGTTTTGGTTCGCCGTCAGGCGGAAGTCGCCTTTATGGATCTTGGCGATCTCCGCCATGCCGGTCTTCAGCGGGCGCCCCGGATAGTCCAGCAGGCGGCCGTTCTCGATAAACAGCGTCAGGTGCCACTGATCGTCGATGCCCTTCACCCAACCGATGCGATCGCCGCGGCCGGTGAATTCATACGGCCGAATCGGCGCAAAAGTGATGCCGGCGCGCTTTTCCACTTCGGCGCGGAAAACGTCCACCCCGACGCGCTCCAGCGTGTATTTGGTTTTGGCGTTCTTGCGATCGGTGCGGTTGCCCCAGTCGCGCTGCGTGGTCACCACCGCTTCCGCCACCGCCAGCGTATGCTCGAGCGGAATGTAGCCGAACTCGCTGGCCTGACGCGCGTAGGTTTTCTTGTTGCCGTGCTCAATGGACAGCCCGCCGCCCACCAGCAGGTTGAAGCCCACCAGCTTGCCGTTTTCGGCGATCGCCACGAAGTTCATGTCGTTGGCGTGCAGATCGACGTCGTTCTGCGGCGGGATCACCACCGTGGTTTTGAATTTGCGCGGCAGGTAGGTCGGCCCCAGAATCGGCTCTTCGTCGGTGGTGGCCACCTTTTCCTGATCCAGCCACACCTCTGCATAGGCGCGGGTGCGCGGCAGCAGGTGTTCAGAGATCTTCTTCGCCCACTCGTAGGCTTCCTGATGCAGCTCGGACTCCACCGGGTTGGAGGTGCACAGCACGTTGCGGTTCACGTCGTTGGCGGTCGCCAGCGCGTCCAGCCCCAGGCGATTCAGCAACTGGTGCACCGGTTTGACGTTGCCTTTCAGGATGCCGTGAAACTGGAACGTTTGGCGGTTGGTGATGCGAATGCTGCCGTACAGCGTGCTCTCCTGCGCGAACTTGTCGATGCCCAGCCACTGCTGCGGGCTGATGACGCCGCCCGGCAGGCGGCAGCGCAGCATCATGGCGTGGCGCGGCTCCAGCTTCTGCTCGGCGCGTTCGGCGCGAATGTCGCGGTCATCCTGCTGGTACATGCCGTGAAAACGGATCAGCAGGAAGTTGTCGCCGTTGAAGCCGCCGGTCAGGCCGTCGTTCAAATCTTCGGCGATGGTGCCGCGCAGGAAGTTGCTCTCCTTCTTCATGCGCTCCGCATCGGCCAGTTTGCCTTCGACCACCAAAGGCCCGGGGTGTTTATCACTCATCAGTAAACATCTCGCTGATAACGGCGCTCAAGGCGCAGCTCACTTAAAAATTCATCCGCCTGCTCGGTATCCATGCCACCGTGCTCGGCCACCAGTTCCAGTAATGTGTGCTCCACGTCTTTCGCCATGCGATTGGCATCGCCGCAGACGTAAATGTGCGCGCCTTCCTGAATCCAGCGCCACACTTCCGCGCCCTGTTCGCGCAGTTTGTCTTGTACGTATATTTTATGTTGCTGGTCGCGGGACCAGGCTAGATCGATTCGGGTCAGCAGGCCGTCTTTCACGTAGCGCTGCCATTCAACCTGGTACAGGAAATCTTCGGTAAAGTGCGGGTTGCCGAAGAACAGCCAGTTTTTGCCGCCGGCGCCATCGGCGTCGCGCTGCTGCATAAAGGCGCGGAACGGCGCGATGCCGGTGCCCGGGCCGATCATGATCACCGGCGTTTCCGGGTTGGCCGGCAGACGGAAGTTGTCGTTGTGCTCGATAAACACCCGCACGTCGCCGTCCTCCTCCAGGCGGTCCGCCAGGAAACCGGAGGCGCCGCCGCTGCGAGCGCGCCCGTCGATGTCGTAACGCACCACGCCCACGGTGATGTGCACTTCGTTCTCATTTTCCGCCTGTGAAGAGGCGATGGAGTACAGGCGCGGCGTCAGCGGACGCAGCAGCCCGACCAGCTGTTCGGCGCTCAGATCCGCCGGCGCCTGGCGCACCATGTCGACGATCGGCGTGTTGTGCGCATACTGCTGCAGCGCGGCTTTATCCGCCAACAGACCGATCAGCTTTTCGTCGCGCGACAGCGCGGCGTATTTATCGACGATCGGCGTGGTGTTCTGCGTCAGTTCGAAATGGCTGCGCAGCGCCTGCGCCAGCGGCAGGGTTTGCCCTTCCACCTCCACCGGTTCGTCGCCTTTCAGCCACAATAGCTGCACCAGTTCGTCCACCAGCGCCGGATCGTTGTCGAACCATACGCCGAGCGCATCGCCAGGCTGGTAGCGCAGGCCCGAATCGCCCAAATCGATCTCGATATGGCGCACGTCTTTATCGGACGCGCGGCCGGTAATTTTCTGCTTGACCGCCAGTTGGGCGGTGAGCGGTTGTTCCTTGCTGTACGGGCTGCTGTCGATCAGGTCGACCGCGCCGCTGGCCAACGCGCCCGGCGCGGCGCTTTCCGCCGGCGCGCGCGCCTTCAGCACCGACACCACCTGTTTGCGCCAGGCGGCGGCCAGTTCCTGATACTCCACGTCGGCATCCACGCGCTCCACCAGGCGCTCGGCGCCCAGTTCGGCCAACTTGGCGTCGAAATCTTTACCGGACTGACAGAAATTCTCATAAGAGGTGTCGCCCAGCCCGAACACCGCAAACGCGGTGTCACTCAGCTTCGGCGCCTTTTTCGAGAACAGGTATTTATGCAGCGCCACCGCTTCTTCCGCCGGCTCGCCTTCCCCTTGCGTGGAGGCGACGATCACCAGCAGGCGCTCTTGCGCTATCTGCTTGAACTTGTAATCGCCGGCGCTGATCAGCGTGGCGTTCAGATTGGCGGCCAGCAAATCATCGCGCAGCTGCTCTGCCAGGCGGCGCGCATTGCCGGTCTGCGAAGCGGAAATGATGGTGATGCCGGCGGCGGCAGGGGCGGCGGGCGCAATGGCCACGGCTCCTGGCTGTTGATTGACCATGCCCCAAAAATAGCCGGACAGCCACGCCAGCTGCGTCGGCGAATAGTCGCCGATCGTCGCCTGCAGGCGTGCCAGCTGTTCGGGCGTCAGCGGGAGCAAAGATGTTGGAGGAGCCTGAGTCGTCATTGCTGTACTTATTTCCTATACTTAGCGCCTTTCCTGCCAGGCGCGCGCCAGTGTCAGTCGCTGTCTCTTCGCTGCGTCGGGCGTGCGGAAAAGATCAGGAGAGTTTGTAAGGTTACCGAGCAGAATAGCAACGATTAAATAAGGGATAGCAATAAATCATAACCAAAATGACTAAGCTGTTTTTCTGGTAAGGGATAACGCTTAAACCGTTAAACAAAGTTTTTTATCCAGATGAAAATAAAGCACTTTTTTTCATCATTTTTTCACCGTTCAACATTTCGGCTCATAACCCCAGCCGATAGGTGCCGCAGACACCAAACAAAAAAAGTGTTAACCGGATGCGTTTGCCGTGGCGGTAGACCATAACGGTATAAATGGCAAGCAGACGCGCTTTCCGGTACTATGCGGCGGTTTTTGAGTCAATGAGGCCGTAATAATGGCAACCACGCTGTTTAAAGATTTTCAGTTTGAAGCCGCACACCGTTTGCCGCATGTGCCGGAGGGCCACAAATGCGGCCGTCTGCATGGGCATTCGTTTATGGTGCGTCTGGAAGTGACCGGTGAAGTGGATCCCCACACCGGTTGGGTGATGGATTTCGCCGAGCTCAAGGCTGTGTTTTCCCCGATCTGGGAGCGGCTGGATCACCATTATCTGAACGATATTCCAGGATTGGAAAATCCCACCAGCGAAGTGCTCGCCGCCTGGATTTGGCAGCAGCTCAAGCCCCAGTTACCGGAACTGACTGCGGTGATGGTGAAAGAGACCTGTACGGCGGGATGCGTATATAAAGGTTGATGCCGTGAGGGTATGTGCAGATACCCTCACACTACCTCGCCTTGCAGATCCAGACGCCGCGCCGTCCAGGGCCTTTCCGACAGGCTCAACGCCATTCCCCCTCGATAGACAAACGTTTTACTCTCGCCATCCTCAATGAACGCCGTCTCGTTTTCCATCGCCCGATAGCCGGCGCCGGTATAGTACTTTTCGCTTACCGCAAACAGTATGGAATACGCGATCCCTTTACTGCGCAAATAGTCATGCGCCTTCACCAGCATGTTTGCGGCCACGCCGCGGCGCCGATGCGTGTGTGCCACGGCCACCAGCCCGATGATGCCGATCACCTCGGCCTCACCGTCAATCAACACCGGCCGCTCATGCACCGCCAGTTGGCCGACGATCGCCTCGCCTTCCGTGGCGGTCACCAGGCAAGCCGGCACCTGCCGCCGATAAAATCCGTCGGTTATCTCGGGGAAAGCGTCGGACAACAGCGAGCGAATCGACCGCAATTCCGCTTCCGTCACCGCCTCGAATGCACGCGATACAATTTTCACCGTAACTCCCGTCCCGTTCGAAGGCCTGCGGCCAATAAAAAACTCAGGCGATATTCAGATATTTGTGGGTCTGCATCGACAGCCGCCAATTGCGCGCAATGCAGGTTTCGATGCACAGGCGGGTCGCCTCTTCTTTCTGACTGATCGGCTGCAGCGCGATAATGCGCGCCTTATCGTCCTGCAGCGTCGCCAGCAGCGCATCCAGCGCCTCGATATCGCGCTCGCGCGCCACCGGATGCTTCACCTCGTCGGCGCGCCGCAGCGCCTGATCCAGCACCTTCATGCCGCCGCGCATATTCACCTTGGGCGAAACCGTCACCCAGGTGTTGGCGGAGCAGCGAATTTCGTGGGTGCCGCTGGTTTCAATCTGGCAACGGTAGCCGTGCTGTTCGAACAGCTCGGTCAACGGCGCCAGATCGTAGATGCAGGGTTCACCGCCGGTGATCACCACATGGCGCGCGGTGTAACCTTGTTGGCGCATCACCGCCAACAGCTGCTCGGCGCCGGCATTTCCCCAGGCGTCGCTCTCTTCTGTTTTGACCAGGATCCGTTGCAGGTCGACTTCCCGATGGGCTTCCTTTTCCCAGGTATGTTTGGTGTCGCACCAGCTGCACCCTACCGGGCAGCCCTGCAGGCGGATGAAAATGGCCGGAACGCCGGTGAAAAAGCCTTCGCCCTGCAAGGTTTGGAACATCTCGTTGATCGGGTACTGCATCGGTTTCTCAATCTGGAAAAGTAAAAAGCGATTATCGCAGATTCCGGCCCGGCGACCAAACGGCCAAAATTGTATTAAATTTTATCCTCCGCGCCGCCGTCAGCATATCTCACCGCCAATGGCGTTCATTTAATTTGTTAACCGGTCTTTGGCCTTTCATCGGCGGTGCAACCTGCTCCACAGAAAACAACACACAGTTAACAAATAAGATAATTATATTTGACATAAAGCGCCGACGCGCAGATGTATATACAAGCAAACACAAGCCGAGCGCCAGTTTCGGCCACGTTCCATCCATCACGACTACATCTGCGTTTAGAGGGTGCCATGACTCATTCCACCAGCGAGTTAAACATTCAACAGGCCATCGACGACAGCAAGTTTTCGCTGTTTCACTGGACACTGATCATTCTCGGATTTCTGATCCTCGCCATCGACGGTTTCGATACCGCCGCCATGGGCTATATCGCCCCCTCGGTCGCCAAAGACTGGGGCATCGTGAAGCAGGATCTGGGGCCGGTGCTGAGCGCTGCGCTGCTGGGGCTGTCGCTCGGCGCGCTGATCGCCGGGCCGATCTCCGACCGCATCGGCCGCAAGCGCGTGCTGGTGTTTTCCTGCCTGTTCTTCGGCCTGTCGAGCCTTGCCACCGCCTACGCCGGTTCGCTCAACAGCCTGACGCTGTGGCGCTTCCTCACCGGTCTCGGGCTGGGGGCGGCGATGCCCAACGCCATTACCTTGATCTCCGAATACGCGCCGCAGCGCTGCCGTTCGCTGGCGATCAACACCATGTACTGCGGTTTTCCGCTGGGCGCGGCCGGCGGCGGCGCCATTTCATCGTGGCTGATCCCGAACTACGGCTGGCACAGCGTGCTGCTGCTCGGCGCCATCGCGCCGCTGGTATTGACTGTCCTGCTGATCCTGCTGCTGCCGGAGTCGGTTAAATATATGGTTAACCGCGGCCAGGATGCGGCGAAGATCAAGCGCATCGCGCAGCGCTTCGTTAGCCGGAGCCTCGACGGCGTGACGCGGTTTTACCTGTACGAAGAGAAGCTGGCGCAGACCAAGACCAGCGTCGGCCTGCTGTTCAGCCGCCCTTACCTGCTCGGCACGCTGATGCTGTGGCTGACCTACTTTATGGGGCTGGTGATCTACTACGTGTTGCTGAGCTGGATGCCAATCCTGATGCAGGGATTGGGCTATCAGTTGGAGCAATCGGCGATGCTCACCTCGCTGTTCACCTTCGGCGGCACGCTGGGCATCCTGGTGGCCGGCTGGTTGATGGACCGCTGGAATGCGCACAAAGTGGTCTCGAGCGGCTTTGTCGTCACCGCCCTGCTGATCGTGGCGATGGCCACCGAGGATAAACAGATCGTGCTGCTGGGCGCCTTCATCTTCCTGATGGGCGTCACCATGAACGGCGCGCAGTCCGGGCTGCAAACGCTGGCGGCGACCTTCTACCCGACCCACAGCCGCGCCACCGGCATCGCCTGGATGCAGGGCATCGGCCGCTTCGGCGGCGTCGCCGGCACCATGATGGGCGCCCAACTGCTGGCCATGCAGTGGGAAGTGCAGAGCATCCTGATGTTCCTGTGCGTGCCGGCGTTGATCGCCGCCATCGCCACGGTGTGCAAGATGAGCCGCAAACCGACGCTACAGCCGGCCGCCTGACCCTTGCAAGCCCGCCCACGGCGGGCTTTCTTCCTGCGGTGATAGGGCTTTTTTATCCTCCGCCGTCAACTGTAATCAGACTGTAAAAATATTGTGACTAGCCGCCCAAAAATGAGTCAATTTTAATTCATTTTTGCCGAACAGCTCACTTTTCTCCGGCTTTCCGTACCTGAGACCGGCGATAAAAAATCGCATATCAACCTGATATAAAAAGAAAATAACTTTTTCTTATGCCACTTTTCAGCGGCAACTGGTCAGTGTTGCATATGCTTGTACATACAAGTATATGTTAATAAGCCCTACGCATTGTTATGCCGTGGTACTCATCCCCACCGCGGCATGGAATCTGCACCGATACTGTTTGAGGAAAATGCTGTGACTACAAATAACAAAGTTCGCAATGTCGATGTACGCGCGCCACGCGGCACACAATTAAACGCAAAAAGCTGGCTGACCGAAGCGCCGTTACGCATGCTGATGAACAACCTCGATCCTGAAGTTGCGGAGAACCCACACGAGCTGGTGGTGTACGGTGGCATCGGCCGCGCCGCGCGCGACTGGGATTGCTACGACAAGATCGTCGAAACCCTGAAAACGCTGGAAGAAGACGAAACCCTGCTGGTGCAGTCCGGCAAACCGGTCGGCGTCTTCAAAACCCACAGCAACGCGCCGCGCGTGCTGATCGCCAACTCCAACCTGGTGCCGCACTGGGCAACCTGGGAACACTTCAACGAGCTGGACGCCAAAGGCCTGGCGATGTACGGCCAGATGACCGCCGGCAGCTGGATCTACATCGGCAGCCAGGGCATCGTTCAGGGCACCTATGAAACCTTCGTCGAAGCGGGCCGCCAGCACTACGACGGCAGCCTGCAGGGGCGCTGGGTGCTGACCGCCGGTCTGGGCGGCATGGGCGGCGCGCAGCCGCTGGCCGCGACGCTGGCGGGCGCCTGCTCGCTGAACATCGAATGTCAGCAGAGCCGCATCGATTTCCGTCTGAAAACCCGCTACGTCGATGAGCAGGCCAAAGATCTGGACGACGCGCTGGCCCGCATCAAGAAATACACCTCAGAAGGCAAAGCCATCTCCATCGCTCTGTGCGGCAACGCGGCGGAAATCCTGCCTGAGCTGGTGCGCCGCGGCGTGCGCCCGGACATGGTCACCGACCAGACCAGCGCCCACGATCCGCTGAACGGCTACCTGCCGAAGGGCTGGAGCTGGGAAGAGTATCGCCAGCGCGCTCAAACCGAGCCGGCCAAAGTGGTCGCCGCCGCCAAGCAATCGATGGCCGATCACGTCAAAGCCATGCTGGCGTTCCAGCAGATGGGCGTGCCGACCTTCGACTACGGCAACAACATTCGCCAGATGGCGAAAGAAACCGGCGTCGACAACGCCTTCGACTTCCCGGGCTTCGTGCCGGCCTACATCCGTCCGCTGTTCTGCCGCGGCATCGGGCCGTTCCGCTGGGCGGCGCTGTCCGGCGATCCGCAGGACATCTACAAAACCGACGCCATGGTGAAAGAGCTGATCCCGGATGACGAGCACCTGCACCGCTGGCTGGACATGGCGCGCGAGCGCATCAGCTTCCAGGGCCTGCCGGCGCGCATCTGCTGGGTTGGCCTCGGCCAGCGCGCCAAGCTGGGCCTGGCGTTCAACGAGATGGTGCGCCGCGGCGAACTGTCCGCCCCGATCGTCATCGGCCGCGACCATCTGGATTCCGGCTCCGTTTCCAGCCCGAACCGTGAAACCGAAGCGATGAAAGACGGCTCCGATGCCGTTTCCGACTGGCCGCTGCTGAACGCGCTGCTGAATACCGCCAGCGGCGCCACCTGGGTTTCCCTGCACCACGGCGGCGGCGTCGGCATGGGCTTCTCCCAACACTCCGGCATGGTGATCGTCTGCGACGGCACCGACGAAGCCGCCGAGCGCATTGCCCGCGTCCTGCACAATGACCCGGCTACCGGGGTCATGCGTCACGCCGACGCCGGTTACGATATCGCTATCGACTGCGCCCGTGAGCAAGGCCTGAACCTACCGATGGTTGCCGCGACCCAAGGAGAAAAAGCATGAAAGCGCTGACTATTCGCCCAGGCAAACTGACGCTGGCCCAGCTACGCGACGTGTATCAACACCCGGTGACGCTGACGCTGGACGACAACGCCTACGGCCCTATCCAGCAGAGCGTGGCCTGCGTGGAACGCATCGTTGAAGAAAACCGCACCACTTACGGCATCAACACCGGGTTTGGCCTGCTGGCTTCGACCCGCATCGCCCGCGACGATTTGGAAAACCTGCAGCGTTCGATCGTGCTGTCACACGCCGCCGGCGTGGGCGAGCCCACCGACGACAATCTGGTGCGCCTGATCATGGTGCTGAAAATCAACAGCCTGTCGCGCGGTTTCTCCGGCATTCGTCTGGAAGTCATCCAGGCGCTGATCGCGCTGGTCAACGCCGAAGTTTATCCGCATATCCCGCTGAAGGGCTCGGTCGGCGCCTCCGGCGACCTGGCGCCGCTGGCGCACATGAGCCTGGTGCTGCTGGGCGAAGGCCAGGCGCGCCATCAGGGCCAATGGTTGCCGGCGACCGAAGCGCTGGCCAAGGCCGGTCTGAAACCGCTGACGCTGGCGGCGAAAGAGGGCCTGGCGCTGCTGAACGGCACCCAGGTCTCCGCCGCCTTCGCGCTGCGCGGCCTGTTCGACGCGGAAGACCTGTTCGCCGCCGCGACCGTGGCGGGCAGCCTGACGGTGGAAGCGGCGCTGGGCTCCCGCAGCCCGTTCGATGCGCGTATCCATGAGGTGCGCGGCCAACGCGGCCAGATCGACGCCGCCCTCGCCTACCGCCACCTGCTCGGCGCGCGCAGCGAAGTCTCCGACTCGCACCGCAACTGCGAAAAAGTGCAGGATCCTTACTCCCTGCGCTGCCAGCCGCAGGTAATGGGCGCCTGCCTGACGCAGATCCGCCAGGCCGCCGAGGTGCTGGAAATCGAAGCCAACGCCGTCTCCGATAACCCGCTGGTGTTCGCCGAACAGGGCGACGTGCTGTCCGGCGGCAACTTCCACGCCGAACCGGTAGCGATGGCCGCCGATAACCTGGCGCTGGCGTTCGCCGAAATCGGTTCGCTGTCCGAACGCCGCATCTCGCTGATGATGGACAAACACATGTCGCAACTGCCGCCGTTCCTGGTGGAAAACGGCGGCGTGAACTCCGGCTTCATGATCGCTCAGGTCACCGCCGCGGCGCTGGCCAGCGAAAACAAAGCGCTGGCGCATCCGTCGAGCGTCGACAGCATCCCGACCTCCGCCAACCAGGAAGACCACGTCTCCATGGCGCCGGCCGCCGGTCGCCGCCTGTGGAGCATGGCGGACAACGTGCGTGGCATTCTGGCGGTCGAATGGCTGGCCGCCTGCCAGGGCCTGGATTTCCGCAACGGCCTGAAGACCTCGGAAGGTCTGGAGCAGGCGCGCCGTCTGCTGCGCGAGCATGTCAGTTTCTACGACAAGGATCGTTTCTTCGCCCCCGACATTGAAGCCGCCAGCCAACTCTTGGCGGCCGGTCACCTGACATCGCTGCTGCCTGCGGCGCTGCTGCCTAGCCAGGCATAATCATCACACACTGAATCACGCAGTTTGTTCTGCCCCGCCGGGTGCGTTCCACCCGGTGCGGGCAGCGCGTGCCTGTTCGGCAAACACTTAACGGGAAACAACATGCGTAACGAAACGACACAACTCAGACGCGGACTAAACGCGCGGCATATCCGTTTCATGGCTCTCGGCTCGGCGATCGGCACCGGCCTGTTCTACGGCTCCGCCGGCGCCATCCAACTGGCCGGCCCGGCGGTGCTGCTGGCCTATCTGGTGGGCGGCGCGGCGGTATTCATGGTGATGCGCGCGCTGGGTGAAATGGCGGTGCATCAGCCGGTTTCCGGCTCGTTCGGCCACTATGCCAGCCACTATCTCGGCCCGCTGGCCGGGTTCCTCACCGGCTGGACCTACACCTTCGAAATGGTGATCGTCGCCCTGGCGGACGTCACCGCCTTCGGCATCTATATGGGGCTATGGTTCCCAGCCGTCGCTCAGTGGGTTTGGGTGCTCAGCATCATCCTGTTTATCGGCGCGCTCAACCTGTGCAGCGTCAAGGTCTTCGGCGAGCTGGAGTTCTGGCTGTCGCTGGTCAAGGTCGCCGCCATCGTGGCGATGATCGTCGGCGGTGCGGCGGTGATGCTGTTCGGTTTCGGGCAAACCCAACACGCCACCGGTATCAGCAACCTGTGGCAACACGGCGGCTTTATGCCTAACGGCTTCGGCGGCGTGGTCGCGTCATTGGCGGTGGTGATGTTCGCCTTCGGCGGCATCGAGATCATCGGCATCACCGCCAGCGAGGCGAAAGACCCCGCCAAAGTGCTGCCGAAGGCGATCAACGCCGTGCCGGTGCGCATCCTGCTGTTTTACGTGCTGACGCTGACGGTGCTGATGGCGATCTATCCGTGGAACAGCATCGGCCAGAACGGCAGCCCGTTCGTTGAGATCTTCAGCAACCTCGGCATCAGTTCCGCCGCCAACGTGCTGAACGTGGTGGTGATCACCGCCGCCATTTCGGCCATCAACAGCGATATCTTCGGCGCCGGCCGCATGATGTACGGCATGGCGCAGGACGGCCAGGCGCCGCGCAGCTTCACCAAACTGACCGCCGGCGGCGTGCCGTGGATGACGGTGCTGGTGATGTCAGTCGCCCTGCTGTTGGCGGTGGTGCTCAACTACCTGATCCCGGAGAAGGTCTTCATGATCATCGCCTCGATCGCCACCTTCGCCACCGTCTGGGTATGGCTGATGATCCTGCTGTCGCAGATCGTCATGCGCCGCACGCTGTCGCCGGAAGAAACGCGTCAGTTGAGCTTCCCGGTGCCGTGGTGGCCGGTCGCGCCGGCATTGGCGACCGCCTTTATGGCATTCGTCATCGGCCTGCTCGGCTATTTCGAAGAGAGCCGCATCGCGCTGTACGTCGGGCTGGTGTGGATCGCTTTACTCACCGTGGCTTACTGGCTGTGGGTACGCAAGAAAGGCGGCGGTTCGCCGGTGACCGCGGCGACGCAACAGATGTAACGCTCGCTTCTGCTAAAACCCGCTGCGGCGGGTTTTTTATTGCGCCTGCGCCAACGCCTGCAGGATATCCGCCCGCAGATCGTCAAACGCCTCCAGCCCGGCGGACAACCGCACCAGCCCCTCGCTGATGTGGTGCCGTTTCCGCTCTTCCGGCGTGTAGGCCGAGTGCGTCATGCTGGCCGGGTGCTGCGCCAGGCTTTCGCAATCGCCCAGGCTGACCGCGCGCAAGATGAGCTGCAGCGCGTTGAGGAAACGAATGCCCGCACGCAGGCCGCCCCGCAGCTCAAACGCCAGCATGCCGCCGGGGCGCGCCATTTGCCGCTGCGCCAACGCATGCTGCGGGAAGTTCGCCAGGCCGGGGTAATATACCCGCTCGACCGCCGGATGCTCCGCCAACATCTCCGCCAGGCGCTGCGCGTTATCGCAATGACGATCCATGCGCAGCGGCAGGGTTTTCATCCCGCGCAGCACCAGCGCGGCATCTTGCGCCGACAGTACCGCCCCGGTCATGTCCTTTAACCCCTCCAGACGAATCGCCTCGGCCAACGCCTGACGCGTCACCGCTATTCCGGCCAGGAGATCGCCGTGTCCGCCGAGGTACTTGGTCGCCGAGTGCACCACGATATCGGCGCCTAACGCCAAAGGCCGCTGCAGATAGGGCGTGCAATAGGTGTTGTCCACCAGCAACAGCGCCTGATGCCGATGGGCAATCTCCGCCACGGCGGCGATATCGATCAAACGCATATTGGGATTGGCCGGCGTTTCGCAATACACCAGGCGGGTACGCGGTCCAATGGCCGCCGCCAGCCGCTCCGGCCGGGTCAGATCAACGTGGGTTATCTTGACGCCAAAGTGCGCCAGGCCATGATGAAAGTAGCTGAAGGTGCAGCCATACACGGTTTCGTCGACAATCAGCTCATCGCCCGGTCTGAGCAGCGTCCAGCAACAGGCGGTGATCGCCCCCATGCCGGAAGCGAACGCCACCGCCGCCTCCCCCTCCTCCAGGTTGGCGATGCGTTGCTCGAGCAGGTTTAACGTCGGATTGGCGATGCGCGAGTAAAAGTACCCCGGCTCGGTGCCGGCAAAGCAGGCGCCGCCGTATTCCGCAGTGGGAAAAGCAAACGTAGAGCTCATAAACACCGGCGGAGACAGTGCCCCCTGATACCGCTGCGGATCGTAGCCGTAATGAATAGCCCGGGTGGCAAAGTCGTGGCCAACTGCTGTAGCGGACATAACACAACTCCTTACCTGAGTGGGTGAAGCTTAATTTTTTGATTCATCCGAAAGGGCCGGCGGCAATGCGCTGTCTCGCGTGCGCTGGCCGATGATTTGTAAAGTACGCAGCAGCAGCGTCAACCCCAGCAGGGTATCCGGCTGCTTCAGCAAGGCGTACAGCGCGCGAAAACTGGCCGGCGGAGGATTCAATTGCAGCTCGCTGTGCGCCATCTGCAGCGCCGTTCCGCCTTCCCAACCGATGGTCACCAAACCTTCAAAGACGCCGGCCAGTTTCTCCACCAGCGCGTTGTCGGCGATGTCCACCGCGTCCGACAGCAGCGACAACAGATCGACCACGTTATCCAAACGGCCGCCCGCCAGCAGCGGCTGCAGTTTCTCGAGCAACGCCGCCAATGATTGCAGGTCAGCCGCGTGCACCGTGCTTTCCGTCATATCAGCCCCCTTACCGTGGCCCAGTAAAGGCCGCGGTTGAACCCGTTGCGCAGCATGCCGCCCGCCTTGGTGGCGGGCGTCGGCAGCACGTCGTGACGGTAGTCGTACACCAGCGGCATGCCGGCATTCAGCCCCATTTGCGCGACCGCCTGCACCTTGCCGTCATAATGGCTCACGGTTTGGCCCAGCCGCATTTCCGCCACGATGTTGTCGGCAATGACCGGCGCCTGATTATGGCAAGAGCCGCCGGCCTTGCTGACCGGCAAATCCACGGTATCGCCTATGACATACACCCCCTGCTGGCCGTAGACCTGCAGCGTTTGATGATCGGTCGGCAGCCAGCCTTCGCCGTTTTGGCTCTCGCTCAACCCGGTATTGCGCACCGCCTCCACTGCACGGATGGGCGGCGTCGCCATCAGAATGTCGAACGGCTGTTCTTCCCCCTCGGCGGAATAGGCGATGTTGCGCTGAGCGTCCACCCGGCTGAGGGTAAACCCACGCTGGTGGCGAATGTCGCGCGCGGCAAAAATAGCGGGCAGCGCTTCGCCGGTCGGGCGCTGTAAAAACAGACAGTTGCGCAGCAGTTGAGAAATGGTTGGATAGGTATAAACGATCTCCACCGCCTTGCGCACGCCGCGCCGCCGCAGGTAGTCGTCCAGCATCAGGGTGGTTTCGATCGGCGCGATGCCGCACTGATGGGGCACATTAGGCGTTTCAGGGAAGGACACGGTGATGAAAATGCGGCCTTTCTCGATCGTCGCCAGCTTATGCGCCAACCGCCGCGCGGCCTGATACTGGTAGAAATGATCGCCCGCCTGCGCCAACCCTTCGATGCGCTCCGGCCAGGGCACGCAGCCGGTGGCGAAAACCAGGAAGTCATACGGATAATGCTTGCCGCTTTGCGTAATGATATACCGCTGTTTTAAATCAAAAGATTCCGCTTTATCGACGACAAACTGTATTTCCGGCCGCAATAAACTCCGCTGTGAACGCGTGAGCTCCTGCTTGAAAAAATTATTGAATGCAACATACATAAACGCCGGCTTGTAATAATGCAGCGGCGAATCCGAAATCATTAATAACTCAACTTTATTATTGAGAATTTCCCAGTGCAATTTCACGGCCAGCAGATTGGCTAGCATGGTGCCGCCGGTTCCACCGCCGACAATGACGACTCGCTGTCGCATCTGGCCCTCCCCCAGCCGAAGCCCGGCAGTATGAAAGAACGCATTACGATGATGGCGATATTTAACGGCAAGAAAAAAATAACGCCGCCTTATTGGCAGTCTAGTAACGAATAGTTATAAAGCAAATAAAAACGGAATATAAAAACCGGCAAGAAAACTGCACAATAAATTTATTAGGGTAAACGCAGTGATTGTTAATAAATAAAACAGGATTAACATTGGTACGTCAGCCATAAAAAAACCCGCCGCGGCGGGTTTTTATTTAGCAACCGAATCGGTCGAACTTACTGGCCTTTAACTTCTTTCAGGCCGTTGAACGGCGCACGGTCACCCAGCGCTTCTTCGATGCGGATCAGTTGGTTGTACTTGGCAACGCGGTCAGAACGGCTCATGGAACCGGTTTTGATCTGGCCAGCCGCAGTCCCTACCGCCAGGTCGGCGATGGTTGCGTCTTCGGTTTCACCGGAACGGTGAGAGATCACCGCAGTGTAGCCGGCGTCTTTCGCCATCTTGATAGCCGCCAGCGTTTCGGTCAGAGAACCGATCTGGTTGAATTTGATCAGGATGGAGTTAGCGATGCCTTTCTCGATGCCTTCTTTCAGGATCTTGGTGTTGGTCACGAACAGATCGTCGCCCACCAGCTGGATTTTGTCGCCCAGCACTTTGGTCTGGTAAGCGAAGCCCGCCCAGTCGGATTCATCCAGGCCGTCTTCGATAGACACGATTGGGTACTGTTTGGTCAGCTCTTCCAGGAAGTGAGTGAACTCTTCGGAAGTGAAGGCTTTGTTGCCTTCGCCGGCCAGCACGTATTTACCGTCTTTGTAGAATTCGGAAGCCGCGCAGTCCATCGCCAGAGTGACGTCTTTGCCCAGCTCGTAGCCCGCCGCTTTTACCGCTTCAGCGATAACCGCCAGCGCTTCGGCGTTGGAACCCAGGTTTGGCGCGTAGCCGCCTTCGTCGCCCACGGCGGTGTTCATGCCTTTGGCTTTCAGAACTTTCGCCAGGTGGTGGAACACTTCGGAACCGATGCGCACCGCTTCTTTCAGGGTCTTCGCGCCAACCGGCTGAATCATGAATTCCTGAATGTCGACGTTGTTGTCAGCGTGCTCGCCGCCGTTGATGATGTTCATCATCGGCAGTGGCATGGAGAATTTGCCTGGGGTGCCGTTCAGTTCAGCGATGTGCTCGTACAGCGGCATGCCTTTAGAGGCTGCGGCCGCTTTCGCTGCTGCCAGGGAAACCGCCAGAATGGCGTTGGCGCCGAAGTTGGATTTGTTTTCGGTGCCGTCCAGCTCGATCATGATCTTGTCGATGTTCGCCTGGTCTTTGGCATCTTTACCCAGTACTGCCTGAGCAATCGGACCGTTTACTGCAGCAACGGCTTTCAGTACGCCTTTACCCAGGAAACGAGACTTGTCACCGTCACGCAGTTCCAGCGCTTCGCGGGAACCGGTAGAAGCACCTGACGGCGCAGCAGCCAGGCCGACGAAACCGCCTTCCAGATGAACTTCGGCTTCAACAGTCGGGTTACCGCGGGAGTCGATGATTTCACGACCGATGACTTTAACGATTTTGGACATTAGGTTTTCCTCAGTACAAGTTAAACTAAAACTCCAGACAAACAGCGCGCGGTTCTCACCGCGCGCCGCCTACCAAATATTTTATTTCACCTGGCGCTTCTGATGCTCGCCTGCGGCTTTCACGAAGCCGGCGAACAGCGGATGCCCATCACGCGGCGTCGATGTAAATTCCGGGTGGAATTGACAGGCCACAAACCACGGGTGATTCGGCAGTTCAATGATCTCGACCAGCTTGTTGTCGGCGGAACGACCGGCGACACGCAGCCCTGCGGCTTCGATCTGCTTCAACAGCATGTTGTTAACTTCGTAACGGTGACGATGACGCTCGACAATGGTCGGTTCGCCGTACAGCTGACGCACCAGGCTGTTGTCGCTCAGGTTGCACTGTTGGCCACCTACGCGCATCGTGCCGCCCAAATCGCTTTCTTCGCTGCGCACTTCGACGTTGCCGTCTTCATCGCGCCATTCGGTGATCAACGCCACCACCGGGTACTTACAGTCTGGCATAAACTCGGTGGAGTTGGCGTTCTCCATCCCCGCCACGTTGCGAGCGAACTCCATCAACGCCACCTGCATGCCCAGGCAAATGCCCAGGTAAGGAATGTTGTTCTCGCGCGCATAGCGTGCGGTCATCACTTTGCCTTCCACGCCGCGGTAGCCGAAGCCGCCCGGGATCAGGATCGCGTCCAGCCCTTTCAGCACTTCCACGCCGCGGGTTTCCACGTCCTGCGAGTCGATCAGCTTGATGTTCACGGTCAGACGGTTTTTCAGCCCGCCGTGCTTCAGCGCTTCGATCACCGACTTGTAGGCGTCCGGCAACTCAACGTATTTGCCGACCATACCGATGGTCACTTCGCCGCCCGGATTGGCTTCTTCGTAGATCACCTGTTCCCATTCGGCCAGGTTGGCTTCCGGCGCGTTCAGGCTGAATCGTTTACAAATATAATCGTCCAGCCCCTGAGATTTCAATAGGCCTGGGATTTTATAAATAGAATCAACGTCTTTCAGAGAGATAACCGCTTTTTCCGGCACGTTGCAGAAAAGCGCGATTTTCGCGCGTTCGTTAGCAGGAACCGCGCGGTCGGAACGGCAAATCAGCACATCAGGCTGAATACCGATGGAAAGCAGCTCTTTTACGGAATGCTGGGTCGGCTTGGTTTTCACTTCGCCCGCCGCCGCCATGTACGGCACCAGCGTCAGGTGCATGTACAGGGTGTGCTCGCGGCCCACTTCCACCGCCATCTGACGGATGGCTTCGAGGAACGGCAGCGATTCGATATCGCCGACGGTGCCGCCGATTTCCACCAGCACCACATCGTGGCCTTCACCGCCTTCGATGATGCGTTCTTTGATCGCGTTGGTGATGTGCGGAATGACCTGCACGGTCGCGCCCAGATAGTCGCCGCGGCGTTCTTTACGCAGCACGTCGGAGTAGATGCGGCCGGTGGTGAAGTTGTTGCGACGCGACATTTTGGTGCGGATGAAGCGCTCGTAGTGACCCAAATCCAGATCGGTTTCTGCGCCGTCTTCGGTGACGAAAACTTCCCCATGCTGAATCGGGCTCATGGTGCCCGGATCCACGTTGATGTACGGGTCCAGTTTCATGATGGTAACGTTGAGGCCACGGGCTTCAAGAATAGCCGCCAGAGAGGCTGCGGCAATGCCTTTACCCAGAGAGGATACGACCCCGCCGGTCACAAAAATATAATTAGTTGTCATGCTGAACCTGAGAGTTTAGGTTTAAAGACGATGGAAGAACCAGGACGGGAAAGTAGTATACCCGAACCTCTCCTGACCTACAAACGATCGTTTTGCTGTCCATCATCTCGGCCGCCCTCCCGTGTTCATCAGGGTTTACTCCGCCGGCGCGCCCAAAACCCTCCAGGAAATACAAAGAGTTAGCGGAGAAAATTTCTTTTTACCGCCCCTCTCGAGCGATAAAACACCTTAGATTTCAGTTTGTTGGCCTTTTGCTGCCGACGGCAGCCCTGCGCCTGTGACCTGACCGTAAGCTTAACCGTTTCAGCCTGAGTGAACCTTGTTTGTGATCAACATTCAACATTGTCGTTGCAGCGATTCAACTTTCCTGGCGTTTCACCTGTTGCCAGGCATCTTCCATCTGCTCCAGCGTGGCGTCTTCCAAGCGTAGCCCGCGTTGCTTGACGATCGCCTCCACCTGGCGGAAGCGGCGTTCGAACTTGCGGTTGGCCGCCTGCAATGCGTTCTCGGCCTTGTGGCCCAAATGGCGCGAGAGGTTCACCGTGGCGAACAGCAGATCGCCGATCTCCTCTTCCAGCTTGCTTTCATCGACCACCGCCTGGCGGGCTTCGTGCATCACTTCGTCGATCTCTTCATACACTTTGTCCAGCACCGGGCCCAGCGTGTTCCAGTCGAAGCCGACCGAGGCGCAGCGTTTTTGGATCTTGTGCGCCTTCATCAACGCCGGCAACGCCTGCGGAATGTCGTCCAGCACCGAGTGCAGCGCTTTTTCGGCGCGCTCGCCGGCCTTGAGCTGCTCCCAGCGCGCCGCCACGGCTTCGCTGTCTCCGCCCTCGGCGTCGCCGAAGATGTGCGGATGACGGCGCTCCAGCTTGTCGCTGATGGCAGTACACACCTCATCAAAATCGAACAGCCCCTGTTCCTGCCCCATCTGAGCGTAGAACACTACCTGAAACAGCAAGTCGCCCAGTTCGTCGCGCAGATCGGCGTAGTCCTGCCGTTCGATGGCGTCCAGCACTTCGTAAGTCTCTTCCAGCGTGTAGGGCGCGATGGTGGCGAAGGTTTGCTTACGGTCCCATGAGCAACCGTTCTGCGGGTCGCGCAGCGTTTTCATGATGTTCAGCAGGCGCTGCAACGAAGTGGATTGGGTCATAAAAAATCTCTGAGAAAATGGGGGCGCACGGACATGTCCGCCGGAACTGATGGAGTTCGGGCCGCATCGACCTCGGATGCGGCCCGAAAGGCGCAGGAGTTAGTTGCCGTGCAGACGCTTGGCGTCTATCACGTCCGGCAGCTGGTTCAGCTTCGCCAGCACCCGGCCCAGCACCTGCTGGTTATAAATTTCGATGTCCATATCGATGGTGGCCAACTGCTTCTTGGTATCGCTGCGGCTGGCGACGCCCAGCACGTTGACCTTTTCGTTGGCCAGAATGGTGGTGATATCGCGCAGCAGCCCGCTGCGATCGTTGGCCATCACGCGCACCACCAGCGAATAACCGCTGGAGTAGCTTTCTCCCCACACCGCATCGACGATGCGCTCCGGCGCATGCGATTGCAAATCGGCCAGCTGATCGCAGTCCGCACGGTGGATCGAGATGCCGCGCCCCTGGGTGATAAAGCCGACGATGTCGTCGCCCGGGATCGGCTGGCAGCAGCGGGCGATGTGGTGCATCAGGTTGCCCACGCCCTCCACCACCACGCGGCCGTTATCCTTGTTGCGGGCCGGCGGCGGCGCTTTCTGCTGCACCAGCTGGCGCAGCGCCTCGCGATCCTGCTCTTCGGCGCTCGGCTTGTTGAACTTGCCCTGCAGGAAATTCACCATCTGGTTCAGGCGAATGTCCCCGCCGCCGATCGCCGCCAGCACCTCGTCCAGCGAGTTCATGTTGTAGCGCGGGATCAGCAGCTTCTCGGCCTCTTTCAGGCTGATGCCGAGGTGTTCCAGTTCGTTGTCCAGCATCTGGCGGCCGGCAAGAATGTTCTTGTCGCGATCCTGCTTGCGGAACCAGTTGTGGATCTTCGAGCGCCCGCGGCTGGTGGTCACGTAGCCCAGGTTCGGGTTCAGCCAGTCGCGGCTCGGGTTCGGCTGTTTCTGGGTGATGATCTCAATCTGATCGCCCATCTTCAGCTGATAGGTAAACGGCACGATGCGGCCGCCGATCTTGGCGCCGATGCAGCGGTGACCAACGTCGCTGTGAATGTGGTAGGCGAAATCGAGCGGCGTGGAGCCGGCCGGCAGATCCACCACGTCGCCTTTCGGGGTAAAGACATAGACCCGATCGTCGAACACCTGGCTGCGCACTTCGTCGAGCATCTCGCCGGAGTCCGCCATCTCTTCCTGCCAGGCGATCAGCTTACGCAGCCAGGCGATGCGCTCTTCATAGCCGGAGCGCACGGTAACCCCCGCGCCCTCTTTGTACTTCCAGTGCGCGGCCACTCCCAGTTCGGCGTCTTCGTGCATTTGCCGGGTGCGGATCTGAATCTCGACGGTTTTGCCGCGCGGCCCCAGCACCACGGTGTGGATCGACTGGTAGCCGTTGGGTTTGGGGTTGGCGACGTAGTCGTCGAACTCATCCGGCAGATGGCGGAAGTGGGTATGCACGATGCCCAATGCCGCATAGCAATCCTGCAGACGCTCCGCCACGATGCGCACCGCGCGCACGTCGAACAGTTCGTCGAACGCCAGGTGCTTTTTCTGCATCTTGCGCCAGATGCTGTAGATGTGTTTCGGCCGGCCGTAAATCTCCACCCGAATGCCTTCTTTGGCCATCTCGGCGCGCAGCCCGGCGACGAAATCGTCGATGAACTGTTCGCGATCGATGCGGCGCTCATGCAGCAGCTTGGCGATGCGCTTGTATTCTTCCGGGTGCAGGTAGCGGAAGCAGAAATCCTCCAGCTCCCACTTCAGCTGGCCGATGCCGAGCCGGTTAGCCAACGGCGCATAGATGTTGGAACACTCTTTCGCCGCCAGCACGCGTTCGTCTTCCGGCGCGTCTTTCACCTCGCGCAGGTGGGCGATGCGCTCCGCCAGCTTGATGACGACGCAGCGGAAATCCTCCACCATCGCCAGCAGCATGCGGCGCACGTTGTCGACCTGTTCGGAGGCCATCGAATCGTTTTGGGTGGCTTTCAGTTGGCGAATGGCGTCCATGTCCCGCACGCCATGCACCAGGGCGACGATGCCCTTGCCGAACGTTTCCGTCAGGATCTCTTCCTGCACAATGCCGGCATCCACCAGCGGAAACAGCAGCGCGGCGCGCATGCTGTCGTTGTCCATGCTCAGCGTCGAGAGGATTTCCACCATCTCCAGGCCGCGCCACAACAGCAGCGAGGCGTCGGGATGGTTTTGGGTCTGCTGCTCACAATAACGCCAGGTTGCGGCCAATCGCTCACATGACTGCGGGTTGGGTAGCCCCAAGCCGGCGATCCACTCATCGAGAGCGAACTCACCCGCCGTATTCAGATGTGCACTTCTTACCGCAACCATAACTTCTCCCTACTTTGCAGCGACCTCTGGCGCGCGCTCGTTGATAAACAGCGCCATTGATTCAAGATGCCCCGTGTGCGGAAACATATCCAACATCCGCACGCGCGCAAGACGATAACCGGCGTTCAACAGCACGTTGCTGTCGCGAGCCAGCGTGGTGGGGTTACAGGAAACATACACCACCCGCGCCGGCGCCAGTTTTACAATGTGTGACATCACCCCGGCCGCACCGGCGCGGGCGGGATCCAGCATCACCTTATCAAACCCTTGTGCTGCCCAAGGTTGCCGCTCAACGTCGTCCTCCAGATTCTCATGGAAGAACGACGCATTATTCAGCTTATTCTTATGTGCATTATATTGCCCATTCGCTACCAGCGTGGCAACACCTTCGATGCCCACCACCGCAGCGGCGCGGCGCGCCAGCGGCAGGGTGAAATTCCCCATGCCGCAGAACAGGTCCAGCACCCGATCATTGGGTTGAATGTCGAGCCATTCAAGGGCCTGCGCCACCATTTGTTGGTTTACGGCGTCATTGACCTGAATAAAGTCGCGCGGACTGAAGTCTAAGCGTAGCCCGTCAACCTGATAATACGGCGTTTCACCGCACAGTTTTTCCACCCGATCGCTGTCCGGCGCCAGATAAACGGCGACCTTTTCCCGCTCGCCAAACGCCAACAGCGCCTGGCGATCCGCCTCTTTCAGGGCATCGAGATGGCGCAGCACCAGCAGCGGGCCGTTATCCGCCAGCACCAGCTCCACATGCCCCAGCCGCCGCACCGCCTGCAGCCCGCTCAGGCAGGCGCGCACTGGCGCCAGCAGCTGTTCCAGCTCCGGGCGCAGCACCGGGCAGTGCTCCACCGCCACCAGCTCGCTGGAGGCCGCCTGTCGAAACCCCATCATCAGGCGCTGCAGCTTCGGCTGCCACGCCAGGCTCAGGCGGGCGCGGCGGCGATAGCCGTATTCCGGGCCGGCGATCACCGGTTCCTGTTGCGGGGTTACTCCGGTTTCGCGGGCGATCATGCGCACCAGCGCCGCCGCCTTGCTCTGCTGTTGCAGCGCCTCATCCGCATGTTGCTGCTGGCAGCCGCCGCACACGCCGAAATGCGGGCATCGCGGCTCCACCCGCTGCGGGCTGCGGCTCAGCAGGCGCTTGAGCTTGCCTTTGGCGAACTGGCGCTTGTCTTCGGTCAGCTGGATTTCCGCCTGCTCGCCCGGCAATACGCCCGGCACGAACACCGCTTTGCCGTCGTGGCGCGCCACGCCCTGGCCGAAAGGATCGAGATCGCTCACCGTCACGGTGAAGATTTGTGAGCTCTGCCGGGTCGTCACGCGGCGTTTGGGAGAGTAGAATTGCGCCATATTTGTCGATTGTGTGCTGGTTCATTAAGCTAGTGTCAGCTGTCAATTCTCCCACATTGGAATCCCATGACCAAATACAGCCTGCGTGCGCGCATGATGATCCTGATTCTGGCCCCGACCTTGCTGATTGGTTTGCTGCTCAGCACCTTCTTCGTGGTGCACCGCTATAACGAGCTGCAGGAGCAATTGGTCGACGCCGGCGCCAGCATCATCGAGCCGCTGGCGGTAGCCAGCGAGTACGGCATGACGTTCCGCAGCCGCGAATCGGTCAGGCAACTGGTCAGCCTGCTGCACCGCCGCCATTCGGACATCGTGCGTTCGATCACCGTGTTCGATGCGCAGAACAATTTGTTCGTCACCTCCAATTATCATCACAACTTCGCTCAGCTGCAGCTGCCGAAAGGCGTGCCGTTGCCCACCGATCTGATGCTCACCCGACGCGGCGATTCGCTGATCCTGCGCACGCCGATCCTGTCGGAAAGCCAGTATCCGGATGAAACCGCCGACGGCGGCAGCCATCCCGACAACAACCTGGGCTATGTGGCGATCGAGCTGGATCTGCAGTCGGTGCGGCTGCAGCAGTATAAAGAGGTCTTTGTCTCTACCCTGCTGTTGCTGCTGTGCATGTGTATCGCCATCCTTTTCGCTTACCGGCTGATGCGCGACGTGACCGGCCCGATCCGCAACATGGTGAACACCGTCGATCGCATCCGCCGCGGCCAGCTCGACAGCCGCGTGGAGGGCTACATGCTCGGCGAGCTGCACATGCTGAAGAACGGCATCAACTCGATGGCGATGTCGCTCACCGCCTATCACGAAGAGATGCAGCAGAACATCGATCAGGCCACGTCTGACCTGCGTGAAACGCTGGAGCAGATGGAGATCCAGAACGTCGAACTGGATCTGGCGAAAAAACGCGCGCAGGAGGCGGCGCGCATCAAGTCCGAATTCCTGGCCAACATGTCGCACGAGCTGCGTACCCCGCTCAACGGCGTGATCGGTTTTACCCGCCAGATGCTGAAAACCGATCTGAGCGCGACCCAAACCGACTATTTGCAGACCATCGAGCGCTCGGCCAACAACCTGCTGACCATCATCAATGACGTGCTGGACTTCTCCAAGCTGGAGGCCGGCAAGCTGGTGCTGGAGCATATTCCGTTCGCCCTGCGCGAAACGCTGGACGAAGTGGTGGTGCTGCTGGCCCCCAGCGCCCATGACAAAGGGTTGGAGCTGACGCTGGATGTGCACAACGACGTGCCGGAGCAGGTGATCGGCGACTCGCTGCGCCTGCAGCAAATCATCACCAACCTGCTGGGCAACGCCATCAAGTTCACCGAAACCGGCAATATCGATATTCGCGTCGAGCTGCGCAAACAGCTGGAGCGCCGGGTGGAAGTGGAAGTGCAGATCCACGACACCGGCATCGGCATCTCCGAACGCCAGCAGTCGCAGCTGTTCCAGGCGTTCCGCCAGGCGGACGCCAGCATCTCCCGCCGCCACGGCGGCACCGGGCTGGGGTTGGTGATCACGCAAAAGCTAGTGAAGGAGATGGGCGGCGACATCTGCTTCCACAGCCAGCTGAATCGCGGCTCGACCTTCTGGTTCCACATCACGCTGGATCTGAACGAGGGCATGCTGTCGCTGGCGCCGAACCTGCCGGATCTGAACGGCAAAACGCTCGCCTACATCGAGTCCAACCCGACGGCGGCACAGGCGACGCTCAACATGCTCAGCGTCACGCAGCTGGTGATCACCCACTCGCCGACGCTGGGCCAGCTGCCGTCAGGCCATTACGATTTCCTGCTGGCCGGCGTGCCGATCCCGTTCCGCGACAACATGGCGCAGCACCAGGACAAATTGTTGGCCTCGCTGAAGCTGGCCGATCGGGTCATTCTGGCGCTGCCGTGCCAGGCGCAGATCGACGCCGAGCTGCTTAAGCAACAAGGCGCGCTCGGCTGCCTGATCAAGCCTATCACCAGCACGCGTCTGTTCCCGCTGCTGAGAATGGAAACGCCCGATCGGCTCGCCGCCCCGCCTGAGCGCAAACGTCTGCCGCTGACGGTGATGGCGGTCGACGACAACCCGGCCAACCTGAAGCTGATCGGCACGCTGCTGGGCGAACAGGTGGAAAAAACGCTGCTGTGCGAGAGCGGTGAGGAAGCGCTGGCGCTGGCGCGCAACAACGTGCTGGATCTGATCCTGATGGACATTCAAATGCCGAAGATGGACGGCATTCACGCCAGCGAACTGATCCGCCAACTGCCGCACCACAACTCCACGCCGATCGTCGCCGTCACTGCCCATGCCGCCAGCGGCGAACGCGAGCATCTGCTGCAGGCGGGGATGGACGACTACCTGGCCAAGCCGATCGACGAGAAAATGCTGACCCGCGTGCTGTCGCGCTACCACAGCGGCGACGTGGAAAGCGCCGTCGCCGACGATGCCCCGCTGTCGCTCGACTGGCCGCTGGCGCTGCGCCAGGCGGCCAATAAGCCGGATCTGGCGCGCGATCTGCTGCAAATGCTGCTCGATTTCCTGCCGCAGGTGCGCGAACGGGTGCAGGCGCTGCTCGAGGGGCAACACGACGACGAGATCCTCGACCTGGTCCATAAGCTACACGGCAGCTGCAGCTACAGCGGCGTGCCGCGCCTCAAGCAGCTGTGTTTCTACCTCGAGCGGCAGCTGCGCCAGGGCATCACCAACGACGAGCTGGAGCCGGAGTGGCTGGAGCTGTTGGATGAGATTGAACTGGTGATCCACGCGGCGCGCGCGCATCTGGCGCAACCGGCCTGAATCCTCAGGCCATAATGCAAAAAGGCACGCCGTAGCGTGCCTTTGTTGCTTTTAGCGCCTGACGTTTATCACTGCGCCAGCAGGTACAGCTGGCTATCGCCGCGCTGAATATTCAACGCCAGCACCGACGGTTTGCTGTCGAGGATTTTACGCAGCTCGCCCAGGTTCTGGATCGGCTGTTGGTTCACGCCCAGGATCACGTCGCCCTTTTTCAGGCCGATGCGTGCGGCGGCGCTGCCGGCTTTCACGCTGTCGACCTTGACGCCTTTCACGTTGCCGACCTGGGTATTGCTCAGCTCGGCGCCTTCAATGCCGGTGTAGATATTGCCCGAGGCCACCTGGGTCTGCGCGCTTTGCTCCAGCGTGACGTCAATCGTTACCGGCTTGCCGTCGCGGATAATGCCCAGCGACATCTTGCTGCCGACCGGCAACGTGCCAATCTCTGCCCGGAACGAGGCGAAGCTGGAGATGGCCTTGCCGTTCATGGTGACGATCACGTCACCGGCCTTGATGCCCGCCTTCGCGGCGGAAGATTTCGGCATTACCTGGCTGACGAAAGCACCGCGCTGCGCGTCGACCTTCATCGCCTTGGCCAGCTCCGAGTTCAGCTCGGTGCCCATGATGCCCAGCTCGCCGCGTTTCACCTGGCCATACTCGACCATTTGCGCCGTCAGGTTTTTCACCATATTGCTCGGAATGGCGAAGCCGATGCCGATGTTGCCGCCGTCCGGCGCCAGGATCGCGGTGTTGATGCCGATCAGCTCGCCGTTCAGGTTAACCAGCGCGCCGCCGGAGTTGCCGCGGTTGATCGCCGCATCGGTCTGAATAAAGTTTTCGTAGTTTTCGATGTTCAGGCCGCTGCGCCCCAGGGCGGACACGATGCCCGAGGTAGCGGTTTCACCCAGCCCGTACGGGTTGCCGATCGCCACGGTGTAATCGCCGACGCGCAGCTGATCGGAGTCCGCCATCTTGATCGCCGTCAGGTTCTTGAAATCTTTCAGCTGGATCAGGGCGATGTCGGAACGCGGATCCTTGCCGATCACTTTGGCGTCGAAACGGCGGCCGTCGCTCAGCTGCACCTGGATCTTGTTGGCGTTGTCCACCACGTGATTGTTGGTCACCACATAGCCCTTGGCGGCATCGATAACCACCCCAGCGCCCAGCGCCTGGAATTTCTGCTGCGTGCCCTGCGGCTGCTGGCCATCCGGTCCGGGCTGTTCAGCGCCCTGACACATCGGCGAGCCCTGGAACGGTGAACCGTCCTGGCAGAACGGCGAATCTTCACCGAAGAACTGTTGGAACTGTTGCGGCATGCGCGGCGTATTGACCGTGGTGCTGCCCTCAACGTTAATGCTCACGACGGAAGGCATCACCTTCTCCAGCATCGGCGCCAGGCTCGGCAACTGCTGGGTGCTGGAAGACGCGGTTTCAGCGGCGCTGGCCGTAACCGGGCCCATCGCCATACCGATGCTGAATGCCAGTGCGCTCAGAACTAATGCGGTTTTTTTCATCTGTGTGTCTCTTATAAAGTCGTTCAAAAAAGAATGGCTGTCTTGCGTGCTTATTCAGAGTTAATTAATAGCCCGAAGTTCCGGCACAGATGATTGGCAATAGTAAACAAATATTGTTCGTCTTTACAAAACTCGAGACAGCCAACCGGTTGGAATTGCTGATAATTATTCCTCCGCTTAATTATTCCGCCGCCATTAATCGACGATATTCATCATAGGCATAAAGGTCGGTCATTCCGCTGATATAGTCCTGCAATAAACGCGCGCGGAAATAATATTCCCGAATGGTTTGCTGCTCCGGCGATAAATGCTGCAGCCCTTCTACCGCTTCCACATAAGCCAGCCGATGCTTGGTGGACAGCTTGTGGAACAGGCGCGTTTCGATCGGGTAAGCGCGATGGCTGTCCTCGCGCACCAACCGGCTGAAGTCCGCCAGCGACATCGCCAGCAGCGGGCTGTAAATGTCCAGCAGGCCGCTGATCACCCGGTAGCCTTGCAGCTCGAGCTGCTCGACCTCCGGGTGGTTGAACACGTGCTTGAACGCCACATTTTTAAATATTTTCAGCAGCTGATAGGCCGGGCTGGAATCTTCCAGCAGCGCCTGATTGAAACTGCCCTGATAAACCGCGTCAAGATTGTCGATAAAGCGCTGCGCCGCGTGCGGCACCAGCCGCGCCACGGTAAACACCCGCAGATACATGAAGAACTGATCTTCCGCGCTGCGCCGCGCGCCGCCGCGGTCGATCTTGCGAAACGCGCTGGCGACGGTCTTGTCGAACAGATCGCCCGGCGCCACCTCGCCCCACTCCTGAATCAGGTGCTGATACAGCTGCTCGACGGTGAAAATGCTCTTCTCCACCGCGTCTTCCAGATCGGCCACGCAGTATGAGATATCGTCGGCGGCCTCCATGATGTAGGTCAGCGGAAAACGATCGAACTCGCCCATGTGCAGCTCGCGCCGCAGCCTATCGACAAAGGCTTCTTCCGCCAGATAATAGCCGGGCTTTTTCATCAAATAGCTGTGGCTGGCGGGGATGTCGCCCGCCCAATAAGCCGGGCGGGTGTATTTCAAAATGCAGCCGACCTGCGCGTAGGTCAGATTGAGTTTCAGCAGGCTGTACACCATGCGGATCGCCTGGGCGTTGCCCTCGAAATGGCTGAGATCCTGACGGATCCGGCTGCGCAGCCGGTTCAGATCGCTCTCCCCTTCATGCAGCCGCAGCGACGCGACCTGGCAGCGATCGTGACTGCCCGGCTCGCTGCCGCAGCTGGCAGGATCGAGCCGCTGGGCGAACCAGTCGTTGATCGCCGACTCGCCGAAGTGACCGAACGGCGGATTGCCGATATCGTGCATCAGACAGGCCATTTCCACGATGCTCTCAAACGGATCGAGTAGCCGGGTCAGGCCGAATTCATCGATCTTACCCGCCTGTTTGAAGCGGTTGAGGATCTCTTTGGCGATATGGCGCCCGACCTGCTGCACCTCCATCGAGTGCGTCAGGCGGCTGCGCACCGCCGCGTTGCGCTCCAGCGGAAACACCTGGGTTTTTTGCTGCAAACGGCGAATGGCGGCCGAGTTGACGATGCGCCCGCGATCGCTCTCGAACTGCCGCACGATGTCGTACTCTTCCTCGGCCTCGATCGGTTTGCTGAAAGGCCGTTGGAAGCTGATTTTTTGCTTGAAGTCGATCCCGGACATCTGTTTCTCCGCCGTTGCGCCCTGCCCCCGTGATAACAATTCCCGGCGGCGGATGCAACGCATTATCTCTGATACACAGCCATGATAGACTATGCCGCAATTCTCACGGCCAATCAGCGAGTGTTATTTATGAAAGTAGGCATCATCGGCGCAATGGAGCAGGAAGTCACCCTGCTGCGCGATCAAATCGAAAACCGTCAAACCATCCAGCGCGCGGGCTGCGAAATCTACACCGGCCAGATCGGCGGCGTTGAAGTGGCCCTGCTGAAATCCGGCATCGGCAAAGTCTCCGCAGCCATGGGCACCACCCTGCTGCTGGAGCACTGCAGCCCGGACGTGGTGATCAATACCGGCTCCGCCGGCGGCCTGGCCAGCACGCTGCGCGTGGGCGACATCGTGGTGTCGGAAGAAGTGCGCTACCACGACGCCGACGTCACCGCCTTCGGCTACGAGCCGGGCCAGATGGCCGGCTGCCCGGCGGCGTTCGTCGCCGACGACGCACTGATCGCGCTGGCGGAAAGCTGTATCAAACAGCTGGATCTGCACGCGGTGCGCGGCCTGATCTGCAGCGGTGACGCCTTCATCAACGGCGCCGAGCCGCTGGCGCGCATCCGCGCCACCTTCCCGCGCGTCGCCGCCGTGGAAATGGAAGCCGCGGCGATCGCCCACGTCTGCCATCTGTTCGGCACGCCGTTCGTGGTGGTGCGCGCCATTTCCGACGTCGCCGACAGCGAGTCGCACATGAGCTTTGACGAGTTCCTGGTGGTAGCGGCCAAGCAGTCTACGCTGATGGTCAACGCCATGCTGCAAACCCTGGCCAAGCGCGGTTGATGTGAGGCTGCGCTTCACCTCGGCGCTCTGGCTGCTGGCGTTCTGGCTAGCCCTGCCGGCCGGGGCCGCCCAGCGAGTGATCAGCCTGGCGCCCAATGCGACCGAACTCGCCTATGCCGCCGGCATGGGCGAGGTGCTGGTGGCGGCGAGCGCCTATTCCGATTATCCGCCGCAGGCCGCCAGGCTGGAGCAGGTGGCCTCCTGGCAGGGCATCAACCTGGAGCGGGTGCTGGCGCTCAAGCCGGATCTGATCCTCGCCTGGCGCGGCGGCAATCCGCAGCGCGTGCTGGATCAGCTCGCCGCATTCGGCATCCCGATCTTCTATGCGGACGCCGATAATCTCGAAGGGATCGCCGGCTTGCTGGATAAGCTGGCGCAATACAGCCCGCACCCGGACCAGGCGCATCAGGCCGCCGCCGGCCTTCGCCGCCAGTTCGCCGATCTCAGGCAACAGTACGCCGATAACCCTCCGCGACGCGTGTTGCTGCAGTTCGGCACCCAGCCGCTGTTCACCAGCTCCGGCGCCACGCTGCAGAGCCAAGTGTTGGCGCTGTGCGGCGCGCAGAACATCTTCGCCGACAGCCGCACGCCTTGGCCGCAGATCAGCCGCGAGCAGGTGCTGGCGCGCCAACCCCAGGCCATCGTCATCACCGGCGGCGCGAAAGAGGCCGCCAATGTGAAAGCCTTCTGGGCGCCGCAGCTGCAGGTGCCGGTGATCGCGCTGAATGAAGACTGGTTCAATCGCGGCGGGCCGCGGCTGCTGTTGGCGGCGCAGCAACTGTGCCGCCAGCTGGCGGAGATCCGCTGATGCTGGTGTTCTGGTTGGATATTCTCGGTACGGCGGTGTTCGCCGTCTCCGGCGTACTGCTGGCCGGCAAACTGCGCATGGATCCGTTCGGCGTGTTGGTGTTGGGCGTGGTTACCGCGGTCGGCGGCGGCACCATCCGCGATATGGCGCTGGCCAACGGCCCGGTGTTCTGGGTCAAGGATCCCACCGATCTGGTGGTGGCGATGATCACCTGCGTCTTGACGCTGCTGCTGGTGCGCCAGCCGCGCCGTCTGCCGCAATGGGTGCTGCCGGTGCTCGACGCCGTCGGGCTGGCGGTGTTCGTCGGCATCGGCGTCAACAAGGCTTTCGCAGCCGGCACCGGCCCGCTGGTGGCGATCTGCATGGGGGTGATCACCGGCGTCGGCGGCGGCATTATCCGCGACGTGCTGGCGCGCGAGATCCCGATGATCCTGCGCACCGAAATTTACGCCACCGCCTGCATCATCGGTGGCATCGCACACGCCACGGCGTTTTACACCTTCAACATGCCGCTGCAACAGGCCATGATGCTGGGCATGGTCATCACGCTGGCCATTCGGCTGGCGGCCATCCGCTGGCACCTCAAGCTGCCCGCCTTTATTCTCGAACGCTGAGCCGCCGCCCTGCGGGGCGGCGGCCTGGTGATTTATTAGCCTGCAAACGGGTTTAGTGGTATTATTTTCGTCCATAAAATAGCGTAGTGACGATGTAAAGTTCTGTAATCCTCAGGTTAATTCCTTCCCCGCGCTGTTAAAACTTTTTAACTTTTTGCCGATAAGTCATCACAAGATGGCTTACGGATGGCTATTCCCGCAATGATGAAAAAAATTCTGCTTGCCTGCTGTGGCTCCCTGCTGAGTGGAGCCGCCTATGCCGATGCCGTCAGCGGCCAGATCGGCATTACCCTGACTATTGAACCGCAATGCACCGTGCGCCTCGAAGCCGCCGCCCCACGGGCCGAATGCAGCCACGCGACGGCACAGCCGAATATCATCCACAACCCACCGGCCCAGGAGAACGGCGTGGCAGTGATCCTCGTGGAGTGGTAGGCATAAAAAAATCCGCCGGCCGGAAAGCGAGCGGGTTGATATTCTGACAGGCAAACTCAGATGCTGAACGACGAACCGCAACCGCAGGTGGTTTTGGCATTCGGGTTGGTCACCACGAAGCGCGATCCTTCCAGCCCTTCGGTGTAGTCCACCGAACCGCCAACCAGATACTGCAGGCTCATCGGATCGACCACCAGCGCCACGCCCTGCTTCTCGATGGTCATGTCGCCATCGTTGACCTTGTCGTCAAAAGTGAAACCGTACTGGAATCCGCTGCAGCCGCCGCCGGTAATGTAAACCCGCAACTTCAGGTTCGGATTTTCTTCGTCAGCAATGAGGTACTTGACCTTGTTTGCTGCTGCCTCGGTAAATTGCAGGGGCAGTGCCGTTTCATCACTCATACTCTTTACTCCCAACATTGTTCAGCATCAGATCGCGACCAAGGCTGCCTGATTAATATTAACGATTATCCGATACCTGAGTGTTGCGTTCAAGTATTCACCGCATTTGTTGTATTTTCTTTACTTGTTTTCTCCGCCGCTTCCCGCGCCAACTGCGCCTCCTGCCGTTGCAGGGTGCGCGCCAGGATCGACGAATACAGCGGCTTGCCGCCGAGCAGCTGCGCCACCACCGTAGCGCCGAGGCAGGTGATGATCATCGGTAAAATCAGCTGGTAGTTGTCGGTCATTTCCAGCACCAACACGATGCCGGTCAGCGGGGCGCGCACCGTGGCGGCGAACAACGCCCCCATGCCGGCGATGGCGAAAGTGCCCGCCTCGATGCCGTACTGCGGGAACAAATGCGCCCCCGCCAGCCCGAAGGCGGTGCCGAACAGCGTGCCCAGCGCCAGCATCGGCGCAAAGATGCCGCCCGGCGCGCCGGAACCGAAGCACAGCAGCGTGGTGAAGATGCGGGTAATGAAAATGAACATCAACATGCCGACGCTGTAATTGCCCGCCGCGGCGATCGGGATCAGCCCAAAGCCGCCGCCCGCCGCCTCCGGCTGGATCAGCCCCAGAATGCCGCACACGCCGCCGAGCAGCCCGCCCATCAGCAGCACATTGCGCATTCTGCCGCCGTGCAGGCGCGCGAACATGTCCTGAGTTCGAAAGATCAGCGCGTTGAATCCCACGCCCACCGCGCCGAATATCGCGCCCAGCACCAGATAGAGCCACAAGGTGTTGATGGGCGCCGAGGCGAGTTTGCCGACCGCGATCACCGAGCCTTGGCCGTTGAACAGCTGGAACACCACGCTCGACATGATAACGCCGATAAACACCGCTTTAATCGAGATCAGGTTGTAGCGAAACTGCGGCCGCATCTCTTCGATGATAAACAGAATGCCGGCCAGCGGCGCGTTGAACGCGGCGGACAGCCCGGCGGCGGCCCCGGTCGCCAGCAGCGAATGGCGCGCCTCGGCGCCGCGAATGCGCAGCACGTCCAAGACCATGCGCCCGACGTTGCCGCCCATCTGCACCGTAGGCCCTTCGCGCCCCAGCACCATGCCCGCCCCCAGCGTTCCCATGCCGCCGATGAATTTCACCGGTATCACGCGCCACCAGCGCACCGGGCGCAGCTCCTCCAGCGCGCCTTCGATCTCCGGAATGCCCGAACCGCCCGCCTCAGGCGCAAAGCGCCGCACCAGGTAATAACCCAGCGCCGCCAGCGCCGCGGACAAGATAAACGCCAGCGGCCACACCAGGATCCAGAAGTCGGCGACCTGCGCCAGCGAAGCCAGCCGCTGCTGCTGCACCCACTCCACCGCTTTATCGAAGGCCACGCCGAGCAAACCGGCCAGCGTCCCCACCAGCGCGGCCATCACCAGGATCGCCACCGGCGTTTTGTCGCGGCGGATAAACTGGCGCACCGCATCGCTGCGCCTAAGACGCGGGCTCAACGTCCCGACTGGCTGTGATTGTGATTCTGTCATCGCGAGTGATTCGTCAGGTAATTTGTAATACAAATAGGCAGGGCGATAATTCTACCCCAACCCGGCGGCGGGCGCTGCCGTTAATGGTATCTGACTGTGATCGTTTCATAACGCGGCGCTCTCCTCTAGAATAGCGCGGTCAAATCATTCAAAAGAGAATCCAGGAGCCGATTTATGAGCCTACACAGCAAGTCCGAAAGTCTGTACGCCCAGGCGCAACAGTTGATCCCCGGCGGGGTAAACTCTCCGGTGCGTGCATTCACCGGCGTGGGCGGTGTGCCGCTGTTTATCGAGCGCGCAGACGGGGCTTACCTGTTCGATGCCGACGGCAAGGCCTATATCGACTATGTCGGTTCCTGGGGGCCGATGGTGCTGGGGCATAACCACCCGGCGATCCGCGACGCGGTGATCGAAGCGGCGCAGCGCGGCCTGAGCTTCGGCGCGCCGACCGAGATGGAAGTCAAAATGGCGCAGCTGGTCACCGAGCTGGTGCCGACGATGGATATGGTGCGCATGGTGAACTCGGGCACCGAAGCCACCATGAGCGCCATCCGCCTGGCGCGCGGCTACACCAACCGCGATAAAATCATCAAGTTCGAAGGCTGCTACCACGGCCACGCCGACTGCCTGCTGGTGAAAGCCGGCTCCGGCGCGCTGACCCTCGGCCAGCCGAACTCACCGGGCGTGCCGGCCGACTTCGCCAAACACACCCTGACCTGCACTTATAACGATCTGGATTCGGTGCGCGCCGCCTTCGAACAGTACCCGTCCGAGATCGCCTGTATCATCGTCGAGCCGGTCGCCGGCAACATGAACTGCGTGCCGCCGCTGCCGGAATTCCTGCCGGGCCTGCGCGCCCTGTGCGACAAGTACGGCGCGCTCTTGATCATCGACGAAGTGATGACCGGCTTCCGCGTCGCGCTGGCCGGCGCACAATCCTATTACGGCGTCGAGCCGGATCTGACCTGCCTCGGCAAAATCATCGGCGGCGGCATGCCGGTGGGCGCCTTCGGCGGCCGTCGCGAGGTGATGGACGCGCTGGCGCCGACCGGCCCGGTCTACCAGGCGGGCACCCTGTCCGGCAACCCGATCGCCATGGCGGCGGGCTACGCTTGCCTGACCGAAGTGTCGCAGGTCGGCGTGCATCAGACGCTGACCGAACTGACCGAGATGCTGGCCGCTGGCCTGCTGCACGCGGCGCAGGAAGAGAATATTCCGTTGGTGGTCAACAACGTCGGCGGCATGTTCGGCCTGTTCTTCACCGACGCGCCGGCGGTCAACTGCTACCAGGACGTGATGCAGTGCGACGTGGAACGCTTCAAGCGCTTCTTCCACCTGATGCTGGAAGAGGGGGTGTATCTCGCGCCGTCCGCCTTCGAAGCGGGTTTCATGTCCGTGGCGCACAGCAAGGAAGACATCCAGCGCACCATCGACGCCGCGCGTCGCTGCTTCGCCAAGCTGTAATCCCGGCCGGATGGCCAAAAAGAAACGGGCGCCGAGGCGCCCGTTTTGTTTTTCACGGCGGTTTACAGCAGCGTGCCGTAAATGGTCAACAGCGCCACCACCACCACGATGATCATCGTCACCTTGCGCGCCAGCGTCACCGCCGCCCGCGGCGTTTGCACCGGATCCATATGCGGATCGCGCGCCAGCGAGAACTGCGCCAGCCGCGTCAACACCTGATACGACGACGAATGCCGATCGCCGAGCGAGGCGAACCAGGCCGGCAACGCGCGCTCGCCGTGGCCGAACAACGCATAGGCCACCCCGGCCAAACGCACCGGGATCCAATCCAGCCAGTTCAGCAGATGATCGATGCCCGACTGCGAACGCTCCAGCGGCGTATTGTGGCGCGCCAGCCAGGTTTGATAGGCGCGCAGGAAGGCATATCCCGCCAGCGCGATCGGCCCGTACGGCCCAAAGACCACGAACCAGAACAGCGGCGCCAGGTAATAACGGAAGTTGATCCACAGCAGCGCGTTTTGCAGCTCGCGCAGGCGCAGCTCCTCACTGCAGTCCACCGGCAAACCGTGGATCAACGCCAGCTCTTCCGCCATCTGATCGCTGGCATGGGTATCCCCCTGCCGCGCCGCTTTCAGGTAGGCGCGATAGTGTTTGCGCTTGATGCCGGCACCGACGCACAGCAGATCGATGACAATCCACAGCAGCAGCGTCACCACGCCGAAGAATAACCCGTGCGACAACCACAGAACGCCCCAGACGATCACCATCCAGGCGGCGGTCATCGCCAGCGTCTGCGCCAGCGAAACCCGATGCAGCCGCTGAAATACCACTTCGAGGCGATGATCCAGCTGCCAGTGTTCCCCCAGCTTGAACAGGCGCTCCCAGGCCAAAACCAGCAACAGCGTAAACAGCGTCATTAGCGATTCCTCTCCCTTTTTCTTGTCTCAAGCATAGCGTCGGCGGGCGCGCCGCGTTGTTCCAGAGATGCCAGATAGCGATCCCAATCGAACGCCGGCCCGGGATCGGTTTTGCGGCCGGGGGCGATATCGCAATGCCCGGCGATATGCGCCGCCAACGGCGGATAATGTTCGGCCAGCAGCGCGGTGACCGCCTGCAGCGTGCGATATTGCGCCTCGGTGTAGGCTAACTGGTCAGTGCCTTCCAGCTCGATGCCGATGGAGAAATCGTTGCACCGTTCGCGCCCCTGATACAGAGAAACGCCCGCGTGCCACGCGCGCTGGTCGAAGGGCACATACTGCACGATCTCCCCATCGCGGCGGATCAGGCAGTGCGCAGACACTCGCAGCTGATGGATCTCGGCGAAATAAGGGTGCTGCGCGGGATCGAGCGTGCCGGTGAACAGCTGGTCGATATAGGGGCCACCGAATTCGCCGGGCGGCAGGCTGATGTTATGGATGACCAGCAGCGAGGGCGGCTCGTCATCCGGGCGCCGATCGCAGTGCGGCGAAACCACTCGCGTCACCCCGACAATCCAGCCATTTTCCAACTGCATCAGACACCTCTCTGCGGTGGTACTTATTCCTGCAACAGAGTAGCATGTTCCCCTACGAACTAACCGTCCATTTCGGAGTTTTCCATGCCGACACGCCGCTACAGTGCCGACCGTCGCCGCACCGAGCTTCTTGAACGTATTGAAAGTGATATTCCCTATTCCGTCGCCCAGGCGCTGCGCGAAGACCTGGGAGGTGAAGTTGACGCCGGGCGCGATATTACCGCGCAATTGTTACCGGCGGACAAGCAGGCCGAAGCCACCGTCATTACCCGCGAAGCCGGCGTGTTCTGCGGCCGCCGCTGGCTGAACGAAGTCTTTATTCAGTTGGGCAACCAGGTGCAGGTGGAGTGGCTGGTGGCAGACGGCGACCGTCTGATACCGAACCAACCGCTTTGCCGGCTGCGCGGCCCTGCGCGGGTGCTGTTGACCGGCGAGCGCACCGCGCTGAACTTCGTGCAGATGCTCTCCGGCGTGGCGACCGAGGTCAGCCGCTACGTGGCTCTGCTGGAAGGCACCCAGACTCGCCTGCTCGATACCCGCAAGACCTTGCCCGGCCTGCGCACCGCGCTGAAATACGCCGTGCTGTGCGGGGGCGGCAGCAACCACCGGCTGGGGCTGTCCGATGCCTTCCTGATCAAGGAAAACCACATCATCGCCTCCGGCTCGATCAAAAACGCGGTGGAAAAAGCCTTCTGGCTGCACGCCGACGTGCCGGTGGAAGTGGAAGTCGAATCGCTCGATGAGCTGCAGCAGGCGCTGGACGCCGGCGCCGACATCATCATGCTGGACAACTTCAGCGTCGAGATGATGCGTCAGGCGGTCGCCCAAACCCAGGGCCGCGCCCAGCTGGAGGTGTCCGGCAACGTCACCAGCGAGACGCTGCGCACCTTCGCCGAGACCGGCGTGGATTACATTTCGGTCGGCGCGCTGACCAAACATGTGACCGCGCTCGATCTGTCGATGCGCTTCAAATGATCCCCTCGCCCCCGGCCGCCGCCGGGGGCGTTAACGCAGATTTGCGAAGCCCCTCGCACCGTTTTTTCCTCCGCTGCAAACGGCATCAATACTGATGGAAGCACGCCGAGAAACGCGTAAAACCCGCTCGCCGTTCCCCCGCGCAAACCGCTACCGTTGTTTTCCACACCCTTATGGAGGAAACAACGCATGGAAACGCAACGCGGCTTTAGCCTGATCGAACTGATGGTGGTGATCGCCATCATCGCCATCCTCAGCGCCATCGGCATTCCCGCCTACCAGCGCTACATCCAGAAAGCGGCGATGACCGACATGCTGCAAACCATGGCGCCATATAAGCTGGCGGTCGAGTTGTGCGTGCTGGATGAAGGCGCGCCCGCCGGCTGTGAAGCAGGCAGCAAAGGCATTCCCACCGGCGGCGCGTCGCGTTACGTCAGCGGGGTGAAAGTCGTTAAAGGCGTAATCACGCTGACCGGCACCCAAACGCTGCAGGGGCTGGCGGTGGCGTTAACCCCCAAGTCGAACGCCGATGGGCTGACCCGCTGGACCCGGCTGTGCAGCAGCGAAAACGCGACGCTGGTTGAGGTGTGCCGGGAAGTCTTCCGCTTCGACGACGCGGCGGAGTAACGGCGATGAACGCGCAAATCAGCGAAGAGGTTCACACTCTGTGTCGGCGCTATCAGGCGCTGGCGCTGAGCGAAGACCCGACCACACTGACGGTCGCGCTCAGCGAAGAAGCGCCGCAGGGGCTGCTGGCGGCGCTGCGTTTCGCCACCGGCAAACGCATCCATCTGGAACAATGGCCGGCGGCCAGGTTGGAGCTGGCGCTTAACCAGCGCCACGAACCGCTCTCGGCGCCGCTGGCGGCCGAAGAGGACACAACCGACATCGCCTACCCCGACGACGGCGATGCGCCGGTGGTGCAATTCATCAACCAGACGCTGCGCCTGGCCATCCAGCGCCGCGCCTCGGACATCCACTTCGAGCCCTTTCGACAGCATTTTCGCATTCGTCTGCGCATCGACGGCGTGCTGCAAACCCTCGCCTCACCGCCGCCGCAGCTGACCGCGCGCCTCATCGCCCGGCTGAAGATCCTCGGCCAACTGGATATCGCCGAGCGCCGTCAGCCTCAGGACGGGCAGCTCAGCCTGACGCTGGACAGCGCGCGCTATGCCATGCGTATCGCCACTCTGCCGACGCTGCACGGCGAAAAGGTGGTGCTGCGCGTTCAGCAGGGCGAGCAACAAGAACTGCCGCTGGATCAGTTGGGCATGAGCCGGGCGGATCTGGCGCGCTACGCGACGGCGCTGGCCTGCCCGCAAGGGTTGATCCTGGTGACCGGCCCGACCGGCAGCGGCAAAACGGTGACGCTGTACAGCGGTCTGCGCCAGTTGAACGATGCGCAGAGCAACCTGTGCAGCGTCGAGGATCCGGTCGAGATCCCGCTGTTCGGCGTTAATCAGACCCAGATCAACGCCAAAACCGAGCTGAGCTTCGCCCGGGTGCTGCGCGCCCTGCTGCGCCAGGATCCGGACGTCATCATGGTCGGCGAGATCCGCGATGCGGAAACCGCCGAGATCGCGGTCAAGGCCGCGCAAACCGGCCACCTGGTGCTGTCGACGCTGCATACCAACTCCACCGGCGAAACCCTGACGCGGCTGATGCACATGGGGATCCCCGGCTACCTGCTCGCCGGCTGTCTGAAGCTGATCGTCGCGCAGCGGTTGGTGCGCAGACTGTGCCGCCACTGCCGCTATCCGCACAGCCAGCCGACGCATTTTCCCAGCGCGATCTGGCCGGAACCGCTCACTGTCTGGCGCGCCGATGGCTGCGAGCATTGCTTCGGCGGTTACTATGGGCGCATCGGCGTGTATGAACTGTTGGCCATTACGCCGGAAATACAGGCGGCATTGCTGGCGAACGCCGCTCCCAGTCTGCTGGCGGATATCGCCCGCGAACAGGGGCAGCTTTCGCTGCTGCAAGCGGGCCTGGCGCTGGCCGCCGAAGGCACGACCTCGCTGGAAGAACTGTACCGCGTGATCGACGTCGTCCAGCCTGGCATAGCCGCGCCATGAAAGCGCGCCGGCTGTTTCTTTGGCAGGCTTTCGACGCACAGGGCGCCTTACGCCGCGGCGAACTGATGAGCGAGGAAAAACGGCAGGTGAGCCGGTTGCTGATCGAACAAGGCCTGCAACCGTGCCGAATCGGGCACGGCAAACGCGTTACGCCCGGCCAATGGCGTGGAGAACCGTTAATCCACTTCACCCGCCAGCTCGCCACTCTGCTGCAGGCGGGGTTGCCGCTGGTCAATGCGCTGCAGTTGCTGGCAGCAGAGCATCCTTCGGCAGCCTGGCGCTGCCTGTTGCGCCAGCTGGCCGACCAGGTGCGCGAAGGGCAACCGCTTTCCGAAACCCTCGCCGAACAACCGGGGATTTTTCCCCTGATCTATCGCCAGCTGATCGCCATCGGTGAACTGACCGGCAACCTCGATCGCTGCTGCCTGCAGCTGGCGCAACAACAGGAGGCCCAGTTGCTGCTGCGCCGCAAGGTGACCAAAGCGCTGCGTTATCCCCTCTTCATCTGCGCGGTGGCGCTGATGGTCAGCGTGTTGATGCTGGTGATGGTGCTGCCGGAATTCGCCAAGGTTTATCAATCGTTCGATGCGCCGCTGCCCTGGTTTACCCAAGGGTTGCTGGCGTTGTCTGCGCAGTTGATCGCCACCGGCCCCTATCTGGCGCTGCTGCTGGGCGCGTCGCTGTTCGGTTATGGCCGCTGGCTGCACCCGCGCCCGCCGTGGCGCAGACGTGAACAGGCACTCTTGCTGCGCCTGCCGCTGATCGCCCGGCTGGTGAGCGGCGGCGCGCTGAGCCAAACATTTCGCATCCTGACCATGACCCAACGCGCCGGGCTGACGCTGGTGGAAGGGTTGAACGCGGCGGCGCTGGCGGCTGACCATCTGCTGTACAAACAGGCGCTGGAGCAGGTGCAACGGCAGATCGCCGAAGGCGAAGCCTTTCATCGTGCCCTGGGCCTGCAACCGCTGTTTCCGCCGCTGTGCCGGCAGCTGGTGCGGGTGGGCGAAGAGTCCGGTTCACTGGACGCCTTGCTGGATAAATTGGCGCAGTGGTATGAACGGCAGACGCACGAGCTGGCCGATACGCTGGCGCAAACGCTGGAGCCGCTGCTGATGCTGGTGGTAGGTGGGATTGTCGGCGCTTTGGTGATCGCCATGTACCTGCCTATCTTTCAACTGGGCAGCGTGTTGGGATAAGGGTAAAAGGATAGCGGGCGCCGCGGTGCGCTGCGCCCGAATGCAAGGTGCGGCTTATTTGCTGCCGAAGACGCGGTTTTCCTGCTCCGCCACGCGGATAAAGGTGGTGCGCTTGGTCAGCTCTTTCAAACGCTCGGCGCCGACGTAGGTGCAGGCGGAACGCAGGCCGCCGAGGATATCACGCACGGTGAACTCCACCTCGCCTCGCAGCGGCAGCTTGACGGTTTTGCCTTCGGCCGCGCGATACTCCGCCACGCCGCCGACGTGGCGCTTCATCGCTGACTCGGAGCTCATGCCGTAGAACAGCATGAATTTCTCGCCGTTCTCTTCCACTACGGTGCCTTCGCACTCGTCGTGGCCGGCCAGCATGCCGCCCAGCATCACGAAGTCCGCGCCGCCGCCGAAGGCTTTGGCGACATCGCCCGGCACCGAGCAGCCGCCGTCGCTGACGATTTGGCCGCCCAGCCCGTGGGCCGCATCGGCGCATTCGATCACCGCCGACAGCTGCGGATAGCCCACGCCGGTCTTCACGCGGGTGGTGCATACCGATCCCGGCCCGATGCCGACTTTAACGATGTCGGCGCCGGAGAGGATCAACTCTTCCACCATCTCGCCGGTCACTACGTTGCCGGCGCAGATGACGTGATTCGGGCAGGCTTCGCGCGCTTTCTGCAGGAAGGCGACGAAGTGTTCAGAGTAGCCGTTGGCCACGTCGATACAGATGAATTTCAGCGCCGGAGACAGGGCCAGGATCTGCTGCATTTTGGCGAAGTCGGCTTCTGAGGTGCCGGTGGACACCATCACGTGGCGCAGCACCGATTCCGGCATGCGCTGCACGAAGTCAGCCCATTGCTCGACGCTGTAATGTTTGTGTACGGCGGTGAGAACGTCGAAAGAAGCCAGGGCCTCAGCCATGCGGAAGGTGCCCACCGTGTCCATGTTGGCGGCGATAATCGGCACGCCGGACCAGCTGCAACCTGAATGCTTGAAGGTAAACTGACGTTCCAGTTCAACCTCGGAACGGCTTTTCAACGTGGAACGCTTAGGGCGGATCAACACGTCTTTAAAGCCTAACTTCAAATCTTCTTCAATACGCATGACTTATGATTTCCTGGTTAATGGCGACGGATCGCAAGGAGGATATTCGAACCTCTGCCCGACGGCTTTCCCGTGGCGCGGAAAGATGACGGCGAGATTAATGCCAGTTCCAGTGACGTTATAATACGCGCTAATAATCGCCGAACAAGACTGCGAATTCGCCTTTATTTACGCTACAATCCGACAAATTTACCTGCATAATCGCAGTGTGATTGCCCGCTCATTTCTGCCGTGCCGCTGCGCTTTTTCTCGCCGTCCAAACGGGGCCGAGGCGCAAGCGCCGCCTGCCGACTTGCACTTCTGCGCGATCGCTTTATGATTCGTCTATTATTTTTTTATGAACATCGGATGCACCTAACACCATGGCCTACATTGTTGCGTTGACCGGGGGCATAGGCAGCGGCAAAACGACCGTTGCGAACGCCTTTGCGCGCCACGGCGCAGCCATTGTCGATGCCGACGTGATCGCCCGTCAGGTCGTTGAGCCGGGCACCCCTGCTCTGGCCGCGATCGCCGAGCGATTTGGTAATGAAATGTTGCTGCCGGACGGCGCGCTCAACCGCGCTGCGCTGCGTCAGCGCATCTTCAGCCGCCCCGATGATAAAACCTGGCTGAACCAACTGCTGCATCCGCTGATACACCGCGAGACCCAACGCCAACTGGCGCAGGCGGCCAGCCCGTACGCGCTGTGGGTCGTGCCGCTGCTGGTGGAAAACGGCCTGCAGGATCGCGCCGATCGGGTGCTGGTGATCGACGTCGACACCGAAACCCAGTTGGCTCGCACCATCGCGCGCGACGGCATCAGCCGCGAGCAAGCGCAGAGCATTCTCGCCGCCCAGGCCACGCGCCAGCAGCGCCTCGCCGTGGCGGATGACATTATTGACAACAGCGGCGCCGCTCAGGGGATAGAGCCACGGGTCGCCGCACTGCATCGTCGCTACCTTGAACTGGCGGCAACAGCGCCCCAACAGGATTAAACTGCATGAGTGATGTTTCCCCAACCGTTCTCTTTGAACACCCGCTGAACGAAAAAATGCGTACCTGGCTGCGCATCGAGTTTTTACTGCAACAGCTGCACGGCCAGCGCGCCCTGAGCGAAACCGCCATCGCCCTTACCTTTTTCCGCACCGTCTCCGATTTGCTGGACGTACTGGAGCGCGGCGAGGTACGCACCGAACTGCTCAAAGAGCTGGAGCGTCAGCAGCAAAAACTGTTGGCCTGGGCCGATGTGCCGGGCGTGGATATGGCGCTGATCGAGCAGTTGCGCGGCCAGTTGAAGTCGCGTTCATCGGCGCTGATGGCGGCACCACGCCTCGGTCAGGCACTGCGTGAAGACCGGCTGATCGGCCTGGTGCGCCAGCGTCTGAACATTCCCGGCGGCTGCTGCAGCTTCGATTTGCCGACCCTGCACATGTGGATGCACGCGCCGCAGCAGGATCGCGATGCCGACGTCGCCGCCTGGCTGCAGTCGCTGGATCCGCTGAACCAGGCGCTGATCATGGTGCTGGATCTGATCCGTCAGTCGGGGCCGTTCCGCAATCAAATCAGTCTGAACGGCTTTTTCCAGGACAACGCCGAAGGGGCGGACCTGCTGCGCCTGCGCCTTCATCTGGCGCCGCAGCTTTATCCGCAAATTTCCGGCCACAAGACGCGTTATGCCATTCGTTTCCTGCCGTTGGACAGCGAACATGGCATGGTGCCTGAACGCCTGACGTTCGAACTGGCCTGTTGTTGAACTCATGAAAGCAAGCCTTCTCAGCACCGCCAGAAGGCGTAAGGAACCGTTATGACGACCGTAGTGAAATGCCCAACCTGTGGCACCGGCGTGGTTTGGGGCGAAGTCAGCCCGTTCCGGCCGTTTTGCAGCAAGCGCTGCCAGCTGATCGATCTTGGCGAGTGGGCCGATGAAGAGAAGCGCATTCCGAGCAACAGCGATCTGTCGGAAAGTGAGGACTGGAGCGAACTCGACGACCGCTAATCGCCGATTGAAGGCCTGGCGCACGCCAGGCCGATAGTGTTATTGGGCGGCGCCAGCCTGCGCCACCAGCAGTTGGATAATGCCGGCGTTGGCTTCCGGGAACTCGTCTTCACGCAGCTCCGCCTGTTTTACCCAGCGCATCGGCTGCCTCTCACGGCCAAACGGCTCGCCCGCCCAATGCTCCACCAGATAAAAATTCAGCGTCACGATGCGATCGCTGAAGCGATGTTCCACCACCTCCAGCAGTTCGGCCCGCTCGGCTTCGATACCGGTCTCTTCACGCAGCTCGCGGCTCAGCGCCTGTTCCGGCATCTCACCCGGTTCGATCTTGCCGCCGGGAAACTCCCAAAATCCGGCCATGTGCGCGTCAGCGGCGCGGCGCGTAATAAAGATCTCCCGTTGAGCATTGCGGATGATGCCCACGGCGATATTCAGATGTTTCATCTCACCCTCCTGATGGGTGCCAAAAAACAGGGGCTCAGCAAGCTGAACCCCCGGGTATTATCGGTCAACCGCGGCCGGCATTACTGCAGGCGGCCGTGGCACTGCTTGTATTTCTTGCCGGAACCGCATGGGCAAGGATCGTTGCGGCCCACTTTGCGCTCGGCGGTCGCCGGCGCGTTCGGATCTTCGGTCACCAGCGCGTTCTCGTCGTGGTGGCTCAGCTGTTGCTGCTGCGCCAGACGCTCGGCCTCTTCACGGCGCTGCTGTTCCAGCGCTTCCACCTCTTCCGGCATCCGCACCTGTACCTTGCTCAGCACGCTGATCACTTCATATTTCAGCGATTCCAGCATGGTGGCGAACATGTTGAAGGATTCGCGCTTGTACTCCTGCTTCGGATCCTTCTGCGCATAGCCGCGCAGGTGGATGCCCTGACGCAGGTAGTCCATCGCCGCCAGGTGCTCTTTCCACAGGGAATCCAGCGTCTGCAGCATCACGCCCTTCTCGAAGTTGCGCATCATTTCGCTGCCGACCACTTCTTCCTTACGCAGGTACTGCTCTTTGGCGTTCTCCAGAATGCGTTCGCGCAGCGTCTCTTCGTGCAGCTCCGGCTCTTTGTCCAGCCACTGGGCAATCGGCATCTCCAGATCGAAGTCGTTCTTCAGGCGCTCTTCCAGCCCCTGAATATCCCACTCTTCTTCCAGCGACTGCGGCGTGATGTAGTTGTCGATGGTGCTCTTGAACACGTCCTCGCGGATGCTGGCGATGGTTTCGCTCACGTCGGACACGTCCAGCAATTCGTTACGCTGGCTGTAGATGGCGCGGCGCTGATCGTTGGCGACGTCGTCGTATTCCAGCAGTTGCTTACGGATATCGAAGTTGCGGCTTTCCACTTTGCGCTGCGCGTTGGCGATCGCCTTGGTCACCCACGGGTGCTCAATGGCTTCGCCTTCTTTCATGCCCAGTTTACGCATCATGCCGGACACGCGATCCGAGGCGAAGATACGCATCAGGGCATCTTCCATCGACAGGTAGAAGCGGGATGAACCGGCGTCGCCCTGACGGCCGGAACGGCCGCGCAGCTGGTTATCGATACGGCGCGATTCATGGCGCTCGGTGCCGATGATATGCAGGCCGCCCGCCGCCAGCACCGCGTCGTGGCGCTCTTTCCAGGCGGCTTTGATGGCTTCGATCTGCTCTTCGGTCGGTTCTTCCAGCAGCGCCACTTCGGCCTGCCAGCTGCCGCCCAGCACGATATCGGTACCACGGCCCGCCATGTTGGTGGCGATGGTTACCGCACCGCTCTGGCCGGCCTGGGCGACGATGTCCGCTTCCATGGCGTGGAATTTGGCGTTCAACACCTTGTGGTCGATGCCCGCTTTGGTCAGCTCTCGGGACACCACTTCGGATTTCTCGATCGAGATGGTCCCCACCAGCACCGGCTGGCCTTTGGCGGTACGCTCGCGGATGTCTTCAATGATGGCGCCGATCTTCTCTTTCTCGGTCATGTACACCAGATCCGGCATGTCTTTACGGATCATCGGACGGTTGGTTGGCACCACGATCGTGTCCAGCTTGTAGATCGAGCTGAATTCGAAGGCTTCGGTATCGGCGGTACCGGTCATCCCGGCCAGCTTCTCGTACAGACGGAAGTAGTTCTGGAAGGTGATCGAAGCCAGCGTCTGGTTCTCGTTCTGGATCTCCACGCCTTCTTTGGCTTCCACCGCCTGGTGCAGACCGTCGGACCAGCGGCGGCCCTGCATGGTACGGCCGGTGTGCTCGTCGACGATGATCACTTCGCCGTCTTTCACGATGTAGTCCACGTCGCGGGTAAACAGCACGTGGGCGCGCAGCGCGGCGGTAACATGGTGCATCAGCATGATGTTGGTCGGCGAGTACAGCGATTCGCCTTCATCCATGATGCCGGCTTCTACCAGCATCTCTTCGATCAGGATCAGGCCGCGTTCGGTCAGGTGGACCTGACGCGCCTTCTCATCCACCGAGAAGTGCCCTTCACCCTTGAAAGTGTCGGAGTCTTCTTTTTCCTGGCGGATCAGTTTAGGGATCAGCTTGTTAACCTTGATGTACATCTCGGAGCTGTCTTCTGCCGGGCCGGAGATGATCAGCGGCGTACGCGCTTCATCGATCAGGATGGAGTCCACCTCATCCACCAGCGCATAGTGCAATTTACGCTGCACGCGCTCTTCCGGGCTGAACGCCATGTTGTCGCGCAGGTAGTCGAAGCCGTACTCGTTGTTGGTGCCGTAGGTGATGTCGGCAGCGTAAGCTTCGCGCTTGGCCGGCGCCGGCATGCCCGGCAGGTTGATGCCGATGCTCAGGCCGAGGAACTCGAACAGCGGACGGTTGTTTTCGGCGTCGCGCTGCGCCAGATAGTCGTTGACGGTCACGACGTGCACGCCGCGGCCGCTCAGGGCGTTCAGGTAGGCCGGCAGCGTCGCGGTCAGGGTTTTACCTTCACCGGTGCGCATCTCGGCGATGCAGCGGTCGTTCAGTACCATGCCGCCCAGCAGCTGCACGTCGAAGTGACGCATGCCGAACACGCGCTTGCTCGCCTCACGCACCACGGCGAAGGCTTCCGGGATCAGACTTTCCAGCGATTCGCCCTTCTCCAGGCGCGCGCGGAATTCGTTGGTTTTCGCTTTCAACTCGTCATCGGACAGCTTTTCCATGTCCGGTTCCATGCGGTTGATCTGCTCAACCACTTTGCGCATGCGGCGCAGGGTACGATCGTTACGGCTGCCAAAAACTTTGGTTAATAATTTCACTAACATGATGTTTGATATCTCTGTCATGACCGCCGAGCGCGGCAGTCAACTTGCTATTATTTATGGTTTTTGTGCCCAAAGGGCGAGATCAGACGAGGGCGACGGGCCCGGCGCGAATGCCCTGCACCTGCGCCACCCACAGGCCGGTCTGGTGCCGCGCCAGCGTTGGCAGCACCTCAAGGTGGGTGTGGCGAATGATGGTCGGCGGCTTCGGCTCGTGCGTCAGCAGCGCGTTGAGAGTAGAAAGCAGCGCCAGTTGCGCTACCTGCAAAGGGGGTTCCGCTTCGGCTTCGCTCTCCTGCACCCGCGCATAAACCGCCTGCGGCGCCAGCGCGAAAGAGAGGTGACGAATAACCGTGCGCAGCGCATGTTGCTGCCAATAATCTACGCTGAAGGTAGGACGGCGATGCGCGTCCTGCAGCAGGGCCAGGCTGTTGAAGGTGCCGTTGGCCGAATTTTGCCGGTTAAGGCTGGACGATGTGCTCGGCAATGCGGCCTGATCGGGTGCGCCGGACAAATTGGAAGGCGCGCCAAGCGTGGCCGCAACCATCCCTAACAGGAGATGGGGCCAGAAATAACGTCTGCCAAATTGTCGCCAACGATTTAGAATACCGATCACGAGTTTATAATCCGCCGGAGCCCATTATGCGCGATAGCCGTCCACAATTATTAGATGTCCTGTTCGACGACGCGTCTGCCGGCAGCAAAGGGCCGCTGCATAACGTCCAGCAACGCGCGGTGGCGCTGCTCAAGCTTAACCGTGCAGTGAAGGGCCTGTTGCCCGCTCCCCTGCATCCCTGGTGCCGCGTCGCGAATTTCCGACAGGGTATTTTAGTGCTCGAAACGGCAAATGCCAGTTGGATGATGCGCTTGCGCTACGAACAACCCGCTTTGCTGTCTGCACTACGAGCGCAAATTCTACCATCATTGTCGTCGATCGACATCAGGATTAATCCGGCCTTGATGGCGAAAGGCAGCAACCAGGTGCAAAACGCCGAAAAAGCGCCGGAAAAACCCGTGCCGATGCGGCATTTGAGTCTGGAGAGTGCGGAAGAGCTGAGGGGATTAGCGAGCCGTAGCCCAGAGAAACTGCGCAAGATATTGGAACGGCTGGCTGCATTGGCCGGAGAGGGTACCAACACAACCAGTCGTGATAAGTAATCAGCGACACGGACTGCAAAATACCGGACAGCCGGCACCACACCATCGTGAGCCTGAATTCTCAGGCTCTGAGGGGATGCGCCTGCCGTTATTCGCAGGCGAGGAATGCAGACCTTACGCCAATACGGTAGACGGTGCCTTGAATGCCAATGGCATTTCGGCTTCGTCCTGGAAGGTCACGTATTCCCACGCTTCCTGCTTGGCCAGCACGGCCTGCAGCAGTTTGTTGTTCAGCGCGTGGCCAGACTTGAACGCGGTGAACGCGCCAATGATGTTGTGGCCGCACATGAACAGGTCGCCGATGGCGTCCAGCATTTTGTGACGTACGAATTCGTCTTCGAAACGCAGACCGTCTTCGTTCAGCACGCGGTAGTCGTCTACCACGATGGCGCAGTCGAAGCTGCCGCCCAAGGCCAGGCCGCGGGACTGCAGGTATTCGATATCACGCATGAACCCGAAGGTGCGCGCGCGGCTGATTTGACGCACGAACGACTCAGCCGAGAAATCAAGACGATAGCGCTGAGAGCTGGCGTCGATGGCCGGGTGGTTGAAGTCGATGGTGAAGTCCAGGCGGAACCCGTTATGCGGGGACAGCTCGGCCCACTTGTCGCCATCTTCAACGCGTACGGTCTCTTTCAGACGCAGGAATTTCTTCGCCGAGTTCAGTTCTTCGATGCCGGCATCCAGCAGCAAGAACACGAACGGACTGGCGCTGCCGTCCATGATTGGGATTTCAGCGGCGTCGACTTCGATGACGATGTTGTCGATGCCCAGCCCAGCCAGCGCGGCGTTAAGATGCTCAACGGTCGAAATACGCACGTCATGCTCATTCACCAGGCAAGTACAGAGCATGGTATCACGCACGGATTTTGCATCAGCCGGAAAATCAACCGGTGGATTCAAGTCAGTGCGACGATAGATGACCCCGGTATTAGCCGGCGCTGGGCGCATTGTCAGCGTGACTTTCTTGCCGGTATGCAAACCGACGCCAGTCGCCTGAACAATACGTTTTAATGTCCTTTGTTTGATCATCGTTTTATCTCGCAATGTTATCCATCCTACCAGCCAAGCATACAGCATGGCTGGCGGGACAGTTTAGCACAAAGAGCGGAGATTCCAAATTCTCAGGATATTCTTAGTCTGCCTGTTTACGCAGGAAGGCTGGAATATCAAGATAGTCGGGCTCTTTATTCGGCTGCGCAGCTTGGTCGTTGACCACCTTCGCGGCAGGTTTCACTTCCTGCGGCAGAGGCGACATGCCGTGCTGCTGATAACGGTGATCCATCACCGGCTGGCTGGCCTGCTTATTGGTCACCAGGGTGATTTCAGGACGCTTGTCCATACCGATACCGGTTGCAACCACGGTTACGCGCAGTTCGTCGTTCATTTCCGGATCCAGCGAGGTACCGATAACCACGGTGGCGTTGTCGGAAGCGAACGCACGGATGGTGTTACCCACGGTTTCGAACTCATCCAGACGCAGGTCGAAGCCGGCGGTGATGTTGACCAGTACGCCGCGCGCGCCGGACAGGTCGATGTCTTCCAGCAGTGGGCTGGAGATCGCCATTTCGGCCGCTTCTTCGGCGCGGTCTTCACCGCAAGCCACGCCAGAACCCATCATCGCGTAGCCCATTTCGGACATCACGGTGCGCACGTCGGCGAAGTCGACGTTCATCAGGCCCGGACGGGTGATCAGCTCGGCGATACCCTGCACCGCGCCTTTCAGCACGTCGTTGGCCGCGCCGAACGCGTCCAGCAGGGAGATGCCGCGACCCAGAACTTTCAACAGCTTGTCGTTCGGGATGGTGATCAGTGAGTCCACGTGTTTGGACAGTTCAGCGATACCCTGCTCCGCGAATGCCATGCGCTTTTTGCCTTCGAAGTTGAAAGGCTTGGTCACCACGGCCACGGTCAGAATACCCAAATCTTTAGCCACTTCAGCCACCACTGGCGCCGCACCGGTACCGGTGCCGCCGCCCATGCCGGCTGCGATGAAGACCATGTCTGCGCCGTCCAGCGCTGCGCGCAGGGCTTCGCGGTCTTCTTCCGCTGAATTGCGACCCACTTCCGGGTTCGCGCCCGCACCCAGACCTTTGGTAATACCGCTACCAATCTGGATGGTTTGGCCAACCGCCGTTTTGCGGAGCGCCTGGGCGTCCGTGTTCACAGCGAAGAATTCAACACCTTCGATGCGCTCGCGCACCATGTGTTCAACGGCGTTGCCACCGCCGCCGCCGACGCCGATGACTTTAATCACCGCGTCATTGGTTAGTTCCATTGGTTCAAACATAGTTTCTCTCCGTTTTGTGCCTGTCGCTGCGAGATCATAAAAAGATTACTCAGCATGATCTCTTTGTTGAAACATTAAAACTCTTTTCTCAGCCAGCTATTGATGCGTTTAAACCAATTGCCCACCGAGGCGCGTTTTTCTACTTCTGTCTCACCGCTCAGGTGAGACTCTTTTCCATAGTGCAGCAGACCTACCGCCGTCGAGTAGTAAGGCTCCTGCGCATAATCCGTCAGACCCGTGATGTTCAAGGGTTGGCCGATGCGTACCTGGGTGTGGAACACCCGTTGCGCACAGGCTGCCAGGCCATCAATCTGGGCGGCGCCACCGGTCAGCACGATACCGGCCGCCAGATGATGCTTCACCCCTTGCTGACGCAGTTGCTCCTGCAATTGCAAAATTTCATCGTTAACCAGATTCAACAGTTCGGTGTAGCGTGGCTCAATGACTTCAGCCAGCGTCTGTCTTTGCAGACTGCGCGGAGGACGTCCCCCGACGCTAGGCACCTCTACATTCTCATCCTTGCTAACAATCGACCCAAGCGCACAACCGTGTCGAACTTTAATCGCTTCCGCGTCGGTCGGCGGCGTGCCGAAGGCGTAAGCGATATCGCTGGTGACCACGTTCCCGGCGTAAGGGATCACTTTGGTGTGGCGCAGCGCACCGCCGGTGTACACCGCCATATCCATGGTGCCGCCGCCGATATCCACCACGCAAACGCCGAGTTCGCGTTCATCTTCGGTCAGCACCGCGTAGCTCGCGGCCAAACCGGCGAAAATAAGTTGGTCAACTTTCAGGCCGCAACGTTCCACGGCCTTGACGATGTTCTTCGCCATATCGTTATGGCAGGTAATCAGATGCACCTTGGCCTGCATGCGCACGCCGGACAGCCCAACCGGGTTTTTGATGCCTTCCTGATAATCGATGGCGTATTCCTGAGGAATCACGTGCAGGATGCGGTGTTCGTCACGCACGCGCACCGATTTGGCGGTGTGCACCACGTTCTCCACGTCGTCCTGCGTCACTTCCTCTTCCGAGATAGGCACCATGCCGATTTCGTTCTGGCAGCTGATGTGTTTGCCCGACAGCGCCAGGTACACCGACGAGATCTGGCAGTCCGCCATCAGCTCGGCCTGATCGATGGCGCGCTGTACGCACTTCACCACCGACTCCAGGTCGTTTACGCCGCCCTTATCCATGCCGCGAGACGGGCAGCTGCCCACCCCGATAATGTTGACCATGCCATCGGGCAGAACTTCCCCTACCAACGCGGAGACTTTTGCAGTACCGATCTCCAGTCCAACTACCAGTTTTCTGTCCGTCGACTTGATCATTGTTGTTTTGCCTGTGCCTGATTCTGTTGCTGATTACTGTTTTGCTGACCGCCAAGCGCCTGCGGATCGACCAACACCGGAGCCCACCCTACCGAAGCGCCGGACTCGTAGCGCAAATCGACATAGCTGACACGCTTGCTCTCCGCCTGGCCCTGCTGCTGCAATACCGGGTAAAGCTCGATAAACCGCTGCAAACGCCCGTTGCGGTCATCGCGCCCCAGCTCAAGCCGGACATCGTTGTCCAGCGCCAGCTGCCAGGAATGGCGCGCGGTCATCGCCGCCATTTTCAGCGTATATTTGCTGGCCGCCAACGTGGCGCTCATCGCCCGATAGCCTTCCAACACATCCTGCTCGCTCCCTTCCGGCCCGTAGAGCAGCGGCAACTTCTGCTTGCCCGCCCGCTCCGCCGGCACGCTGAACGCTTTGCCCTCGGCGTCCACCATGTGCAAATCGTTCCAGCGCGCCACCGGGACATACTCCACCAGATGGATCTTCAGCTCATCTGGCCATTGTTTGCGCACGCTGGCCTGCTTGATCCACGGCAGACGTTCGATCTGCTGCTGGATGACGTCCACATCCTGCGTCATAAAGGTGCCGGGCGCGCCCAGCGCCAGGATCGCCTGACGAATATCATCGTTGGTGGTGTAATGGCGTTCGCCGGTCACCACCAGCCTTGAGAGCGGCAGGCGACTGGCGTCTTTCATCCAGCCAAGCACCGCCCAACCGCTCCACACGACCGTTCCCAACACCATCAGCAGGAAAATCATTCCCGCCAACTGGGTTCCATTGCTGCGGCGCGGGCCGTTATCCACCTCGCGATCGCGCGCATTCAGGGCAGCTTGCGACATATCAGTCGGCCAACTCCAAAATTCTCGCCACTAGCTGCGAGAAGCTTAATCCAAACTGGCGCGCCGCCATCGGCACCAGGCTATGACTGGTCATGCCCGGAGAGGTGTTCACCTCAAGCAGATAGAAGCTGCCATCGCTGTCTTGCATCACATCGACGCGGCCCCAGCCGCTGCAGTCCAGACCGCGGTAGGCGCGCAGCGCCAACGCCGCCATCTCGGCTTCCTGCTCGGCGCTCAAACCGCTCGGGCAGAAGTACTGCGTGTCGTCCGAAATGTACTTGGCCTGATAGTCGTAAAACACGCCGGCCGGCTGGATACGGATCGACGGCAACACTTGATCGCCCAGCATCGCCACGGTGTATTCCGGGCCGCTCAACCACTTCTCCACCAGCACATCGTCGTCATGGCGGAAGGCTTCTTCCAACGCCGCTGCCAACGCCGCGCTTTCGGTGACCTTGCTCATGCCGACGCTGGAGCCTTCACGGCTCGGCTTGACGATCACCGGCAGACCGAGATCCGCCACGCGCGCCAACAGCGCCGCTTTTTCGGCGCCGAGATACAGCTGGCGATTCAGCGCCACGTAAGGCGCCACCGGCAAGCCCATCGACTGCCACACCATCTTGGTGCGCCATTTGTCCATGGTCAGCGCCGAGGCCATCACGCCGCTGCCGGTATAAGGCAACTCGAGGAACTCCAGCAGCCCCTGCAGGGTGCCGTCCTCGCCGCCGCGGCCGTGCAGCGCGATAAACACTTTGGTGAACCCCTGCTCTTTCAGCTGGGTCACCGGGAAATCGCGGGTATCGACGCCGTGCGCATCGATACCGGCTTCGCGCAACCCGGCCAGCACCGCGGCGCCGGACTGCAGAGAAACGTCACGTTCAGCGGAGGTGCCGCCCAGCAGAACTGCAACTTTATCAGCCATGGTGCTCCTCCTCTTTCTTCGGCGGCTGCAGCTTCAGCTCGGCCAGTTTACGGGCGATTTTGCCCACGTTGCCGGCGCCTTGCACCAGCACCAGGTCTTCATCCTGCAGCAGCTGCGCCAGGGTTTCCGGCACGGTATCGGCATCGGAAACCAGGATCGGATCCAGCTTGCCGCGGCTGCGGATGGTGCGGCACAGCGAGCGGCTGTCCGCGCCCGGGATCGGCGCTTCGCCGGCGGCGTACACGTCGAGCATCAGCAGCACATCCACCTGCGACAGCACGTTGGCGAAATCGTCGTACAGATCGCGGGTGCGCGTGTAGCGGTGCGGCTGGAAGATCATCACCAGACGCTTGTCCGGCCAACCGGCGCGCGCCGCCTTCAGCGTGGCATCCACTTCGGTCGGATGGTGGCCGTAATCGTCCACCAGCATCGCGCTGCCCGCTTTGCCGTTGACCGGCTCCAGCGGAAACTCGCCGAGGAAATCGAAGCGGCGCCCGGTGCCCTGGAAGCCCGCCAGCGCGCGCAGGATATCTTCGTCGTCGATGCCTTCTTCGGTCGCTACCGCCACCGCCGCCGCTGCGTTCAACGCATTGTGGCGGCCCGGCGCGTTCAGCGTCACCGTCAGCAACGGTTTGTCCTGACGGCTCAGGGTAAAGTGCCCCTGCGGCCCAATCTGCCGGTAGTCTTCGATGCGCACGTCGGCATCTTCACTGAAGCCGTAGGTGGTGATATGGCGACCCACGCGCGGCAGCAGCTCACGCACCACCGGATCGTCGATGCACATCACCGCGCGACCGTAGAACGGCAGGTTGTGCAAGAAATTGATAAACGTCTGCTTCAGGTTCTCGAAGTCGCCCTGGTAGGTGTCCATATGGTCGGCTTCGATGTTGGTGACCACGGCCACCATCGGCTGCAGATGCAGGAACGACGCATCGCTCTCATCCGCTTCCGCGATCAGATAACGGCTGGACCCCAGTCGTGCGTGGGTGCCCGCCGCCTTCACCAGCCCGCCGTTAACGAAGGTCGGGTCCAGGCGGGCTTCGGCGTAAATGCTCGAGACCATCGCCGTGGTGGTGGTTTTGCCGTGCGTGCCGGCGATAGCGATGCCGTGGCGAAAACGCATCAGCTCCGCCAGCATTTCAGCGCGGCGGATCACCGGGATGCGCGCTTCACGGGCGGCGACGATTTCCGGGTTGTCGGCGGAGATGGCGGTAGACACCACCACCACGCTCGCATCCAGCACGTTTTCCGGACGGTGATTGAAATAAATCGTCGCCCCGAGCGCGCTCAACTGCTGGGTCACCGGATTCGGCGCCAGGTCGGAGCCGCTGATCTGATACCCTTCGTTTGCCAACACTTCGGCGATACCACCCATGCCGGCGCCACCGATGCCGACAAAGTGAATGTGCCGGACGCGACGCATCTCGGGCACGATAGTACGTAGTTTCGCCAGTTGTTGTGTATTCATCACTCTCTCTAATCCGGATCCGGTACCCCGGCCCTACATCACATTGCTTTTATTCAGGTTCGGCGCGCCGAACCCCTGCACTCGTTACTTGGCGAGCCGCACCAGCTCCGCCGCCACGCGCTCGGTGGCGTCCGGAATGGCGACCGCGCGCGCTTTCTCGGCCATGGCCAGCAGCGTCTTGCGATCCCAGCTCGCCAGCAGTTCGGCCACCACATCGGCGTTGAACTGCGGCTGTTCGATAATCTTCGCCGCGCCGGCTTCTTCCAGCGGGCGTGCGTTCCAGTACTGTTGACGATCCTTGTGCATGAACGGCACGAAAATCGCCGGCAGCCCCGCCGCCGCGATTTCGCTGACGGTCAACGCGCCGGAGCGGCAGACCACCACGTCGGCCCAGGCATAGGCGGCGGCCATGTCGTCGATGAACTCGGTCACCTTGTGCTGCGTCTGCCCTACCCTCTCGTAGTCGCGCAGCACCGTTTCCAGCGCGCCCTTGCCAACCTGATGCCAGAGCGTAATTCTATCGCCCAAACGCGCCGCGACTTCAGGAACTGTCTGATTCAGCACGCGGGCGCCCTGACTTCCGCCAATCACCAGCACGCGGATCGGGCCTTCGCGCCCTTGCAACCGCTCCGTCGGCAACGGCAGCGCCAACACGTCGGTGCGCACCGGGTTGCCCACCACCTCGGCGTTCGGGAACGCGCCGGGGAAGGCCTGCATCACTTTGGCGGCGATGCGCGCCAGCCAGCGGTTGGTCAAGCCGGCGATGCCGTTCTGCTCGTGCAGCACCACCGGGATGCCGCACTGCCAGGCCGCCAGGCCGCCGGGGCCGGAAACGTAACCGCCCATCCCCAGCACCACATCCGGCTGATAACTGCGCATGATGGCTTTCGCCTGCCGCACCGCCTGCCAGATCCGCAGCGGCGCCGTCAACTGGGCCTTCAGGCCCTTGCCGCGCAGGCCGGAGATGCGGATAAAATCAATCTCGATCCCGTGCTTCGGCACCAGATCGGCTTCCATTCGGTCTGCGGTTCCGAGCCAGCGCACCTGCCAGCCCTGCGCCATCAGATGATGCGCGACCGCCAGCCCCGGGAACACGTGCCCGCCGGTACCGCCTGCCATCACCATTAAACGCTTAGGTTTCCCGCTCATCCCTTACCTCTTCACAAACGCCTGAGCCTTGGTCAGGCGCGTTTCATAATCAATTCGCAGCAACAGCACAATCGCCGTCGACATAATCAGCAAGCTCGAGCCGCCGTAACTGATCAGCGGCAGCGTCAGACCTTTGGTCGGCAGCATGCCCGCGGCGGCGCCGACGTTAACCAGCGCCTGGAAGCTGAACCACACGCCGATCGCGCAGGCCAGGAAGCCGGAGAAGCGTTGGTCTATCTCCAGCGCGCGGCGCCCGATGGACATCGCGCGAAAAGCGACGAAGAATACCATTAACAGGGCTAAAACCACACCGATATAGCCCAGTTCTTCACCCAAAATGGAGAAGATGAAGTCGGTGTGCGCTTCCGGCAAATACTCCAGTTTCTGCACCGAGTTGCCGAGCCCCTGCCCCCAGAACTCGCCGCGGCCGAACGCCATCAGCGACTGGGTCAACTGGTAGCCGCTGCCGAACGGGTCGGCCCACGGGTTCCAGAACGAGGTCACGCGACGCATACGGTACGGTTCCGCGATAATCAGCAGCACCACGGCGAACACGCCGGAGCCGATGATCGCCAGGAACTGCCACATTTTCGCGCCGGCCAGGAACAGCATCGCCAGCGTGGTGATGAACAGCACCACCACGGTGCCGAGATCCGGCTGCGCCAGCAGCAGCACCGCCAGCACCACCATGACGCCCATCGGCTTACAGAAGCCCCAGAAGTTGCTGCGCACCTCTTCCACCTTACGCACCAGATAGCTCGCCAGGTAGCAGAACAGCGACAGCTTGGACAGCTCCGCCGGCTGAATACGCAGCGGGCCGAGCGCGATCCAGCGCGAGGCCCCGTTCACCGAGCTCCCCACCACCAGGACGATCAGCAGCATCACGATCGACATCAGCAGCATCACGTTGCTGTAGCGCTGCCAAACTTCCATCGGGATGCGCAGCGTCACCAACGACAGGCCGAACGCCAGGCCGAGGTACAGCGCATCGCGTTTGGCGAACAAGAACGGATCGTCCGCCAGGCGTTGGCCGATCGGCATCGACGCCGAGGTCACCATCACGAAGCCGATGATCGCCAACCCGAAGGTCAGCCACAGCAGGGTGCGATCGTACAGCACCATGTTGACCGCGTCGTTGTCGCGCGCGCCGGTCACCCAGTCTTTCAGCCGTTCTGTCAGCCCGAAGTTCGGCAAGCGTAGTTTCATCCGCCAAGCTCCTGCGCCAGGCGGGCGAACTCATCGCCGCGCACTTCAAAATTACGGAACTGATCGAGACTGGCGCAGGCCGGCGACAACAGCACCATATCGCCGGGCTGTACGCGGCCGGCGATGGTGCGCATCGCCTGCTCCATGGTCTCGGTCAGCGTCGCCACTTCCGGCCGCAGCTGCGCCAGTTGGGCGCCGTCGCGGCCAAAGCAATACAGCCGCACGTTGTCGCCCTGCAGATAGCGCGCCAGCGGCGAGAAATCGGCGGACTTGCCGTCGCCGCCCAGCAGCAGATGCAGCGTGCCGTCCACCTGCAGGCCGTTCAGTGCCGCTTCGGTGCTGCCGACGTTGGTGGCTTTGGAATCGTTGATCCAACGCACGCCGTTGTTCTCCCAGGCCAGCTGGAAGCGGTGCGCCAGGCCGGTGAAGGTGGTCAACGCCTTCAGGCTGGAGGCACGCGGGATATTGACCGCATCCGCCAACGCCAGCGCCGCCAGGGCGTTGGTGTAGTTGTGGCGGCCGGTCAGCTTCATCTCGCGCGTGTTCAGCACCTTCTCACCGCGCACCCGCAGCCAGGTTTCGCCCTGCTGACGGTTCAGGTGATAGTCGCCCACGTCCGCCCCGAAGCTAACGCAGCGTTCGTCGGCGCCGCGCACCGGCATGGTCAGCGCATCGTCCGCGTTCACCACGCACACCGCGGCGTTTTCATACACGCGCAGCTTGGCGCCGCGATACTGCTGCAGGCCGAACGGATAGCGATCCATATGATCTTCGGTCACGTTCAGGATGGTCGCCGCCGCCGCCCGCAGGCTATGCGTCGTTTCCAGCTGGAAGCTGGACAGCTCCAGCACATAAAGCTGACATTCCTGGCGCAACAGGCTCAGCGCCGGCAGGCCGATATTGCCGCCCACGCCCACCGCCCAACCGGCGGCTTTCGCCATCTCGCCCACCAGGGTGGTGACGGTGCTCTTGCCGTTGGAGCCGGTAATCGCCACGATCGGCGCCTGCGCCTCGCGGCAGAACAGTTCGACGTCGCCGACGATTTCCACGCCGGCGTCAGCCGCGGCGCTCAATGCCGGGGTCGCCAGCGCGACGCCCGGGCTGGCGACGATCAGATCTGCCGCCAGCAGCCAGTCCTGGTTCAGATCGCCCAGATGGCGCTCCACGCTTTCAGGCAGTTTGTCCAACCCTGGCGGCGCGATACGGGTATCCATCACGCGCGGCGTCACGCCGCGCGCCATGAAGAAATCGACACAGGACAGGCCGGTGAGGCCCAACCCGATGATGACGACTTTTCTACCCTGATAGTCTGCCATGATTAACGCACCTTCAGCGTTGCCAGGCCAATCAGCACCAGCATCAGCGAAATGATCCAGAAGCGCACGATCACGCGCGGCTCCGGCCAGCCTTTCAATTCATAGTGGTGGTGAATCGGCGCCATGCGGAAAATGCGTTGTCCGCGCAGCTTGAACGATCCCACCTGCAGGATCACCGACAGCGTCTCTACCACGAACACGCCGCCCATGATCACCAACAAAAACTCCTGGCGCAGCAGCACCGCGATGGTGCCCAGCGCGCCGCCCAGCGCCAGCGAACCGACGTCGCCCATAAACACCTGCGCCGGGTAGGTGTTGAACCACAGGAAGCCGAGGCCGGCGCCGACGATGGCGGTGCAGACGATCACCAACTCACCGGCATGACGCAGATACGGAATATGCAGGTAGTTGGCGAAGTTCATGTTACCGGTCGCCCAGGCTACCAGCGCGAAACCGGCCGCCACGAATACCGTCGGCATAATCGCCAGGCCGTCCAGACCGTCGGTCAGGTTGACCGCGTTGCTGGTGCCGACGATGACGAAATAGGCCAGCAGGATGTACAGCAAGCCCAACTGCGGCATCACGTCCTTAAAGAACGGCACAACCAGCTCGGTGGCTGGCGTGTCTTTTCCTACGGCGTACATGGCGAATGCGACAATCAGCGCAATCACCGACTGCCAGAAATACTTCCAGCGGGCGATCAGCCCTTTGGTATCCTTACGCACCACCTTGCGGTAGTCATCGACGAAACCGACGATGCCGTAACCCACCAGCACAAACAGCACACACCAGACATACGGGTTGGACGGGTAGGCCCACATCAGCACCGAAATGGTGATGGAGGTCAGGATCATGATGCCGCCCATGGTCGGCGTGCCGCGCTTGCTGAAGTGCGACTCGGGGCCGTCGTTACGCACCACCTGGCCGAAGGACATTTCTTGCAGACGCTTGATCACCCGCGGGCCCATCCACAGCGACAGGAACAGCGCGGTCAGCAGGCTGACAATGGCTCGGAACGTCAGATAAGAAAAGACGTTGAAGCCTGAGTAATACTTGACCAAATGCTCGGCCAGCCAAACTAACATGGTGCTTTCTCCTGTAACGCGCGTACTACCTGCTCCATTGCGGCACTACGTGAACCTTTGATTAACACGGTGATGACCGCATGTTCCGACAGTAATTCCGCCACGCGCGCGATCACTGCTGTCTTGTCCTGATAATGTTCGCCGTTGCCGGAAGCCTCGCTCAGCACGCGGCTCAACCCGCCGACGCTGATCACTTTATCGACCCCGGCCTGGCGGGCGGCTTCACCCACCTGACGGTGGCACTCTTCCGCTTCTGCGCCCAGCTCGGCCATATCGCCGACCACCATCACGCGGTAGCCCGGCATCTCCGCCAGCACCTGCGCCGCCGCAATCATCGACCCGACGTTGGCGTTGTAGCTGTCGTCCAGCAGCAGCTTGCCTTCGGCCAGCGCCACCGGGAACAAACGCCCCGGCACCGCCTGCAATTGTTTCAACCCCTGATGCACCGCTTCGAGGGTGGCGCCCACCGACATCGCCAGCGCCGTGGCCGCCAGCGCGTTGGCCACGTTGTGGCGCCCCGGCAGCGGCAGCGCGATCTCGGCGGTGCCGAACGGGCTGTGCAGCGTAAACTGCGTGCCTGCGCCGTTCACCCGCACGTCGTCCGCGAAGAAGTCCACGCCTTCGGCCGCCTGCGGCGAGAAGCGCCAGACGGTTTTGCCGCCCAGCATGCTCTGCCAGTGCGGCCAGTCGTTGTTATCGGCGTTGATGATCGCCACGCCGTCGGCCGGCAGGCCGGTAAAGATTTCACCTTTCGCCTGGGCGACGCCGGCCAGCGAGCCGAAGCCTTCCAGGTGCGCCGCCGCCAGGTTGTTCACCAAAGCGGTCTGCGGACGCGTCAATGCGGTGGTGTAAGCAATTTCGCCAATGTGGTTAGCGCCCAGCTCTATCACGGCAAAATCATGCTGCGGCTCCAGACGCAACAGCGTCAACGGCACGCCGATGTCGTTATTGAAGTTGCCGGCGGTATACAGCACTTCGCCGCATTCACGCAGAATGGCGGCGGTCATTTCTTTCACCGATGTCTTGCCCGAGGAGCCGGTCAGCGCCACCACGCGCGCCGGCACCTGCTGACGCACCCAGGCGCCAAGCTGCCCCAGCGCCAGACGGGTGTCTTTCACCACCAGCTGCGGCACGTCCACCAATAAGCGCTTACTGACCAGCAACGCCCCGGCGCCTGCGGCTACGGCATCCGCCGCAAAGTCGTGAGCGTCGAAACGCTCGCCTTTCAGCGCCACAAACAGGCAACCGGCGGTCACCTTGCGGGTGTCTGTCGTCACCTCGACAATTTGGCAATCGGCGCCGATCGGTTCAGCGCTCAATACCTCAGCCAGTGTCTGAAGAGAGACAGGGATCATGCCAGCACCCCCAGCAGTCGGGCGACCGTCGTGCGGTCGGAGTAATCCAGGCGGCGGTTGCCCACCAGCTGATAATCTTCGTGGCCTTTGCCCGCCACCAACACCACATCCTGCTCCTGCGCCTGCATGATGGCGCTGGTCACCGCTTCGGCGCGGCCGTGGATCACCAGCGCCTGCCCGGCATCCAGCAATCCGGTCAGGATATCGTTGATAATCGCGCGCGGCTCTTCGGTACGCGGGTTGTCATCGGTGATCACCACGCGATCGGCGAACTGCTCGGCGATGCCGCCCATCAGCGGACGCTTGCCCTTGTCGCGATCGCCGCCGCAGCCGAAGACGCACCACAGCTGCCCCTGGCAGTGCAGGCGCGCCGCTTCCAGCGCTTTCTCCAGCGCATCCGGCGTGTGGGCGTAATCCACCACGACCGTCGGTTTGCCCGGCGCGTTAAACACTTCCATGCGGCCGCAGACCGGCTGCAGACGGTTGCCGGTTTCCACCAGCGCCTCCAGCGGGTAGCCCAGCGACAGCAGCGTCGCCAATGCCAACAGCAGATTGCTGACGTTGAACGCGCCCATCAGGCGGCTTTCGATCTCGCCGTCGCCCCAGCTGGAGCTGAACCGAACCGTGGCGCCGTTGTCGTGATAATCGACCGCCGTGGTTTTCAGCCAGCGGCCGTGACAGCCCGGCTGCAGGTTGTCCTGCATCGTCACCGCCACCGCATCCGGCAGCTTGCTCAGCCAGCGCTGGCCGACTTCATCGTCGGCGTTGATGATCGCCTGCCCCACATTGTGGGCGGCGAACAGCGACCATTTGGCCGCTTCGTAATTGGCCATGTCACCGTGGTAATCCAGGTGATCGCGGCTCAGGTTGGTGAAGACCGCGGCAGCGAACGGCAGCGCCGCCACCCGGTGTTGCACCAGACCGTGGGATGAGACTTCCATCGCGGCGAAGGTCGCGCCCTGTTCCGCCAAGTCGTTTAATACGTGTTGAACATCCACCGCAGAACCGGTGGTATTCTCGGTCGGGCAGACCTGGCCCAGCAGACCATTGCCGACGGTGCCCATCACCGCGCTGGTTTCGCCCAGCAGTTGGCTCCACTGCGCCAACAACTGCGTGGTGGTGGTTTTGCCGTTGGTGCCGGTCACGCCGACCAGGCGCAGACGCTCGCCCGGCTGATGGTAAAAACGCCCGGCCAGCGCGGAAAGGCGCTGGTTCAGTTGGCTCAGGTAGATCACCGGCACGCCGTGCATCTCAACGATGGCGCCGTCTTCGGCCTGACCGTCAGCTTCGGCGATCACGGCGGCGACGCCCTGCGCGATGGCCTGCGGAATATAGCGGCGTCCATCCGTTTGATGGCCGACCACGGCGACAAACAGATCCCCGGCAGCCGCCACACGGCTGTCTAATGTCATTTCCCGCAGCGCGCGCCCGGGCGCCGTCGGCACCCACGGGGCGAGTAAGTCGCGCAAATTACGATCTGCCACCTGAACCCTCTTTCTTGTTAATCACTAATTCGCTTTTGTCACCGGTGGGCAACGCGTCAGGCTCGACGTTCATGGTGCGCAATACGCCGCCCATGATGGCGCCGAACACCGGCGCGGAGATTGCGCCACCATAGTATTTCCCACCCTGCGGGTCGTTGATGACGACCACCAGGGCAAAACGGGGGTTACTTGCCGGCGCGACGCCGGCGGTATAAGCGATGTATCGGTTGACGTATTTGCCGTCCGGGCCCACTTTTTTCGCGGTACCGGTTTTGATGGCGATACGGTATCCCTTGATGGCGGCTTTCACGCCGCCGCCGCCCGGCAAGGCCACGCTTTCCATCATGTGCACCACGGTGCGCACCAGAGGTTCAGGGAAAACGCGTTCGCCGGCGACCGGAGGGTCAACCTTGGTGATCGACAATGGGCGATACACGCCCAGACTGCCGATCGTTGCATAGACTCGCGCCAACTGTAACGGAGTTACCATCAGCCCGTAGCCGAAAGAGAAGGTGGCCCTCTCTATGTCAGACCACCGTTGTTTTTTTGGGTATATGCCACTGCTTTCTCCGACCAGCCCCAAATTGGTCGCTTTTCCCAGCCCAAAACGAGAGTAAGTATCTACTAACGCTGAGGACGGCATCGCTAACGCCAGCTTTGAAACACCGACGTTACTCGACTTCTGCAAGATCCCGGTCAATGACAGCTCCGAGTACCGCGCCACGTCTTTGATCTCGTGGCCCTGAATGCGGTACGGGATGGTGTTCAGCACGCTGTTTTCTCTCACCACGCCGTTTTGCAGCGCGGTCATCACCACCATTGGCTTCACGGTTGAACCGGGTTCAAAAATATCGGTGATAGCGCGGTTACGCATGGTTTCTTTCGGCGTACCGGCCATGTTGTTCGGGTTGTAAGACGGGCTGTTGGCCATCGCCAGCACTTCGCCGGTGTTCACGTCGATCAGCACCGCAGTGCCCGATTCGGCCTTGTTGAACGCCACGGCGTTGTTCAGCTCGCGATACACCAGCGCCTGCAGTCGCTCATCGACGCTCAGCACCAGGTTATGCGCCGCCTGGCTATCGACGGAGGAGATGTCTTCGATCACCCGGCCGAAGCGATCCTTGCGCACCGTTCTCTCGCCCGGTTGCCCGGTCAGCCAGCGATCGAAGCTCTTCTCGACGCCTTCGATGCCTTGCCCGTCGATGTTGGTCACGCCGATGATGTGCGACGTCACCTGCCCCGCCGGGTAGTAACGGCGCGACTCCTGCCGCAGGTAGATCCCCGGCAGCTTGAGTTTGTGGATGTAGTCGCCGATCGCCGGGTTAACCTGGCGCGCCAGGTAAACGAAGCGCCCTTTCGGGTTGGCGTTGATGCGGTTGGAAAGCTGGTCCAGCGGGATGTTTAGCGCATCGGAAAGCGCTTTCCAACGGCTGTCCAGCGTGATGCCGCCGCGTTCGTTCAGCTCTTTCGGATCGGCCCACACCGCATTCACCGGCACGCTGACCGCCAACGGACGGCCGGCGCGATCGCTGATCATGCCGCGCGCGGTCGGCACTTCCTGCACGCGCAGCGAACGCATGTCGCCTTCTTTCACCAGACGATCGGGGTTGATGACCTGCAGGTACGCGACGCGCAGCATCAGGCCAACCATCGCCAGCAAAATGCAGCCGCACAGCAACGCAAAACGCCAGCTGACAAAGCTGGCCTGATCTTCCTGGCGTCTCAACTTACCGGGGCGCGCTGCTTTCATGCGTTTCCTTTCTACTCCGTGTCATTATTCCGGTTAAACCATTCATTGTTTAACGATGATATTTTCCTGCGATGGATCAACGTGTTGCATCTGCAGTTTTTCTGTCGCGATACGTTCAACCCGGCTGTGATCGCCGAGGGCGTTCTCTTCTAAAATCAGGTTGCGCCACTCGATATCCAGCGCATCGCGCTCCAGAACCAGCTGCTCGCGTTCGGCGGTCAGCAGGCGGGTGCGGTGCGCGGTGGTCACCACGAAAATCGCGGAGACCAGTGACGCAATCAGTAAAATCATGGGGATCTTGGCGTTGCGCAGCAGATCGCCGCCAATCACCCCGACCAGGCCGTGACGTTCGTTGCCAATCACGCGGGCATCCTCTCAGCAATGCGCAGCACCGAGCTGCGCGCACGCGGGTTGTCCGCCACTTCCGCTTCCGACGGCATCATTTTGCCCAGCGCTTTCAGCGTTCGCCCGCCCATGCCGCGCAGTTGCTCCTCGGTCAACGGAATGCCCGCCGGCACCTGGGCGCCGCGGCTGTGGTGTCGCATAAAGCGTTTGACGATGCGGTCTTCCAGCGAATGGAAGCTGATGATCGACAAACGGCCCTGCGGGGCCAGCACTTCCAGCGCGCCGTCGAGCGCACGCTCGATCTCTTCCAGCTCGCTGTTGATATAAATGCGGATCGCCTGGAAGCTGCGCGTCGCCGGATGCTTGTGCTTTTCACGGAACGGGCTGGCATCGGCGATCAGATCCGCCAGCTCTTTGGTGCGCGTCATCGGCTCCACGCGGTTTCTTTCGACGATGGCGCGCGCGATGCGCTTGGCGAAACGCTCTTCGCCGAAGGTTTTCAGCACCCAGGCGATGTCGTCCGCTTCGGCCTTCATCAGCCACTCTGCGGCAGACAGGCCGGTGGACGGATCCATGCGCATGTCCAGCGGACCGTCGCGCATAAAGGAGAACCCGCGCTCCGCGTCGTCAAGCTGCGGCGAGGAAACGCCCAGATCGAGCAGAACGCCGTCGATCTTGCCCACCAGCTCGCGCTCCCGCACATAGTGCGACAACTCGGAAAATGGGCCGTGTACGATGGTAAAACGAGGATCTTCAATAGATTTGGCGGCTGCAATCGCCTGAGGGTCACGGTCAATTGCCAGCAAGCGCCCTTCCGGCCCCAGTTGGGACAGAATCAGACGAGAATGGCCACCGCGACCAAAAGTACCGTCGATATATATGCCGTTGCTGCGGATATTGAGGCCGTTGACGGCTTCGTCCAGCAGGACGGTGGTGTGTTTATAGTTTTCCAACATGCTTATAGCGACAAGTCCTGTAGCCGCTCAGACAACGGTTCCTGAGTCGACTGTTCAGCGTCAATATCATCCTTGACTTGTTGATACCAGGTCTGTTCATCCCACAGTTCAAACTTGTTGAACTGACCGACCAGCATCACTTCTTTCGTGAGCCCGGCGTGTTGCCGCAGCGTACTGGCTAACAGCAAACGACCGGCACTATCCATCTGACACTCACTGGCATGTCCCAACAGCAGGCGCTGAACGCGGCGCTCGGCGGGATTCATGCTCGACAGACGTGATAATTTTTGTTCAATAATTTCCCATTCGGGCAAAGGATAAAGCAGCAGGCAGGGCTGATGGAGGTCAATGGTACAGACCATTTGGCCTTGCGATTCCTCGTTGAGCAATTCCCGATATCGGGTAGGTACGGCGAGCCGCCCTTTGCTGTCGAGGTTGACCATCGTCGCTCCACGGAACATTCCTGAGCTACCCCTTAGTGACCGTTTTCACCACTTTACCCCACAAATTCCCACACAATGGAGTTTACGGAGGGTATGAAAACCTTGTCAAGCCAGAGCGCCAGCGCTTTGGCAATATTTCTCTGGTCATTTTGGGAGCTGACTCGCGAAAGAAACTCTGATTATTCGACGATTAAAAATTAACACCATGATAAACGGAGAGAATTTTCTAAGCGGAAAGAATCTGATTAAAAACCTGACGAACTGGCGATTAATTAACTCATTACTTCCTTCTGCAAGCCATGTCTCATTTTTCAGCTCGGCAATCTCAGGGCTGTAACCGCTGCCGCCCCGCGCGCGCCAAGGCTCGGCGCCTGAAGAGTCGACCGCAGAATAAGGCCATAACTCCTTGAGTTAATAACGCTCAATCGTTATTCACCGTGAAATTGCGCGCTATTTTACTTCAATTTGCACCGCCATGATGAGAGCACGGCGAAAATAAATGGCTCGGATATTACGAGCAGAAGTAATTTCGATTTAAATCAATTTGGTAAGATTATTCCCAAAACACCTGTTTACAATTATGGTTTCATTTTCTTACACCTTTATTTCCACAATTTTTGCCGGAAAAATCCCCCCGCGGACACAAAAAATCGCAACAGCATGTTTTTAATAGGTTTATTTAAAAACACCGATTTTAATCTCTCCATCCCTTCCTGCGCCCCGGCCCTGCGGGACAAAAACCGAACAAATGTTAAAAATAAAAATATAAACCTAGTTAAAAAACACAAAACAGATCAGTAAACTATATAAAAAGCAAAAAACCAGAGTTAACAACCACAAATTATAAAATTAACAGCACATTAACACAAAAGGAGAGATGCATGCTTTCGCCCGCCGCACACTGGCGCAGCGCCGCTGCCGATACGTTTGCACTGGTGGTGTACTGTTTTATCGCCGGTATGGCGATTGAAGTGTTGATCTCCGGCATGAGCTTCCAGCAATCCCTCTCTTCACGCCTGTTGTCGATCCCGGTCAACATTCTGATCGCCTGGCCTTATGGCCGCTATCGCGATCTGTTTATCCGCACGGCGCGTCGTTGCCCGCACGGCCAGTTCCTACTGCGCAATCTCGCCGATCTGCTGGCCTATGTCAGCTTCCAGTCGCCGGTTTATGCTGCAATTTTATGGAGCGTGGGCGCCGACGGCCAACAAATGCTGGCGGCGGTAACCAGCAATGCGCTGGTCTCCATGGCGATGGGCGTGGTGTATGGTTACTTCCTGGAATACTGCCGGCGGCTGTTTCGGGTGGCAGGTTACGTCTAAAGGAGCCCACCAACGCGGGCCCCTGTCAGGCAAACTACTTGCGGCTCAGGCTGCCGCGGCGGAACAGATTGCGGCGAATGCGCGTCAGCCCCGGCTTGGGTTTACGCGGTTCGTCCAGGCTGGCCAGCACCAGTTCCAGCACGCGCTCGGCCACGTCGCGATGGCGCTGCGCTACCGCCAATACCGGGCACTCAAGGAAATCCAACAGTTCATGATCGCCGAAGGTGGCGATCGCCAGATCGGTCGGCAAGCGGCCGCGTTGCTTCAGCGTCACGTCCATCACGCCCTGCAATAAAGAGAACGACGTGGTAAACAGCGCCTGCGGCATCGGGTGCGTTTTCAACCATTCGGCAAACAGCGCGCCGGCGGCTTCGCGTTCGTAGCTGTTGGCGTACAGGTAATCGACGTGGCGGGGATCCTCTTGCCAGGCCTGGCGGAAGCCCTGCTCACGCAGGAAGCTGACCGAAAGCTCCGGCAAGGCGCCCAGGTACAGCACCGACTCCGCCGGGAAGGTGCGCAGCTCCTGCGCCAACGCAAAAGCGTCTTCCTGATCGGCGCCCACAACGCTGATGAAATGCTCGCGATCCAGCGCGCGGTCCAGCGCGATGATCGGCAGCGGATCGTTGGCCCAGCGTTGATAGAAAGGATGCTCCGGCGGCAAGGCGGTGGAGACGATGATGGCGTCCACCTGACGCTGCAGCAGGTGCTCAATGCAGCGCATTTCGTTGTCCGGCTGATCTTCGGAACAGGCGATCAGCAATTGGTAACCCCGCTGGCGCGCCTGGCGCTCCAGGTAGTTGGCGATGCGGGTATAGCTGGTATTTTCCAGATCCGGGATCACCAGGCCGATAGAACGGGTGCGCCCGGCGCGCAGCCCCGCCGCGACGGCATTCGGGTGATAGTTATGCTCCCTGACCACGGCCATCACTTTCTCGACGGTTTTATCGCTGACACGATACTGCTTCGCCTTGCCGTTGATGACATAACTGGCCGTCGTGCGCGAAACGCCCGCGAGACGCGCGATTTCATCCAGTTTCACATTAACCCCTTAATGACGCTGAAAATAGAAGTGAAGGCTGTGCTCGGATTAACCATGGCATCCCGTGCGGTTATTCAATCCAGCCTCTGCGATCTAACAGCAGAAAACACTACCTAGCAACCGCTTTTGCCGAAAGGTGCCGGCAATCGGGCAAAAAAGTCCGAAAAACAAAGGGCGCAGCCACGCCGCGCCCCCGATTATTCGCCGCCAGACCGCGCTCAGCGCATGATTTTGTCGCCGCGCGACACGCCGACCACGCCGGAACGCGCCACTTCCACAATCTCCGCCACTTCACGCACCGCGCTCAGGAAGGCGTCCAGTTTGTCGCTGGTGCCGGCCAGCTGCACTGTATACAGCGTCGCCGTCACATCGACGATCTGGCCGCGGAAAATATCGGCGCAGCGTTTCACCTCTTCACGGCCGTAGCCGCTGGCCTGCAGCTTCACCAGCATGATCTCGCGTTCAACGTGAGCGCCCTGCACCAGCTCGCTGACGCGCAACACGTCCACCAGCTTGTGCAACTGCTTCTCAATCTGCTCCAGCACTTTCTCATCGCCGACGGTCTGGATAGTCATGCGCGACAGCGTCGGATCGTCGGTCGGCGCCACCGTCAGGCTCTCGATGTTGTAACCGCGCTGGGAGAACAACCCCACCACGCGCGACAGGGCGCCGGATTCGTTTTCCAGCAAGACAGATAAAATACGGCGCATGATCAGGTCCTCTCCGTTTTGCTAAGCCACATTTCGTCCATGCTTCCGCCGCGGATCTGCATCGGGTAGACATGTTCGGTTTCATCGACGGTCACGTCGACGAACACCAGCCGCTCTTTTTCCGCCAGCGCCTGCGCCAGCTTGCTTTCCAGCTCATCCGGCGTGCGGATGGCGATGCCGACATGGCCGTAAGCCTCGGCCAGCTTGACGAAGTCCGGCAGTGAATCCATGTAAGACTGCGAATGACGGCCGGAATAAATCATGTCCTGCCACTGCTTGACCATGCCCAGATAGCGGTTGTTGAGGTTCACCACCACCACCGGCAGGTTATATTGCAGCGCGGTGGACAGCTCCTGAATATTCATCTGAATGCTGCCGTCGCCGGTCACGCACACCACGGTTTCCTCCGGCAGCGCCAGCTTGACGCCCAATGCCGCCGGCAGGCCGAAGCCCATGGTGCCGAGGCCGCCGGAGTTGATCCAACGGCGCGGTTTGTCGAACGGATAATAGAGCGCGGCGAACATCTGGTGTTGGCCCACGTCCGAGGTCACATAGGCGTCGCCTTTGGTCAGGCGATGCAGGGTTTCAATCACCGCCTGCGGCTTGATGGTGCCGCTGTTTTTGTCGTAGCCCAGGCAGTCGCGGGCGCGCCACTGCTCGATAGACTGCCACCAATCGCGCAGCGCATCGTGATCCTGCGCTTTCTCGTCCTGCGCCAGCAGCTCCAGCATCTGCACCAACACCTGCTTGGCATCGCCGACGATCGGGATATCGGCGTCCACCGTTTTGGAGATCGAGGTCGGATCGATATCGATGTGCAGCACGGTGGCATCCGGACAGTATTTGGCCAGATTGTTGGTCGTACGATCGTCGAAACGCACGCCGACGGCGAAGATCACGTCGGCATGGTGCATGGTTTTATTGGCTTCATAGGTGCCGTGCATGCCGAGCATGCCAACGCTCTGGCGGTGGGTACCGGGGAAGGCCCCCAACCCCATCAGGCTGCTGGTCACCGGCAGGTTCAACTGCTCCGCCAACGCCAACAGTTCGGCTTCGCAGCCGGCGTTGATCGCGCCGCCGCCGACGTACATCACCGGCTTTTTGGCCGCCAGAATGGTTTGCAGCGCGCGTTTGATTTGCCCGCGGTGGCCCTGCACCGTCGGGTTGTAAGAACGCATGCTCACGTCCTGCGGATAGGCATAAGGCATCCGCACCGCCGGGCCGACGATGTCTTTCGGCAGATCGATCACCACCGGGCCGGGGCGGCCGCTGGAGGCCAGGTAAAAGGCCTTCTTCAACACCGCCGGGATGTCTTCGGTGCGTTTCACCAGGAAGCTGTGTTTCACCACCGGCCGAGAAATCCCCACCATATCGCACTCCTGGAAGGCGTCGTAGCCGATCAGCGAGCTGGGCACCTGCCCCGACAGGACGACCATCGGGATCGAGTCCATATAAGCGGTAGCGATACCGGTAATGGCGTTGGTGGCGCCGGGGCCGGAGGTCACCAGCACCACGCCCACTTCGCCGGTGGCGCGCGCGTAACCGTCGGCCATGTGCACCGCACCTTGCTCGTGGCGCACCAGAATATGATCGATCCCTCCGACCGTATGCAGGGCGTCGTAGATATCGAGCACCGCCCCGCCGGGGTAGCCGAATACATGTTTAACGCCCTGATCGATCAACGATCGGACGACCATCTCGGCTCCTGACAACATCTCCATGGGTTTGCCTCCAGGCTTGCTTATTCTTCTCTGGTTCTTCTCTGGCGCCGGAACGTAGCGCCTGCTGCGGGGCAATGCCCCTAAATTTTTATGGGTTGTCGCTATCGAATTAACATAACGTCAGAATATGGGGCAGGCAAACGGCAAAATGGCTTAACGACGGCGGAGTTATTGCCAAGCGGCTGGAGATCGCGACTTTATAAAAACAATGCGCTAGCCCCAGGGGCGTCAGGCTAGGCATTGTTTCGAACAGAGGGGAAATTACAGAACTAAATCAGGCGAAGAATATGCCGTTTTTTTCGCCGAACGCGCGGTCCGGCGGCGGCCTCAGCCCTGTTCCTGATACATGGAGTCGATTTCACGCTGATAGCGCTGCAGGATCACTTTGCGGCGCAGCTTCAGCGTTGGCGTCAGCTCCCCCAGCTCCATGGAAAAGGCCGCCGGCAGCAGCGTGAACTTCTTCACCTGCTCGAAGCGCGCCAGCTCCTTTTGCATCTCGCGCAGACGCTTTTCGAACATCTCGAGGATTTCACCGTTGCGCAGCAGCTCCAGGCGATCCTGATACTTCAGGTTGACTGACTTCGCGTACTCTTCCAGCGACTCAAAGCACGGCACGATCAGCGCGGAAACGAACTTGCGCGCATCGGCGATGATCGCCACCTGCTCGATAAAGCGGTCCTGCGCCAGCGTGCCTTCCAGCATCTGCGGCGCGATGTATTTGCCGCCGGAGGTTTTCATCAAATCCTTAAGGCGCTCGGTGATGAACAGATTGCCCTCTTCATCGATCGCCCCGGCATCGCCGGTTTTCAGCCAGCCGTCTGCGGTAAAGGTCGCGGCGGTTTCCAACGGTTTGTTGAAATAGCCGCGCATCACGATCGGCCCGCGCACCTGGATTTCATTTTCTTCACCGATGCGCACCTCGACCTCCGGCAGCGGTTTGCCGATAGAGCCGAAGCGGAAATGCCCTTCTTCCCAGCAGGACACGGTCGCACAGGTTTCGGTCATGCCATAGCCGTACTTGATATTGACGCCCATCGCCTGGAAAAACAGGATCACATTGTCATCCAGCTTGGCGCCCGCCGCCGGCAGGAAGCGCACCCGGCCGCCGAGGATGCCGCGCAGCTTGCTCAATACCAGCTTGTCGGCCCAGCGATGAGAGAGTTCGAACAGTTTACCCAACGGTTTGCCGGCCCGCTCCTGAAGGAACTTGCGCTCCCCGCAGACGATCGCCCAGTGGAACAGCGCGCGGCGCAGCCAAGGCGCGCGCGCCACTTTTTCATGCACCGCGCTGAAAATCTTCTCGTAGAAACGCGGTACCGCGCACATCAGCGTCGGGCGAACCTGCCCCATCGCTTCCCGCACCCAGTCGGTGTTCGGCAGGAAGACGTTCTGCGCGCCGGAATGCATGACAAAGAAGCTCCAGGCACGCTCGAACACATGCGACAGCGGCAGGAAACTGAGCGACACATCCTCTTCGCCGACCGTCAGTCTCTCATCATGCAGGTAGAGCTGCGCCGCCAGGTTGCGGTAATCCAGCATCACCCCTTTGGGCTCGCCGGTGGTGCCCGAGGTATAGATCAGGGTGAAGAGGTCCTGCAGGTCGCACTCTTCAATGCGCTGCCGACGTTGAGCGATAAAAGCCGTCGGATCGGCGGCATGCTCGAAGACGCTCAGGTGTCGCGCGATCTCGCAGCCGCGCAGGTCGGCATCTTGGTCAAACACGATAATATGGCGCAGCTGTGGGCAAACGCCGCGCAGCGCGATGGCCGCGTCCAACTGCGCCTGTTCGCCGACGAACAGTATGCGAATGTCGGCGTCGTTGATGACGAAGGCCGCCTGCGCCGGCGTATTGGTGGAATAGAGCGGCACGCTGACGCCGCGCAGGTGGAGAATCGCGAGATCGGCCAGCGACCAGGCCATGCCGTTATTGGCGAAAATGCCGATGCGCTCTTGCACTTCGGCCCCCAGGGCCAACAGCCCGGCGGCAATGCGATCGATGCGAACGGCGGCCTCTTCCCAGGTCAGTTGAAACTCGCCGTTGGGCGACCATTGGCGAAAAGCTGTGCGATCGGCTCGGTGGGTGATTTGATGCTGTATACGATGGATCAAATGGTATTGCAGCAGATTAGTGATCATAGTGCTCTAAGCCTGAAATGAATCATACAGTTAAGCCTGAACGACGCCTTACGGCCCTCATCTCAGCTTACACGTGTTTACTTTTTTCCGCGCAGTCTACCTACTCTCAGGCAGGGGGAAAAGCGATTTCAGCGTAGAAGTGTGAGCCAAAACTCAGGCCGGCTTTCGCGCTTTCATGGGTTGGACAGAACGGGAAGGAAAAGGTTTGCTGGCGGCAATAAAACGCGGCCCATCCGGGCCGCCGCATCGAGTTAGTTAAAAATACCAGTCGTAAAGTAAAAATCAGAATATTAATTTATATTAATTATTTTTGGTAAACGAACCAACTCACCCTGAAAATAAGTTATTTAATCGCCGCAAAACCAAGAAACATCTTAATAAAAACCCAGATAGTTCTTAGTTTTTATCATGAGAAAAAAACGCTCAGTTGAATATTATCTTTATATATCCCCATTTTTTATCGCTTTACTTTGGGTTACCCGCCTCAATCAGGACGGACTTCATCCACTGGTGCCCTTTATCCCGTTCGGAGGATTCATGCCAGGAAAGATAGCAGGTCGCTTTATTGTGATTGGCGCACAAAGGAACCGCCTTTATTTTCAACGCCTCCGTCTGTTGCCGCACCAACCAGGCGGGCGCAATCGCCACCATTTCCGTTTGCGACACCATATTCAACACGCTGTAGAGGTCCGTGCACTGTTGTGTCACGGCGCGCAGCATCGGCTCCTCTAAATAGAAAGGTTTACTGAACGATCCAAAACTTTCCAGGGAAACCGCCGCATGCTGTTCGGCCAACATGTGTTCCGGCGTCACCTCCTCCCCTATTCGCGGGTGCACCTGCGCAACCGCCAGCACTAATTCGTCGTCGAACATCGCCAGGCTGCGAAACTCTGCCGACTCGAAACGACTGTAGCCGATGACAAATTCGACGTCCTGATAACGTAATTGATGTTCAATATTATTGTTAATGTATGACTTTATTTGCAGGTTAAGCTGCGGCGCTATCTGTTTGACGTGATTGATTATCCCGGCGCCCAGACGCAAATCGAGCGGGCTGCACAGGGACAGGGAGAACGCTCGCGTGCTGGTCAGCGGCTCAAACTCAGATCCCGGCAACTCATTTTGCACCAGCTGCAGCGCTTGCCGCACCGGCCCGAACAGCTGCCTGGCCCGCATGGTGGGCTGGATCCCGCGCCCGCAGCGCACGAACAGCTCGTCGTTGAACATCACCTTCAGACGCGCTACCGCGTTGCTCACCGCCGGCTGCGACATCCCTAACGAATTAGCAGCTCGCGTAATATTTTGCATTTGCATCACGGCGTCAAACACCGTCAGCAAATTAAGATCGACGCTGCGCAAATGGATGTCCGCCGGCTCTTTGACCATGGCGATTTCTGAATCATATTCAGCCATATTTCACTCCACTAAATCCTGTGTAGATAATCTAATCCTTATGCTCGACAAACAATGAAACGCCGCATTGTCTTATCTTTGCACGACAAATCCTGCCATTACCGTCATCAGCCGATAAAAAACCTCGTGTTATCGACACGATTTAAGTCGTATATGGAATGCATATCAGTCACTTCTACCGTCAGCAGGAAGAATGCCACCTGGGTGGTACTAATAATTAGGTATTAACAATGATTAATACAATTAAACAACGTAACCCCACTGTATGAGACAAACTATAAAAACACATCATAAGCAATCAAACCATCTAAAAACATCAATCGCTTTGTGTAAAATCGCATTATTTTGTTATATTATGACTAAAACAATCAATTAATCATATGAATTCAATTTAAATCATTCGCATTAAAAATGTTATTTTGTTTCCTCCCGTGATTAATCCTCCTTATTTTTTCATCACAAATCTTAACCCAACAAAATCCAGAAGCAATTAGCGCAGTATATATTCGATTCGTTTATGCTAAGCAGCGCGCAAACCGCTCCCATTTTTTCTCTATAGCGCCGCATTTTTACCGAATGATCCTCTGTTTGGATGCATAGCCGGTGCATTGTCCCCGCATTCAATCAGGTGTTGACATCGCCAGGCCAATCACGTATCAAATTAGGCAGACACCCAATTTAAGAGAAGCTGAACCATTATGATCCGTACTCACCGTCTACTAGGCCTACTACTCAACGCATCTTGTTTGCGCGGTATGCCTGTGGACGAAGTTCGGAGCTGACTCAGCCGATCACCCATAAGAAACCCGCGCTACTGCGCGGGTTTTTTTTTGCCCGCTTAGCGTGAAATCAACACGATAAGGAATGCACCGATGAGCCAACAAGTCATTATTTTCGATACCACGCTGCGTGATGGCGAACAGGCATTGCAGGCCAGCCTGAGCGTAAAAGAGAAGATTCAGATTGCGCTGGCGCTGGAAAGAATGGGCGTTGACGTGATGGAAGTCGGCTTCCCGGTCTCTTCGCCGGGCGATTTCGAATCGGTGCAAACCATCGCTCGCCAGATCAAGAACAGTCGCGTCTGCGGCCTGGCCCGCTGCGTGGACAAAGACATCGACGTGGCCGCCGAAGCGTTGCGCGTCGCTGAAGCGTTCCGTATCCACGTGTTCCTGGCCACCTCCACCCTGCACATCGAATCGAAGCTGAAGCGCTCGTTCGACGAAGTGTTGGAGATGGCAGTACGCTCGGTCAAACGCGCCCGCAACTATACCGACGACGTGGAATTCTCCTGCGAAGACGCCGGCCGCACGCCGATCGACAATCTGTGCCGCGTGGTCGAAGCCGCCATCAACGCCGGCGCCACCACCATCAATATTCCGGACACCGTCGGCTACACCACGCCAAACCAGTTCGGCGGCATCATCACCACCTTGTATGACCGCGTGCCGAACATCGACAAAGCCATCATCTCCGTACACTGCCACGACGATTTGGGCATGGCAGTCGGCAACTCCATTGCCGCGGTCCAGGCCGGCGCCCGTCAGGTGGAAGGCACCCTGAACGGCATCGGTGAGCGCGCCGGCAACTGTTCGCTGGAAGAGGTGATCATGGCGATTAAGGTGCGCCAGGACATCATGAACGTGCACACCAACATCAATCATCAGGAAATCTTCCGCACCAGCCAGATCGTCAGCCAGCTGTGCAACATGCCGATCCCGGCCAACAAGGCGATCGTCGGCGCCAACGCCTTCGCCCACTCCTCCGGCATTCACCAGGACGGCGTGCTGAAGAACCGCGAAAACTACGAAATCATGACCCCGCAGTCGATCGGCCTGAAAGACGTGCAGTTGAACCTGACTTCCCGCTCCGGCCGCGCGGCGGTGAAACACCGCATGGAAGAGATGGGCTACCAGGAGCAGGACTACAACCTGGATACCCTGTACGCCGCCTTCCTGAAGCTGGCCGACAAAAAAGGCCAGGTGTTCGACTATGACCTGGAGGCGCTGGCCTTCATCAACAAACAACAGGAAGAACCGGAACACTTCAGCCTGGGTTACTTCAGCGTGCAGTCCGGCAGCAGCATCATGGCCACCGCCTCGGTGAAACTGATCTGCGGCGGCGAAGAGAAAGCCGAAGCCGCCACCGGCAACGGCCCGGTCGATGCGGTCTATCAGGCGATCAATCGCATCACCGATTACCCGATCGAACTGGTGAAGTACCAGTTGACCGCCAAAGGCCATGGGCGCGATGCGCTGGGCCAGGTGGATATCGTCGTCTCTTATAACGGCCGTCGTTTCCATGGCGTGGGTCTGGCGACCGACATCGTCGAATCCTCCGCCAAGGCGATGGTGCACGTGTTGAACAATATTTGGCGCTCACAGCAGGTAGAAAAAGAAAAACAGCGTCTGCAGCAAAACAAACATCAAAATAATCAGGAAACGGTGTGAACATGACGAAGACTTATCACATTGCCGTCTTGCCCGGAGACGGTATCGGCCCGGAAGTAATGGCTCAGGCGCGCAAAGTGTTGGACGCGGTGCGTCAACGCTTTGACATTCGCATCACCACCGCCGAGTACGACGTCGGCGGCATCGCCATCGATCGCCACGGCAGCCCGTTGCCGGCGGCGACCGTCGCCGGCTGCGAGCAGGCCGACGCCATCCTGTTCGGTTCGGTGGGCGGCCCGAAATGGGAACACCTGCCGCCGGCCGAGCAGCCGGAACGCGGCGCGCTGTTGCCACTGCGCAAGCACTTCAAACTGTTCAGCAACCTGCGCCCGGCCCGCCTGTATCAAGGGTTGGAGGCGTTCTGCCCGCTGCGCGCCGATATCGCCGCCCGCGGCTTCGACATTCTGTGCGTGCGCGAACTGACCGGCGGCATCTATTTCGGCCAGCCGAAGGGCCGCGAAGGCCAGGGCATGCAGGAGCGCGCCTTCGACACCGAGGTGTATCACCGTTTCGAGATTGAACGCATCGCGCGCATCGCCTTCGAATCCGCCCGCAAGCGCCGCCACAAGGTGACGTCGATCGACAAGGCCAACGTGCTGCAAAGCTCCATCTTGTGGCGTGAAGTGGTCAATCAGGTCGCCAAGGATTACCCGGACGTGTCGCTGTCGCACATGTATATCGACAACGCCACCATGCAGCTGATCAAGGATCCGTCCCAGTTCGACGTGCTGCTGTGTTCCAACCTGTTCGGCGACATCCTGTCCGACGAGTGCGCGATGATTACCGGCTCGATGGGCATGCTGCCGTCCGCCAGCCTGAACGAGCAAGGCTTCGGCCTGTACGAACCTGCGGGCGGTTCCGCGCCGGATATCGCCGGCAAAGGCATCGCCAACCCGATTGCGCAGATCCTGTCCGCCACCCTGCTGCTGCGTTACAGCCTGGGCGCCGATGAAGCGGCCGACGCCGTAGAGCGCGCCATCAACCAGGCGTTGGAACAGGGCTACCGCACCGCCGATCTGGCCGGTGACGGCAAAGCCGTCAGCACCGATGAAATGGGCGACATCATCGCTCGCTTTGTAGCTCAGGGGGCATAACATGGCCAAGACCTTATACCAGAAATTGTACGACGCCCACGTGGTGCACGAAGCGCCGAACGAGACGCCGTTGCTGTATATCGACCGTCACCTGGTGCACGAAGTCACGTCGCCGCAGGCGTTCGACGGCCTGCGCGCCATGGGCCGGAAGGTGCGCCAGCCCGGCAAAACCTTCGCCACCATGGATCACAACGTGTCGACCCAGACCAAAGACATCAACGCCAGCGGCGAGATGGCGCGCATCCAGATGCAGGAGCTGATCAAGAACTGCGCGGAATTCGGCGTTTCGCTGTATGACCTGAACCACCCGTTCCAGGGCATCGTGCACGTGATCGGGCCGGAGCAAGGCATGACGCTGCCGGGCATGACCATCGTCTGCGGCGATTCACACACCGCGACCCACGGCGCCTTCGGCTCGCTGGCGTTCGGCATCGGCACCTCCGAAGTGGAGCACGTGCTGGCGACCCAGACCCTGAAGCAGGGCCGGGCCAAAACCATGAAGATTGAGGTCACCGGCGATGCCGCCGAGGGCATTACCGCCAAAGACATCGTGCTGGCGGTGATCGGCAAAACCGGCAGCGCCGGCGGCACCGGCCACGTGGTGGAGTTCTGCGGCAAGGCGATCGAGGCATTGAGCATGGAAGGCCGCATGACCCTGTGCAACATGGCGATCGAAATGGGCGCCAAAGCCGGGTTGGTCGCGCCGGACGACACTACCTTCGCCTACCTGAAGGGGCGTCAGTTCGCGCCGACCGGTGAAAACTGGGAGCAGGCGGTCGCTTACTGGCGCACGCTGAAGTCCGACGCTGACGCCCAGTTCGATACCGTGGTGACGCTGCGCGCCGAAGAGATCGCGCCGCAGGTCACCTGGGGCACCAACCCTGGCCAGGTGATCGCCGTCAATCAGGCGATCCCGGCGCCGGAATCGTTTAACGATCCGGTTGAGCGCGCCTCCGCCGAGAAAGCGCTGGCCTACATGGATTTGAAGCCGGGCATCAAATTGACCGACGTGCCGATCGACAAAGTGTTCATCGGTTCCTGCACCAACTCGCGCATCGAAGATCTGCGCGCGGCGGCGGCGATCGCCAAGGGGCGCAAGGTCGCCAATGGCGTGCAGGCCATCGTGGTGCCGGGCTCCGGCCCGGTGAAGGCCCAGGCGGAAGCCGAAGGGTTGGACAAAATCTTTATTGAAGCCGGTTTCGAATGGCGCTTGCCGGGTTGCTCGATGTGCCTGGCGATGAACAACGACCGTCTGAATCCGGGCGAGCGCTGCGCGTCCACCAGCAACCGTAACTTCGAAGGGCGCCAGGGCCGCGGTGGGCGCACCCACCTGGTCAGCCCGGCAATGGCCGCCGCGGCCGCCGTCGCCGGTCACTTCGCTGACATCCGTGATATTCACTAAGGGGCTAACGTGGCTAAATTTACTCAACATACCGGCTTAGTGGTGCCTTTGGATGCAGCCAACGTCGACACCGACGCCATTATTCCCAAGCAGTTTTTACAGAAGGTGACCCGTACCGGTTTCGGCCAGCACCTGTTCAACGACTGGCGCTTCCTCGACGATGCCGGCCAGCAACCCAACCCGGAGTTCGTGCTGAACAAACCGCGCTATAAAGGCGCCAGCATCCTGTTGGCGCGGGAGAACTTCGGCTGCGGCTCCTCGCGCGAACACGCCCCTTGGGCGCTGACCGACTACGGTTTCAAAGTGGTGATCGCGCCGAGCTTCGCCGATATCTTCTACGGCAACTCGTTTAACAACCAGCTGTTGCCGGTCACGCTGAGCGAGCAGCAGGTGGATGAGCTGTTCAAACTGGTTGACGCCAATGAAGGTACGGAGTTCGTGGTGGATCTGGAGAACCAGACGGTCAACGCCGGTGGCAAAAGCTATCCGTTCGAAATAGACAGCTTCCGCCGCCACTGCATGATCAACGGGCTGGACAGCATCGGCCTGACGCTGCAGCACGAAGCGGACATCTCCCGCTACGAAGCGCAGCAACCGGCGTTTCTGAATTAATCCCCTTCACCCGCCGCCCGGCGGGTGAATTTTTTCCTCACCAGTACCCCAGCAGCTTCCACCATGCGCCGCCGATCACTATCCAGATCAGCAAGTTAACCACGCTCATCACCCATCCCGCTTTCCACCACTCCCCCAACGTCACATAGCCGGAGCCAAAGATGATCGGCGCGGTGCCGGTCCCGTAATGCGTCAGCGACATCATCAGCGAAGAAGAGAACGCCAGGATCAGGCCCAGCAGCGCCGGCGGCGCGCCGAGCGCGATGCCGGCAGCGAAGAAGGCGGCGAACATCGCCGTTACATGCGCGGTGGTGCTGGCGAAGAAATAGTGAGAATACAGATAAATGATGGTCAGCAAGATCGTGCCGCCCACCCAACTCATGCCCATATGGTCGATGCCGTTGCCGACGGTCTGCGACAGCCAGCCGATCAGCCCCAGCTTGCCGAGGAAACTGGCCATCATCACCAGCGCCGAGAACCACACGACGGTATCCCAGGCCCCTTTATGCTTCAGCACATCCTCCCAGCTCAACACCCCGGTAGCCAGCAGCACCGCCAGGCCGATCAGCGCCGCGGTGGTAGGATTGACCGCCAGCGCCGGGCCGAAAATCATCGCCGGAATGCCGGCCCACAGCACCAACAGCAGCGCGAACACCCCGAGAGTAATTTTCTCCGGCAGCGTCACCGGCCCCAGCGACTGCAGCTTTTCGCAGGCGAAACGCGGCGCGTCCGGGGTGCTTTTCACCTCCGGCGGGTACAGCAGATAAATGACCAGCGGCATCACGATCAGCGAACACAGCCCCGGCACCAGGGCAGCGATCGCCCACATCGACCAGGACAGTTCGAAGCTGCCGTGGGTGCCTTTGGCGATCAGGCTGACAATCAGCGGGTTAGGCGCCGTGGCGGTGATAAACATCGCCGAGGTGACCGGGTTAATGTTGTAGTTCACCAGCGACAGATAGCGGCCGATCTTGCCGGAGGTATTGAGCTCGGGTTTGGAACCAAAGCTGTCGGCGATCGATTTCATGATCGGGTGAATGATGCCGCCGCCGCGCGCAGTGTTGCTCGGCGTCACCGGCGCCAGGGTGGTTTCCGCCAACGTCAATGCGTAGGCGATGCCGAGCGTTTTTTTACCGAACAGCGAGATAAAGTAGTAGCCGATGCGCGCGCCCAGCCCGGTTTTGTTCAGGCTGAGGGAGATCATGATAGAAAAGCCGATCAGCCAGATCAGCTGGTTGGAAAAACCGCTGAGCGCGTCGTCCAGCGCAGCGCCCGGCTTGCCGGGGTTGGTGACGCCGGTCACCGCCACCAGGGCGATGGCGATCACCGAGACCGCGCCGATCGGCATCGCCTTGCCGATGATGGCGATGATGGTGCCGATAAACAGCGCCAGCAGCTGCCAGGCGTTGGGCGCAACGCCCTCCGGCACGGGAATGAGGAACCAGATGATCAGCGTGGCGGCAAGGGCGCACAGGGAAGGAAGCGGTTTGAGCGGTGTGAGTTTATCCATAACGTTCCCACTGTTCTAAACAACAAGGCGGCATCTCAATAGCGAGACGGGCGTGGACGCAACGATCGCGCTCCATATGCCTTCAGCTTGGGCGTCCGCTTCAGCCTTCTCAATGACTTGCATCAAGAATGCCGTCGTTTGACCTCACACTTCACGCACTTTGGCGCTCATCCAGAGCGCCGCCAGCGCCAGCAGCGCCGCCATCCAATACACCGAGCCATGACCGAGGTTCTCCACCAGCGCGCCCTGCAGCACCCCGGCCAGGATCACCCCGGTCGAGATGCTGTTGGTGAACAGCGTGGTGGCGGCGCCCGGTCGGCCCGGCATCAAATCTTGAAAATAGAGCATGCCGATACCGGCGACGATGCCGATAAACACCGCGTTGAGCAGCTGCAACGCGATCAGGGTCGGCTTGGTCGCCAGCACCGTCAGCCCGAGGTAAAACAGCACGCCCGCCGCCACCGCCAGCAGCATCATGTTGCGCTTGCCGAAACGTTTGACGTAGTAACCGGCCAGCAGCATCGCCGGGATCTCCAGCCCGGCAGCGGTGCCCATCAGCACCCCGGCCAGCCCCTCAGGCAGGCCGAGATCGGCGGTAATATACAGCGGCATGTCGATGATATACATGGTGTTGCAGGTCCACATCAGCATCGAGGCGATAAACAGCAGACGCACGTCGCGATTGCGCCAGGCGCTGGCGGGCGCAATCGGCGCGGAAGCACCGTCCCGCAGCCCGTCGCCGTCCGCCGCGCGCGGCACCGAAGGCAGCATGAACCCGACCAGCAGCACGCAGATAGCGAAGGTGGCGGCGGCGATCAGGAACATCACGGTAAAGCCGTAATTCAGCGCCAGCGCAAACGACAGCGGCGGGCCGATCACCCACGCCAGCGAAAGCTGGGCGCGCATCACCGAACTGAACATCACCACTTCACGCGCCTCGCTGTCGGCGTATTCCCGCGCCAGCGCGAAGATCTGCGGCATGGCGGTGTTGGCAACGGCGGACATTAACACCCCGGCGGTGATCAGCGTCAGGTAGTCGCGGTTGAAAGCGAACAGCAGGCAGTTGCCGACCGCCATCAGGCAGCACAGCAGGATCAGCCTGCGCCGATCGCCGCGGGTGTCGGAACGTTTGGCCAGCAGGAAGCTGACGACGATGCCGGCCACCGCGTTGGCGGTGTAAAACAACCCGACCCACAGCGGCCGCACCTTAACTTCGGTGGTCAGAAACAGGCTCAGCGTCGGCGTCAGCAACGCGCCGGCGATGCCGGAGAGAAAAGCGATCAGCAGGAAGGCGGCAAAGATGGGGTTGATGCGCAGTGATAACCGTCTCAGGCGTTCCATATCCTCTTCCCTGATCCCAAAGCAGAAGCAAAAACCTTAGGTCACGGCGAGGAAAATGCAAGTCTATCGCCCTAACCGCAAATAAAAAAACCAGTGGGGCGACCCACTGGCTGGTGAAACAGCACCATTACTCAGAAACTTTTATGCCGCAGCGCCTTACAGGTGCTCGCGATACTGCTTGTCGCTCATCTCTTTGATATCCCATTGCGTCAGGTGCGCCAATATTGCCAGCCGCGCCTGCTCGGGCACCACGCTCAGCCAGTCGGCGTGCTGCCGACGCACCGCGCTGAAATAGCGCTGATAGAACGATTTGGATAAGAAAGCTTTCATGATTACGCCCTCCCCTTTCATTGATGAAAATTATCGGCGTAATATAGGGAAAGAAAAATTGACGAGTTGAGACAGGAGTGTTCCTCTTTTATGTCCACGTCCAGATTGCAGCAGCAGTTCATCCGTCTGTGGCAACGCTGCCACGGTGAAACCACCGACACCACGCTGCAGGCGCTGGCGGAGGCGCTGAGCTGCTCGCGGCGCCACGTGCGCTCCCTGTTGAGCGCCATGCAGCGGGAGGGCTGGCTCACCTGGCAGGCGGAGTCGGGACGCGGCAAGCGTTCGCGGCTAACCTTTCATTACACCGGCCTGGCGCTGCAGCAACAGCGGGCCGAGGAGCTGCTGGAGCAGGATCGCATCGATCAGTTGGTGCAGCTGGTGGGCGACAAAAACGTGGTGCGCCAAATGCTGCTGTCGCAGCTGGGGCGCAGCTTCCGTCAGGGGAAACATATCCTGCGGGTGCTCTACTATCGGCAGTTGTACAACCTGCTGCCCGGCTCGGCGCTGCGGCGTTCCGAGACCCATTTGGCGCGTCAGATCTTCAACGGCCTGACGCGCATAAATGAGGAAAACGGGGAACTCGAATCCGATCTGTCCCACCATTGGCAGGCGCTGACGCCGCTGCACTGGCGGTTTTACCTGCGCCCGGCGATCCATTTTCATCATGGCCGCGAGCTGGAGATGGCGGACGTCATCAGCTCGCTTTCGCGTCTGACCTCACAACCGCTGTTCTCGCATATCGAAAGCGTCACCTCGCCGACGCCGTTCGTTGTCGACGTGCATCTGCACAGCCCCGACCACTGGCTGCCCTGGCTGCTGGGCAGCGTGCACGCCATGATCCTGCCGCGCGAATGGCGCGATCTGCCGGACTTCACCCGCCATCCGATCGGCACCGGCCCCTACCGCGTGGTGCGCAACCTTCCCAGCCAGATGAAGATCCACGCCTTCGACGACTATTTCGGCTACCGGGCGCTGATCGATGAGGTCAACATCTGGGTGCTGCCGGAGTTCTCCGAAGAACTGGTGCACTCCGGCGTACAGCTGCAGGGCGATGAAACCGGCAACAGCGAGCTGGAAAGCCGGCTGGAAGAAGGCTGCTACTTCCTGCTGTTCGATCAGCGCTCTCCCTTGGCGGCCGATCCCGCCATGCGCAGCTGGCTGTGCGAATTGATCAACCCCATTTCGCTGCTGAGCCAAGCCGGGCCGCTCTACCAGCGCTATTGGTCGCCGGCGTACGGCCTGCTGCCGCGCTGGCACCACAACCGCGCGCTGGCGCAGCAGCCCAAACCGGCGGGGCTGACCGAACTGACGCTGACTCACTTCAATGAGCATTCGGAGTTCCACGCCATCCGCCAGGCGATGGAGCCGCTGCTGGCGCAGCACGGCATCCGCCTGATCGTGCAAAGCGTGGATTACGCGACCTGGCACCAGGGCGACGCGCGCAGCGATCTGTGGCTCGGCAGCGCCAACTTCTATCTGCCGCTGGAGTTTTCGCTGTTCGCCACGCTGTACGAGCTGCCGCTGATGCAGCATTGCATGAGCGAGGACCTGGCGCAGGATGCGGCGCTGTGGCGCGCCAACCGTCTGCCGCTGGCGGAGTTCTGCCAGCGCCTGGTCAGCAATCACCAACTGCATCCGCTGTTCCACCACTGGCTGCAGCTGCACGGCCAGCGCAGCATGCGCGGCGTGCGAATGAACACCCTCGGCTGGTTCGACTTCAAGTCAGCCTGGTTTGCCCCGCCGGAGGCATAAGCGCCTTTCGCCCAAGTCGGTTAATCTTTACAATAGCGCCGTCTCAACGGGGTGCGGAGAGCCGGGCCGCGTGATAAGCCCGATTTTCCGCTGAGAGCACACCCGTCGAACCTGATCCGGTCAATACCGGCGGAGGGATTTGAGCCCAGCGAACCGGCGACGCCGCCTCGCCCCCTCAGATGCCCTTGCCCCCTTATTTTTCAGGAGTGCAACGTGGTCAAAAAATATCTGCCCTGCTTATTGCTGCTGTGCGCCGCGCCGGTGTTCGCCAAGCCGACGCTGACGGTTTACACCTACGATTCCTTCGCCGCCGACTGGGGCCCAGGCCCGGCGGTGAAAAAAGCCTTCGAAGCCGAGTGCGACTGTGAGCTGAAGTTCGTGGCGCTGGAAGACGGCGTCTCACTGCTGAACCGCCTGCGCATGGAAGGCAAGAACAGCGCCGCCGACGTGGTGCTGGGGCTGGACAACAACCTGCTGCAGGCGGCGCAGCAAACCGGCCTGTTCGCGCCGAGCGGCGTGGACACCGCCAAACTGACGGTGCCGGGCGGCTGGCAGGACGCGACCTTCGTGCCTTACGACTACGGGTATTTCGCCTTCGTCTACGACAAGGAAAAACTGAAGAACCCGCCGAAAAGCCTGCAGGAGCTGGTCAGCAGCGATCGTGACTGGAAGGTGATCTACGAAGATCCGCGCACCAGCACGCCGGGCCTCGGCCTGCTGCTGTGGATGCAAAAAGTGTATGGCGACAAGGCGCCGGCCGCCTGGCAGCAGTTGGCGAAAAAGACCGTGACCGTCACCAAAGGCTGGAGCGAAGCCTACGGCCTGTTCCTGAAAGGCGAAGGCGATCTGGTGCTCAGCTACACCACCTCCCCCGCCTATCATCTGATCGCCGAGAAAAAAGACCGCTACGCCGCCGCCACGTTCAGCGAAGGCCACTACCTGCAGGTGGAAGTGGCCGGCAAACTGAAGGCCGCCAAACAGCCTGAGCTGGCGGAGCGTTTCATGCAGTTCATGGTGACGCCGGCATTCCAGAACACCATCCCGACCGGCAACTGGATGTACCCGGTGATCAACACCCCGCTGCCCGTCGGCTTTGAACAGATGAACGTGCCGCATACCGCGCTGCAATACAGCGCCGAAGAGGTGGCCACACAACGCGGCGGCTGGATCCGGGCATGGCAAACCGCCGTCAGCCGCTGATCCCCCGCTGGCTCTGGCCGGGGCTGCTGGCCGCCGGCATGATCCTGCTGGTCGCCGCGCTGGCGATGGGCTCGCTGTGGCGTCACGCGCCGGACAGCGACTGGCGCGGCCTGTGGCAGGACAGCTACCTGTGGCACGTGGTGCGCTTCACTTTCCTGCAGGCGCTGCTGTCGGCGCTGATTTCGGTGCTGCCCGCCATTCTGCTGGCGCGCGCGCTCTACCGGCGTCGTTTCCCCGGCCGGCAGCTGCTGCTGCGGCTGTGCGCCATGACGCTGGTGCTGCCGGTGCTGGTGGCGGTGTTCGGCCTGCTCAGCGTCTATGGGCGCCAGGGCTGGCTGGCGACGCTGTGCGGCTGGCTGGGCGTCGAGTATGATTTCTCGCCCTACGGGCTGCAGGGAATTCTGCTGGCGCACCTGTTCTTTAACCTGCCGCTGGCTACCCGCCTGTTGCTGCAGGCGCTGGAGAATATTCCGGTGGAACAGCGCCAGCTGGCCGCCCAGCTGGGCATGAACGGCTGGCAGCAGTTCCGCTTCGTCGAATGGCCGGCGCTGCGCCGCCAAATCCTGCCGAGCGGCGCGCTGATCTTCATGCTGTGCTTCGCCAGCTTCGCCACCGCGCTGTCACTGGGCGGCGGGCCGCAGGCCACCACCATCGAGCTGGCGATCTACCAGGCGTTGAGTTACGACTACGATCTGGGCCGCGCCGCCCTGCTGGCGCTGATCCAACTGGGCTGTTGTCTGGGGCTGGTGCTGATCAGCCAACGCCTGAGCCAGGCATTGCCGGTAGGGCATACCCACGCCCAACGCTGGCGCAACCCGGAAGACAGCCTGTGGCGGCGCATCAGCGATTTTCTGCTGATCGCCGCCGCGCTGTTGCTGCTGCTGCCGCCTCTGCTGGCGGTGATCGCCGACGGCGCCAATCAGGCTATCATCAGCGTGCTGCGCCAGCCGGTGCTGTGGCAGGCGCTGTTCACGTCGCTGCGCATCGCCCTTGGCGCCGGAGCGCTGTGCGTGGCGCTCACGATGATGCTGCTGTGGAGCAGCCGCGAGCTGAAACTGCGGCAGCAGCTGCGCGGCGGCCAAGCGCTGGAGCTGAGCGGCATGGTGATCCTGGCGATGCCGGGCATCGTGCTGGCCACCGGGTTCTTCCTGCTGCTGAACGATACGATCGGGTTGCCGCAGTCGCCCTATGCGCTGGTGATCCTCACCAATGCGCTGATGGCGGTGCCCTATGCGCTGAAGGTGTTGGAGAACCCGATGCGCGACCTCGCCGAACGTTACAACCCGCTGTGCCTGTCGCTGGATATCCGCGGCTGGCGACGGCTGCGGCTGATTGAACTGCGCGCCCTGCGCCGCCCGCTGGCGCAGGCGCTGGCCTTCGCCTGCGTGCTGTCGATCGGCGATTTCGGCGTGGTCGCCTTGTTTGGCAACGAGCATTTCCGTACCCTGCCTTTTTACCTGTATCAGCAGATTGGCGCCTACCGCAGCCAGGACGGAGCGGTGACCGCGCTGCTGTTGCTGCTGCTGTGCTTCCTGCTGTTTACCCTGATTGAACGCTTACCGGGCCGCCATGCTGACGCTTGAAAAACTGACCTATCTGTATGAACACCTGCCGATGCGCTTTGATCTGCGCATCCAGCCGGGCGAGCGCGTCGCGGTGCTCGGCCCCAGCGGCGCCGGTAAAAGCACCCTGCTGAGCCTGATCGCCGGTTTTCTGCCGGCGGCCAGCGGCCGGCTGCTGCTGAACGGCGAAGACCACACCGCCACGCCGCCGGCCAAACGGCCGGTGTCGATGCTGTTTCAGGAAAACAACCTGTTCGCTCACCTGACGGTGGCGCAGAACATCGGGTTGGGGTTGGATCCCGGTCTGCGCTTGACTGCGCAGCAGCGTCAACAGCGAGAACACATCGCCCGTCAGGTCGGCCTGGAAGAACACCTGGATCGCCTGCCGTCGCAGCTTTCCGGCGGTCAGCGTCAGCGCGCCGCGCTGGCGCGCTGTTTGATTCGCCGGCGGCCGATCCTGCTGCTCGACGAACCCTTCTCGGCGCTCGACCCGGCGCTGCGCAACGAGATGCTGCAGCTGCTGCAGACGGTGTGCGAACAGCGCGACCTGACGCTGCTGATGGTGTCGCACAACCTCGACGACGCCGCGCGCATCGCGCCGCGCACGCTGCTGGTGGTCGACGGCCGCATCTACTACGACGGCCCGACGCAGGCCCTGCTGGACGGCAGCGCCCCCGAAGCGCACGTGCTGGGCATTTCGGGTAAAGCGTGATCTGACGCGCGTTTTTTATGCTGCGCCAATAAACCTGTTGTGCGAATTTTGCGCCTGTGTTTTTATAAAAACCTGACTTTTTTTACTGATGATAAGGTTCCCTGTGATCGCATCCTCGCTGACTTCGACCCTACTAGTTACCGCGCTACCAGCCGCGGTGGTCGTCGTGCGTGTGGTGGTGGTCGTCGGCAATGCGCCGTAGGGTCCGAATCAACGCATCGATTCCCAAACCCCGCCGGCGCAAACCGGGCGGGGTTTCTTGTTTTAGCACCCTGCCCAGAAAAGCTCACCGGCCTTGAGAAAGGACAGGAACATGGCAACTTCGGGCACGCCTCAACCGAGTACCCGCTTCACCGGCGCACAATTGATCGTTCATCTGCTGGAGCGTCAGGGCATCACCACCGTCGCCGGCATTCCCGGCGGCGCCGCGCTGCCGCTGTATGACGCGCTGAGCCAAAGCACCCGCATTCACCACGTGCTGGCGCGCCACGAACAGGGCGCGGGCTTTATAGCGCAAGGCATGGCGCGCGCCAACGGCAAAGCGGCGGTGTGCATCGCCTCCAGCGGGCCGGGCGCCACCAACCTGGTCACCGCCATCGCCGACGCCAAGCTCGACTCCATTCCGCTGGTGTGCATCACCGGGCAGGTGCCTTCCTCGATGATCGGCACCGACGCCTTCCAGGAAGTGGACACCTACGGCATTTCCATCCCGATCACCAAGCACAACCATCTGGTGCGCGATATCCGCGAGCTGCCGCAGGTGATTGGCGACGCGTTCCGCATCGCCGAGTCCGGCCGCCCCGGCCCGGTCTGGATCGATGTGCCGAAAGACGTGCAGACCGCCACCATCACCCTGGAAGAGCTGCCGCCGATCGCCGTGCCGGACGCCGCCCCGAGCTTCGATCCGGCGCTGGTTTCGCAGGCCGCCGCGATGATCAATCAGGCGAAACGCCCCATCCTCTACCTGGGCGGCGGCATCATCTGCGCCGACGCCCACCGGCAGGCGCTGGAGCTGGCCGAGCGCGCCGGTCTGCCCACCACCATGACGCTGATGGCGCTGGGCGCGATGCCGGTGGAACACCCGCTGTCGCTGGGCATGCTGGGCATGCACGCCGCGCGTAGCACCAACTTCATTCTGCAGGAGGCCGATCTGCTGATCGTGCTGGGCGCGCGCTTCGACGATCGGGCGATCGGCAAAACCGAGCAGTTCTGCCCTAACGCCGCCATCATTCATGTGGATATCGACCGCGCCGAGCTGGGCAAGGTCAAACAGGCCAACGTGGCGATCCATGCCGACGTCGGCCAGGTGCTGCAACAGCTGCTGCCGCAGATCGACACGCAGCCGCGCAGCGCGTGGCTGAACACCGTCAACGATCTGAAGCGCGAATTCCCGTTCAACATGCCGAACGCCGACGATCCGCTGAGCCATTACGGCCTGGTGCTGGCCGCCGCGCGCTGCGTGGACGACAGCGCCATCATCACCACCGACGTGGGTCAGCATCAGATGTGGGTAGCGCAGGCCTATCCGCTGAGCCGGCCGCGCCAGTGGCTGACGTCGGGCGGCCTGGGCACCATGGGCTTCGGTCTGCCGGCGGCGATCGGCGCGGCGTTGGCGGAGCCCGAACGTAAAGTGCTGTGCTTCTCCGGCGACGGCAGCCTGATGATGAACATTCAGGAAATGGCCACCGCGGTCGAGCACGATCTGGACGTGAAAATCATTTTGATGAACAACCAGGCGCTGGGGCTGGTGCACCAACAGCAAACCCTGTTCTACCAACAGCGCATCTTCGCCGCCGCCTATCCGAAGCGTACCGACTTCCTGAAAATCGCCGCCGGATTCGGGCTGGATACCTGCGATCTGAACGCCGCGGAAGATCCTCAGGCGGCACTGGCTGAGGCGATCCAGCGCCCGGGTCCCTGCCTGATCCACGCGCTGATCGATATCAACGAAAAAGTGTTCCCGATGGTGCCGCCGGGCGCCGCCAACATCGACATGATTGGAGAATAAGCCATGCTGCAACCACAAGATAAACCACAGGTGATCCTGGAGCTGGCGGTGCGCAACCATCCCGGCGTGATGTCGCACGTTTGCGGGCTGTTCGCCCGCCGCGCGTTCAACGTCGAAGGCATTCTGTGTCTGCCGTTGAAAGACGGCCAACAGAGCCGCATTTGGCTATTGGTCGCCGACGATCAACGGCTGGAACAAATGATAAGCCAGGTGGAAAAGCTGGAAGACGTGCTGCGGGTGAAGCGCCACAGCGAAGACGTGCGGGTATTTGAACAGCTGGAAGCGTTCTTCCAGTAAGGCGAACGGGGGCTAATGCCCCCGCAATCATTGCCCGGACAGCACCTGCCACAACAGATGCCGGTACACCGGCATCAGCGGCTGTTGGCTCAGCAAATAGCCGACCGCCAACGCCGCCAGCCAACTCAATCCGCACACCACGCGCAGCCGCAGCGGCGTCAGCCAACGGCTCAGCCGATCGGCGTTGCGCTTGCCCTCGCGCCACCAGCGCCAGCTTAGCCACACCGCCAGCCAGACCAGCAGCGCCGCCGCGAGCAACAGCCACTTGAACGTCGCGCTGTTGGCGTCGGCGGGGATATCGATCGCCACCCCCGCCAGAATGCCGGGGAAGAAATAGACCGGCGGCCAGGTCAGGCAACCGATGATGTTCGGCAACGCAAACTTGTACGGCGGCAAATCGAGCATGCCGGCCACCATCGGTACCAGCGGGCGCGTCGGGCCAACGAAGCGGCCGATCAAAATGGTCGCCATGCTGTGCTGGTGCAAGGCATGTTCGGTTTTGTCGAGCAGCGCTTTGTTCTTCTTCAGGAACGACCAGCGGTGCAAAGGCCCCTTAAAGGCGCGACCGACGAAATAGGAGATCCAATCGCCGAGCAGGCAGCCGACGATGCCCGCCGCCCAGGCGTAGTAAAAATCCACCTTGCCGCTGCCGATCAGCGCGCCGATGCTGGCCATCATCACCGTGCCGGGCAACAGCAGCCCCACCAGCGCCAACGACTCCAGAAAAGCGACCAGCAGAACGACCATCAGAGTGAAAGCCAGTGACTGGGTGATCAAATCTTGTAAATAGGCTTCCATTACACCTCTGTGGATTATTCGTGCCAAACGGGGCCGAGGATTTTCCAGCGCCGCCGCTGGTGAGTCAATCGATGAATTGTATGCGTATTTGGCAACGCCGCGCGGCAATGGACAATAACTGTATAAAAACCCATACTGTAATTTATCTATATTAGCGCCAAAACCGACATCACGCTGAACGTCGCACACGCCGCCCGGCGAAAAACGAAGGGGTTATGACAGCACTGCAACAGGGGTTCCTGCTCACTCGCCACTGGCGCGACACGCCCGCCGGCACCGAGGTCGAATTTTGGCTGGCGACCGACGCGGGCCCACGCCAGCTGCGTCTGCCGCCGCAAACCTCGGTGGCGTTTATCCCCGCCGAACAAAGGCAGCGCGCGGAACTGCTGCTGCGCGAAGAGCGGCAAGTCGAACTGAAACCGCTGGCGCTGACGGATTTTCATCACCGCCCGATGCTGGGGCTGTACTGCCGCCAGCACCGTCAGCTCATCAAGCTGGAAAAACTGCTGCGGGAAGGCGGCGTTGCGGTCTATGAAGCCGACATTCGCCCGCCCGAGCGCTACCTGATGGAACGCTTCATTACCGCGCCGGTATGGTTCAACGGCCAGGGCGACGGCAATGGGCCGTTGCTCAGCGGCCAGATGAAGCCGGCGCCGGAGTACCGCCCAACGCTAAAACTGGTGTCGCTGGATATCGAAACCACCGCCCACGGCGAGCTTTACTCCATCGCGCTGGAAGGCTGCGGCCAGCGGCAGGTCTACATGCTGGGGCCGGCCAACGGCGGCGATGAGCCGCTGGATTTCGATCTGGAATACTGCGCCAGCCGCCCTCAGTTGCTGGAACGGCTGAACGCGTGGCTGGAGCGTCACGATCCCGACGCCATCATCGGCTGGAACCTGGTACAGTTCGATCTGCGGGTGCTGCAAAAGCACGCCGAACGCTACCAAATCCCGCTGCGGCTGGGGCGCGGCGGCAACCTGCTGGAATGGCGCGAGCATGGCTTCAAGCAGAATCACTTTTTCGCCGCCGCCGCCGGCCGCCTGATCATCGACGGCATCGAGGCGCTGAAATCCGCCACCTGGAACTTTCCCTCCTTCAGCCTGGAATACGTTTCGCAGGCGCTGCTGGGCGAAGGCAAGGCGATCGACAATCCTTATCAGCGCATGGCGGAGATCGACCGGCGCTTCGCCGAAGACAAGCCGGCGCTGGCCCGCTACAACCTGAAAGACTGCGAGCTGGTGACGCGGATTTTCGCCAAGGCCGACCTGCTCAACTTCCTGCTGGAGCGCGCCACCGTCACCGGGCTGGCGGCCGATCGCAGCGGCGGATCGGTGGCGGCCTTCAGCCACCTCTATATGCCGCGCATGCATCGCCTGGGCTTTGTCGCCCCCAACCTCGGCGAACAGCCGGAAGAGCACAGCCCCGGCGGCTTCGTGATGGATTCCCGGCCCGGCCTGTACGATTCAGTGTTGGTACTGGACTATAAAAGCCTGTACCCGTCGATCATCCGCACCTTCCTGATCGATCCGGTCGGGCTGGTGGAGGGCATGCGCCACCCCAGCGACGCCAACTCGGTGCCCGGCTTTCGCAACGCCCGCTTCTCGCGCAGCAAACACTGCCTGCCGGCGATCGTCGAACAGATCTGGCAGGGGCGCGAGGCCGCCAAACGCCAGCACAATAAGCCGCTGTCGCAGGCGCTGAAGATCATCATGAACGCGCTGTACGGCGTGCTGGGATCGAGCGGATGCCGCTTCTTCGATCCGCGGCTGGCGTCGTCGATCACCCTGCGCGGCCACGAGATCATGCGCCAAACCCGCGAGCTGATCGAAGCCGAAGGGTATCAGGTGATTTACGGCGACACCGACTCCACCTTCGTTTGGTTGAAACAGCCGCATGACGAGCAGCAGGCGGCGCAGATCGGCCGGGCGCTGGTGCAGCGGGTCAACGCCTGGTGGCAACAGCATCTGCAGCAGCAGTTCGGGCTGGAGAACGCGCTGGAACTGGAGTTCGAAACCCACTATTCCCGATTCCTGATGCCGACCATTCGCGGCGCCGAACAGGGCAGCAAAAAACGCTACGCCGGCCTGGTCGCGCGCGCCGACGGCCAGGAAGAGATGGTGTACAAAGGCCTGGAAACGGTGCGCACCGACTGGACGCCGCTGGCGCAGCAGTTCCAGCAGCAGCTCTATCAGCGCATCTTCAAACAACAGCCCTACCAGGACTATGTGCGCGACTACGTCGGCAAAACCCTGAACGGCGACTTCGACGATCAATTGGTGTACCGCAAACGGCTGCGCAGAAAGCTCGACGACTATCAGCGCAATGTGCCGCCGCACGCCCGCGCCGCGCGCATCGCCGACGACTACAACCGCAGTCAGGGGCGGCCGCTGCAGTATCAGAACGGCGGCTGGATCAGCTACGTGATGACCGTCGCCGGGCCGGAACCGCTGGAAACCCGCCATTCGCCCATCGATTATCAGCACTACCTCGAACGTCAGCTGCAACCGGTGGCAGACGCTATACTCCCTTTCTTGCACGACGACTTCACCACGCTGGTCACCGGGCAGATGGGGCTGTTTTGAGATTGCGCCAGGTTAAGAAAAATCATCCGGTTTTGCAGGTGACGAACGCGCCGCCTTCCATTACCATAGCGCCCTTCCCAAAACTGAACCACGCTTAGCCCTGCCGTCTCGCGACGTCTGCATGGCGTGAACGGCTATTGCCCGTCAAATTTAAAACAAACCGGGATTAACCGATGTTCAGTACAGGTGCCGCGGCCCTTCCCGCCCGGTAACAAGACTTACTTACAAAGAATCGAGCCGACAATATATGCCTTTTACTCTTGGTCAACGCTGGATCAGCGACACGGAAAGCGAATTAGGACTGGGCACCGTCGTGGCGCTGGATGCGCGCATGATTACCCTGCTTTTCCCCGCCACCGGTGAAAACCGCCTCTATGCCAGAAACGATTCGCCGATCACCCGCGTGATGTTCAACCCGGGCGATACCGTCAGCAGCCACGAGGGATGGCAGCTGCAGGTGGAAGAGGTGAAAGAGGAAAACGGTCTGTTGACCTATATCGGCACCCGCCTGGATACCCAGGAAAGCGGCGTGGCGATGCGCGAAGTGCTGCTGGACAGCAAACTGACCTTCAGCAAGCCGCAGGATCGCCTGTTCGCCGGCCAAATCGACCGCATGGATCGTTTCGCGCTGCGTTTTCGCGCCCGCAAATACCAGAGCGAGCAGTATCGCCTGCCGTTCGCCGGCCTGCGCGGCATGCGCGCCAGCCTGATCCCGCACCAGCTGCACATCGCTCATGAAGTCGGCCAGCGCCATGCGCCGCGCGTTCTGCTGGCGGACGAAGTCGGCCTCGGCAAAACCATCGAAGCCGGCATGATCATCCACCAGCAACTGCTGGCGGGCCGCGCCGAGCGCGTGCTGATCGTGGTGCCGGAAACGCTGCAGCACCAGTGGCTGGTGGAGATGATGCGCCGCTTCAACCTCTACTTCTCGCTGTTCGACGACAGCCGCTACGCCGAAGCCAAGCTCGACAGCAGCAACCCGTTCGAGACCGAACAGCTGGTGATCTGCTCGCTGGACTTCGTGCGCCGCAACAAGCAGCGCCTGGAAGAGCTGGCGGACGCCCAGTGGGATCTGCTGGTGGTCGATGAAGCGCACCACCTGGCCTGGAGCGAAGAAGCGCCGAGCCGCGAATATCAGGTGATCGAACAGCTGGCCGAGCATATCCCCGGCGTGCTGCTGCTGACCGCCACCCCGGAACAGCTGGGTCAACAGAGCCACTTTGCGCGCCTGCGCCTGCTCGATCCGAACCGTTTCCACGACTACGGCGAGTTCGTCGCCGAGCAGCAGAAATACCGTCCGGTGGCCGACGCCGTCACCCTGCTGCTGAGCGGTGAACGCCTGGCTGACGACAAGCTTAACCTGCTGGGCGAGCTGATCGACGAACAGGACATCGAACCGCTGCTCAAGGCCGCCAACAGCGAAGGCGACAACGCCGAGCAGGCGCGTCAGGAGCTGGTGGCCATGCTGATGGATCGCCACGGCACCAGCCGCGTGCTGTTCCGCAACACCCGTAACGGCGTGAAGGGCTTCCCGCACCGCAACCTGCACCAGATCAAGCTGCCGTTGCCAACCCAATATCAGACCGCGATCAAAGTGTCCGGCATCATGGGCGCCAAGAAATCCGTCGAAGCGCGCGCGCGCGACATGCTGTATCCGGAGCAGATCTACCAGGAATTCGAAGGCGAAAACGCCACCTGGTGGAACTTCGACCCGCGCGTCGAATGGTTGCTGGATTACCTGCTGGCCAACCGCAACGAAAAAGTGCTGGTGATCTGCGCTAAAGCCGATACCGCGTTGCAGCTGGAGCAGGTGCTGCGCGAGCGTGAAGCGATCCGCGCCGCGGTGTTCCACGAAGGGCTGTCGATCATCGAGCGCGACCGCGCCGCCGCCTACTTCGCCTCCGAAGAGGAAGGCGCGCAGGTGCTGCTGTGTTCCGAGATCGGTTCCGAAGGCCGCAACTTCCAGTTCGCCAGCCAACTGGTGATGTTCGATCTGCCGTTCAATCCGGATCTGCTGGAACAGCGCATCGGCCGTCTGGACCGTATCGGCCAGATGCACGATATCCAAATCATGGTGCCTTACCTGGAGCACACCGCACAGGCGGTGCTGGGCCGCTGGTTCCACGAAGGGCTCGACGCCTTCGAACACACCTGCCCGACCGGCCGCACCATCTACGACAGCTGCTACGAGCAGTTGATCGGCTATCTGGCCGCGCCGACCGAGCAGGAAGGCCTGGACGAATTCATCCACGCCTGCCGCCAGCAGCATGACCAGTTGAAAACGCAGCTGGAACAAGGCCGCGACCGTCTGCTGGAGATGCACTCCAACGGCGGCGACAAAGCCCAGGCGCTGGCCGCCGCCATCGCCGAGCAAGATAACGACGTCAACCTGGTGGGCTTCGCGCTTAACCTGTTCGACATCGTCGGCATCAATCAGGAAGATCGCAGCGACAACCTGATCGTGCTCACGCCGTCCGACCATATGCTGGTGCCGGACTTCCCGGGCCTGCCGCAGGACGGCTGCACCGTCACCTTCGATCGCGATCAGGCGCTGTCGCGCGAAGACGCGCAGTTCGTCAGCTGGGAACACCCGATCATCCGCAACGGCCTGGATCTTATCCTGTCCGGCGATACCGGTAGCTGCGCGGTGTCCCTGTTGAAAAACAAAGCGTTGCCGGTCGGCACCTTGCTGGTTGAGCTGGTGTACGTGGTGGAAGCCCAGGCGCCGAAGCATCTGCAGCTGACCCGCTTCCTGCCGCCGACGCCGATCCGCATGCTGATGGACCGCAAGGGCACCAACCTGGCGGCGCAGGTCGAGTTCGAAAGCTTCAACCGCCAGTTGAACGCGGTCAACCGTCACACATCCAGCAAGCTGGTCAACGCAGTGCAGCAAGACGTGCACGCCATGCTGCAGCAGGCGGAAAGCCTGGTGGAAGCGCAGGCACGCACGCTTATCGAGCAGGCGAAGCAAGAGGCGGACGACAAGCTGAGCGCCGAGCTGGCGCGTCTGGAAGCGCTGAAGGCGGTCAACCCGAACATCCGCGACGACGAAGTCGAGACGCTGGAGTTCAACCGCCGTCAGGTGCTGGCCAACCTCAATGAAGCCGGCTGGCGTCTCGACGCCATTCGTCTGGTGGTGGTCACCCACCAGTAACCGGCGCGACGCGGGGAGGTGGTTGCCTCCCCGTTCGGCCCTTTTCGCGGAGCCAAGATGGAACCCTACAATCCCCCGCAGGACCCGCTGCACATCCTGTATCAGGATGAACACATCATGGTGGTCAACAAGCCCAGCGGCTTGTTGTCGGTGCCCGGCCGCGCGCCGGAAAACAAAGACAGCCTGATGACCCGCATTCAGGCCGATCATCCGGCCGCCGAATCGGTGCACCGGCTGGATATGGCCACCAGCGGGGTGATCGTGGTGGCGCTCAACAAGGCCGCCGAGCGTGAACTGAAACGTCAGTTTCGCGAACGCGAACCGAAGAAATCCTATATCGCCCGCGTTTGGGGGCATATGGCGCATGACGAAGGGTTGGTGGATTTGCCGCTGATCTGCGACTGGCCGAACCGGCCGCTGCAAAAGGTGTGTTTTGACACCGGCAAAGCGGCGCAGACGGAATATCTGGTGCTGTCGCGCGATGCCGACGGCAGCACCCGCGTGAAGCTGACGCCGATCACCGGCCGCTCGCATCAGCTGCGGGTGCACATGCTGGCGCTGGGACACCCGATCCTCGGTGACGGTTTCTACGCCCCGCCGGAGGCCAAAGCGATGGCGCCGCGGCTGCAGCTGCATGCGCAAGAGCTGCGCATCACCCACCCCGCCTTCCAGACGCCGATGCACTTTCGCGCCGAGCCGGATTTCTGAGCTCATCACCCTGGGATGCCCTAAATAATTCGAGTTGCAGGAAGGCGGCAACTAAGCGCAGCCCCGGGAGCGTACAAAAAGTACGTGACCGGGGTAAGCGCGGGCAGCCAACACACCTGCAGCTCGAAGTATGACGGGTATCGTTATTTAAAACCTTTCTCGCGTTTGATCAGGTCGTACGCCGCCTGGATCTCCTGCGCTTTCTGCTTGGCCATTTCCATCATCTCCGGCGGCAAGCCTTTCGCCACCAGCTTATCCGGATGGTGTTCGCTCATCAGCTTGCGGTAGGCGCGTTTGATGGTGGCGGCATCGTCGCTGCTGCGCACGCCGAGCACCTTGCACGCATCGTCGAGCGTCGGGCCGCGCTGAGCCTGCTGATAACCGCCTTGCGAATACCCGCCCTGCTGACCGCCGCCGAACTGACGCCCGCCCTCCATCATGCTGAGGAACTGATCGAACTGCGCGCGCGAAATGCCCAGCTCTTCGGCGATGACATACAGCACCTGACGTTCGTTCGGGTGCAGCGAGCCGTCGGCGAACGCCGCCTGAATCTGAATTTCCAGAAACATCCGAATCAGATCGAAGCGGCCGAAACAGATGCTGCGGAACTGCTGCAGCGTCTCACGCAGCGGGAACTGGCTCTGTTTGCCCTCGCGGAACGCCTGCTGCGCCGCAGTGCGGGCTTCGCCGTGCAGCTGCAGGCGATCCATGAACAGGCTGGCGATCTGGATATCCGCCTCGGTGACGCGTCCTTTGGATTTGGTCAGGTGGCCCATAACCTGAAAAGTGGTGCGGAAAAACAGCGTTTGCCGCGTTTGCTGGTCGGTGAAAAACCCCCGGCTGCGCTTGTTGCTGCGCGCCGTATCGATCATATGACCGATAATCAGCCCCAGAACTACACCCCAGAATCCCGCGCCAGACCAGATGGCGACGATGACGCCGAGCAGTTTTCCCCAATACTGCATATACTCCTCAATTATCATGCCGAAAGCCGCCCGCTCTCCTCCGTTTCAGGAAAGGGCGCAGGCGATTTTTCCTAGAATTTGGATTATCATACCTGTCATTTATCTTTGCGCCTAACGACGACGCAAGTAAACGGCTGGATTTAGCACTAGCGCAACGCAGATGAGTAATATAGTCTCTGACCGTTTGCCGGACACGACGCCTCTGATGACGGAACACCAAAACCGCGTATGAAAAAAAGTTTCCCAACACTGCTGGCCACGATGATTTGGACGGCACTCTACAGTCAGCATGCGCTGGCTGATCTGGCCGAGCAATGCATGCTTGGCGTTCCTGTTTACGACAAGCCTTTGGTCAGCGGCGATCCGAACAGCCAGCCGGTGACCATCAATGCCGATGACTCGCGCGCCGACTACCCGAAAAGCGCCCTGTTCAGCGGCAACGTGCATATCGAGCAGGGCAACAGCACCCTGACCGCCAAAGAAGTTGAGCTGAATCAGACGCAAAACCCCGGCCAGACGGAACCGGTGCGTACCGTCACCGCCACCGGCGACGTGCACTACAGCGACAATCAGATCAAACTGAAAGGCCCGAAGGCCTGGTCTAACCTGAATACCAAAGATACCGACGTCTATGAAGGCGACTACCAGATGGTAGGCCGTCAGGGACGCGGCGACGCCGACAAGATGAAAATGCGCGGCGCCAACCGTTACACCATCCTGGAAAACGGCACCTTTACCTCCTGTCTGCCGGGCGACGACAGCTGGAGCGTGGTCGGTTCCGAAGTGATCCACGATCGCGAAGAGCAGGTGGCGGAAATATGGAACGCCCGCTTCCGCATCGGCGGCGTGCCGGTGTTCTACAGCCCGTACCTGCAGCTGCCGGTCGGCGACAAGCGCCGTTCCGGCTTCCTGATCCCGAACGCCAAGTACGGCAGCAACAACGGCTTCGAGTTCATGTTGCCGTATTACTGGAACATCGCGCCGAACTACGACGCCACCATTACCCCGCACTATATGTCCAAGCGCGGCCTGCAGTGGCAGACCGAGTTCCGTTATCTGGTGCAGCCGGGCCTCGGCCTGATGGAGTTCGACTGGTTGCCGGACGATAAGGAATACGGCAAAGATCATGACGACAACAAACGCTGGCTGTTCTACTGGAACCACAACGGCGTTATGGATCAGGTGTGGCGCTTCAACGTCGATTACACCAAGGTCAGCGATTCCAAGTACTTCACCGATCTGGACTCCAAATACGGCTCCACCACCGACGGCTACGCCACGCAGAAATTCAGCCTCGGCTACGCCAACGAAAACTGGAACGCCACGCTGAGCTCCAAGCAGTTCCAGATTTACGACGATACCGATCGCTCACAGTCGGACTCGTATAAAGTCCAGCCGCAGCTGGATCTGAACTACTACAAGAACGACCTCGGTCCGTTCGACTTCCATATTTACGGCCAGGCGGCCAAGTTCACCAGCGTCAACCCATACAGCCCGGACGCCACCCGTCTGCATATGGAACCGACGCTGAGTCTGCCGCTCACCAACGGCTGGGCCAGCCTGAACACCGAAGCCAAGGTGATGGCGACCCATTACCAGCAGGATATTCCTGACGGTTTCGCCGCCAACTACCAGAGCCGCAAAAACGCTGCCGCGCCGGAGCTCGATGATTCGGTCAACCGCGTACTGCCGCAGTTCAAAGTCGACGGCAAGCTGGTGTTCGAGCGGCCGATGATCTGGGCCGAAGGCGCCACCCAGACGCTGGAGCCGCGCGTGCAGTACCTGTACGTGCCGTACCGCGACCAGAGCAACATCTACACCTACGACACCACGCTGCTGCAGACCGACTACTCCGGCCTGTTCCGCGATCGCACCTACAGCGGCCTGGATCGCATCGCTTCGCAGAACCGCGTGTCTACCGGTTTGACCACCCGAATTTATGATGACGCGCTGGTTGAACGTTTTAACGCTTCCGTGGGTCAAATCTACTACTTCAGCCGTTCGCGCACCGGCGATCGGGTAACCGGGTACGACAACAACGACGATACCGGCAGCGTGGCCTGGGCCGGCGATACCTATTGGAAAATCGACGATCGTTGGGGCCTGCGCGGCGGCCTGCAGTACGACACCCGCCTGAACAGCGTCTCGCTGGGCAACGGCGTGGTGGAATACCGCCAGGATGCCGAGCGCGTAGTGCAGCTGAACTACCGTTACGCCACGCCGGAATATATCCAGACGGCGTTGAACACCAAAACGGTTCCGGCCTTCCAGGACGGCATCTCGCAGGTGGGCATCACCGGCAGCTGGCCGATCGCCGATCGTTGGGCGGTGGTCGGGGCGTACTACTACGACACCCGCGCCAAACAATCCGCCGATCAGCTGGTGGGGCTGAAGTACAACACCTGCTGCTGGGCGGTGACGCTGGGCTATGAGCGCAAGATCACCGACTGGAACAACAGCAACAATACCAGCGTTTACGACAACAGAGTTTCGTTCAACGTCGAACTGCGCGGCCTGAGCAGCGATCATAGTCTCGGCTCCGCAGAAATGCTGCGCTCCGGCATTCTGCCGTATCAGCGCGCATTCTGACGCTTTGCAACACTTTGAAAACGAGAACTTTCACCCGCATTTGCGGATTACATAATGGGAAATGTATGAAGAACTGGAGAACGCTTATTCTCGGATTGGTGGTTTGCGCCAATGCCGCGTTCGCAGCACCCCAAGAAGTGGATAAAGTCGCCGCCGTCGTGGATAACGGCGTGGTACTCGAAAGCGACGTCAACGGACTGTTGCAGTCGGTGAAGCTCAACGCCCAGCAGGCTGGTCAGCAACTGCCGGACGACAAGACGCTGCGCCATCAGATCATCGAACGCCTGATCATGGATAACATCCAGCTGCAGATGGCCAAGAAAATGGGCATCACCGTCTCCGACGCCGATCTGGACAAAGCGATCGCCAACATCGCCGCGCAGAACCGCATGAGCGTCGATCAGCTGCGCAGCCGCCTGTCGTACGAAGGGCTGAACTACAACACCTACCGCGCGCAGATCCGCAAAGAGATGCTGATCTCCGAAGTGCGCAACAACGAAGTGCGCCGCCGCGTCACCATCCTGCCGCAGGAAGTGGATGCGCTGGCCAAACAGGTGGGCGCGCAGAACGGCAGCGACACCGAAATGAACATCAGCCACATCCTGATCCCGCTGCCGGAGAACCCGTCGCAGCAGCAGGTCGACAAAGCCGAAGAGCTGGCCAAACGCCTGGTGGGCGAGATCAACAGCGGCGCCGACTTCGGCAAGCTGGCGATCACCTACTCCGCCGACTCTCAGGCGCTGAAAGGCGGCAACATGGGCTGGGGCAAGCTGCAAGAGATCCCGACCCTGTTCGCTGAACGCCTGGTCAGCGCCAAGAAAGGCGACGTCGTCGGCCCAATCCGTTCCGGCGTAGGCTTCCACATCCTGAAAGTCAACGACATCCGCGGCGCCAGCCAGTCGGTGTCGGTCACCGAAGTGCACGCTCGTCACATCCTGCTGAAACCTTCGGTGGTGCTGACCGACGACCAGGCGCGCGCCAAACTGCAATCCGTCGCGGAAGCCATCAAGAGCGGCCGCGCCAAATTCGCCGACGAAGCCAAACAGCTGTCGCAGGATCCGGGTTCCGCCATGCAGGGCGGCGATCTGGGCTGGGCTTCCCCGGACATCTACGATCCCGCCTTCCGCGATGCGTTGCTCAAGCTGAGCAAAGGTGAGATCAGCGCGCCGGTGCACTCTTCCTTCGGTTGGCACCTGATTCAGCTGCTGGATACCCGTCAGGTGGATAAGACCGACGCCGCGCAGAAAGATCGCGCTTACCGCATGCTGTTCAACCGTAAGTTCGCCGAAGAGGCGCAGACCTGGATGCAGGAACAGCGCGCCCAGGCTTACGTGAAGATCCTCGATGGCAGCGATGCGCAGCAATAAACGCGTCGTCATTACCCCCGGCGAACCCGCCGGGGTGGGGCCGGATTTGGTAGCCGCCCTGGCGCAACAGGATTGGCCTGTTGAGCTGGTGGTGTGCGCCGATCCGGCCCTGTTGCTTGAACGCGCCCAATGTTTGGGCCTGCCGCTGACGCTGCGCGACTACCAGCCGCAGCAGCCGGCCGAGGCGCAACGCGCCGGCACACTGACCGTGCTGCCGGTGTCGCTCGCTCAGCCGGTCACCGCCGGTGAACTGAACGTCGGCAACAGTGCCTACGTGGTGGAAACCCTGGCGCGCGCCTGTGACGGCTGCCTGAACGGCGAGTTTGCCGCCTTGATCACCGGCCCGGTGAACAAGGGCGTGATCAACGACGCCGGCGTGCCGTTTATCGGCCATACCGAATTCTTTGCCGATCGCAGCCGCTGCGATCGCGTGGTGATGATGCTCGCGACCGAAGAGCTGCGCGTGGCGCTGGCGACCACCCACCTGCCGCTGCTGGCGGTACCGGGCGCCATCACGCAGCAGAGCCTGTTCGAAGTCATTCGCATCCTCGACCACGATCTGAAAACCAAATTTGGCATCGCCCAGCCGCACATTTACGTCTGCGGTCTGAATCCCCACGCCGGGGAAGGCGGCCATATGGGGCGCGAAGAGATAGACACCATCATCCCGGCGCTCGACGCGCTGCGCGCTGACGGTATCCATCTTGTCGGCCCGCTGCCGGCGGACACCCTGTTCCAGCCCAAATATCTGCAAGATGCCGATGCGGTGCTGGCGATGTATCACGATCAGGGGCTGCCGGTGCTAAAATACCAAGGGTTCGGCCGCGCGGTGAATATCACCCTCGGTTTGCCTTTCATACGCACCTCGGTCGACCACGGTACCGCTCTGGAACTGGCCGGCACCGGCACCGCCGATGTCGGCAGTTTCCAAACGGCCCTGAATCTCGCCATTAAAATGATAATTAATTGTAATGAATAACAGAGTCCACCAAGGGCACTTTGCCCGCAAACGCTTTGGACAAAACTTTTTAACCGATCAGTTTGTCATCGATAGCATTGTCTCCGCCATTCACCCGCAGCCGGGCGAAGCGGTGGTCGAGATCGGCCCCGGCCTCGGCGCCTTGACCGAACCGGTCGGCGCACGCATGGACCGCATGACGGTGATCGAACTGGACCGCGATCTGGCCACTCGGCTGGAGAATCACCCGCAGCTGAAAGACAAGCTGACCATCCGCCAGCAGGACGCCATGACGGTGAATTTCGCCGAACTGGCCGAGGAGGCTGGCCAACCGCTGCGCGTATTTGGTAACCTGCCGTACAATATTTCGACGCCGCTGATGTTCCACCTTTTCAGCTATACTCAGGCAATCCGCGACATGCACTTTATGTTGCAGAAAGAGGTGGTCAACCGTCTGGTGGCCGGCCCTAACAGCAAGGCCTACGGGCGTTTGACCGTGATGGCGCAGTACTACTGCAACGTCATCCCGGTGCTGGAAGTGCCGCCGACCGCGTTCGCGCCGCCGCCGAAGGTCGATTCCGCCGTGGTGCGCCTGGTCCCGCACACCGAGCTGCCGAACCCGGTGGGCGACGTGCGCATGCTGAGCCGCATCACCACGCAGGCGTTCAACCAGCGGCGGAAAACCATCCGCAATAGCCTGGGCGATCTGTTCACGCCGGAGCAGCTGACGGAGCTGGGCGTCGATCCTTCGCTCAGAGCAGAGAATATTTCTGTGGCGCAGTACTGCAAGCTGGCGAACTGGCTGTCAGCCAATCCGGCGCCGCAGCAATAAGGAGTTGTTGTCATGATTGATTCGCCCCGCGTGTGTATTCAGGTTCAGAGCATCTATGTGGAATCACAGTCGATCCCTGAAGAAGAGCGTTACGTCTTCGCCTATACCATTACCATCCGCAATCTGGGGCGGACCAACGTGCAACTGCTGGGCCGTTACTGGCTGATCACCAACAGCAACGGCCGCCAAACCGAAGTCCAGGGCGAAGGCGTGATCGGCGAACAGCCCGTCATTCCGCCCGGTGGAGAATTTCAGTACACCAGCGGCGCCATTCTGGAAACGCCGCTGGGCACCATGGAAGGCCATTACGAAATGGTTGACCATCAGGGTCAGCCGTTCCGCACCGCTATTCCCGTGTTCCGCTTAGCCATTCCAACGCTGATCCATTAATTATGTCGACATACCTTATCGGCGACGTTCACGGCTGTTTCGATGAACTGAAGTCGCTGCTGGCTCAGGTTGCGTTCGATCCCGAGCGCGATCAACTGTGGCTGACCGGCGATCTGGTGGCGCGCGGCCCCGCCTCGCTGGACGTGCTGCGCTATGTGCGCTCGCTCGGCCCGGCGGTGCGCATGGTGCTGGGCAACCACGATCTGCACCTGCTGGCGGTTTACGCCGGCATCAGCCGCAACAAACCCAAAGATCGCATCACGCCGCTGCTGGAAGCGCCGGACGCCGACGAGCTGATCAACTGGCTGCGCCGCCAACCGGTGCTGCAGGTGGATGATGAGCAAAAACTGGTGATGGCCCACGCCGGCATCACCCCGCAGTGGGACATCGACACCGCGAAAATGTGCGCGCGCGAAGTGGAGGCGGTATTGAGCAGCGACAGCTATCCGCTGTTCCTCGACGCCATGTACGGCGACATGCCGAACAACTGGGCGCCGGAGCTGAGCGGCCTGGCGCGTCTGCGTTTCAGCACCAATGCGCTGACGCGCATGCGCTACTGCTTCCCCAACGGCCAGCTCGACATGATCTGCAAAGATGCGCCGGGCAGCGCGCCGGCGCCGCTGAAACCGTGGTTCGAGCTGCCGCGCCTGGTGGACCCGGAATACACTATCATCTTCGGCCACTGGGCCTCGCTGGAAGGCAAGGGCACGCCGGAGGGCGTGATCGGGCTGGATACCGGCTGCTGCTGGGGCGGCGATCTGACGATGCTGCGCTGGGAAGACCGCCGTTACTTCACGCAGCCCGCCAATCGCGGCGAAGCGCCTGACCACGCCGGCAGATTAGCCGCATCCTGAAACGATAAAGGCGGCCCGGTGGCCGCCTTTGTTCTGTATTGCCGCCTTACGCCCCAATCACTCCGCCATCTTCACGCGTGATCATCAACACCGATGAACGCGGGCGCGGGCTGTTGTTCGGGAAGTGCGAATCGCCTTCTTCTCCGGGATGCTGTACGTTGACGAACATCGTCTTGTAGTCCGGGGTGAAGGTGATGCCGGTCAGTTCGCAGGACTTCGGCCCCACCATGAAACGGCGGATCTCGCCGCTGACCGGATCGCCCACCAGCATCTGGTTGTTGCCCTGCCCGACGTAATCGCCCTTGTTGCTGTACTTGCCGTCGGTGAGGATCCACAGACGGCCGGCGCGATCGAAACCCAGCCCGTCCGGGCTGTTGAAGGTGTTTTCCGCCGTGATGTTCGGCGTGCCGCGGTTGACGCCTTCGGGGTGGGCAATCGGGTTGCCGCACAGCGCATAGATGTCCCAGGCGAAGACGTCGGCGGTGGCGTCGCCGCCCTCGTCCCAGCGAATGATTTGGCCGTAGATATTGTTCGGTCGCGGGTTGGCGGCGTTCAACGGCATCCCTTCCTCGCCGCGCTTGCTGTTGTTAGTCAGCGTGCAGTACGCGCGCCCGTCATGCGGGTTCACCGCGATCCACTCCGGGCGATCCATTTTGGTGGCGCCGACCTGCTGCGCCGCCTTGCGGGCGAAGATCAGCACTTCGGCCTCATCGCGGAAACCGTTCTCCGGCGTCAGGCCGTTCTTGCCGAACTCAAGCGCAATCCAGCGCCCTTTGCCCTTCAGCGGCGTGCCGGCTTCATCGCCGTCGAACTGCGCCACGTACAGCGTCCCCTCGTCCAGCAGCGTGCGATTGTTGGCCGGATTGGCGGCGTCGACCACGCCTTTGGAGACGTACTTATAGATATGTTCGCCGCGCTCGTCGTCGCCCATATACACCACCAGACGGCCGTCTTTGGCCACGGTCACCGCCGCGTTTTCATGTTTGAAACGGCCGAGCGCGGTGTGCTTGATGGGCGTCGAGGTCGGATTCAACGGATCGATCTCGACAATCCAGCCGTGACGGTTGAATTCGTTGGGATTCTTCGCCACATCAAAACGCTCGTCATAGTCCGGCCAGTTGCGTTCCGGTTCGCTGGCCTTCAGCGTGTAGCGCTTCTGTTCCGGCGTGGTTCGATAATCGGCCTGACGGGTGCCGAAATAGGTGTCGAAGTTTTCCTCGCAGGTCAGGTAGGTACCCCACGGCGTCTTGCCGTTGGCGCAGTTGCCGAAGGTGCCCAGCACCTTGCGGCCGCTCGGATCGGCGGCGGTCTGCAACAGCGGATGTCCGGCGGCCGGACCGCTGAATTGCATCTCGCTGTTGGCGGTGATGCGGCGGTTATAGCGCGACGGGCGCTCCACCTCCCAGCGCTGGCCGTCGCCGACCCGCTTGACCGCGACAATGGAGACGCCGTGCGCCGCCTGCGATTTGCGCACCTCTTCCAGGCTGGTGGCCTTGGCGCCGCCGTGGGCGAACAGGTACTGCTCGTTAACGTATTCGTTATTGATAGCCATCACGCCGTGATTGTCATCGATAGGGAAAAAGCTCATGCCATCGTTGTTGTCGCCAAACTGTTTTTCCTGATCGGCGGCGCTGTTGTTGCCCTGCGGATCGAAGGCCGGCGCGCCGTCCACCAGTGGCTCGCCCCAGGAGATCAGCACCTCGGCGCGGTAGCCTGGCGCTATCGTCACTTCATCGGCGGTAGACGCGGCGATGCCCCGGAAGCCCAGCAGCGTGTTCGGCGGCAGATCCTCGGCTAACGCCTCGGCGGAGACCGACCAGATGCCGCCGCCGAGAAAACCGGCCAGGCCGACGGCGCCGGCGCTGCCAAGCAGCAGCTTGCGGCGAGTGGGATCGATCAGGCGGTCGGCGTCTAATTGCTCAATTTGCTTGGTCATAACGTGGTTACCTTTTTAGTTATGGCGCCGCGGTCAAGATTCACCAGAGTTGCCGTGGCGCTCGGAGTTGGGCTTCATACTAATCAGGTAATGTGACGGAAAGGTTACGAATGACCGGCGCAAAAAGACCGGGGGCGCAATTGCTTGCGCCCCCGGGGATGACTGGCTAACGCGCTGAGATCAGCGGCGCTGCAGGATTTCGAAGCAGTAGCTGTGCGAGTTCAGATCGTCGGCGTCGTGGAATTCGCTGAACGTGGTTTCCCACTCGTCCGGCTCGTAATCCGGGAAGTGAGTATCGCCGCCGACTTCGGCGTCGATGTGTGTCAGGTACAGGCGATCGGCGCGCGGCAGCAACTGGGTATAAATGCGCCCACCGCCGATCACCATTACTTCTTCCACCTCACCCGCGGCGGCCAGCGCCTCATCCAGCGAGGTCACCCAGGTCACCCCGGCGGCATTGCCCGGGCGGCTGCTCAAAACGATATTGTGACGGCCCGGCAGCGGGCGGCCGATGGACTCGAAGGTCTTGCGGCCCATAATAACCGGCTTATTCAACGTGTTGCGTTTAAACCACGCAAGGTCCGCCGGCAGGTGCCACGGCATGGCGTTTTCCATGCCAATAACGCGATCCGCCGCCAAGGCAGCGATCAGGCTGATAATCATTGTTTAACCCTGTGTAGGCAGCAAAATTGGTGACACTATACGTAAAGGCCTGAGTGCCGTCGATAGGCTAATCAAGCAAGATGAATATATAAGATAGCTCTTATCAGCATATCTAATAACCAACGTTCTTTTGCCGGGGAATTTCACACGCCGGGGCGTTTGCGGTACAACCACAGGCCCGGTAACGACAGGCCGATCGACAACGCGCCGACGATGAAACTGGCCTTGAGGAAGTTGGTGATCATGGTCTCCATCAAAGCCTCGCTGTAGCCCAGATGCGAGATCTCCACCACCGTTATCATCGCGGTATAGGCGGAAATGCCGGGGAACATCGGGATCACCGCCGCCACGGTGAACACCTTCGGATGCGCCAACAGCCAGCGCGACCAATAGATACCGATGATGCCGATCAGGATCGCCGCCAGCAGCGACGCCCACTCGATGTTCATGCCCACGTGCATCATCAGCATGCGCGAGCCGCGCCCGATTGCCCCAAGCAACGCGCAATAGCGCAGCGCGCGCAGCGGCACGTTGAACACCATGGCGAAGCCCAGCGCCGGCACCGCCGCCAACAGCATCTCCTGCAACAATGCCCACAGCAGACTCATGACCACCCCCGCAGATCCCACAGCGACATCGCCATCACCACGCCGATACAGGTCGCCAGCGTCAACAGGCTGGCCATCGCCCAGCGCGCCAGCCCGGTGTTGACATGTCCCTTGAACATGTCGGCCACCGCGTTGATCAGCGGGAAGCCCGGCACCAGCAGCAGCACGCTGGCGGCCATCGCCACGCTCGAGGTCTCTTTAAACACCGGCAGGCGCAGCAGCAGCCCGGATATCGACGTAGCGACAAACGCCGTCAGGCAAAAATTGATCAGCGGATTCATATGGCGGGCGGTGAGGATCTGGCGCACCAGCATCGCCGCGCCGCTGGCGATAAAAGTCACCAGGAAGGCGTCGCCGCCGCCGCCGTTGAGCATGCTGAAACACCCGCAGGACAACCCCACCATCAGCACCACCAGCCAGCGCGGATAGCGCAGCGGCCGGATCTTTTCGAAGCGCCGCGCCACGTCGTGCGTATCCGCCAGGTGATGCTCGGCGAGGATCACGATATGCTGCACTTCCGTCACCACCTGCATATTGATGCCGCGATCGACATTCTTGCGGGTCGTGGTCAGGCAGGCGCCGTGGCTGAGGGTGGTCAACACCACCGCATTGGCGGAGATTGAACTTTCCACGCTGTCCATCCCCAGCGCCAACCCCAGGCGGGTGGACAACTGCTCCACCACCGTGCTCTCGGCGCCGTGCTGCAACAGCAGCAGCGCGCATTGAATGCACAAGCGGGTGATTTCACGCTGTTGCCGGTGCGGTTCCGGCCTGTCTGTGGCGGTAGTCTGCTGCATGGTGCTCCGTTGCTGGCGATAGATGAATTATTATCATAGAGCCTAACAATACCTCATTGGGTTGATGCGCATCAGAGGAAGCGGCGTTATTATCGCCAACATGCTGCCTTTTGCGCGAGACACCTCCCATGCTTGAAACGTCACTGTTCGTCGCCGGCATTGCCGCCCTCGGCATGCTTTCCCCCGGCCCGGATTTTTTCCTGGTGATCAAAAACGCCGCCCGCTACCCGCGTCTGGCCGCCATGATGACCGCCTTCGGCGTGATCTGCGGCGTCGCCACCCACATGTCCTACTGCGTCGCCGGGCTGGCGGTGGTGATCACCACGACGCCGTGGCTGTTCAACCTGCTGAAATACGCCGGGGCGGTCTATCTGGTGTGGATCGGCATCCAGGCGCTGCTGTCGCGCGGCGGCGGCAAAATGAACGTCAGCAATCTGCCGCAGCAACAGGTCAGCCTGAAGAGCGCCTTTGCGCAAGGCTACCTGTGCAACCTGCTGAACCCGAAAGCCACCCTGTTCTTCCTGGCGGTCTTCACCCAGGTGTTGCAGATCGATTCCGGTCTGGGTGACAAGCTGTGGTACGCGGGGATTATTCTCGGCCTGTCGGTCATCTGGTGGCCGCTGCTGGTGTTTTTGATCCAGAGCGGGCCGGTGCGCCGCGGGCTGGAAAAGACGCAGAAGATCGTCGACAAATTGCTGGGCGGCATGTTGATCGCCTTAGGCATCAAGGTCGCGCTGAGCTAAGCAAAAAAGGGGCGCCATCACGGCGCCCCTCCCCTTATCCTTTGGCTTCCACCACTTCGTCTTCCGGCGCCTTGCCGTCGATACTGCCGCGCCAGCCGGTCTGCTGCACCCGCGCCAGCCGATTCTGATCCTGCTCGATGGCCGCGCTGAGCATCTCCTTGGCCCGCTGCAGGCTGGCGATACGGAATTCAGTATCTTGGTAATTATCCAGCGTATCTTCCAGCATCTTCAGGTTATAGCGGCGGAAAGTGTCCGCTTTCTCGCGCGCCTCATAGGCGTCCAGCCCCAGCAGCTCCAGCGTTTCACGGCCGACGCGCAGCGAGCTTTCGAAGGTTTCGCGCTCCGGTTTTTCCACCCCCAACTGCCGCAACTGATACCAATGATCGACGTCGCGCGCCCGCGCCACCACTTTCAGATGCGGGAAGTGCTGCCTGGCCAGCTCGGTTAATGCCAGGCTGTCCTCCACATCGTCGATGGCGTTGATCAGCACCTTGGCGTGAGCGGCGCCGGCCGCCTCCAGCAGATCGGCGCGCGTGGCGTCGCCGTAGAACACCTTGGTGTCAAATTTACGCAGCGTTTCGATATGGTCCGGATCGTGATCCAATACCACGGTGTGCACACCGTTGGCCAACAGTAAACGACCGGCGATCTGGCCGAAACGGCCGAAGCCGGCGATGATCACGCTGGCGTTCTCGTCATCAATGACATCAGCCGGGCGATCCTCTTTCGGCGCATTTTTCTCCAGCTGCGCGGCGATCACCAACAGCAGCGGGGTGGCCGCCATCGACAGCGCCACCGCCAGCGTCAGCGACTTGGCCCATTCAACCGGCAAGACGCCGGCCAGCTGCGCGGCGCTGAAGATCACGAAGGCGAACTCACTGCCCTGCCCCAGCAGAATGGCGAACAGGCCGCGCTGGCGCTTCGGCACCCCGAGCAGCGGGCCGATCAGCCACAGCAACGCCGCCTTGATAAGCATAAAGCCCAGCAGCAACGAGGCGATCAGCAACGGATGATGGAACAGCGTGCCGAAGTCGATCGACATGCCGACGCCGATGAAAAACAGCCCCAGCAGCAACCCTTTGAACGGCTGAATATCGCTCTCCAGCGCGTGGCGGTATTCCGAGCTCGCCAACAGCACCCCGGCGAGGAACGCCCCCATCGCCATCGACAACCCGGCCATCTCCAGCAGGATGCCAAAGCCGAACACCAGGAACAGCGCCACGGCGCTGAACACCTCGCGCATGCCCGAACGGGCGACGAAGTGCAGCAGCGGGCGGGTGACGTAGCGGCCAAGCAGCACCACCATCGTCAACGCGCCCACCACTTTGGCCGCCGACAGTACGAAAGCGCCCAGCGTCGTGGTGGCGCCGCTGCTGGCCAGCAGCGGGATCATCGCCACCAGCGGGATCGCCGCGATATCCTGGAACAGCAACACCGCAAACGCGCTGCGGCCGATCGGCGACGGCGTCAAATTGCGTTCGCTCATCGCCTGCATGGCGATGGCGGTCGATGAGAGCGCCAGCGTCAAACCGATCAGCAGCGCCACCTTCCAGTTGAGGCCGAGGAAGTAGCAGAAGGCGCTCAGCGCCAGGCCGCAGCCCACCATCTGAATGCTGCCGCCGCCGAACACCGAGGCGCGCAGCGTCCACAGCCGTTTGGGATCCAGCTCCAGGCCGATGATAAACAGCATCAGCACCACGCCGATCTCGGCGAAGGTCAGGATAGACTCGGCATCCGACACCAGCTTCAGCCCCCAGGGGCCGATAATGCAGCCGGCGATCAGGTAACCGAGCACCGAACCCAGCCCCAGGCGCACCGCAATCGGCACGAACAGCGCGGCGGAACCGAGATAGATCAGCCCCTCGATCATCATGTGGTGGTTATCCATGGCTGGCCTCCCGGGTTTCCGCTTCGGCATGTTCCATCAGGTAGTCGACCAACCGCTGCCGGTAGGCTTCCCCGGCGGCGATCAGCGCCGGTTCGTTGCAGGTAAAGGTGTTGTGCAGGGCGAAGTACGGCTGCCAGTTCATGCCGCAATAAATCGCCGTGGCCTGCAGCGGCTGCGCCAGCGCGGCGAAGTTGGGAAAATCGCCCAGTTCGAAATGGTGCTCGTCACCGCCGCTGGTCACCGCCCACAGGCAGTCTTTGCCCACCAGCGCGTTGCCGTCGTGGCCATAGGCCCAGCCGTGCTCCAGCACTTTGTCGATCCACAGCTTCAACAGCGGCGGGAAGCTGTACCACTGCATCGGATGCTGCAGCACCACCAGGTCGGCGCGCTCCAGCGCCTGTTGCTCGGCGTTGATGTCGATATTGAAATCGGGGTACAGCTCATACAGCGAGCGCACCTCCACCTCGGGAAGATCCCTCACCGCCTGCAGCAGGCGGTGATTGGCATGCGAATGCCGGGGATACGGGTGAGCATAAATTATCAGAATCATTGTTATCGTCGTTCCTTCGTTCCTTGCCAATACACCAAGCATATACCAATCACACAGAGTGACAGTTTGCCCACTGATTGATAGCGGAAATTTTTAACGCCAGCCTACAAATTCACTGAATAAAAAAGGGCGCTGCATCTGCAGCGCCCTGGCGTAGCGTTCGCGCGCGGTTACTTACCAATACGCGCGTGCATTTCCTGCACCGATGTCACCTGCTCGGTCGGATCCGCTTTCAGCGCCATCGCGGTGGCGAAGCCGCCGTTCAGCGTGGTGTCGTAGTGCACCTTGTACTGCAGGGCGCTGCGGCGAATCAGCTTGGAGTCCTCAATCGCCTGACGGCCTGCCGTGGTGTTGACGATGTAGGTGTACTCGCCGTTCTTGATACGGTCCTGAATGTGCGGACGCCCTTCGTGCACCTTGTTGACCAGGCGCGGGTTGATGCCCGCTTCGCCCAGCACCACCGCGGTGCCGTGGGTCGCGTCCAGCTCAAAGCCCTGCTTCAGCAGGCTGGCGGCCAAATCGACCACGCGAGCCTTGTCGCCTTCGCGCACCGACAGCAGCGCTCGGCCCTGTTTCTTCATGCCCGAGTTGCTGCCCAGCATCGCCTTGGAGAAGGCTTCCGCGAAGGTGCGGCCCACGCCCATCACTTCCCCGGTAGAGCGCATTTCCGGCCCCAAAATCGGGTCGACGCCCGGGAATTTGTTGAACGGCAGCACCACTTCTTTCACCGAGTAGTACGGCGGGATGATCTCTTCGGTCACGCCCTGTTCAACCAGCGTTTTGCCCGCCATCACGCGCGCGGCCACTTTGGCCAGCGGCACGCCGGTCGCTTTGGACACGAACGGCACGGTACGCGCGGCGCGCGGGTTGACTTCAATCAGGTAGACTTCGTTGTCCTTCACCGCGAACTGCACGTTCATCAGGCCGCGCACCTGCAGCTCGAACGCCAGTTTCTCCACCTGGCGACGCATCACGTCCTGAATTTCCTGGCTCAGGGTGTACGCCGGCAGCGAACACGCGGAGTCGCCGGAGTGCACGCCCGCCTGCTCGATGTGCTCCATGATGCCGCCAATCAGCACGCGCTCGCCGTCGCAGATAGCATCGACGTCCACCTCCACCGCATCGTCCAGGAAGCGGTCCAGCAACACCGGCGCATCGTTGGACACGCTGACCGCGGTCTGGAAGTAGCGGCGCAGGTCGGTTTCGTCATAGACGATTTCCATCGCCCGGCCGCCCAGCACGTAGGAAGGACGCACCACCAGCGGATAACCGATGCCCGCCGCCTTCTCGACCGCCTGCTCGATGGCGGTGACGGTGGCGTTGGCCGGCTGCTTCAGGCCCAGGCGGTTGACCGCCTGCTGGAAGCGTTCGCGGTCTTCGGCACGGTCGATGGCGTCCGGGCTGGTGCCGATGATCGGCACGCCTGCGGCTTCCAGCTCGCGCGCCAGCTTCAGCGGGGTCTGGCCGCCGTACTGCACGATAACGCCTTTCGGTTTCTCGATGCGCACGATTTCCAGCACGTCTTCCAGGGTCACCGGCTCAAAGTACAGGCGGTCCGAGGTGTCGTAGTCGGTGGAGACGGTTTCCGGGTTGCAGTTGACCATGATGGTCTCGTAGCCATCTTCACGCAGCGCCAGCGAAGCGTGCACGCAGCAGTAGTCGAACTCGATGCCCTGGCCGATACGGTTCGGCCCGCCGCCCAGCACCATCACTTTCGGCCGGTCGTTGGTCGGGTTGGACTCGCACTCTTCTTCATAGGTGGAGTACATGTAGGCGGTGTCGGTAGCGAATTCCGCCGCGCAGGTATCCACGCGCTTGTACACCGGGTGCAGGCCGTGGCTGTGGCGCAGCTTGCGAATTTCGCTCTCGGCGACGCCGGCCAGCTTGGCCAGACGCGCATCGGCGAAGCCCTTGCGCTTCAACGTGCGCAGGAAGTCTTTGTCCAGGCCGTTGATGCCCGCTTCGGCTACCTGCTCTTCCAGGCGCACCAGCTCTTCAATCTGCACCAGGAACCAGCGATCGACGTTGGTCAGGTTGAAGACGCCGTCGACCGACAGACCGGCGCGGAAGGCGTCGGCGATGTACCAGATGCGGTCGGAACCGGCGTCTTTCAGCTCGCGGCGGATTTTGGTCAGCGCTTCCGGATCGTCCAGGCTCACTTTCGGATCGAAGCCGGTGGCGCCCACTTCCAGACCGCGCAGCGCTTTCTGCAGCGACTCCTGCTGAGTGCGGCCGATGGCCATCACTTCGCCGACCGACTTCATCTGGGTAGTCAGGCGATCGTTGGCGCCGGCGAACTTCTCGAAGTTGAAGCGCGGGATCTTGGTCACGACGTAGTCGATGGACGGCTCGAACGACGCCGGGGTGCGGCCGCCGGTGATGTCGTTCATCAGCTCATCGAGGGTATAGCCCACCGCCAGTTTGGCGGCGATCTTGGCGATCGGGAAGCCGGTGGCTTTCGACGCCAGCGCCGAAGAGCGCGACACGCGCGGGTTCATCTCGATGACGATCAGGCGGCCGGTTTTCGGGTTAACCGAGAACTGCACGTTGGAGCCGCCGGTTTCAACACCGATCTCACGCAGCACCGCCATCGAGGCGTTGCGCATGATTTGGTATTCCTTATCGGTCAGGGTCTGGGCCGGCGCAACGGTGATCGAGTCGCCGGTGTGGATGCCCATGGCGTCGAAGTTTTCGATGGAGCAAACGATGATGCAGTTGTCGTTCTTATCACGCACCACTTCCATCTCGTACTCTTTCCAACCGATCAGCGATTCGTCGATCAGCAGCTCGTTGGTCGGCGACAGGTCCAGACCGCGTTCGCAGATCTCTTCGAACTCTTCGCGGTTGTAGGCGATGCCGCCGCCGGTGCCGCCCATGGTAAAGGAAGGACGGATGATGCACGGGAAGCCGACGTCAGCGGCTACCGCCAGCGCTTCTTCCATGGTGTGCGCGATGCCGGAACGCGCGGTATCCAAACCGATTTTCTTCATCGCCACGTCGAAACGGCGGCGGTCTTCGGCCTTGTCGATGGCATCGGCAGTTGCGCCGATCATGGTGACGCCGAACTCGGCCAGCACGCCCTGACGCTCCAGCTCCAGCGCGCAGTTCAGCGCCGTCTGGCCGCCCATGGTCGGCAGAACCGCATCCGGACGCTCTTTTTCGATGATCTTGCGCACCACTTCCCAGTGGATAGGCTCAATGTAGGTCGCATCGGCCATTTCCGGGTCGGTCATGATGGTCGCCGGGTTTGAGTTGACCAGAATGACGCGGTAGCCCTCTTCGCGCAGCGCTTTACACGCCTGGGCGCCCGAGTAGTCGAACTCACACGCCTGGCCGATAACAATCGGGCCAGCGCCGAGGATCAGGATGCTTTTTATGTCTGTACGTTTTGGCATTTTACTGCTCCTGATTATTTGGCGTTAGAACGGTAAGTCTCAATCAGTTCGATAAAGTGATCGAACAGCGGCGCGGCGTCGTGCGGGCCTGGGCTGGCTTCCGGGTGCCCCTGGAAGCTGAACGCCGCCTTGTCGGTGCGGTGAATGCCCTGCACCGTGTGGTCGAACAGCGATTTGTGCGTCACGCGCAGATTCGCCGGCAGGTCGTTTTCATCGACGGCGAAGCCGTGGTTCTGCGCGGTGATCATCACCGTGTTGTTGTCCAGATCCTTCACCGGGTGGTTGCCGCCGTGGTGGCCGAGCTTCATCTTCATGGTTTTCGCCCCGCTGGCCAGCGCCAGCAGCTGGTGACCCAGACAGATGCCGAACACCGGAATGTCGGTTTCCAGGAACTGCTTGATGGCGGCGATGGCGTAGTCGCACGGCTCCGGGTCGCCCGGGCCGTTGGACAGGAAGATGCCGTCCGGATTCATTTTCAGCACCTCGTCGGCCGGGGTCTGCGCCGGCACCACTGTCAGGCGGCAGCCGCGATCCACCAGCATGCGCAGGATGTTGCGCTTGGCGCCGTAGTCGTAAGCCACCACGTGGAACGGCAGTTCCGCGGTGGTTTTGGCTTCCGGCAGGTCGCCTTCAAGCGTCCAGCTGCCTTGCTGCCAGCTGTAGGCCTCTTGAGTGGTGACCTCTTTCGCCAAATCCATGCCCTTCAACCCCGGGAAGCCTTGCGCCTTGGCCAGAGCCAGCGCGGCATCCGGCGAATCGGCGGCGACGATGCAGCCGTTCTGGGCGCCTTTTTCGCGCAGCAGGCGAGTCAACTTACGGGTATCGATATCGGCGATCGCCACGATGTTGTGACGCTTGAGGTAGTCGGACAGGCTTTCTTCACTGCGGTAGTTGCTGGCGATCAGCGGGAGGTCACGAATGACGAGGCCTTGGGCGTGTACTGCGGAGGATTCTTCGTCGGAAGCATTGGTGCCGACATTGCCGATATGAGGATAAGTAAGAGTAACGATCTGGCGGGAATAGGAAGGATCAGTGAGGATTTCTTGATAACCGGTCATCGACGTATTGAAGACCACTTCCCCCACTGCCGTTCCCTCTGCCCCGATGGCCCGACCGTGGAATTGGGTTCCGTCTTCCAGAACCAATAGCGCTGACTTTATCAAAACATCCTCCGAGGAATAATCAATCACAATATTTGCATATTAATTCAGATATCGCGATCTAAATCAATGCAAAAACCGTCCGCGAGGCCAATTTTTGGCAAATTGGGCGCATTTTAATGATGAGTGTTCCGCTTGTCTACCCAAACCGCCATTTTTTGTTTTATTTTTGCAGTTCTCGATGCCCAAGCGGCTTGAGCTGCCATAAAAACACAGAAAACCGGGGCTGGAAAACGGTTGCGGGGAGGAATGACGGAAAACGGCGTCGGAATGGACCAAAAAAGACGCTAAAAAAGCCGACGGTGGAAAAAAAGCAGATAATTAGCAAGGTAAACATAAACAAATACCAGCCTTGACAAGGAAACAACATCAAAACGATATTTATCATGTTAAAAAAAAGGACAATAAAATTATTGCCCTATTATCATAGCATTATGATCAACACAACCACATCACGATGGTATTCAGTTTAGTTATATCCGGTCTAAACTCAGCACGTCACGCATATCAAATAGACCTTTATCCCGACTCTGAAGCCAGGAAGCCGCGCGCACCGCGCCGCTGGCGAAAGTCATGCGGCTGGAGGCCTTGTGGGTGATTTCCACCCGCTCGCCGATGTCGGCGAACATCGCGGTGTGCTCGCCGACGATGTCGCCGGCGCGAATGGTGGCGAAGCCGATGCTCTTCGGATCGCGCTCGCCGGTATGGCCTTCGCGCGCATAGACCGCGCAGCTTTTCAGATCGCGCCCTAGCGCGCCGGCGATCGCTTCGCCCATGGCCAACGCCGTGCCCGACGGCGCATCCACTTTGTGCCGGTGGTGCGCCTCAACGATTTCGATATCGGTATAGTCGCCCATGACCTGCGCGGCCTTCTCCAGCAGTTTCAGCACCAGATTGACGCCGACGCTGAAGTTGGCGGCGAACACGATGCCGATATGCTGCGCCGCGTCGCGGATCGCCTGTTTGCCGGCGTCATCGAAGCCGGTGGTGCCGATCACCATCGCCTTATGGTGCGCCACGCAAAATTCCAGGTAGCCCAGGGTGCTTTCAGGACGGGTGAAGTCGATCAAAATATCGAACTCGCTCGCCACTTTATCCAGACTGTCACTCACCTTGACGCCCAGCGCGCCGATGCCCGCCAGCTCGCCGGCATCAACGCCGACCAGGCTCGATCCCGGGCGCGACAGCGCCGCCCCCAACACCACGCCTTCCGCCTGCTGCACCGCCTGGATCAATTGACGGCCCATCCGGCCGCCGGCGCCCGCAATCGCAATGCGGATTTGTGAATCTTTCATGCTTGCTCTCTTCTTGATGTAACGCGTATCCCATTAACCTATCGATTCAGGGTAACTGCCCCGCTGCGGCGCCGCCAGAGGATTCATTTCATAATTAGAAAATTATGATATTGCGCTTCTTTCATCAGCGGCGCTGTCGTGAGATTAACATTCAACCGATTTGGCGGCCTGCGACGATTGTACATAATCATGCAGTTTTCATTGCAAAAAAATGCAGAAAAAAGGCGCCGAAAACGGCGCCTGAGGAACGGAGTGCGGCGGGGTCAAGCGGTAATGGCGGCCACTTCGTTGGCTATCGCCGTCAGCGCATCGTGGCGAGCATAGTCCTCCTGCACCAGCGCCGCGCGCCGGCGATAGATCGGCTGTTGCAGAATGCGCGTCGCTGCCGCCAGTATTTGTTCCGCGCTTGGCGTGCTGGTATGCAGGCTGATGCCGCAACCGGCGGCCACCACGCGCGCGGCCGCCTCCAGCTTGTCCTCACCGGTGCCGGCGATAATCAGCGGCACGCCGCTGTCCAGCGCATAGTTGATCGAGCCGTAACCACCGTTGGTGATCAGCAGCGCCGCCTGCGGCAACCAGTGTTCGAAGGAGATGAACGCCCGCACTCGGGCGTTGTCCGGCAACGCGTCCATCAGCCCTTCGGTCGCCCGCCCGCCGGTAGTAGCCAACACCCGCACCGGCAGATGCGCCAGCGCCTGAAGCGTCGGCACGATCAGCTGATGCAGATCGACATTGGCCAACGTGCCCTGAGACACGATCACCAGCGGCCGACGATCGTCCTCCTCCCACAGCGCCTCTTCCGCGGCCGGTTGACCACCGCTGCGCAGCGGCCCGACGAAGCGCACGCCGCTCGGCAGGTCGTCGCGCTCATATTCCAGCGCCGTGGTGGCCAACTGCAGGAAACGCTCGCAGCCGCCGATCAGCGCATCGGTAAACGGGCGATTCAGCGGCCGCCCGCCCGCTTGCACCAGCGCGGCATCAAAGCTTTGCTGCACCTCATCAAGCAACACCCGCGTCGCTTCATCCACCAATTGCTCGCGGGTCAGCGCCCGCGGCAGCAGCGCCGGCGGGATGCGCGGGCCATAGAAAATGGCGTCGCGCGAAGAATACGACAGCGGCGTGACGCCGATCCCGAAGACCGGCGGCCGTTCGGCGGACTGCAGCAGCGGCAGCACGCCGTAGAAGCAGTTCTCCACCATCAGCAGATCGGTCTTTTCGGCGGCGATGGCCGCACGCAGCTGACGATCCAACAGTGGGATCGGCGCGGCGAAGAAATCTTTCAGCGCCAGCGCCATCTGCGCATTGCCCGGCGGCAGCGCGGCGCGCTCGGGGAAATGCGCCTCCAGGTGGCGATAGTCGAAGTCCACCTGCGCGTCGAACGGCACGAAGCTCGCCCCAGCCGCTTCGGCGCGTTCGCGGAACAGCGCGCCGGTCATCACCCGCACCTGATGCCCTTGGGCGATCAGGTGGCGAGCGATGGCTAACATCGGGTAGACGTGCCCCGGAGTGGCGACCGCCGCCATCAGTATCCTTGCCATAATGCTCCTTTTAAGCTTCTGCGTTGGCCGGCTTCAGCGCCAGATTGGCGCACACCGGATTGCTTTGAATATGCACGCGCTGCAAATGACGCGCGGAACGGGCGGTAAAGCCCTCGCGGCCGTGCAGCAGCGAGAAGTTGTCCGCGACCACCACGTCACCCTGTTGCCACTGGTGGGCATAATAGTGACGCGGATCGTACAGGTGCTGCTGCAGAGTACGGTGGAACTGTTCCTGCTGCTGCGCCGGCACGCCGTGATATTCCAGCGCGTGCTGGTTGAGGAATTTTTTTCCCTCCGTCGGCGGTTCATTGTAGCGCATGATCAATCCTCTGCCGTTCGGGTGCTGCACCACCAGCGGCGAACAGACTTCGCCGCCGTAATGCACCACCTGCTTGATGCGGTAGGTGATAGACACCGACAGCCACTGCTCCAGCAACGCTTCGTCCGCATTGGCCAGCAAGCGCGTGGTGTCGACGAAGGTGGTACATCCGCCTTCGTCCGGCGACGGCGCCGCCACGCAGTGGAATAACTGGAACTCGGGTATGGTCGGCTTATACATGCCATCCCAATGCAGCGGGACGTAGCTGCTGTCGAAGATATGATCCTTGGCGTCCGGATGTTCCTTCACGTCCAGCACCGCACCGAACGGCCACATCATGATCTCGCCCCACTGTTCGGCATAGCGAGTCAGGACTTCCGGCTCGCTGAAACCGGAGTCGAATCCGCGCAGCACCAGCAAGTGGTGCTCCTGCGCCAGCGCTCGCAGCGCCGCCACCGGCAGCTCGCTGACCTTTTGCCCCGGATGCTGCGGCGTCAGGATCGCGCCGAACGGGGTGTTCGGTTGAATGTGGCAATTAAGCGGTTGGTTGTTCATGGTGATTCTCCTTGCATCGAATGTGCTGCTCACACGGCAACGTGCCGTCAAAAAGGCGCCCGTCAGGATTTCGGGCGCAAAAGCATGCAGCGGCCTCAGGCCATCTGCGGTTGTTCGATCAGGTAATGGCTCGGCGTGCCGCGGATCTCAACCAACTCGCCGTCCAGGCTCTGCGCGTCTTTACGCTTCATCAGCACGAACTGGCCGTTCACGTTGGCCGCCACGCCATGCCACGGCGTCAGCCAGTCGTCTTTGGTCGGCATCATGTGGATGCCTATCTTCAGGCTGTCGGCCGGCTGCGGGTGAATCGACAGGCGGATCGCCGCCGGGAAATGCTGGGCCAACAGGTTGCCCCAGGCCCAGCTGCGCTGGATAACGCCGCAGGCGCGCCGTTTGGCGTCTTTTTGCAGCGCGGCGTTGGAACCGCTGTAGCCCGGCAGGAGGCTGTCTTCATACAAGAAGCGCGTGATGGCGCGATACAGCATTAATCCCTGCTCGTCCTGCATCAGCTGACGCTTGATCGCCTCTTCCGATTCGGCATAACCGTCCACCAACAGCCGACGCAGCAGATCGTAGTCATCGGTATGCTCCGCCAGGCCTTTGACATCGCCAAGGTTGAACACGCTCAGGTGGGTTGCGCCCACTTCATGCAGCAGGCTTTCAATCTCACGTTGATAATGGTTGATCGCTTCGTCGCTGACGCGGATCAGATCGCCGAACACGTGGCCGTCGGAACAGATAACGATATGCGCGCCCGGCGGGTAATAGAGTTGAATGCGCTGGCACAGCGAGTTGAGGAAGATCAGCGACAACCGCTCCGCCATGTCCGGCACCGCGCCTATCACTTTATTGGCGTTGGGTGACTTGGTCGGAAAAGCCGGCAGCACGAATTCGATGCGCTGATCGTTTTCAATGAATGCCCGAATGCGCGGCAATTGCACCTGAGTGACCTGCCGCTCTTCTTCAGCCAGAGAAGCATCGTCGGCGATGAGGCGACGTCGATATTGCAATAATTCACGTAGGATTTTTAATGCTATCTCTTCTTTTTTCTGTGCGCTATCCACAATGAGCTCCTGTTGCGATGTGGCGCGGGTGTATTATTGGCAAGCGCAATAAGATTTATCAAAAAGAGATAAAGCGCATGCAAAATAATAATCAGCCCGGCGTTTATATGCTTCAGGCAATATAGGAAAGATGGTGCTATATTATTAGCCCGTATAACTCACAATCTAGGTTAAGTTGTGCTTAACAAACTATGAGCAATATTTTAAAACGCATGGCCATTTTCTCAAAAGTGGTCGATTGTGGCGCATTCAGCATGGCGGCAAAAGAATTGGGCATGACGACATCGGCCGTCAGCCAGCATATTCGCCAGCTGGAGGAACATCTGGGTATTCAATTACTGTTGCGATCGACGCGCTCATTGAGCCTGACCGAAGCCGGATTGTGCTTTTATGAAGATTGTCTGCTGATGATCCACGCCGCCGAGCGCGGGCAACAGCGGATCGCCGCGCTGCGCGGCGAGCTGGTCGGTGAACTGCGCGTCGCCACCTCGACCGAATTCGCCACCCATTATCTGGTGCCGGCGCTGCAGAGCTTCCTCGACGAACACCCGCGCATCACGCTGCGGTTGGAAATCCACGATGAGAGAATAGACCTCATCGCGCAACGCATCGATCTGGCGATACGCGGCGGCGCGCTGGCTGACTCCAGCTACGTCTCCACGCGGCTGGCGCGCTGCCGCGAAGTGCTGTGCGCCTCCCCGGCCTACCTGGCGAACTACGGGGTGCCGGATTCGCCGCAGGCGCTGACGCAACATCACTGGGTCACCTTTACGCCGCTCGGCAATCCGCAGTTTGTTCGCCTGATCCATCGCGACGGCGGCGAGCACCGCATGCGCATGACCGGGCGACTGTTCACCAACAGCGGCATGGCGATGAAGGAGCTGGCGCTGACCGGCAAAGGCATCATTCGCAATTTCTTCGCCAACGTCGAGCGAGAGTTGCGCAGCGGCGAGCTGATTGAAATATTGCCCGACTGGCGATTACCGGAAATTAATTGCTATGCCATTATGCCGCGACGGGAGATCCAGCCATTAAAAGTCCGGCGATTGCTGGAGCATATGAAGCTCTATTTAAAGGAGAAAGGATTAAACGACCTAGAACAGATTCGACAAGAATAAAATAAGAAACATCTGCAAGACCACTATTGTAATTATTGTAATCACGTTGACGACACCAGGCCCTATTTAGATTGCAGCCTAATGATATTCTATTTAATGACTTCATTCAGCCTATATAATTAATAGCGCCACCGCTATTTCAAATACTCAGAATAAATTTGGCTTTAGTTAGCAGAAAATTTGAATATGCTCAGCATTTTATTTTTAATGCCGTTGGCATTCCAAAAAAAACGGGAAGCCTAAGCTCCCCGTTGTCATTCGCTCACGCACCTCAGTCAATCTGACGGACGTCCACGCGCAGCTCTTTCGGCACTTCGAACACGATGTTCTCTTCACGCCCGCTGATTTCATGCACGTCGACGCCGCCCAGCGCTTTCAGGCGAGAGATCACCTCCTGCACCAGCACGTCCGGCGCCGAAGCGCCGGCGGTGACGCCGATGTTGCGCGCTTCGCTCAGCCAACTTTCCTGAATATCCGCCGCCGAATCGATCAAATAAGCCGGTTTGCCCACGCGCTGCGCCAGTTCGGCCAGACGGTTAGAGTTGGAAGAGTTCTTCGACCCCACCACCAGCACCACGTCCGCATCGCCGGCCAGGTTACGCACCGCTTCCTGACGGTTGGTGGTGGCGTAGCAAATGTCATCCTTGCGCGGACCGATAATGCTCGGGAAGCGCTGACGCAGCGCATCGATCACGTCCGAGGTATCATCAACCGACAGCGTGGTCTGCGTCATGAAGCACAGGTTGTTTTCGTCTTTCACCTGCAGCTTCCACACGTCTTCCGGCGATTCGACCAGGTACATGCCGCCCTGCGGGTTGCTGTACTGGCCCATGGTGCCTTCCACCTCCGGGTGCCCGGCATGGCCGATCAGAATCGCTTCGGTGCCGCGGCGGCTGGCGCGCGCCACTTCCATATGCACCTTGGTCACCAGCGGACAGGTGGCGTCGAACAGCATGGTCAGATCGCGCGCCTTGGCTTCGGCGCGCACGGCTTGAGACACGCCGTGCGCCGAGAAGATCAGGATAGAGCCGTCCGGCACTTCGGCGATCTCTTCGATAAACACGGCGCCACGCTCACGCAGGCTGTCGACCACGTAGCGGTTGTGCACCACTTCATGCCGTACGTAGATCGGCGCGCCATACAGCTCCAGCGCGCGTTCCACGATGCTGATCGCACGATCAACCCCGGCGCAGAAGCCGCGCGGGTTAGCCAGCAATATTTGCATGCGTCTCCTCCTGCTGCGGATCGATCTCCAGCACTTCGATGTCGAAGGTCACCGGATGGCCCGCCAGCGGATGGTTGAAATCGACGGTGATCGAATCTTCCGCCACCGCGCGCACCACGCCCGGCATTTCGCTGCCGTCAATCGCGGTAAACAGCATGATGGTGCCCACGTCCGGCACGCCGGTTTCCGCGAAGTCGCGGCGCGAGAAGAACTGGACCAGATCCGGGTTCTCCGCGCCGAACGCCGCTTCCGGCTGCAGGGTAAAGGCGCGCTTGTCGCCCGCGCGCAGGCCGAGCAGCTGCTCTTCCAGCGGCGCCGACAGGCTGCCGTCACCCAGGCGGAACAGCGCCGGTTTGCCGCTGCTGCGGGTGGATTCGGCGGTCGAACCGTCTTCCAGTTTCAGCGTAAAGTGAACCAGCACCGCGCTGTCACTGATAACCTGAGCCGTCATATTACTCACCTTTGCTCTTTACGCCTTTGTTCGCCGGCGACAGGAAACCTTCCAGCACGATCATCGCCGCGCCCACGCAGATAAAGCTGTCCGCCAGATTGAAGGTCGGGTAGTGCCAGTCACCGACGTAAAAGTCGATGAAATCGACCACGAAACCGTGCCACAGGCGATCGAACAGGTTGCCCAACGCCCCGCCGATGATAAAGGCGTAGGCGATGTTGTTCAGCTTCTGCTGCGCCGCGCTGCGGTACATCATCACCAGCAGCACCGCGACAATGGCGATGGCGATGCCGGCGAAGAACCAGCGCTGCCAACCGCCGTGATCGGCCAGGAAGCTGAACGCGGCGCCGTAGTTGCGCGCGTAAAACAGGTTGAACGACGGGATCAACGGCTGGGACTGGCCCAGCGTAAAGTTAGCGAGGATCCACTGTTTGCTGCCGAAATCCAGCGCCAGCACCGCCACTACAACCCACAGCCAACGCAGGCCGGTCGAACAAATTGGTTTACTCATCAGGCGCAAGTTCTCAGGCAAAGTTACGCTTCTCGCCGTCACCGGCGACGTTGCTTACACAGCGGCCGCAGATGTCTGCATGCTCCGCCACCAGGCCGATATCGGTGGTGTAATGCCAGCAGCGCGGGCACTTCTCACCTGGCGCCGTGCTGAAGGCGATCTTCAGCCCTTTCAGCAACTCGGAGGCCTGCGCGTCGGCCGGCGCCTCCGCCAATGGCGCAACGCTTGCCGCAGAGGTCAGCAGCACAAAGCGCAGCTCATCCTGCAGGCTGTTCAGACGCGCCGCCAACTCGCTGTCGGCATACAGCGTCACCGCCGCTTCCAGCGAACCGCCGAGGCGTTTGTCCGCACGCGCCTGCTCCAGCACCTTGTTCACTTCGCCGCGCACTTTCAGCAGCTCAGCCCAGAAAGCGTCGTTCATCGGCTCGCCTTCCGCCAGCCCGAACAGGCCGTCGTACCACTCTTCGGTGAACACGTACTGCGCGCGTTTGCCCGGCATGAAGCCCCAGATCTCGTCTGCGGTGAACGACATGATCGGCGCCATCCAGCGCACCAGCGCTTCGACGATGTGATACAGCGCGGTCTGGCAGCTGCGGCGGGCGACGCTGTCGCTCTTGGCGGTGTACTGACGATCCTTGATGATATCCAGGTAGAAGGAGCCCATCTCGACCGAACAGAACTGCATCAGGCGCTGCACCACTTCGTGGAAATCGTAGTTGGCGTAAGCCTGCTCGATATCCTGCTGCGCCGCCAGCGCGCGGCCGACCGCCCAGCGATCCAGCACCACCATGTCTTCCGGCGCCACGCAATCGGTGCTTGGCTCGAACCCGTTCAGGTTGGCCAGCAGGAAGCGCGCGGTGTTGCGGATGCGGCGGTAAGAGTCGGCGGAACGCTTGAGGATCTCGTCGGACACCGCGATCTCGCCGGTGTAATCGGTCGACGCCACCCACAGACGCAGAATGTCGCCGCCCAGCTTGTTCATCACGTCCTGCGGGCTGACGGTGTTGCCGATCGACTTGGACATCTTGCGGCCCTGGCCGTCGACGGTGAAGCCGTGGGTCAGCACTTCCTTGTACGGCGCCTTGCCCTTCATCGCGGTGGAAATCATCAGCGATGACATGAACCAGCCGCGGTGTTGGTCGGAGCCTTCCAGATACATGTCGGCGCCGTGGCCGTTGAATTCAGGACGCACGTCGACAACGGAGGCGTGGGTAGAACCGGAATCGAACCACACGTCCAGCGTATCCGGCACTTTCACGTAGTCGGCGGCTTCCGCGCCGAGGATGTCGGCCGCGTCCAGATCCCACCAGGCCTGAATGCCGTCTTGCTCGACGCGCTTGGCCACTTCTTCCATCAGCTCAACGGTGCGCGGGTGCAGCTGCTCGGTCTCTTTGTGCACGAACAGCGACATCGGCACGCCCCAGGTGCGCTGACGCGAGATGCACCAGTCCGGGCGGTTGGCCACCATCATTTCGATGCGCGCCTGACCCCAATCCGGGATCCACTGCACGCCCTTGATCTCTTCCAGCGACTGCTGACGCAGGCCTTTCTGATCCATGCTGATGAACCATTGCGGCGTGGCGCGGAAGATGATTGGCGTCTTGTGGCGCCAGCAGCACGGATAGCTGTGCAGGAACTTCTCGACGTGCAGCAGCGCGCCTTTCTCGCGCAGCAGATCGACGATCAGATCGTTGGCCTTGAAGACGAACTTGCCGTCCAGCAGCGGGTAGGTGCCGGTCAGGTAGCAGCCGTTCGGCCCTACCGGGTTGGCCACTTCCAGGCCGTATTTCTGGCCGATCACGAAGTCGTCCGGGCCGTGACCCGGCGCTGTGTGCACCGCACCGGTACCGGCGTCCAAGGTCACATGCTCGCCGAGGATTGCCGGCACGTCGAAGTCCATGAACGGGTGTTTGAAGCGCAGCAGCTCCAGATCGGCGCCTTTGCAGCTGCCCAGCACCGTCCACTCGGTGATGCCGGCGCGTTTCATCACGCTTTCCACCAGTTCGGCCGCCAGGATCAGGCACTGGCCGTCAACCTGCACCAGTTGATAGGTGAAGTCCGGGTGCAGCGAGATCGCGCGGTTGGCCGGCAAGGTCCACGGCGTGGTGGTCCAGATAACCAGCGAGATGGCGCCGTTGAAGTGGCTCACGCCGAACTTGGCCGCCACGGCAGCCGCGTCGGCCGCATGGAAGGACACGTCGATCGACGGCGAAGTCTTGTCGTAATACTCCACTTCCGCTTCCGCCAGCGACGAGCCGCAGTCGGTGCACCAGTGAACCGGCTTGGCACCTTTCAGCAGGTGGCCGTTGCTGATGATCTTGCCCAGCGCGCGGATGATGTTGGCTTCGGTTTTGAAGTCCATGGTCAGGTATGGACGATCCCAGTCGCCCAGCACACCCAGGCGGATGAAGTCCTTCTTCTGGCCTTCAACCTGCTCGGCCGCGTATTCGCGGCACTTCTGGCGGAACTCGGCCGCCGTCAGCTTCTCGCCCGGTTTGCCGTACAGCTGCTCAACCTTCAGTTCGATAGGCAGGCCGTGGCAATCCCAACCCGGCACATAAGGCGAGTCGAAGCCGGCCATCCCTTTCGACTTGATGATAATGTCTTTGAGAATCTTGTTAACCGAGTGACCAATGTGAATGCTGCCGTTCGCATACGGAGGGCCGTCATGCAAAATGAAGGTTTTTTTGCCCTTTTTGGCAGTACGAATAATCCCGTACAGATCCTGTTCATACCAACGTTGCAGCATGCCAGGCTCGCGCTTGGCGAGATCACCGCGCATCGGGAACCCTGTTTCCGGCAAGTTCAGGGTATTCTTGTAGTCACTCATGAGATTCTCGTTTCCGTTTTCGGCTATTTACCCGTCACACTTCAAGCTGCATCTTTGTCGGCCGCCCTTTCTCACCCGAATCACTTGCCTGTGCAAGCTCATCGGGGTTCGCGCGGTTGCCGCCGCGATGCGGCTCGAATTGTTTAGGGTAAACGATTAAACCAGTGTTTTTAACCCGAAGAACTTCCGGGCCGTCACCACATCATTGGCGATCTGCTGCTTCAGGGCATCGAGCGAAGCAAACCGCTGTTCATTGCGCAATTTTGCGCGGAGCACCACCTCAATATGGCGCCCGTAAAGATCCATTGTGACATCCAGCAGATGCACTTCCAGCTGCTGGCGCACGCCGGCGACGGTCGGGCGCGTGCCGATGTTGGCCACGCCCGGCAGCGGCTGCGGCCCCAGGCCGTACACCTCCACCGCATACACCCCTTTCACCGGCGCCACCAGGCGCTTGAGCGGCAGGTTGGCGGTCGGGAAGCCGATGGTGCGGCCCAGCTCATCGCCGTGCACCACGCGCCCGGAGATGCTGTACGGGTGGCCCAACAGGGTCTCCGCCAGCGGCAGATCGTCCTCGCTCAGCGCAGTGCGGATCGCCGTACTGCTGATGCGCCGGTCGCCTTCGCGGAAGGTCGGGGTGCTGACCACGTCGAAGCCGTACTCTTTTCCGGCCTGCTGCAATAGCGGAAAATCGCCCTGACGCCCGGCGCCAAAGCGAAAATCATCCCCCACCATCAGGAATTTGACGCCGAGCTTCTCCACCAGCAGCTCGGCGACGAACGCCTGCGCGGTGTTGGCGGCAAAACGCGGATCGAACTTGACGCACAGCAGGTAATCAACGCCCGCCTGCGCCAGATAGTTGGCCTTGTCGCGCAGGCGCGTCAAACGGGCCGGCGCCTTGTCTGCGGCGAACATCTCCAGCGGCTGCGGCTCAAAGATCATGACCATCACCGGCAGCCCGAGGCGTTGCCCTTGTTGCTTCAACTGCTCCAGCAGCGCCTGATGACCGCGGTGTACGCCGTCAAAGTTGCCGATGGTGAGCACGCAACCATGGTGGCGCGCCCGGATATTGTGAATGCCGCGAATTAGCTCCATAGCTGGCTCAAAACAGTGGAAATCGGCGGATTATACCTTGTACAGCCGGTAAGGTTAACCCGCGATTGGTGCCTTTATGTAATAGACATACCATACCGGAGATAATCTGCGCGTGAAACGGCTTCACCGCAGTTTATCCCGCGCCGCCGGGCCGATTCTCGACCGCGGCCAACGGCTTGCGCCCGCCGCGGCAAATCATTGGCGAATTTTCTCGCGAAACACTGTATTCCCAAGAGCGAAGCTGGTAAAATCCTGCGCCATCACAACGTAGCGAGTGCCGCCTGTACAAACGGCGCTTATTTGCACAAATCCATTGACAAACGAAGGCTAAAAGGGCATATTCCTCGGCCTTTGAATTGTCCTCAATAGAATATATTTGGGAGTTGGACCTTGGCTAATATCAAATCAGCTAAGAAACGCGCCGTACAGTCTGAGAAACGCCGCAAGCATAACGCAAGCCGTCGCTCAATGGTGCGTACCTTCATCAAGAAGGTAGACGCAGCTATCGCAGCTGGCGACAAAGAAGCAGCACAAAATGCATTCCTGGTAATGCAGCCACTGGTGGACCGTCAGGCAGCTAAAGGCCTGATCCACAAAAACAAAGCAGCGCGTCATAAGTCAAACCTGACTGCACGCATCAACGCAATGCAATAAGCATTTCGTTATCTGCTTGATAAAAAAACCGGCTCAGGCCGGTTTTTTTACGTCCTGCGTTCAGTGAACCGCTAGCAGGAAAACAGCGCCGAGAAGTCTTTGTTGCATACGCGCTGCACCGCCGGATGCTGGATCATGCGCTCGGCAAAGATGATGTAATACTCCTCCTGCACGCTGTCGATGCGCCCAATCTCCACCACGTTGTCATCGTTGTAGGTATCCTGCGCATACAGCGTCGGCGCCACGAAAATCGCGTTGTGGTACATGCCGAAGGCCTTCATCAGCGCCGCATCGTCGAACTCGCCCAGGATCTCCACCTGAATGCCCTGCGTATTGAACCAGTTAAGCAGCTTGCGCCCCAGCATCGAGCGGCGGCCGGGGATCAGCAACTTACGCTGCTCCAGGCAGGCCGGGAACGGCAACTCCGGCGCCGGCTGGCGGCAGAAGAAGCTGATGCCGCACTCGCCCAGCTTCAGCGAGAACAGCCCTTCCTGCTGGCTGGAGTCCACCGGGCAATCCGACAGGATCATATCCAGCTTGTGCTGGCTGAGCTGCTCCAGCAGCATCTCGTGCGTCGATTCAAAACAACGCAGGTGGATCTGCTCGTTGTCCACCACCACCGCCGTTTCCAATACCTGGCTGACCAGCCGCTTCGACAGCGCATCCGCCACGCCGACGTCGAACAGCAGGTTCGACTCTTTGCGGTAGTTGACAATATCCAGCATTTCCTGGCTGAGCATGAACATCTTGTCGGCATAGCGGAACACCAACTGCCCCAGCTCCGAAGGCACCAACCCGCGCCCCTGGCGTTTGAACAGCTTGCCGTCCAACCGCTCTTCCAGCGCCTTGATCTGGCCGGTGATGGTCTGCGGCGTCAGAAACAACGCTTCAGCGGCGCCGACCACGGAACCGGCCTTGCAGACCTGCCAGAAATAGTAAAGGTGATTAAAGTTGATATGCGACATCCTCACGAGCGGCTCTCCTTAACAACGTTTCGCAGCGGCAAACGGTGTGCCGTGACGAGCGACAAACTTCCTTTCCCTGCTTCAGACAACGTATAGCCCCATTAGTCCCAACGAAGAACGGCCGAAGCTGCACATATTTTATACCGCACAGCTCCGACCAGCCATTTTATTGTGCGCCCCTGCCGGGCACTGACAGGATTAACGCACGCGCGGCAACGCCAGACGCAGTAATCCGTACCCCGCCACCGCCGCGGCGGTGGAGCCCAACAGGATCCCCAGACGGGAATAAGTGCTGAGCGCCGCATCGGCCTCGCCGAACGCCAGCGAGGCGATGAAAATCGACATGGTAAAACCAATACCACAGAGCACCGAAACGGCAAACACCTGTTTGAAGCCGATCCCCTCAGGCAAGCGGGCGATGCCCATTTTCACCGCCAGCAGGCTGAAGAGGAAAATCCCCAGCGGCTTGCCGATAAACAGACCGGCCGCAATCCCGACCGGCAGCAGCGAGGTCAATCCCTCCAGCGATACGCCCTGCAGAGAGACCCCGGCGTTGGCGAAAGCGAACAGCGGCAGGATCATGAACGCCACCCACGGGTGCAGCTCATGCTCCAACGTCTCCGACGGCGATGGCCCCTTCTTCACGTTAAGCGGGATCATAAAGCCGACGATCACCCCGGCCAGCGTCGCGTGCACCCCGGACTTGAGGATCGCCACCCACAACACCAGGCCGACCATCATGTACAACGAAGTTTTGCCCACGCCGCGCCAGTTCATCACCGCCAGCAGCACCGTCGCCGCGGCCGCCACCCCCAGCGCGATCATCGACACTTCGTGGGTGTAGAACAGCGCGATGATGATGATCACGCCCAGGTCGTCGATGATCGCCAGCGCCAACAGGAACACTTTCAGGCTGGTCGGCACGCGATTGCCCAGCAACGCCATGACGCCCAGCGCGAAGGCGATATCGGTCGCGGCCGGGATCGCCCAACCCTGGCGAGTGACTTCATCTGCGCCGTTGAACAACAGGTAAATCAGCGCCGGCGCCAGCATGCCGCCCAGTGCGGCGATCGCCGGAAACACCGCCTTGTCACGCCCGGACAGTGAGCCTTGCATCAGCTCGCGCTTGACCTCAAGCCCCACCACCAGGAAGAAGATGGCCATCAGCCCGTCGTTGATCCACAGCAGCAGCGGCTTGGCGATCTCCAGCGAAGCTACCTTCACCATCACCGGCAGGTTAAGGAATGCCTGGTAGATCCCCTGCGCCGGGCTGTTGGCCATGATCAGGGCGACGATCGCCGCCGCGATCAGGATGATGCCGCCCGCGGCTTCCTGACGTAAAAATTGACGAATGATGTTGGTCACAATACGTCTCTCCAAATCTGAGCAAGGCGAAGCGCCCTGCGAAGCACAGTCATGAAGTGAGTATAGAGGGCGTTTTAATTCGAAAAAATAAGTTTATAAATGCTAAACAGCTCGAAAAAACCGATTTAAAGCACGAATAAGTCACATTTATATAAGGGATTAGCGGTTTGGCGCGCAAATAAAAACCCCGGGACAGAAGCCCGGGGTTCGCGCATAAGCTAACAGAAACAGAAGGTTAGCGAGTCAGATCGTCAAAGAACTTTTTCACCCCGTCGAAGAAGCTCTTCGAACGCGGGCTGTTCTTGTCGCCGGACGGGCCGCCCAGGCTCTCTTCCAGCTCACGCAACAGCTGCTTCTGCTTGTCGTTCAGATTGACCGGGGTTTCCACCACCACGCGACACAGCAGGTCGCCCTGGCTGCCGCCGCGCACCGATTTCACGCCCTTGCCGCGCATGCGGAACAGCTTGCCGGTTTGGGTCTCCGAAGGCACCTTCAGTTTCACCCGGCCATCCAGCGTCGGCACTTCAATCTCGCCGCCCAACGCCGCCATGGCAAAGTTGATCGGCACTTCGCAGTACAGGTTGTTGCCTTCACGCTCGAAGATCGGGTGCGCCTTCACCTGCACCTGAACGTACAGATCGCCCGCCGGTGCGCCGTGCTCGCCGGCTTCGCCTTCACCCGCCAGGCGGATGCGATCGCCGGTATCCACGCCGGACGGAATTTTCACCGACAGCGTTTTGGATTTTTCTACCCGGCCGTGGCCATGGCATTTGTTGCACGGATCTTTGATGATCTGACCGCGGCCATGGCAGTGCGGACACGCCTGCTGCACGGTGAAGAAGCCCTGACGCATCTGCACCTGGCCCTGACCATGACAGGTTGGGCAGGTGACCGGCGAACTGCCCGGCTTGGCGCCGCTGCCGTGGCAGACGTCGCACTCTTCCAGCGTCGGGATGCGGATCTCTTTGGTGACGCCACGTACCGCTTCCTCGAGGGTCAGCTCCATGTTATAGCGCAGATCGGAACCGCGGCTGGCGCGCTGACGGCGGCCTCCGCCGAAGATGTCGCCAAACACGTCGCCAAAGATATCGCTGAAGTCGGCGCCGCCGCCAAAGCCGCCGCCGCCCATGCCGCCCTGTTCAAAGGCCGCGTGCCCGTACTGATCGTAAGCCGCGCGTTTCTGGTCGTCGGTCAGGACTTCGTAAGCTTCTTTAACTTCTTTAAACTTGGTTTCGGCGTCTTGTTCCTGGTTGCGGTCAGGATGGTATTTCATCGCCAGGCGTTTGTACGCCTTTTTGATCTCACGTTCATCCGCCGTCTTGCTGACGCCGAGAATCTCGTAATAGTCTTTCTTCGCCATTCTTTCGCTTACCCTTAACATGCGTGCACGGGCGCAGAGTTGCCTCGACGCCCGTGCTGGTTTCCGGGAGCGGCATCTCCGCCGCCCCGTGCCCGCTTAAGGGCGATTATTTTTTGTCTTTAACTTCTTCGAACTCGGCATCAACCACGTCGTCTTCTTTCTGCGCCGCGTTGTCCGCGCCGGCGTCAGCACCCTGCTGAGCCTGCTGCGCCTGAGCCATTTCCAGCAGCTTGCCGGAAACCTGCACCAACGCCTGGGTCTTCGCTTCGATCTCGGCTTTATCTTCGCCTTTCACCGCCGCTTCCAGATCTTTCAGCGCCGCTTCGATCGCCGTTTTGTCTTCCGCCGGCAGTTTGTCGCCCGCTTCTTCCAGTTGTTTGCGCGTGCCGTGGATCAGGTGATCCGCCTGGTTGCGAGTCTGTACCAGCTCTTCGAACTTGCGGTCAGCTTCAGCGTTCAGCTCGGCGTCGCGCACCATTTTCTGGATTTCATCCTCGTTCAGGCCAGAAGACGCCTTGATGGTGATCTTCTGCTCACGACCGGTGTTCTTGTCTTTGGCAGACACGTGCAGAATGCCGTCGGCATCGATGTCGAAGGTGACTTCGATCTGCGCCATGCCGCGCGGTGCCGCCTGGATGCCGTCCAGGTTGAACTGGCCCAGAGATTTGTTATCGCTGGCGCGCTTACGCTCACCCTGCAGCACGTGGATGGTGACCGCAGACTGGTTGTCTTCCGCAGTAGAGAACACCTGGCTGTGCTTGGTCGGGATCGTGGTGTTTTTGGTGATCAGCGGCGTCATCACGCTGCCCATGGTTTCGATACCCAGCGACAGCGGGGTAACGTCCAGCAGCAGAACGTCTTTCACATCACCGGCCAACACGCCGCCCTGTACCGCAGCGCCCACGGCAACCGCTTCGTCCGGGTTCACGTCTTTACGCGGCTCTTTGCCGAAGAAGTCTGCGACTTTCTTCTGCACCATTGGCATACGGGTCTGGCCACCCACCAGGATCACGTCCTGGATGTCGGAAACCGACAGGCCTGCGTCTTTCAGCGCCACTTTCAGCGGCTCGATGGAGCGCGCCACCAAATCTTCAACCAGCGACTCGAGTTTGGCGCGAGTCACTTTGATGTTCATGTGTTTTGGACCGGTCGCGTCTGCCGTGATGTACGGCAGGTTAACGTCGGTCTGCTGAGCGGAAGACAGTTCAATCTTCGCTTTCTCGGCGGCTTCTTTCAGACGCTGCATCGCCAGCGGATCGTTGCGCAGATCGATGCCCTGATCTTTCTTGAACTCTTCCACCAGGTAGTTGATCAGACGGCTGTCGAAGTCTTCGCCGCCCAGGTGGGTGTCACCGTTGGTCGCCAGCACTTCGAAGGTTTTTTCGCCGTCAACGTCGTCGATTTCGATGATGGAGATATCGAAAGTACCGCCGCCCAGGTCATAAACCGCGATGGTGCGGTTGCCGACTTCTTTGTCCAGTCCGTAGGCCAGCGCCGCCGCGGTCGGTTCGTTGATGATGCGCTTGACTTCCAGACCCGCGATGCGGCCGGCGTCTTTAGTCGCCTGACGCTGGGCGTCGTTGAAGTAAGCCGGTACGGTGATAACCGCTTCAGTTACCGGTTCGCCCAGGTAATCTTCCGCCGTTTTCTTCATTTTCTTCAGCACTTCCGCAGAGATCTGCGGCGGAGCCATTTTCTGGCCTTTCACTTCCAGCCAGGCATCGCCGTTGTCGGCTTCGATGATTTTGTAAGGCATGATCGCTTTGTCGCGCTGCGCTTCTTCATCCTGGAAGCGGCGGCCGATCAGGCGCTTGATGGCGAACAGGGTGTTTTCAGGGTTGGTCACTGCCTGACGCTTAGCCGGCTGGCCAACCAGAGTTTCACCGTCCTGGGTATATGCGATAATAGAAGGAGTGGTGCGGTCGCCCTCGGCGTTTTCCAGCACGCGTGCCTTGGCACCATCCATAATTGCTACGCAAGAGTTGGTAGTACCCAGGTCGATACCAATAATTTTGCCCATCTAAACGTCTCCACTAAAAAATTCATAAGTCAGTCAGGTTGCTAACCTATATGCGGGCGATTTTTTGCTTTTCAACTGCCCGATATCTCAGTGCGACCCGCGGTTAGCAGCTGCGGTTGCAAATAAGATGGGGCCATCCAGCTCGGCATCAAGGGGCAAAGCAAAAAAAATTTCTTTTTTTATCGTCATTCAGATCATTGTTTCCGGCTGCGGGGATCATTATGATGCGCGCGCTCTGATGGAAAACTTCGATTTTTTGGCCATTCAGACCATTTATGATTTTACTTCGCTGTTTCCGTTAATTTTCTGTTATCGCAGAGGACTTATGCACACCAACAAGTTGGCGAATCCCGGCCCTCTCGGCCTGATGGGCTTCGGGATGACCACCGTCTTGCTGAACCTGCACAACGCGGGCTTTTTCCCACTGAACTCAGCCATCATCAGCATGGGGATTTTCTTCGGTGGCCTGGCCCAGATCCTGGCCGGTCTGCTGGAGTACAAGAAGGGCAACACCTTTGGTATGACCGCATTCACCGCCTACGGCAGCTTCTGGCTGAGCCTGGTCGGCCTGCTGCTGCTGCCGCGTTTGGGCCTGGCGGAAGCCACCGAGGCGCACGTGTTGGGCATCTACCTGGCGCTGTGGGGCGTCTTCACCCTGTTCATGTTCTTCGGCACCCTGGGCGCCAACCGCGTGCTGCAGTTCGTGTTCGCCAGCCTGACGCTGCTGTTCGCCCTGCTGGCCGTCGGCAACATCACCGGCAACCACGCGCTGCTGACCTTCGCCGGTTATGAGGGCATCATCTGCGGCGCCAGCGCCATCTACCTGGCGATGGCCGAAGTGCTCAACGAGCAATACGGCCGCACCGTGCTGCCGATTGGCGAACCGGCCTCGGCCCGCGTCGCGGCATCGCCGGTCACGGCGTAATCGCCCGCCCCTGACGAAAAAGCCCTGCAATGCAGGGCTTTTTTTAGCTGTAGGAACCGGCTCGCCGCTCGCCGGCTTCGCTGTTCAGGTCGCGATGCAGGTAGACACCGAGCAGCAGCCCGATAAGCGACAGCGCCAGCACATAGTAAGCGGGCGCTAACGGGGTTAATTTCATGATCAGCGTCACAAAAATAGGGGTTAAACCGCCAAAAATAGCGTACGAGACGTTATATGAGAACGAGATGCCGGTAAACCGCACTTCCGCCGGGAAAGCCCGCACCATCACGTACGGCACGGCTCCCACCACGCCTACGCTGAAACCCACCAGCGCATAGCAGGCGAACAGCATTTCCGGGCGGACGCCCACCGTCTGATAGAACAACCAGCTGCAGCCGGCCAGCAGCAAACTGCCGACCACCAGCGTTTTGCTGGCGCCGAAGCGATCGGCCGACAAACCGGCGACGATGCAGCCGGCGATCAGCATGATGGTGGCGATGCTGTTGGCCTGCAGCGTCAGGGCCGGCGCAATGCCGAACTGTTTTTGCAGATAGGTCGGGGTCATCAGGATCACCACCACGATACCGGCGGAGAGCAGCCAGGTCAGCAGCATCGACACCGCCACTTCCCGTTTGTGGTTGAGCACCACCGATTTCAGCGGCAGCTCCTCGGCCAGTGCTTTGCGCGCCTGCATCTCGATGAAGATCGGCGTTTCCTGCAGCCAGCGGCGCAGGTACATCGCCACCAGGCCGAACATGCCGCCCAGCAGGAATGGAATGCGCCAGCCGCCGCCGGCAATGCTCTGCGGGCTAAGCGTGGTGTTGATCACCGTCGCCACCACCGATCCCAGCAGGATGCCCACCGTCAGCCCGGCGGTCAGCGTGCCGCAGGCGAAACCGATGCGCCCGCGCGGCACGTGTTCGGCGACGAAGACCCAGGCGCCCGGCACCTCTCCGCCGATCGCCGCCCCCTGCAGCACGCGCATCAGCAGCAGCAACAGCGGCGCGGCGATGCCGATGCTGGCGTAGGTCGGCAGCAGGCCCATCGCCAGCGTCGGCAACGCCATCAGCAGAATGCTCAGGGTAAACATCTTTTTGCGGCCGACCAGATCGCCGAAGTGCGCCATCACGATGCCGCCCAGCGGGCGGGCCAGATAGCCGGCGGCGAAAATGCCGAAGGTTTGCACCAGCCGCAGCCATTCCGGCATGTCCGCCGGGAAGAACAGATCGCCGACCACGGCGGCGAAGAATACGAAGATGATGAAGTCGTAAAACTCCAACGCGCCGCCCAACGCGGCCAACGTCAGCGTTTTGTAGTCTTGCCGGTTCAGCCGGCGATTAGTGTCGTGAGGCATAGGGCACCGTCGGTAAAGGCTGTAAAAATAAAAGCCGCAGGCTTTCTGTAAAAGAATCCTTACTATAGCGGCAAATTATTTTCACACCAAACGGGCTGAAGCCGATCTCGCAGATTGCTGAATTTTAGAGGTTTATCTCGCGACGCGCGCTCTTTGGCCGAAATGCTGCTACCACTGCGGCATGCGTTTCGACATAAGGCCCGTCGAGCAACTGAATGCAATAAGGCACGCTGGCGAAGATGCCGTGCACCACCGCATTGCCCTGCTCGTCCTTCACCCCTTCCAGCGTTTCCTTGATCGACTTTGGCTGGCCGGGCAGATTGATGATCAGCGCCTGCTTGCGGATCGCCCCCACCTGGCGAGAAAGAATTGCCGTTGGCACATAGTGTAGGCTGATCTGACGCATTTGCTCGCCGAAGCCGGGCATCACGCGATCGGCGATCGCCAGCGTGGCGTCAGGGGTGACGTCGCGACGCGCCGGCCCGGTGCCGCCGGTGGTCAGCACCAGATGGCAGCCCATTTCGTCCACCAGCTCACACAGCGTTTGTTCAATTTGCGTCTGCTCATCGGGGATCAGCCGGGTTTCCAGCTTGAACGGCGTCGCCAGCGCGCCGGCCAGCCACTCCTCCAGCGCCGGAATGCCTTTATCCTGGTAAACGCCGCCGGAAGCGCGGTCAGAAACGGAAACCAAACCAATACGTAAAATATCCATGCGTAACCTCTACAGCCTGATGGGGTCCGAACGGGTTCGTCTCCCGTTCTGTTGTCATTGCCGAGAGTATAAGGGCTTCCCCCGCCGGCGGGAGCGTCGGGCATAAAAAAAGGTGGCCTGAGCCACCTTTTTACTGCGCGATCTGCGGGAATTACAGCAGGTCGGCGATCATTTTTTCCAGTTTGCCCTGGTCTACGGCAAACTTGCGGATGCCGTCGGTCAGTTTCTCGACCGCCATCGGATCCTGGTTGTGCTGCCAGTAGAACTCAGGTTCTGTCAGTGCGGCAGGACGCGCCTTGACTTCACCGGTATAAGACAGTTTGCGCTCCAGCGCGCCTTCGCTCTCCGCCAGCTCTTTCAGCAGCGCAGGGGCGATGGTCAGGCGGTCGCAGCCGGCCAGCTCGATGATTTCGCCGACGTTGCGGAAGCTGGCGCCCATCACCACGGTGTTGTAACCGTGTTGTTTGTAGTACTGGTAAATCTCGGTCACAGAGATCACGCCCGGATCTTCGTGCGGCGCGAACTCTTTCTTGTCGCCGTTGGCTTTGTACCAATCGAGGATACGGCCGACGAACGGCGAAATCAGGTAAACGCCGGCTTCGGCGCAGGCGCGAGCCTGAGCGAAGGAGAACAGCAGCGTCAGGTTACAGTTGATGCCTTCTTTCTCCAGCTGCTCCGCCGCGCGGATGCCCTGCCAGGTCGAGGCCAGTTTGATCAGAATGCGATCGTTGCTGATGCCGGCTTCGTTGTACAGCTTGATCAGGCGCTTGGCCTTGGCCACGCTGGCGACGGTGTCGTAAGACAGACGCGCGTCAACCTCGGTGGAGATGCGGCCCGGAACCAGTTTGAGGATCTCCAGACCGATGTTGACCGCCAGCTTGTCGGCGGCGTCGGCGATCTGCTGCTCGCGATCGCTGCTCTGGCCGCGCGCCCAGGCGATGGCTTCGTCAATCAGTTTGCGGTATTCAGGAATTTGGGCTGCATTGAGGATCAGCGAAGGGTTGGTTGTGGCGTCCTGCGGTTGATACAGCTTCATTGCCGCGATATCACCCGTATCTGCAACCACTGTAGTCAGCTGGCGCAGGGAAGTTAATTTGTCGGTCATGTTGGCATTATCTCATCGTTTGTGCATGAACTTTTGGCATTGTTCAACCATGCCCTGCCCTGATAATAACATGCGCCAAGCCCGGCGCAAGGCTGGAAAACCGCGGCGCGCAAGCATCTGTTTTATCCTTGGGCGAGCAACCGTTTACGCCGATATCTTTCGCCATTACCGAGCGGATGGAAAGGCAATAACGTGCTATTGCCCGAATAAATTATGTTAAATTCGAAAAAATTGATGCAATTCGTCCGCTAATCTGCGAAAAATCTTAATCGCCTGACGCCGGACCGATTCCAGCTAAGCTCTTGTAAAAAATAGGCCAATATTTCTCACCTGCGGTGGATGCTGCCAGGTGCGCATGACATTTCGATAAGGAGGAGGGATCCCTTGACGGACCTGATGAATTTTATAAACAACATTTTGTGGGGGTCGGTGCTGATTTATCTGCTGCTCGGCACCGGCATTTACTTCACGCTGCGCACCCGTTTTATCCAGCTCCGCCACTTCAGCCACATGTTCTCGGTGTTGAAAAACAGCAATAAAAGCGACAGCGCCGGCATCTCCTCTTTCCAGGCGCTGTGCACCACGCTGGCGGCGCGCGTCGGCACCGGCAACCTGACCGGCGTCGCCATCGCCCTGACCGCCGGCGGCCCCGGCGCCATCTTCTGGATGTGGGTGGTGGCGTTTATCGGCATGGCCACGTCATTTGTGGAGAGCTCGCTGGCTCAGCTCTACAAAACCAAAGACGACAACGGCAACTACCGCGGCGGCCCGGCCTATTACATGGAAAAGGGACTCGGCATGCGCTGGATGGGCGTGCTGTTCTCCATTTTCCTGATCATCGCTTTCGGCCTGGTGTTCAACGCCGTACAGGCCAACTCCATCGCGCAGGCCTCCGCCGTCGCCTTCCATTTACAGCCGCTGCACGTCGGTATTGGCCTGGTGCTGCTGAGCGGCGTGGTGATCTTCGGCGGCATCCGCTCCATCGCCAAAGTGGCCGAGCTGGTGGTGCCGCTGATGGCCGGCGCCTACCTGCTGCTGGCTCTCTGGGTGATTGGCCATAACATCGAGCACATGCCGGCGATCCTGACGCTGATCTTCAAAAGCGCCTTCGGACTGCAGGAAGCCGCGGCCGGCGCCGTCGGTTACGGTATCTCCCAGGCGATGACCCAGGGCGTGCAGCGCGGCCTGTTCTCCAATGAAGCCGGCATGGGATCGGCGCCCAACGCGGCGGCGTCCGCCTCGCCTTATCCGCCGCATCCCGCTTCACAGGGCTACGTGCAGATGCTCGGGGTATTTATCGACACCATCGTCATCTGCAGCGCCACCGCGGCGATCATCCTCTCTTCCGGCATTCTCGATCAGCCGACCGACAGCATCAGCGGCATCGATCTGACCCAGCGCGCGCTGTCGACCGCCGTCGGCAGTTGGGGGACTCCGTTCGTCGCCATCGCCATCTTCTTCTTCGCCTTTACGTCGATCATCGCCAACTACGCCTATGCCGAGAGCAATCTGGTGTTCCTCGAGCACAACCACCCGGGCGGCCTGTTGATTTTCCGCTGCGTGGCGCTGGGCATGGTGATGTTCGGCGCGCTGGCGGAGCTGCCGCTGGTGTGGAAAATGGCGGATACCTCCATGGCGCTGATGGCGATCACCAACCTGACGGCTATCTTGCTGCTGTCGCGGGTCGCGCTGAAGCTGGCCGACGACTACCATCGCCAGCGCCGCCTGGGCAAGCTGCCGACCTTCGACGCCAACCGTTACCCGGAGCTGAAATCGCAGCTGGAGCCGGGCGTGTGGGACGACAAGCAGCCGCCGCGCTGAGTATTCCGGGGCGCGTGCGATGCGCGCCCCGCCTATTGGACCGATAGCCCCTTTTTCCCGCGCTTTTTGCTACAGTATGCGCACTTGGATAAACAGGATCTGGCCATGCTCGTTATTATTTCACCTGCAAAAACGCTCGATTACGACAGCCCGCTGGCGACAAAACGCTTCACGCAGCCCGAACTGCTGAACAAGTCTAAGCAGCTTATCAACATTTGCCGCGAGCTGACGCCGGCGCAAATCGCCAGCCTGATGAGCATCAGCGACAAGCTGGCCGGGCTGAACGCCGCGCGCTTTAGCGAATGGCAACCGACATTTACCCCGGACAACGCCCGTCAGGCGCTGCTGGCGTTCAAGGGCGACGTATATACCGGCCTGCAGGCGCAGGACTTCAACGAAGCCGATTTCGACTTCGCCCAGCAGCATCTGCGCATGCTGTCCGGCCTGTATGGCGTACTGCGCCCGCTCGATCTGATGATGCCGTACCGGCTGGAGATGGGCATCAAGCTGGAAAACCCGAAGGGCAAAGATCTGTACAGCTTCTGGGGCGATCAGATCACCAAAAAGCTCAACGAAGCGCTGGAGCAACAGGGCGACGACGTGGTGGTCAACCTGGCGTCAGACGAGTATTTCAAAGCGGTGAAGCCGGCCAAGCTGCACGGCTCGCTGATCAAACCGGTGTTCCTCGACGAGAAGAACGGCAAGTTCAAGGTCATCAGCTTCTACGCCAAGAAAGCGCGCGGGTTGATGAGCCGCTTTATCATCAAAAACCGCCTGACGCGCAGCGAGCAGCTGGCGGACTTCAACCTGGAAGGCTACGCCTTCGACGAAGCCGCCTCGCAAGGCAATGAACTGGTGTTCAAACGCCCGGAGCAGGCATAAAAAAAAGCCGTCGCAAGACGGCTTTTCGCATTTTACCCTGCCGAACTTCAGGCCGGCAGCCCCATCAGGAACTTGCGCAGCTCGCCGAAGTTGGCCGGCAGCGTGTGCGACAGCAGCGGCAGCTCAGCCCGCAGCGCCAGCGCTTTCGGCAACGGCAGTTCCTGGCCGAGTATCGCTTCCACACTCTCTTTAAACTTGGCCGGATGCGCGGTGCCGAGGAACAGGCCGAACTCCCCTTCCTGCAATTGGTCACGCAGCGCACGGTAGGCGATGGCCGCGTGCGGTTCGGAGATATAGCCCAGCTCGGCCAGCTCACGCATCGTGTCTTTGGTGGTCTCGTCGCTGACCGCCGCGTGACCCAGCTCCTTCAACTGCCAGACCTTGCGACGGAACAGCTCTTCCACGCGCGGCCAGTTGTTCGGCTGGCTGACGTCCATGGCGTTGGACAGCGTCGCGACCGTAGCGTGCGGCTGCCACTGGCCGCTGGTCAGGAAGCGCGGCACGGTGTCGTTGGCGTTGGTGGCGGCGATGAAGCGCTTCACCGGCAGGCCCAGCGATTTGGCCAGCAGCCCGGCGGTCAGATCGCCGAAGTTGCCGCTCGGCACCGAAATCACCAGTTGATTGCGCGCTTCCTGCGGCAGCTGCGCCACCGCTTCGAAGTAGTAGCAAATCTGCGCCAGTAAACGGCTGATGTTAATCGAGTTGGCCGAGTTCAGGTGCAGCGCGTCTTTCAATTCCTGATCGTCGAACGCCTGCTTCACCAGCGCCTGACAAGCATCGAAGTCGCCGTCGATCGCCACGGTGTGAATGTTGCCGCCCAGGGTGCAGAACAGCTTTTCCTGCAGCGGGCTGATTTTGCCCTGCGGATACAGGATCACCACCCGCACGTTTTTCAGGCCGTAGAAGGCGTGCGCCACGGCGGCGCCGGTGTCGCCGGAGGTGGCGGTCAGAATGGTCACCGGCTGCTCGCCGGCCACTTCCGCCAGCATCTGCGCCATAAAGCGGCCGCCGAAGTCTTTGAACGCCAGCGTCGGGCCGTGGAACAGCTCCAGGCAGGAGACGTCATCGGTCACTTTCGCCACCGGCGCCGGGAACTCAAAGGCGGCCTGCACGCGTTTCTTCAGCGCCGCTTCCGGCACCTCTTCGCCGATAAAGGCCGACAGAATGCGGCTGCTGCGGGTGACAAAATCCTGTTCCAGCAGGTGGTCGATTTCGGTCAGTTCGAACTCCGGCAGCTCCAGCGGGAAGAACAGCCCCTGTTGCTTGCCCAGGCCTTGTTTGATCGCCTGCGCGAAGCTGACCTGCTCGTTGTGATCCTTAAGGTTGTACAGTTTCATGCGTTATCCCAGTAGTCGAGCGCCTGCGGTATCCAGACGGCAAATATGAACAAAACCTTCGTCGTTTTGCAGATAGTGTTGTTGCAGCCAGGCGGCCATGCGTTGCGCGGTGGCGCCGTCGTTGCAGACGGCGAACAGCGTCGGGCCAGAGCCGGAGATGCCGCAGGCCAACGCGCCGATCTCCTGCGCCGCCTTGCGCGCTTCGGCGAAGCCCGGCAGCAGCCGGGTGCGGTACGGTTCGGCGATCACGTCCTGCATCAATTTGGCGGCCAGCTGCGGCTGCCGGGTATGGCAGGCGTGAATAAAGCCGGCCAGATAGCGGCCATGGCTGATGCAATCCTGACGACGGTATTGCGCGGGTAAAATGGCGCGCGCTTCGGCGGTGGACACTTTGATGCCCGGATAGGCCATAACCCACAGCCAATCGTCAAAGCACGGCACCTCCTGGCTGATAATGCCTTCTTCTTCCAGCATCAGCTGCAGGCCGCCCAGATAGCAAGGCGCCACGTTGTCGTAATGCACGCTGCCGGAAATGCGCCCTTCCAGCTCGCCCATCAGGCCGAGCAGCGTCGTCTTATCCAACGGGCGATCGCAGAATTCGTTCATCGCCATCAGCCCGGCGACCACCGAACAGGCGCTGGAACCCAGCCCCGATCCGATCGGCATGTTCTTTTCCAAACGCATCGCCACCGGCACTTCGCGGCCGATCTCCTGGCAGAAGCGCTCCCAGCATTGATAAACGATGTTCTCTTTCGGCTCGGCCGGCAGCTTGCTGACGAAGCGCCCGGCATTCTGCAAACTGAACGTCTCGGCGGCTTCGACGCTGACACAGTCGCCCAGCAGCGTGCCGTCGATCGGCGAAACCGCCGCGCCCAGCACGTCGAAACCGACGCTGACGTTGCCGATCGAGGCCGGTGCATACACCTTAACCATATTAAACTCCCAACTTCCATGACAGTGTGCGCAGCAGATCGGCGAATACGCCCGCTGCAGTCACATCGTTACCGGCGCCGTAGCCGCGCAGCACCAGCGGCAACGGCTGATAGTAGCGGCTGTAGAAGGCCAGCGCGTTCTCGCCGTTCTTCACTTTATACAACGGATCGTTGCCGTCCACCGCCTCAATGCGCACCTTGCAGCGCCCTTCGTCGATCAGGCCGACATAGCGCAGCACCTTGCCTTGCTCGGCGGCGTTGGCCACGTTGCGCGCGAACTCTTTATCCAGCTCCGGCAACCGCGCCAGGAAGGTGTCCACGTCGCCCGACGCGTCAAAGGACGGCGGCAGCACCGGCTCGACCTCGATATCGCTCAGTTCCAGTTTGTAACCGGCCTCGCGCGCCAGGATCAGCAGCTTACGCGCCACATCCATCCCGGACAGATCGTCGCGCGGATCCGGCTCGGTGTAGCCGTTGGCCCGGGCCTGCAGGGTCGCCGCCGACAGCGACAGCCCTTCGTCCAGCTTGCCGAAGATAAAGGACAGCGAGCCGGACAGGATGCCGGAGAAACGCACCAGTTCATCACCGGCGTTCAGCAGATTTTGCAGGTTCTCAATCACCGGCAGACCGGCGCCGACGTTGGTGTCGTACAGGAACTTGCGATGCGAACCGGCGGCGGCCGCGCGCAGCTGCTGATAATAGTTCATCGACGAGGTGTTGGCCTTTTTGTTCGGCGTCACCACATGGAAGCCGTCCGCCAGGAAGTCCACGTACTGATCGGCCACCGCCTGACTGGAGGTACAGTCGACGATCACCGGGTTCAGCAGGTGATATTCCTTCACCAGCCGGATCAGGCGGCCGAGATTGAACGGCTCCTGCGCGCCGGCCAGCGCGTCGCGCCAGCTGTCCAGCGCGATGCCGTGCACGTTGGTCAGCATCACGCGCGAGTTGGCGATGCCGCACACCCGCAGATCGATATGTTTTTGCTTCAGCCACGGCTGCTGGCGATAGATCTGCTCGATCAGCGCCCCGCCGACGCCGCCGACGCCGATGACGAACACTTCGATCACCTGATCGGTGTTGAACAGCATCTGGTGGCTGACGCGCACGCCGGTGGTGGCGGAATCATTGCTGACCACCACCGAAATGGAACGTTCGGAAGACCCTTGGGCGATGGCAACGATATTGATGTTGGCGCGCGCCAGCGCGGAGAAGAAGCGTGCGGAAATGCCGCGCAGGGTGCGCATGCCGTCGCCGACCACCGAGATGATCGCCAGGCGTTCCATCACGTCCAGCGGATCCAGCACGCCGTCTTTCAGCTCCAGATAGAACTCCTCTTCCAGCGCGCGACGAGCACGCTGCAGTTCACCCTGCGGCACACAGAAGCTGATGCTGTATTCGGAAGAGGATTGGGTGATCAGCACCACCGAAATGCCGGCGCGCGACATCACGGCGAACACCCGTGCGGCCATGCCGACCATGCCTTTCATGCCCGGGCCGGAGACGTTGATCATCGCCATGTTGTTCAGGTTGGTGATGCCCTTCACCGGCATATCGGCATCGGTGCTGTCTTTGCCGATCAGCGTGCCGGGGGCCTGCGGGTTGGAGGTGTTTTTAATCAGGCAAGGGATTTGGAACTGGGCAATCGGAGTGATGGTGCGGGGGTGTAACACTTTGGCGCCGAAATAGGAAAGCTCCATCGCTTCCTGGTACGACATCGATTTCAGTAACCTGGCGTCCGGCACGGTGCGCGGATCGCAGGTATAAACGCCGTCGACGTCGGTCCAGATCTCGCAACAGTCGGCGCGCAGGCAGGCGGCCAGCACCGCGGCGGAATAGTCGGAGCCGTTGCGGCCCAGCACCACCAGCTCGCCCTTGTCATTACCGGCGGTGAAACCGGCCATCAGCACGATGTGATCGGCCGGGATCGCCGCGGCGGCGATGCGCAGCGTAGACTCGGCGATGTCCACGGTGGACTCCAGGTAGTGGCCCTGCGCCAGCAGTTTCTCCACCGGGTTAATCACCGTGACCGGATAGCCTTTGGCGCGGAACACCCCTTCCATGATGGCGATGGAGAGCTTTTCGCCGCGGCAGATGATCGCCGCATTCACGCTGTCCGGGCACTGCCCCAGCAGCGAGACGCCATGCAGCACCTGTTTGAGCTGCGCGAATTCCTGATCGACCACGCCTTTCAAACGATCGTATTCAAAGCCCGGCAGCGCCTGCGCCAGCCCGCTCAGCAGGTCGGCAAAGATCCGCTCGGCGTCGCTCATATTCGGCAGAATGTCCTGGCCCGCCACCGTTTTGTCGATCATCGCCACCAGATGGTTGGTGATCTTTGCGGGGGCGGACAAGACCGTGGCTACCTGTCCCTGACGCGCGTTACTCTCCATGATGTCGGCGACGCGCAGAAAACGTTCCGCATTCGCTACCGAGGTTCCGCCAAATTTCAGCACTCGCATTTGTGATCTCTCCGAATTTAAGCCGAAAAAAAAGCCCGCACTGATTAGGTGCGGGCTTTTTTCTGTGTTTCCTGTGCGCGTCAGCCCGCCCCGTTACCTGTGGTATCGGTGGTGGTAATAATTGTGGTAGTCAGGCTGATATTGCGCATGTTGTCTGTCTGTCTCATGAAATACTCTGTCCCCTCTATTGGTTAAAGCAATCGCTATCCCAAGTCAAACGATTTCTTTTTTTTGCTTATTTTCCGTTCAGCGGCGGTAATGCGCGATGCAACAGGTGAAAAGCAAAATGACAGAACAAAAAAACAACCTAAAGCCGGTTTAATAGTGGATCACACTGAGTAACCGCCTGCTGGAGCCGCTATCACTTGGCGAGTTTTTTTTCGATGTCGTGCAGCAGCGTATGCAGCATCGCCGTATCTCGCTGCGGCAACGCACCGAGGCGCTGGTGCAGCCAGTCGCGCAATTTTTGGTCATCGCCGACCTCCAGGGCATCCAACAAAGCATCGGCGCGGTGGCGCAACGCCCTGAGTTGCCCTTCAGGCGCCGCAGCCTCCTGCGGCGCGGCGTTGACGCCCATCAGGCTCGCCAACTGGTAGCAGTACACCATCACCGCCTGGCCCAGGTTGAGCGACGGATAGTCCGCCTGCATCGGCACGCCGGTCAGCAAATCCGCCAGCGCCAGCTCTTCGTTGGTCAGGCCGGAATCCTCGCGGCCGAATACCAGCGCGGCCTGGCCGACCCACTGCTTACGCTCACTCAGCTGTTCCAGCAGCTCAGGCGGCGTGCAGTAGTAGTGAAAACGCGCGCGACTGCGGGCGGTGGTGGCGACGGTGAAATCCACATCCGCCAGCGCCTGTTCCAGCGTGGCGAACGTTTGCACGCCGTCGAGGATCTCGCCAGCCCCATGCGCCACCCAGCGCGCCGCCGGCTGCAGATGCGCCTCGCTGTCGACAATGCGCAACGAAGCGAAACCCATGGTTTTCATCGCGCGCGCCGCCGCGCCGACGTTTTCCGGCCGCGCCGGAGCCACTAGAACAATATGAATCTGCATCACTCTTCCACCGAAGGCGGGCCTGCATTTTTGACGATAGCGCAGCGCCCGCATGTATTTACAATTGCGTAACAATAAACGCGTTAATAGCAACAAACAAGATTAAACGGCTCGTTGAGCTAATAAACCTGTCGTAATAGTCATTATTCATGCTTATGTTTTACTGCATTTATTTATCAATGAGTTAAAACAACGCAATGATCAATAAGCGAATAATTGTATCCTATCAGGCCGGATAATGCTGAATCGTTCACAGAATTTGAGGTTCTGTGACTTAAACTGGCATTTCTGTAAGTGTTTTTCACAAATCTGTTAACGTGCTACAATTGAATTTGATATATGTCAACAAAGCGTAGTTTTGTTGGGTGATGAATTCGGCACGCGCTGTTATATTGCTGTTAATGGGGTTAGGATATGCGCCGTTTTGGCACCCAAGGGGTTGTAGGGAACGGCATCCCCACCAGGCTAGCGATCTTGTTGACATGAGATGGAAAGTGCATCAAGAACGAGTTTACGTACTTTAGTCATTTGCTGAGAGGGAACGTGGCGCTATCTCTGCCCTCCTCTAAGAAAACAGAGACTTCTGTACTTCCTATTTTCTATTTTGTTGGCAATTTTAGGTAGCAAATATGCAGACCCCGCACATTCTGATTGTCGAAGACGAGTTAGTCACTCGTAACACCCTGAAGAGCATTTTCGAGGCGGAAGGCTACATTGTTCATGAAGCCAATGATGGTGCAGAGATGCACAATATCCTGTCTGAAAATGATATCAATCTGGTCATCATGGACATCAATCTGCCAGGCAAAAACGGCCTGCTGTTGGCGCGCGAACTGCGCGAACAGGCCAGCGTCGCCTTGATGTTCCTGACCGGCCGCGATAACGAGGTGGATAAAATCCTCGGCCTGGAAATCGGCGCCGACGATTACATCACCAAACCGTTCAACCCGCGTGAGCTGACCATCCGCGCGCGCAACCTGCTGTCGCGCACCATGAATCTGGGCAGCCTCGGCGAAGAGCGCCGCCTGGTCGAGAGCTACAAGTTCAACGGGTGGGAGCTGGACATCAACAGCCGCTCTTTGATCAGCCCGGCCGGCGAACAGTACAAGCTGCCGCGCAGCGAATTCCGCGCCATGCTGCACTTCTGCGAAAACCCGGGCAAGATCCAGTCCCGCGGCGAACTGCTGAAGAAGATGACCGGCCGCGAGCTGAAGCCGCATGACCGCACCGTGGACGTCACCATCCGTCGCATTCGCAAGCACTTCGAATCGACGCCGGACACGCCGGAAATCATCGCCACCATCCACGGCGAAGGCTACCGCTTCTGCGGCGATCTGGAAGAGTAATTCCAGCCTGCCGTCATGAAAACGGGGTTCAGCATGCTGAACCCCGTTTTTTTATTTTGCCTCAGCCCACGGCATGATCGGCACCGCGCTCAGCGCATTCTTCGGCGAGCCGTCGATCACCTTGTCGGAGTAGCTCAGGTAGATCAGCGAATTGCGTTTGGCGTCGTAGAAGCGCACCACCTGCAGCTTCTTGAACACCAGCGACGTGCGTTTCTGGAACACCACATCGCCTTCCGCCTTGCCGTTTTTGATCTTGTCGCTCAGCTCGATAGGCCCGACCTGCTGGCAGGAAATGGCCGCGTCGGCGGTATCTTCCGCCAGCCCCAGCCCGCCTTTGATGCCGCCGGTTTTGGCGCGGCTGATATAACAAGTTACATTTTTAACATCCGGATCGTCGAACGCTTCGACCACGATTTTGTGGTCCGGCCCCAACAATTTAAACACCGTATCAACGGAACCCACTTGCTCCGCCTGTGCGCTTCCCACGGTTGCGCAAACCAAACCGAATAAAAATATCCAGCTTTTTTTCATTTACTTAACTCCGATATAACCTTGCCGCGAAAATGGGCTCGGCGATCACCATTATTTATGTCTAAGCTCACGGAATCGGGTTTTTACGGGTCCGCACCGTCCGTTTTAGCACAGAGCGTGACAAAAATCTTTGAGAGTCGCGGAGGAAAAAAATTGCTATGATGCGGCGTCGTTATTTCTTTGCGCCCACTACGGTGTACCCCAATCCAACTCTGGCGCGGCATGCGCAGCAGAGGCAAAGAGTGCAACGCATAATGGCTCATGGATCGGTCTGATAGCGCAGCACCAGCGTGACGAATCAACAGTTCGGGTTCCTACCCCCAAGCTTTACGAGGAAGATCTATGGATCAAGCCGGTATCATTCGTGATCTGCTTAGCTGGCTGGAAAGCCATTTGGACCAACCCTTGTCGCTGGATAACGTGGCGGCCAAGGCCGGCTACTCCAAATGGCACCTGCAACGGATGTTCAAAGATATTACCGGTAATGCCATCGGTGCTTACATCCGGGCAAGAAGGCTGTCCAAGGCCGCCGTCGCGCTGCGCCTGACCAGTCGGCCGATTTTGGATATCGCTCTGCAATATCGCTTCGACTCGCAGCAGACCTTCACGCGCGCCTTCAAGAAACAGTTTGCGCAAACGCCGGCGCTGTACCGCCGCGCCGAAGACTGGAACGCGTTCGGCATCTGTCCGCCGATCCGTCTGGGGGCCTTCACTCTGCCGCAGCCCGAGTTCCTCTCGTTGCCGGATAAGCATCTGGTCGGCCTGACCCAAAGCTACTCCTGCACGCTGGAACAGATCACCACCGTGCGCACCGAGCTGCGCTCGCAGTTCTGGCGCCAGTTCCTCGGCGAAGTCGAAACCTTGCCGCCGGTGCTGTACGGGTTGCACCACTCGCGTCCGAGCCAGGAGAAGGACGACGAACAGGAAGTGCTGTACACCACGGCGCTGGAGCCGGATCAGGTGCCTGATAAAGTGCAGGAAGTTCAACCGCTGGTGCTGCCGGGCGGCGAATTTGCAATGTTCAGCTATGAAGGGCCCATCGGAGGCCTGCAGGACTTTATCCTGACGGTCTACGGCACTTGCCTGCCGGAGCTCAAACTGACGCGCCGCAAAGGGCACGACATCGAGCGCTTCTACCCGAAAGGCGAGCGCCGTCCGCATCAGGCGCCTACCGAGATCAAGTGCGATTACCTGATCCCGATTCGACGTTAACGCTGCAGTTCGTCCAACGCGGGCATGTCCAGATGCGTGACATCGCCCGCCGTTTCGACGATCCAGCCGGAAGCCAGCCACGGGCTCTGCTGGTGATCGACGCGCGACAGTGAGCAGTTGCGCAAGCGCAGGCGACGTTCCGCATAGGCCGGCAGCCCGAGCACCGTACTGATCAAACACCCCAACGCGATGCCATGGCTGACGAGCAGCGGCTTGCTGCCCTCCGGCAGCATCAGGCAGCTCTCCAGCGCGGCGCGCATGCGCTCGCCCAGCTCCTCCATGGATTCGCCTTGAGGGATACGGCCGTCAGGAGTACCATCGACCATCTGTTTACGCCACTGTTCTTCCTGCGGCGTCAAACTGTCGATCAGGCGTTCTTCCAGAACCCCCATGTGCAGCTCACGCAAACGCGGATCGCCAATCACTTCGCAGCCACAGGCTTCGGCGATGATCTGCGCGGTGCGGCGCGTGCGCCCCAGGTCGCTGGTAATGATATGCGTAATGCCTTCTTTGCTGACGCGCCTGGCGACCAGACGGGCCTGGTGTTCCCCCATGGCGGTTAACGGGCTGTCGGACTGACCCTGGATGCGGCGAGCCGCGTTCCATTCCGTTTCGCCGTGGCGAACGAGGTATACCTGTAACATTTTTGTTTTCCGTTATACTGCGTGAAATTTGCGTTTATCCCCGGCCCGGCGGCGCTTTTGCCGCTGCCCGGCGTATCGGCCAGAAGGATATCAAACCCGTTATGTACCATGTTGTCGCTGCAACTACCAACCCGGCAAAGATCAAGGCTATTCAATTGGCCTTCGATGACGTCTTCGGCGCAGGCCAATACCGCATTGAACCCGTCGACGTCGCCAGCGGCGTTTCGCTGCAGCCGATAGGCAATCACGAAACGCGCACCGGTGCGCGTCAACGCGTGATGGAAGCGCGCCAGGTCAGGCCCGAGGCCGATTTTTGGGTCGGCGTGGAAGCCGGGATTGAAGAGAATATGACCTTCGCCTGGATGACCATCGAGAACCCGTCCATTCGCGGTGAATCCCGCTCGGCGAGCCTGATGCTGCCGGAAGTCATCTTACAAGGTATTCGCGAAGGCCGCGAATTGGGCAGCGAAATGGCGACGATCACCGGCAACGCCGAGGTGAAGCGCCAGGGCGGCGCCATCGGCGTCTTCACCGACGGCCGGCTGAGCCGTACCAGCGTTTATCATCAGGCGCTGCTGCTGGCGCTGGTGCCGTTCCACAACGCCATCTATCAGCAATAACGCAGAGTCTGCTAGGGCGCGTCGTGCAGCAACTGCTGCTCAAGCCACTGTTTCAGCGCGGGTGAAGCCGCTTTCAGGCTGTTAGAACCGCGGGTGATGGTGGCGATCCCCGCACCCAGTTCATTTTTCAGCTCGCGCTGGCTCATCTCGCCGCGCATCAGTTCCTGAATGATCCGCACCCGGGTGCCCAGCGCGGTGCGCTCGTCCGGCGTCAACATCAATTGCAACAGCGGTTGATGCAGTTCTTGCGCAAACGAATTCTGCAGCAGCGCGACGAAGCGCAGCCAATCCTCATTGCCTTGTTCTGAAAGAGCGGGGTCGTTTAACGATAATTGCGTCATGGCAGCCACCATACTATTTAACTAGTACAGCAGCATACCATAGGGCCGTCAAAATCAATAACGTCTCTGCCACTCGGCGTCGGTCAGCACCTTGGCCGGCCGGTGCGTCAGATAGCGGTAAAACGCATCGTAAGCCAGCACGTTCTTGACGTAGCCGCGGGTTTCCGAGAACGGAATGCTTTCGATGAACGCTACCGGATCGATCCGCCCCGCGCTGTTGCCCAACCAGGTGTTCACTCGCGACGGGCCGGCGTTATAAGCGGCGCTCGACAGAATGCGGTTGCGGCCGAACTGCTGATAGACCGACTCCAGATAGCTGGTGCCAATGGTGATGTTGGTCTGCGGATCGAACAATTGGCTCGGCCCGACATAGCCGGGAATGTTGTACATCTGCACCGTATGCTGCGCGGTGCGCGGCATGACCTGCATCAGGCCGGAGGCGCCGACCGGCGACTGCGCCTTCGGATTCCAGGCGCTCTCCTGACGCGCGATCGCCATCGCATAGCTGCTGGTGATCCCTTTGTCATCGGTGGCGCGGCGGAACTCCTGCGGCCAGGCGACCGGGAAACGCTCTTCCAGATGATCCCACAGCTTGCCGACGATGGTCGCCTGCACGCTCAGATCGGCCCATTTTTGCTCAAAGGCGTAACGCGCCAGCGCCTCTTGTTCAGGCCGGCTGCGGCTGGCGACATAGGAACCCCACTCGCTGCGGGCCAGGTTGTCCATATTCCAGTACATCAGCTCGCGCACTCGGGCCACTTCCGGCCCGTCGGTCAGCGACGCGCGCGGCTTGGCCGCCACCGCCACCATCACCGGATAGGTTGCGTTCAGCTTCTGCGCCGCCACCATCGGATAGAAGCCGCGTTCGGTCATCAGGTTGCGCAACATCTCCTCGCCTTCGGCGCGTTTGCCTTCGTCCATCAGCTGACTGGCGCGCCAGTAGCGCCACTCATCCTTGTTGCGCGACTCTTCCGGCAAGCGAGCCAGCCAGGTCGCGACGCCCTGCCGATCGCCGTTGCCCAGCGCCATGCGCACCCGGCGCTCCAGCAGCGAAGGCGAACGGCTGCGCAGAATCACCTGATCGCGCCACTGCGCCTGTTCATAGGTAGCGTCGCTGCCCATCAGGCGCCAGGCCACCGCCTCTTCCAGCCCCAGCCGCTCCTCGTCGCTCATTTTCTGCAGACGCGCGAGCGTCGGAATCATCGCCCGCGCGTTTTCCACATCCTGTCGCGCCAGGCGCTCAAAGGCGATGCCGGTGGCCGCGCGGGTAAAGTCGGTCGGCCCCACGCTGCGGGCGAAGGCTTCCACGGTGGTCGGATCGTTTTGCAAGCGCACCAGAGCGTTGCCCATGGTTTGGTAATCGGCCGGCAACTGGCTGTAGAGGTTGCTGACCAGCGAGCTGTTGCCCTCTTTCAGCGCCAGCTTCATGCGCGCCAGAATATCGAGCGGCGTCTGCTTGCCTGCGCCGCGCCAGACGCTGAACAGCCGATCGCAGGCGCCCGGCAGCGTTTTGCCATTCAACCACAGCTCGTCGGCGCCGCTCCAGGCCGTCTGCTGGTCGCCGGTGGCCCATTTGGCGTAGTAATAGTTGCAGCGCGCCGCCACCGGTTTGGGCGGCTGCGGGCTGAAGGCCAGCAGGGTGCGCCAATCTTCGCGCCGCGCCAGTTCATTGACGAAGCGAGGCGCCAGCGATTTCGCCGGCGGCAGCGTCGGGTTGCGTTTGATAAAGTCGTTCACTTCGGAGAACCCCGCCTGACTCAGATCCTGAGTCAGCTCGCGGTATTCCAGATAAGGATAAAGCGGGTAATCGCGCAGCGTCGGCATCAGCTGCGCCACCACGTCCATCTGATTGCCGTCCCACGCCTGCTTGATCTGCTGGTAGCGCTGACGTTGCGCATCCAGAGAATCCGCCAGCGCCGCGCCCGAAAACGCCGTCAGGCACAGCCCCATCGCCAACAGCCGTCGCTTGTCCACCTTGACCATCCTCGCTCTTTCCTCACTGATTGTGCCGCGGGAGCCGCCCAGCTCCCCGGTGACCGCCGCGCCACGGCGCCGCAGAACAAAATAAAACCGGGCGCACGGCCCGGACGCAGATATCTACCATAGACAGCGCAATCGCTCATCCATTCAATACTGTAGAAGAAGAAGTGTATCGCCATGATCGGAGCCAGGTAAAAAACGTTTACTTTGGCTGACAAATCAGGGCGGCGGGATATTATCGCCGGCCGGATTTTTATTAGCCGCAACGGCATTTATTGGAAAAGTAAAATACTTTCTAATTATTAGTTATCACATTATTGCATTTAAGAGATAACGCCGACGTTGCGCAAATCGCCTGACAGCTGGCCAAACGCGCCAACTTTGCAGAAAAGCGGTGGCAAACCCGAGAGGGCATTTTTATACTATCAAAAATAAGTAGGATAATTCCGAGAAAACAGCACATAAAGCGCCCAACGAAGACATCTTATAATACAATCCGCGCCAATTATGGGTAGATAGTGTTCATTAGGCAGTGCGACTGACAGCTTTCAGCAAAACGATTGTCCCTTCAAGCGGGCCGGATTTTTACTTGTCGGGCCACGGCCTGCGGGCGGTGGATCAGGCCGGAATGGCGGGTGAAGATGGCGAGTAATACCGCGATAACGATGCGTTGCGCAAAAAGCCCCGTGCCGGGCTTCCTTGCCGCACGCCTGAATATCGGCCGCCTGTTGCTGATCGTTTTGTTGGCGCTGCTGACGTTGCCCGGGCCTGCGCGCGCCGCCAATGATCCCTATCAACAGCGCACGCACGCCGTGACGACCGTGGTGGTAGGCATCATCAGCTACGCCCGCTGGTCACGTGAACCCAATCCGATCCGGTTGTGCGTGACCGCACCCACCCAGTATGCCGAGGGGCTGTTCGATCCGATCCTGCTCAGCGCGCCGCGTCCGATTAAAACCGAACGCGTGCCGTTCGACAGCCCGACGCTGAGTACCGGCTGCGATGTCATCTATTTAGGGAACATCAACGCCGCGCAGAGACAAAATTTCATGCAGCGCATTTCCGGCAACTCCATTCTCAGCATCAGCGAGAACGATAGCGAATGCTCCGCCGGCAGCGCATTTTGCCTGCAGATCAACGGCGACCAGGCCGGCTTCAAGGTCAACCTGGACGCCCTGGCGCGCAGCGGCGTGCGCGTTCACCCCAACGTGCTGCAGCTGGCGCGCAAACAGGCGCCGCCGCTATGAGGCTATTGCGTAGAAACCGTTCCGGCAATGCGCGCCCGACGTTGGGCCGAGTGCTGCAGCGGGTGCATCTTGGGCTGGCGTTGATCGCCGTCGGCACCGCCGGCATCTTTCTGACGCTGGTGGCGCTGTTCGCGCTGCGCGCCTATGCCAACCACAACCTGCACCTGATCGCGCGCTCCATCAGCTATACGGTTGAAGCGGCAGTCGTGTTTGGCGATCGCCCCTACATTCGCGAGGCGATGGTGCTGATCGCCGCCAAAGAAGAGGTGTCGGAGGCCAAAATTCTGAACAACGCCGGTGACGTGCTGGTCAGTTGGCATCGTCCCAAAGATGGCCCGCTGCACGGCATGGAGCAGGTTATCGCCCACTGGGCACTGCCCGAGCCGGTCATCCTGCCTATCTCCCACGAGGGCAAACAGGTCGGCCAGGTCTGGCTGAGCGGCAACGGCGGCAGCCTGTTGCGTTTCCTGTTGCGCGGGCTGGTCGGCATGATCGCCTGCATGGTGCTCAGTACCCTGTGCGCCCTGGTGTTGTCGCGCCGCATGCTGGTCGGCATCGTCAGTTCGTTGGACGACATCGCCAACGTGGCGCATGCGGTGCGGCGAGATCGCACCTTCGGCCTGCGGGTGCCCTCGGCGCCGATCGCCGAGCTGCATGAGCTCAGCAATGATTTCAATGGCTTGCTCGATGAACTGGAGGCCTGGCAGGCCCATCTGAAGCAGGAAAACGACTCGCTGGCCCACCGGGCGACGCACGACAGCCTGACCGGCTTGCCGAACCGCGCCTTCTTCGAAGGCCGGCTGAGCCGCGCCCTGGGCGATATCGCGCCGCCGGCGAAATTGGCGGTGCTGTTTATCGACGGCGATCGCTTCAAGGAAGTGAACGACAGTTACGGTCATGCCGCGGGCGATGCGGTGCTGACCACCATTGCCGGACGCATTCGCGCGCAGCTGCGCGAATCCGATCTGGTCGCACGCCTGGGAGGAGATGAATTCGCCGTGCTGCTGGCGCCGGTGCACAGCACGGAAGATGTCTTGCAGATCGCCGACAACATCATCGATTGCATGACGCAACCGGTTATTTTACCGAACGACGAGACGATCATTACCTCTCTGAGTATCGGCATTGCGCTGTACCCTGATCACGCGTCGACGCCTCAGGGTCTTTTGCACGAAGCTGACGATGCGATGTATCAGGCAAAGCATCGTTATAACGGAGGCTGGCGGCTGGCTATACATAAATAAGAGCCCCGGCTATAACACTTGAACTAGGGATTTTGACTATGATACAGCAACTGTTTAAAGGTCGTTTTTCACTGCTGACGATGGCGTTCGTCGCCCTGCTGGCGCTCGCCGGTTGCCAGAGCAAGCCGCAAGGCCTGACGCCCGAGCAGGTTGCGCTGCTGCAATCGCAGGGCTTCAAACTGACCGACAACGGTTGGGAATTCGGCCTGTCGGATAAAGTGCTGTTCGGCAACAACATCGGCAAGCTGAACCCGGAAAGCACCGAGACGGTGCAGAAGATGGGCCGCGCGCTGCTGAGCGTCGGCATCACCAAGTTCCGTCTGGACGGCCATACCGACAACTACGGCGAAGACAGCTATAACGATCAGCTCTCCCTGCGCCGCGCCGATGCGGTCGCCGACCTGCTGGCCAGCGTCGGTATTCCGCGCGCCAACATCGAAACCCGCGGCATGGGCAAGCGCGATCCCGTCGCCGACAACCGCACCTCCAGCGGCCGCGCGGAAAACCGCCGCGTCGCGATCGTCGTCACGCCATAAGCCACCAATATGCGCCTTTATCGGCGCATAAACGGTTATACTTAGCGATCGCTGAGCGATGTCTGGGATCCAAGATCGAAACGGGCTACACTCATGCCGCCAGACATCCTATAAATACTGATATAGAGAGGCTTAGAGCAACGTGGCTCAATACGTCTATACCATGCACCGCGTCGGCAAAGTGGTACCGCCGAAGCGTCATATTTTGAAAAACATCTCCCTGAGCTTCTTCCCTGGGGCAAAAATCGGCGTACTGGGCCTGAACGGCGCCGGTAAGTCCACCCTGCTGCGCATTATGGCCGGCATCGATACCGATATCGAAGGGGAAGCGCGCCCGCAGCCGGGCATCAAGATCGGTTATCTGCCGCAGGAGCCGCAACTTAACCTCGAACACACCGTGCGTGAGTCGGTGGAAGAAGCGCTGGCGGAAGTGGTCGGCGCGCTAAAACGCCTGGACGAAGTGTACGCGCTGTACGCGGAAGAAGGCGCAGACTTCGACAAGCTGGCCGCCGAACAGGGCCGCCTGGAAGAGATCATTCAGGCGCACGACGGTCACAACCTCAACGCGCAGCTGGAACGCGCTGCCGATGCGCTGCGCCTGCCGGACTGGGACGCCAAAATCGCCCATCTGTCCGGGGGTGAACGCCGCCGCGTCGCGCTGTGCCGCCTGCTGCTCGAAAAGCCGGACATGCTGCTGCTGGACGAACCGACCAACCACCTGGACGCCGAGTCCGTGGCCTGGCTGGAACGCTTCCTGCACGACTTCGAAGGCACCGTCGTGGCGATCACCCACGACCGCTACTTCCTGGATAACGTGGCCGGCTGGATCCTCGAACTGGACCGCGGCGAAGGCATTCCGTGGGAAGGCAACTACTCGTCCTGGCTGGAGCAGAAAGACGCGCGTCTGGCGCAGGAAGCGTCCGCCGAAGCCGCTCGTCGCAAGTCGATCGAGAAAGAGCTGGAGTGGGTGCGCCAGGGCGCCAAAGGCCGCCAGTCCAAAGGCAAGGCCCGTCTGGCCCGCTTTGAAGAGCTGAACAACACCGAATACCAAAAACGTAACGAAACCAACGAACTGTTCATTCCACCTGGCGCGCGCCTGGGCGATAAAGTGGTCGAAGTCAGCAACCTGCGCAAGTCTTACGGCGACCGCCTGCTGATCGACGACCTGTCATTCTCGGTGCCGAAAGGGGCGATCGTCGGCATCATCGGCCCGAACGGCGCGGGTAAATCCACGCTGTTCCGCATGATGTCCGGTCAGGAGCAACCTGATTCCGGCAGCATCGTGCTGGGCGATACCGTCAAGCTGGCGTCCGTCGATCAGTTCCGCGACAGCATGGACGGTTCGAAAACCGTGTGGGAAGAGGTCTCCGGCGGGCAGGACATCATGCGCATCGGCAACACCGAGATGCCGAGCCGCGCCTATGTCGGCCGCTTCAACTTCAAGGGCGTCGATCAGGGCAAACGCGTGGGCGAGCTGTCCGGCGGTGAGCGTGGTCGTCTGCACCTGGCCAAGCTGCTGCAGGTTGGCGGCAACGTGCTGTTGCTCGATGAACCGACCAACGACCTGGATATCGAAACCCTGCGCGCGCTGGAAAACGCCCTGCTGGAATTCCCAGGCTGCGCCATGGTGATCTCGCACGACCGTTGGTTCCTCGACCGTATCGCCACCCACATTCTGGACTACCAGGACGAGGGCAAGGTGGAATTCTTCGAAGGCAACTTCACCGAGTACGAAGAGTACAAGAAGCGTACGCTGGGCGCCGATGCGCTCGAGCCGCACCGCATCAAGTACAAAAAGATCGCCAAGTAATCCCCAAGGCGCCGCATGCGGCGCCTTTTTTTATGCCCGCGTCCGGCGATAATCGCGCGGTGAGCACGCCATCACGCGCTTGAAAGCATGGCTGAACGCGCTGTCGGAATCGTACCCCAAACGTTGCGCGATGATGGATACCGGTTCAACACCGGTACGCAGCGCCCGCGCAGCCAGCAACATGCGCCAACGCGACACATACTCAAGCGGCGCCATTCCCGCCTTCTGCTTGAAGCGCAGCGCCAACGTCGAACGGGAAACGCTCGCCGCATCGGCCAATGACGCCACCGTCCAGCGACGGGCTGGATCGGCGTGTACTGCCTGCATCGCGGCGCCGATGCGCGGATCGAACAAGGCGGGCAGCCAGCCGGAGGCCGCGCCCTCCTCCCCCGTCAGGTAAATCCGCAGCGCCTGGGTCAACATGATTTGCCCCAGGTGATGCGTCATCAGCGCGCTACCCGGCGAAGGCTTTAACAGCTCGTCCGCCAGCCGCTGCAACGCCCATTGCAACACGGCGGCCTCTTCGGTGCCGCCTCGGATCACCATCAACGCCGGTAAACTCCCCAACAACCGCTCCACTTCCTCACCGAAGGTAAAACTCCCGCCGATAAACAGGCAATCCTCCGCCTCGCCGCAGCTCGCCACACCATTTTTCGCCTGCAGATAAAGTACGTCAGCATCGAGCGCCGGCAGCGACAGATCGCTGCCGACAGTGACCGGCAGGCTGCGGGTCAGCAGCAAGCAGTCGCCGGCCGCCAGCCGCAGCGGTTCGGCCAACCCTTCCGCCGCCAGCCAACAGCCGCCGCGCACCACCGCGTTGAATTTCCCGCTCTGCGGCGCAGGAAAATGAACGGCCCAGTCGCCGCCGGCCTTCAGGCCGCCGAAAAACGCATTCTGGCTGTTCAATGGCGCAAGCACTTCCGATAACGGATCCATACCCTCTCCCCCTAAGCCCCTTTCATGAGCATAGCCCGCGCCATGCTCCAGCCAAAGGTTTTAGGACGATGGCGACAGAAATTAGGCGTCGGCGTCATCTGCCAGGCCTACTCCCGCGTCAGCTCGCGCGCGTAGTCGTCAAACGCCGGGTGCTGCAATACCACATCGATGAAACAGGCCAGCGCCGGGGAATTCAGCTTGCGGCTCGGGTAGACCAGATACAGTTCATTCCCTTCTGCGCGCCAGGCCGGCAACACCTCCACCAACAGCTTCTGCGCCACCACCTCGCGGCTGAGAAACGCCGGCAGCAGCGTGATCCCCGCGCCGGCGATAGCGCATTCGCGCGCATACAGCAGATTGTCGGTGGTGTGCGCCAGCGGCAGCTGCCAGCGGTAATAATCGTCGCCGCAGCGCAGGTTCCAGGCCGTCCAGGCGCGGTGGGCAATGCAGCGATGTTGCTGCAGCTGCTGCGGGTGCTCGATCGGCGAGTGCTGCGCCAGATAGGACGGCGCAGCCAGCAGATAGCGCGGCGCATACCCGAGGCGGCGGCCGATCAGCGAAGAATCCTGCGGCTTGCCGGTGCGCAGCGCGGCGTCGAAGCCTTCCTGCACCAGATCCACCATGGCGTCGGATACCGACACCTCCAGCGATACGTCCGGGTACTGGCGCTGAAAATCCGCCGCCAGCCGCGCCACCAGGGTTGCCCCCAACCCGGCCGGCGTCGAGATGCGCAGGCGGCCGCTCGGGTTGTCGCGCAGCCGCTGCAGCGCCAGATCGGCCCGCTCGGCGGCGGACATCATCGCCTGGCAGTGTTCCAGATAGCGCTCGCCGGCGAAGGTCAGGTTCAGCTGGCGCGTGGTGCGGTTGAGCAAACGCAGCCCCAGCGTCTGTTCGAGCTGGCTGATGCGCTGACTGACGCTGGACTTCGGCAACCCGACACGCTGCGCGGCGGCGGTGAAACTGCCGCACTCCGCCACCAGCGCGAACAGCGCCATGTCCTGCAGCTGTTTGAACTCCATTGTTCACCTCTGACGAACACTCAGTTAGATATTGTCCATCTTATCACCCCACTGCTGCGGGTCTACACTGGGGACATCATTTGAAAGGAGCACAATCATGTCGATAAAAGCCATTGCCGTAGACCCGCAGAACCCCGCCGGTTTCATCGAAATCTCACCGGAGATGCCGGTGCCCGGCCAGTACGATCTGCTGGTGGAAGTGAAAGCGGCCTCGGTCAACCCGGTGGATACCAAAGTACACGCCGGTCTGCAGAAAAGCGGCCTGCAGCAGCCGCGCGTCCTCGGCTGGGACGCCAGCGGCATCGTGCTGGACGTGGGCAGCGGCGTCAGCGGCTTCAAGCCCGGCGATGAAGTGTGGTACGCCGGCGACATCACCCGGCCCGGCAGCAACAGCAGCCACCAACTGATCGACTCTCGCATCGCCGCGCACAAACCGCGCAGCCTGAACTGGGCGGAGTCCGCCGCCATGCCGCTCACCGCCCTCACCGCCTGGGAGGCGCTGTTCGAGCACCTGAACATTCAGGATGCGCCCGAGCACAAGACACTGCTGATCATCGGCGGCGCCGGCGGGGTCGGCTCGCTGGCCATTCCGCTGGCCGCGCTGCGCAGCAAGGTGAAAGTGATCGCCACCGCGTCCAGGCCGGAATCCGCCGCCTGGTGCCGCGAGCGGGGCGCCGACCTGGTGGTGGACTACCGCGATTTGAAGGGCAACCTGGCGCAACACGGCATCGAGCAGGTGGATTACATCCTCTGTCTGAACGATACCGACGGCCACTGGCCGGCGATGGCCGAACTGATCGCGCCGCTCGGCCATATCTGCACCATCGTCGAGAACGCGCAGCCGTTGGATCAAAACGCGCTGAAACTGAAAAGCGCCGCGCTGCACTGGGAATTCATGTTCACCCGCAGCATGTTCACCACCCCGGACATCGCGCAGCAAGGCCGGATCCTGCAGCAGGTGGCGCAACTGCTGGACGACGGTAAGCTGAGCACCACGCTGAGCGAAACCCTGCACGGGCTGTCGGTAGACACGCTGACCGCCGCGCACCAACAGCTGCTCGGCGGCCATATGCAAGGCAAGCTGGTTATCGCTTACTGAGTTCGCATCGCGGCGGCGTTCTGCGCCGCCGTTATTGCGGACGAACGAAACCGACGCACAGCGTTTGCTCATCGGCCTGCGGATCGGCGCGGAAGGTCAGCGTCTGCTGCCAGTCGAGGCGCATCTTCGGCCAGTGGGCCAGTTCGCCGCCGAAGTCGCTGTGCGCGCAGTCTTCACCCAACCGACCGAACAAGGCGACGCCATGCTGCGCAATCTGCGGATAGCTGATGTTGACGTTGTAGATGTTCGGCCGCGTATGATTTGACCAGCGCGTAATGGTCTGCGGCCGGGAACCGGCATACACCGTCATCCACTGCGACAGGTATTCGCCGCCGACGTAACGCAGACTGACGCCATACCGCTCCTGCCACAGCTGTTCCACCCCGGCGCTGAACGCCTTGATGCCCACCATCTTCTGACCGGCATTGCGCACGTTGCCCAGCATCACCGCGGCATACCCCAGATAGACCGCCAGCGCCGCGCACATCAGCCCAATAGTCGCCGCCCGCAGCGAACGCACCGGCGGCTGACGCACGCAGCCGACCAGCAGCGCGGGTGCCAGCATGAAGAACGGCTGCAGCCACTCGGTCAAGCGGCCGCCGACGTTGAAGGAGAACCAGAAGGTGATGATGCCGAGCGGCAGCAGGTAGATCCACAGCAGCACCCGCATCGGCAAGGCTTTCGGCCAGGCCAGCACCGCCCCGCTGCGGCGCAGGATCCACCACAGCACCAGCGACGGATAGAACACCAGTAGCAGCGACTGCAGCATGTCGAGATTGAGCTGCATCTTGATCTGCGAATCCACCCACTTAAAGGCGGCGAAGTCGTGGTTCCACAGCCAGAATACGTTCGGCAACACCAGCGCCAGCCAGATCGCCACCGCCAGATAGAACTGCGGTTGGCGATAGCAGCGACGGATCTGCGGCACGAACAGCGTCGACAGCGCCGCGAAATAGACGAAGGCGAAGGTCGAATACTTCGCCATCATCGCCAGACCGGCGGCCAACGCGAAGGCCGGCCACCAGTTGGCCGAACGGGAAATCGCCATGTGGAAGAACAGCGCCATCCACGGCCACAGCATCACCAACAGGTAGTTGTCGTTGTAGGGAATGATGTCGAAATTGATGATGCCGGACAGGTTGAGCGTCAGCAGCGCCATCCAGGCCAGCGAAGTGCTGCCGCTCAGGCGGCGCGCCAACAGCCAGACGCCCAACATGCCGATGGCGATGGCGATGAAGTGCCCGCCGTACCAGTAAACGTTCAGCGGCAGCCACGACAGCCAGATCGCCGGCTGCATCGCCGCACCGACCAACCAAGGATTTTTCGGTGAGCCCCACTCGCCGTTGAGGCCCCAATTGAGCGCCTCGACGGCGTCGTAAGGCAGGGTAGGATCGAGATGAACGGTCAGCAGCGTCCAGGCTGCGGCATAGCAGATCAACCAGAGAGCGAGTAAGCGATAAGACATGTCTTCTTCTGAGCGTTATTGTAAAGAAAACCTTAACGTAGTCGCTACCGAATGAACCATGTTTAAACAGGCCTTTAAATGTGCGTCCGTGCGGCCGTTTCTGCCGCGCGATCGCACATTACGCTAATTTTTCTCAGCCTGCGGCGTGGCGCTGGGCGGGCGCATTCGCCAGCCGACCGGCGTCCGCCGCCAGCAGCTGTTGCACCAGCTCGACACAGCGCAGGAAGCGCTCTTCGTAATCGCTGGACTCAACGTGCACGTACTCGATGTTGTTGGCGCGCAGCATCTCCTCCAGCAGGCGCTGGAACGCCAGGCGATCGGCGGTGCTGCCGAGACTGCGCAGGCCGTCCGCCACCCACGGCGTGTTGTTTTCCAGCAGGATCACCAGATCGAAGCGGTATTCGTCGATCAGCGCCTGCACGAAGGGATGCTCACGCCCTTCGTACTTTTTGCAAAACGCCTGGGTGGTGACGAAATCGGTATCGATAAACGCCACCTTGTTGGCGTACTTGACCGCGAAATCCACGTATTGCGCCTGCCCGAGGGCAATTTTGTCGTAGTCGGAGTACTGCAGCGCCATCTCGTCGCCGCCCAGGTGCGAGAACACGTAATCGCGGCCATATTCCCAGGCGCTGGTGGTGTTGAAGATGTTGGCCAGCTTGTTGACCAGCGTCGATTTGCCGCTCGACTCGCCGCCGAGGATCGCCACGGTGCGCACGAAGAACGGTTTCACCTCGGTCGGGATGTAATCCCAATAACGGAACGGATCCTGACGGATCTGATTGCCGCTGATGTTCATGAACGACCGTTCGGGGTCGACCAAAATGGTTTCGATGCCCAGATGCTCGCGGTAGCGCGGTGCATCCTGCGCTTCGCTGGAATAGATGAAGCTCGGCACGATGCCTTTCTGTTCCATAAAGGCCTTCATGCCGTCGCTCCACACGTTCCAGCCGTGCGGGTACGGTTCGATGCCCTGCTCGTCGAACGAGTGGATATGGATGTTTTTCTGGTACTTGAAGGTCTGCAGCAGCCAGCGCAGGCGATCGCTGACCGTCGGCTGTTGCGACATCGAACTGTTCTCGAACAGCTCACGGTCGCGCGGCTCGTCGTGGCACAAGATAACGTGCAGCTCATCCACCTGGCTGCAGGCGCGCTGGATCAGATAGATGTGGCCGGTGTGCAGCGGGTAAAATTTACCAAACACCACGCCGACTTTGACCTCTTTACGCGGGAACTCCAGCCCGAGAAAACGGTGCAGCGCCTCGAGCTTTTGCGCGCTCGGGCTTTTGATCTTGTCGTTCAACAGCTGGCTGAGATAGCCTTTGGTCATGCCGCTGGCATCCGCCACCTGCTGCAACGTGCAGCCCTTTTGCTTGATGGACGTCTTCAGGTAATCAAATTGCGGCATGGCCACCTCCGTTTAGTATGCTAAACAAAATAGCATATCTTTCTCGCCGTCGGCGACATTAATAAAACCCTTCCAGCACGTCCAGCGCGTCCGCCAGCTTCTTGACCCCGAACACCTGCATATTGGCCGGCGGCTTTTTCGGCATATTGCCGTGCGGCACGATGGCGCGTTTGAAACCGTGCTTGGCCGCTTCGGCGATCCGCTCCTGGCCGCTCGGCACCGGACGGATCTCCCCCGCCAACCCCACTTCGCCGAACACCACCAAATCGTTCGGCAGCGGCCGATCGCGCAGGCTTGAGACCAGCGACATCAGCAGCGCCAGATCGGCGCTGGTCTCGCTGACCTTCACCCCGCCGACCACGTTGACGAACACGTCCTGATCCGACATCTGCAGCCCGCCGTGCCGGTGCAGCACCGCCAGCAGGATCGCCAACCGGTTCTGCTCCAGCCCCACCGCCACGCGGCGCGGGTTGGACATCATCGAATGATCCACCAGCGCCTGGATCTCCACCAGCAGCGGCCGGGTGCCTTCCCACACCACCATCACCGAACTGCCGGAGGTAACTTCGTCGCCGCGGCTGAGGAAGATAGCCGAAGGGTTGCTCACTTCGCGCAGCCCCTGTTCGGTCATGGCGAACACCCCCAGCTCGTTGACCGCGCCGAAGCGGTTCTTGTGGCTGCGCAGGGTGCGAAAGCGGGAATCGGCGTCGCCATCCAGCAGCACCGAACAGTCGATACAGTGTTCCAGCACTTTCGGCCCGGCCAGCGAGCCGTCTTTGGTGACGTGGCCGACCATCACGATCGCCACGCCGCGCGTCTTGGCGAAGCGCGTCAGATAGGCGGCGGTTTCCCGCACCTGCGCCACGCTGCCCGGGGAAGACTGAATGTCCGCCATGTGCATCACCTGAATCGAGTCGATCACCATCAGCTTCGGCTGTTCCTGCTCAGCTATCAGGCAGATCTGCTCGATGCTGGTTTCCGACAGCATGTTCAGGCCGCCGGTCGGCAGTCCCAGACGGTGGGCGCGCATCGCTACCTGCTGCAGCGATTCCTCGCCGGTGACGTACAGGGTTTTCATCTGTTCGGACAGTTTGCACAGCACCTGCAGCAACAGGGTGCTCTTGCCGGCGCCGGGGTTGCCGCCGATCAGAATCGCGCTGCCGGGCACCACACCGCCGCCCAGCACGCGATCGAACTCGAGAAAGCCGGTGGTGAAGCGCGGCAGCGCCTCAAGGCTGATTTCCGACAGCTTCTGCACTTTGCTGACACCGGCGTCGCCGGCATAGCCGCTGAGGCGATCGTTGCGCGCCGCAGTGGGCGACGCGGCCAAACGCACTTCCGTGATGGTGTTCCAGGCATGGCAGGCGCTGCACTGCCCCTGCCAACGCGGATAGTCCGCCCCGCACTCATTGCACACAAATGCCCGTTTTTCCGCTTTTGCCACGTCTTACCTCAATCTTTCGTTATCGCACTTCGTGTTTCAGGCTGCCGGTGAGAATACACAGCACGCCCATCAAATCCGCATGCCGGATCGATACCTGCGCTTTTTCATACACTTTCGGTTTGGCGTGGTAGGCGATGCCCAGCCCCGCCGCCTGCATCATTTTCAAATCGTTGGCACCATCGCCGATGGCCACGGTTTGCGCCAGCGGGATCTCCAGCTTCTCCGCCAGCCGCAGCAGCGTATCGGCTTTGAACTGCGCGTCCACCACCGGCCCCAGCACTTCGCCGGTCAGTTTGCCGTCGCGGATCTCCAGCTCGTTGGCCGCCGCCGCCACCAGCCGCAGCCGGTTGCGCAGGTATTCGGCGTAGTAGGTGAAACCGCCGGAGGCGATCGCCACATGCCAGCCCATCGCCTGCAGCTTGCCCACCAGGCTGGTCAGCCCCGGCATCAGCGGCAGCTCGTCGCGCACCTGCTTAAGGATGTTGGCGTCGGCCCCTTTCAGCGTACCGACGCGCTGGCGCAGGCTGGCGGTAAAGTCCAGCTCGCCGCGCATCGCGCGTTCGGTCACTTCCGCCACCTGCTCCCCGACGCCCGCCAGCTTGGCGATCTCATCGATGCACTCGATCTCGATCGCCGTTGAATCCATGTCCATCACCAGCAGCCCCGGCGTGCGCAGGTGCGGGATTTTGCCGAGCGGCGCCACATCCAGCCCGCTCTCCGCCGCCAGCAGCTTGGCGCGCGGCGTCAAGGTGCCCGCCAGCCGCACCACCTGATAGTCGTCCACGCCCCAGGCGGTGACGATCACCATCGCCGCGCCCAGCTTGCGTTGGAATTGGGTAATGCGCGCCTTGTCCAGCGCCCTGCCATATAACAGCCACCCGGTATTGCCCGCCCGGTAGTCCAGCGGCATCACTTCGTCGCCGCTGAGCGAAAGGGGAAGACCCGGCCATTGAGAGATCTCCGCCGGAAGATCGCAATAGGTCAGACTGTTTGACATCATTGACTCCTGAATGGACAAAAACGCTGCATGATAAAACGACGCATCAAGCTATCCTATCGCCAGCGGTTCTGGCAACATAAAGTGTCCCCGATGCCCAAGGAACCTGCATGGCTCGCGCTAAACTGAAATTTCGCCTGCACCGCACCGCTATTATCCTGATTTGCCTGGCTTTGCTGGTGCTGCTGATGCAGGGCGCCTCTTATTTTAGCCTGAGTCACCAAATGGCGCGATCCGAGCAGGTGGAAGAGTTGGCGCAGACGCTGACCAAACAGGTCGCCTACAGCCTAGCGCCGCTGCTGGACGACGACGGCAACAACCCGCGCATCGACGCCATCCTCAAGCAGCTCACCGATCACAGCCGCATTCTCGACGTCAGCGTGTATCAGCTGGACGGCACGCTGGTCTCCCACGCCGGGGAACAGATAAGTATACGCGATCGCCTGTCGCTCGACGGCAAACGCGCCGGCAGCTACTTCAACCACCAGTTGGTCGAATCCATTCAGGGCAAAGACGGCCCGATCGGCTTTATCCGCATCACCCTCGACACCCACGTGCTGGCGACCGAATCCAAGCAGGTGGACAACACCACCAACCTGCTGCGCCTGATGATCCTGCTGGCGCTGGCGATCGGCATCATTCTGGCGCGTACCCTGTTGCAACACCGCCGCAGCCGCTGGCAGCAGTCGCCCTACCTGTTGACCGCCAACACGCCACTGGAAGAAGGCAATACGGTGGAAGACGATGAAGACGATGCGCCGGAGAAAAAACAGGAAACGCCTAAGCAGGGGTAATTCAGGCCAGGCGTTGAATGCGTTCGTGCAACTTCTGCAGCTGCGCCAGCATTTGCTCGGCAATCGCGCGGAAGGCTTCGCTGATGTCGTCATGTTGCGCCGTTCGCCGCCAGAACTCGAGAGCCAATAGCTCCGCTTGCCGCCAGACAGCGCCGCTCACCTCGTTGCTCAAACGGATCTCCACCGCGTCATGGCGCAGATTGCCGCTGCTTGCTGGGGCAAAAGCCATCGGCAGCATATCGTACAAAGGCGCCAACGTGACCGGCCGCTGCGTTGGCCGCAAGAACGACAGATTTCCCTGGTGCATATCGCTATTGGCTATCAATCGGCCAAAGGCCCAATACAGGGCAATCCGTTGGCAGGCAGAGTGATCGATCACGCCTTGCTGCAATAGCCGATTAGCCGCCACGACCCAGTTGGCATGGCCGCTGCCGCTGAACTCGGCATCCAGCGCCTCCAGCGACACCATCGCCACCCGCCCTTCTTCGCCGATGCGATCAAAGCGCTCTACCTCTAAAAAGCATTGCCGATCGGCACCGAACAGAATTTGCGCCGTTGCGGCAGGCAATCCCGCAGCGGCGATCGTCTGCAACGCCAGCGACTCGGCGATCAGCAAATCGCTCCAGCGCTGTGCAACGACATGCGTCGGCGCCAGACTGAACTTCACCAAAACATGCGCACGATGCCCAGGCGTCAGCTCAGCATAGGCGGCAAATTTGGGTTGTTCGCCACCGGCGGAGGAACCCACCAACTCCCCGGCCAGCGCCTGGACAGACAATGCGGCGTAATGCTCGATTTTATCTTCCGCCGCAACAGCGACGGCAGTATCCCGCATCAACCAACGCTGATAGCTGTCGGCGCCAGGCAGCAAATCGCCAGTCATGTCTTCGCCATAACGGCAGAGCGCCAACAGGCGTTGGCCTTCATCCCATCGCCGCACATCCTCCGGCAAATTCAACTCGCGTGCCGCCGCTTTGCCCCAGGCTCGCCCGAGAAAGCCAATCGGCCGCAGATCATTCAGATACCATGGCAGGCCGTCATAGAGCTGCCACTCACCGCTGCGCTCATCGCACACCGCACAGTTATCCGCAGGATACAGCGGGCACAGCGTGGCAAACAGGTGCGCCTTGCCCCGTTCATCAACCCGATACAGCGGAAACTGCCTCTCCCCTCCGATCCCGCGTCGCAACGCATAGCGCGTCGCTCTGCCTTTACCGAGGATCAATACAGCGCCCGCCAGTTCGCGGATACGGCGCGATAGCGTCGGCTGGCTGATGCCCAACGCTTCTGTCAGTTGACGAGCCGTGGCCGGCCCATGACGCAAAACTTGTTCAACGGTGAGCATCGGATGAATAGATTGGTGAATAGATTGATAGAGGAAGTAATAGCGTTAAACGGCAGAAAGGTAAAGCGTTAGCCAAAAACGGCCATGCGGAGTGAATGGATTGACGGGCGGGCGCCATGACGACGCCCGCCGCGGTATTACGCTTTGTCGCCCAGCAGCACGGATTCCAGCGCGATAACGATCATTTCGTTAAAGGTGGTCTGGCGTTCCGCCGCCGTGGTCGCTTCGTGACGCAGGATGTGGTCGGACACGGTGCAGATGGTCAGCGCCTTACAGCCGAACTCTTCGTACAGCTCCGCCGCCACGCCGTAGATGCCGGCCGCTTCCATTTCCACGCCCAGGATGCCGTACTTCTTCATCACCTGGAACATATCCGGATCCGGGGTGTAGAACAGATCGGCGGAGAAGATGTTGCCCACGCGCGCCGGTATGCCCTGCGCCGCCGCCGCGTCGACCGCGTTGCGCACCATGTCGAAGTCGGCGATCGCCGCGTAGTCGTTGTCCTTGAAGCGCAGACGGTTCACCTTGGAGTCGGTGCACGCGCCCATGCCGATCACCACGTCGCGCAGTTTGATATCGTCACGCACCGCGCCGCAGGACCCCACGCGAATGATCTTCTTCACGCCGAATTCGGCGATCAGCTCGCGCGCGTAGATGGAGCAGGACGGAATGCCCATGCCGTGGCCCATTACGGAGATGCGGCGGCCTTTGTAGGTGCCGGTGAAGCCCAACATGCCGCGCACGTTGTTCACTTCCACCGCGCCTTCCAGGAAGGTTTCGGCGATGTATTTTGCGCGCAGCGGGTCGCCCGGCATCAGTACTACGTCAGCGAAATCACCCATCTCAGCATTAATGTGCGGCGTAGCCATAATTTTCTTCCTTTAGAAATCTTATTTAATAAAAACGTCAAACGTCCAAGCCTTGAATTTCGAGTTGCAGCCAGGCAGCTGGCGGGTGAATCCCCAGTCGCTTACTTGAGTAAGCGACTGGGGTTCACGCGTGAAGCTAACAACGCTGCGGCTTGAAAGACAGGGCTTAGAACAGGGTCTTACCGTAATCCATCGGCGACAGGCCAAAGTAATTGGCGACGGTCTGGCCGATGTCGGCGAAGGTCTCGCGGTGGCCCAGCGAACCCGGTTTCACTTTCGGGCCGTAAACCAGCACCGGGATGTGCTCGCGGGTGTGGTCGGTGCCGCTCCAGGTCGGATCGCAGCCGTGGTCGGCGGTGAAGATGATGATGTCTTCGTCTTTCACCAGCTTCAGCAGTTCCGGCAGGCGGCGGTCGAACAGCTCCAGCGCGGCGGCGTAGCCCGCCACGTCGCGACGGTGACCGTAGGAGGAGTCGAAGTCCACGAAGTTGGTGAACACGATGGTGTTGTCGCCGGCCTTTTCCATTTCGATCAGGGTCGCGTCGAACAGCGCGTCGATGCCGGTCGCCTTCACCTTCTTGGTGATGCCGACGTTGGCGTAGATGTCGGCGATTTTACCGATCGACACCACTTCGCCGCCCTTCTCGTCCACCAGCTTTTTCAGCACGGTCGGCGCCGGCGGCTCTACCGCCAGATCGTGGCGATTGCCGGTGCGCTGGAAGTGGCCCGGCTTGTCGCCGACGAACGGACGCGCGATCACGCGGCCGATGTTGTAACCGCCTTCGGTCAGCTCTTCACGCGCGATTTCGCACAGCTCATACAGGCGCTCCAGGCCGAAGGTCTCTTCATGACAGGCGATCTGGAATACCGAGTCGGCGGAGGTGTAGAAAATCGGCTTGCCGGTTTTCATGTGCTCTTCACCCAACTGATCGAGGATCACGGTGCCGGATGAGTGGCAGTTGCCCAGGTAGCCCGGCAGATTGGCGCGCTCCACCAGCTTATCCAGCAGCGCCTGCGGGAAGCTGTTGTGCTCGTCCTTGAAGTAGCCCCAGTCGAACAGCACCGGCACGCCGGCGATTTCCCAGTGGCCAGACGGCGTGTCTTTACCGGAAGAGAGCTCGCTGGCGTAGCCGTAGGCGCCGATGATGTCGGCGTTGCGATCCAGCCCCTGCGGGAAGTTGCCGGTCGACTCTTCCGCCGCTTTGCCGAGGCCCAGACGGCTCAGGTTAGGCAGCGTCAGCGGGCCCTGACGGCCCACGTTGGCCTCACCGCGCGCGCAAACCTCGGCGATGTGGCCCAGGGTGTCGGAACCCTGATCGCCAAAACGTTCGGCGTCTTCGCTGGCGCCGATGCCGAAGGAGTCCAATACCATAATAAATGTGCGTTTCATCTGTGCTCTCCTGCGTGTTCTCACGCTATTGCGACCGCAAAACTGCAATCGCCCTTATTCTCTAAATTTATACCCAATGGATTTCAAGTTGTAGCTAGGCGGCTAGCGCGTGTATCCCAGGAGCTTACTCAAGTAAGTGACTGGGGTGCACGCGTGCAGCCAACAACGCTACGGCTTGAAAGACGAGGGTCATCACGCTTGAGTGATGCGCTTATACACCACCGGCGTCGCTTCCGGCGCCTTATCGCTCAGCGTCATTGCGCTGCGCACCGCATCGGCCGCCTGCTGCCAGCTCTCTTCATCGTTGGCGTGGATCATCGCCAGCGGCTGCTGGGAATCCGCCGTATCGCCCAGGCGCGCCATCTCGGTCAGGCCGACGCTGTAATCGATGGCGTCGCTCGCCCGACGGCGGCCGCCGCCCAACGACACTACCGCCATGCCCAGCGCACGGGTATCCATGGCGCTGATGATGCCCGGCTTTTCAGCATACACCGGCTTGCTCAGCGTTGCCGCCGGCAGATAGCTATCGTAGCGTTCGACGAAGTCTATCGGACCCTGCTGCGCCGCCACCATGCGGCCAAACACCTCCGCCGCCTTGCCGTTATCCAGCACCGCCTGCAGCTTGGCGCGCGCGTCGGCCTCATCTTGCGCCAGGCCGCCGGACAACAGCATCTCTACGCTCAGCGCCAGCGTCACTTCCAGCAGGCGCGGGTTGCGGTATTCGCCGGTCAGGAAGCGCACCGCTTCGCGCACTTCCACCGCGTTGCCGGCGCTGGAAGCCAGCACCTGATTCATGTCGGTCAGCAGCGCGGTGGTCTTGCAGCCCGCGCCGTTGGCCACGCCGACGATCGCCTGCGCCAAATCTTGCGACAGGGCATAGGTCGGCATAAAGGCGCCGGAGCCGACCTTCACGTCCATCACCAGCGCATCCAACCCTTCCGCCAGCTTCTTGGCCAGAATGGAGGCGGTGATCAGCGGGATAGAATCCACGGTGGCGGTGATATCGCGGGTGGCGTAAAAACGCTTGTCCGCCGGCGCCAGCGAGCTGGTCTGGCCGATGATCGCCACGCCGACGTCCTGAATGATTTTGCGGAAGGCGTTATCGTCCGGGAAAATATTGAAGCCCGGAATGGCTTCCAGTTTGTCCAGCGTGCCGCCGGTATGCCCCAGGCCGCGGCCGGAGATCATCGGCACATAGCCGCCGCAGGCCGCCACCATCGGGCCCAGCATCAGCGAAGTCACGTCGCCCACGCCGCCGGTCGAGTGCTTGTCGACGATCGGGCCGTTCAGCGCCAAACTCTTCCAGTCCAGCACGGTGCCGGAATCGCGCATCGCCATGGTGAGCGCCACGCGCTCCGGCATGCTCATGTCATGGAAATAAATGGTCATCGCCAGCGCGGCGATCTGCCCTTCCGACACCACATTGTCGCGAATGCCGTTGATGAAAAAGCGGATTTCCGCTTCGCTTAACGGCTGGCCGTCGCGTTTTTTACGAATAATTTCTTGAGCCAGGAACAAGGCATCCCCCTGTGTCGCCGAGAGTCGGTGCAGACGGGCGCGCCTGGCGCCCGCCAACGATATCGATCAGTAGCCGCCGCCGGCGGTCTGGGTTTGGTGGCCCAGCGCGGCCAGCAAGCTGGCCAGCAGGCTGGAAGCGCCAAAGCGGAAATGCCGCGCGTCGGCCCACCCTTCGCCCAGAATACGATCGGCAAGTTGCAGATAATGCAGCGCGTCTTCCGCGGTGCGCACGCCGCCGGCCGGCTTGAAGCCCACCGTCTTCGCCACGCCCATATCGCGGATCACTGACATCATCAGCTCGGCGCTCTCCAGGGTGGCGTTGACCGGCACCTTGCCGGTGGAGGTCTTGATAAAGTCGGCGCCGGCCTTGATGGCGATCTCGGACGCCTTGCGGATCAGATCGGCCTGCTTCAGCTCACCGGTTTCGATGATCACTTTCAGCAGCACGTTGGCCGCCTGGCAAGCCTGTTTGCACTGTTTCACCAGCTCGAAACCGACCTGTTCGTTGCCGGCGATCAGCGCGCGGTAAGGGAACACCACGTCCACTTCATCCGCCCCATAGGCGATGGCCGCGCGGGTTTCCGCCAGCGCGATGTCGATATCGTCGTTGCCATGCGGGAAGTTGGTCACGGTGGCGATACGGATGTCCGGCGTGCCTTGCTCGCGCAGCGCCTTACGCGCCACCGGGATAAAACGCGGGTAGATGCAGATGGCCGCCGTGTGGCCGGCCGGGCTGTTGGCCTGACGACAGAGGGCGATCACTTTCTCGTCGGTGTCATCATCGTTCAGCGTGGTTAAATCCATCAAGTTCAGCGCACGTTGCGCTGCTGCGGTTAATTCGGTCATAAAACTCTCCAACTGAGTACCTGGGTGTTGGCGAGCGGACTTGGTTCCATGAAGATAGCGCAGGGGAACGGCGTTCCCGCGGCGGCAACTGAGATCCTTCTCACCGCACATGGCCACCCGCCTTGCGGCCGGCCAGTAATAGCTATTTGAACACGAATGCCGGGGGTGATTCGCGTTCATCGTCACACTATATGAAATAGCACTGTAACAGACCGGAATTATATGTGAAGAACATCACAAAATAACGCGATATCGTTCACAAATTCGCTAAAGAAGCGGCTGAAGATCGCGGGTGCGGCGAACACCCGCGTTGCTTAGAGTATAGGCGGAGTCCCGCGATCGGTCGCGCCGGCGCGGGCTCAGCGAGGGCTTACAGCGCCAGGAAGAAGCCGGCGATGGTGGCACTCATCAGGTTGGACAGCGTGCCCGCCGCCACGGCCTTCAGACCGAAACGCGCGATGTCATGGCGACGGTTGGGTGCCATGCTGCCCAAACCGCCCAGCAGGATCGCCACCGAGGAGAGGTTGGCAAAACCGCACAGCGCAAAGGAGATGATCGCCTTGGTGTGCGTTGACAGCACCTGCAGGCCTTCCGCCGCCACCACATCGTCCGGGCGCAGATAGGCGCCGAAGTTCATATAGGCGACAAACTCATTGACGATGATCTTCTGGCCGATAAACGAACCGGCGGTCATCGCTTCACTCCACGGCACGCCAATCAGGAAGGCGATCGGCGAGAACACCCAGCCGAGGATCAGCTCGAGCGACAGCTGCGGGTAATCGAACCAGCCGCCGATGCCGCCGAGAATGCCGTTGAGCAAGGCGATCAGCGCGATAAACGCCAGCAGCATCGCGCCGACGTTCAGCGCCAGCTGCATGCCGGAAGCCGCGCCGGAAGCCGCCGCGTCGATCACGTTGGCAGGACGATCCTCTTCGGCGATCAGCTTCATCGCATCGTCTTTATCGTGGGTCTGCTCGGTTTCCGGCACCATCAGCTTGGCAAACAGCAGCCCGCCCGGCGCGGCCATGAAGGACGCGGCGATCAGGTATTCCAGCGGCACGCCCATCTGCGCGTATCCCGCCAGCACCGAACCGGCCACCGAAGCCAGGCCACCGCACATCACGGCGAACAGTTCTGACTGGCTCATGGTGGCGATATACGGACGCACCACCAGCGGCGCTTCGGTCTGGCCGACGAAAATGTTGGCGGTCGCCGACAGCGATTCGGTGCGCGAGGTGCCCAGCAGCTTGTGCAGGCCGCCGCCCAGCACGCGGATCACCAACTGCATGATGCCGAGGTAGTACAGCACCGCAATCAGCGAGGAGAAGAACACGATCACCGGCAGGACGCGCAGCGCGAACACGAAGCCGCCGCCGCCGAACACTTCGAACATCTTGTCGGACACCAGCCCGCCGAAGATGAACGAAATGCCCTGATTGCCGTAAGCGATAACGTTTGCCACGCCGTTAGACATACTGCCGAGGATGCTGCGGCCCAGCGGCACGTACAGCACCAGCGCGCCGATACCGACCTGAATGATGAACGCCCACACCACGGTGCGCAGTTTGATGGCCCGACGGTTACTGGAGAGCAGCACCGCAATGGCGATCAGCACCGCCATCCCGACCAGACTCATGATGAGTTGCATGCAAAGTTTCCCTGTTGCAAAAAATAAAATACATCCCTGCTCATGAAGAGAGGTCTGCTATTGGAGTGTTTCGGGGGGGATTATACTGAGCGAGGTCACCCTCGCACCGATTTATGTCACAAATGTATACAACGAGACGCAAATGAAAATCTTATAACGTGACGCAAGTCACGTTATGCAGACCTCAATTCGGCATGGCGAACAGCGCTTGGGTATTGCGTTGCAGGTGGGCGGCTATCTCATCGGCCGGTTCCGGCCGCAGTTTGCACAGCGCGTGAAACACCTCGGCGGCGCGCTCGGGGCGGTTCGGCTGCCCCTGATAGCCAGCCAGCGGCATGTCCGGCGCATCGGTCTCCAGCAGCAGCGCCTCAAGCGGCAGCTGCGCCATCACGGCGCGCGTTTTCTGCGCCCGCTCATAGGTGATGGTGCCGCCCACGCCGATGTAATAGCCGAGGCGGATAAACGCCTGCGCCTGCGACAGGCTGCCGGCAAAGCCGTGCACCACGCCGCGGCGCGGCAGCTGCATGCGCCGCAGCGCGGCGGCCAGCTGGTCGTGGGTGCGGCGCGAATGCAGGATCACCGGCAGGTCATGCTGTTTCGCCAGCTTCAGTTGGGCCAGCAGCACGCTTTGCTGCCGCTCGAACTGTGGGTTATCCATATACAGATCGAGCCCGATCTCCCCCACCGCCACCAGCTTGTGCGGCCGTTCGGCCAGCAGCGCCGCCAACTGTTCCAACTGCGGCTCATGATGCTGCGCGATATACAGCGGGTGCAGCCCCAGTGCGGCGAACAGCGGCGCATGCTCCTGCGCCAGCCGCAACACCCGCGCGAAGCGATCGGCGGTGACCGTCGGGACGATGATGCGCTTTACGCCGGCGCTTGCCGCCCGCGCCAGGCTCTCGGCCTCATGCCCGGTAAAGGGCGGGAAATCGAAATGGCAGTGGGTGTCGGTAAAGGCGTAACTCACAGCGCGCCCCCTTCACCCGGCGGCAGATCGCCCGGCAGGATGATTTTCGGCGCCGCCACCGCGGCCTCCGGCTGCGCCGCCCGCTCGGTGGGCATGGCGATGTCGGTCACGATCGGCGAAGGCATTCTGACGTTCTCCGGCTGGATCAGGCGGCGCGACAACGCTTTTCGCACCTTCATGCCGTCGGGCTCCTGCTGCGCCATCCACTGGCCGACGGTGGCCAGGAAGTAGCGGCCGCAGCGGCGCCCCAGGTGATAATCCTGATTGAGCGCCCCCAATCGGCTGCCCAGCGCATTGCTGGCCAGCGGCTTCGGCGGGAAGATCTCGAAGATGCGCAGCTTGCCCGGCGGCTTTTCGATAAAGCGCTGGATGCGGTGATAGCTTTGCTCGTGATGCTGCAGGATGCGCACCATCTGCTGCAGGCTGCTGTCGCTCAGCCAATGCTCCATGCGCTTCATCCACTGCGGGGTGTAGTACATTTGCGAAGGCACGGTGCGGATCACCACGATGGTGTCGGCGCCGCGGCGATAGGCCTCTTCCACCGGGATCGCATCGCTGATGCCGCCGTCCTGATAGCTGACGCCGTCCAACTCCACGCCCTGACGGTAGAAGCCGGGAATGGCGCTGGACGCCTTGATGGCCGGCAGCCAGCGTTCGCGCTGCGCCGGCAGATAGGTCGGCTCGAAATCGTCGCTGCGGCAGGCGCACAGCAGGAATTCGCGCCCGTCGGTAAAATGCTGTTCCGCCACGTCCATCGCCAGCGGCATCTGCGCCGCCGCCGTATCAACCAGCCAATCGAGATCGATCAGATGCCCGCCGCGCACGAAGCGCAGCGGATTGAAGAACTGTGCCGAAGTGGTGTAACGGGTGATCACCCGACGCGCGTAGCCCATCTGCCCGCAGATATAGGCAGACAGATTCTGAGCGCCGGCCGATGTGCCGATCAGCAGATCGAAAGGGTTAAAGCCCGCGCGCTGAAACTCGTCCAGCACGCCGGCGGTGAAAATGCCGCGCTGGCCGCCGCCTTCGCAGACCAACGCCATTTTTCCTGGTCGAAAAGGTTTAGACGCCAGCGGTTCTATATTGCCGAGCGTGATGGGTATTCTGTATCCCAACTTGGCATCCTCAGTGAGACGTTTTCTCCGAGGATACCGCGTCTCGCTCTCTTCCGTAATCCTCTTGCAGCACGCCGACGAGGAAATCATTGCTGCCGGCCAACCAGGCACCATCGCTGCCGGACCATTCGGCCCAAGCCTGCCATACCTGACCTTTCAGCTGTTTCCAGCGCCCGACGATGATGTCGCTGTTCATGGCCGGCCCTCCCCGACGTGAGAAAAGGAATTAAGCTTTGTTACAGTTTGCGGGAAAATGCCGGCCGGCTAAGGGCGCCGACGGCCGGTGAACAGACTGACCAGGAACAGGATGATGCCGACAACGAACACGACTTTGGCGGCCCAGGCGGCGGTGCCCGCCAGCGAACCGAACCCCAGTGCCGCAGCGATAAGCGCGATGACTAAAAAGATAATGCCCCAACGAAACATAAGCTTCTCCTTACCATTGTGAAAAAATTCGCTGCCGTCTACCGCCCCGACAACGGGACATCGACGGCAAATCAGTTTCTTTTTTTGGTGGTACACGTCGGGCCGCCTTGACGGCCCGACAGATGCGGCTTGTTGTTACTTGTTACGGGCGCCTGGCGGGATTACTGCTTGACCACCAGGTCGTTTTTCACGCTTTTCACGCCGTCGATAGCCTTGGCGATGCTTTCGGCACGCTCAGACTGCGCCTGCGTTTTCACTTCACCGGAAAGCTGCACCACGCCATCGGTGGTTTCCACTTTCACATTGCGCGACGGCACGATGTCATCGGCCAGCAGCTTGGCTTTCAGCTCGCTGGTGGTGGCGGTGTCGCCGGCATACGATTTGATCGACTGGTTGGCTTCATCTTTCACGTGCAGCTTGTCGCTGACGGTTTTGACGCCTTCCACCTTGCCGGCAACCGCAACCGCATGCTCCGCCTGCGCCTGGCTGCCGACAAACCCGCTCAGGATCACGGTGCCTTTTTCGGTTTTCACCGAAATGTCAGTGCTTTTGATGCTCTTATCGTCCACCAATGCACTTTTAACTTTAGCCGTTATCGCGCTGTCATCCATGTAACCGTCAACTTTTTTCATGGAGCTATCGATTTTGGCACCGGCACTGTCCGCGGCGTTAGACGCCTTGTTGAGCAGACTGTCTTCGGCCAGCGCAGTGCCGCTCACCAAAGCAGAACCCAAAACAACAGCCATCAGCGAGTGTGCAAATTTGGTCTTTTTCATCGATCTCTTCCTTTTGTTGGGGGCCCCAGCGCCAGAGCGCCGGAACCCTTCAGCCGCCTTCACGCGGCCTCTCGGTAAATACTTCATCATCGCTATACGATTAAGCGTTCACGACAGGAATATTGCAACCGCCGTGCCAACTCCATAAACGCCTTAAAAATCAAACAAAAAAAGCGTTGAGTCGGATTTTTAATCAAAAAACTGTCGCCTATTGACGACAGACTAAGTGACACGAAACGGTAAAACAGTCATCTCATTGATATTTAAGGAAACAGACTGTCTCCTATCGGCAACACATCAGAATAACTCACCAAACAATCAGCGTATTATAGTGATTTACTCTCAAGCAATGTGCGGACATCTCGTTAAAGATAGACCATGCGGCGGAAAACGCAGGCCAATCGCGTCTCGCCTGGGCGACATCGATTCGCAGGATAAAATATGAGGAAGATTTATTAATTAGCGGAGTGAGAATACGGGGAATTGGCAGGGCGCACCGGGCGCCCTGCCGATGTATCAGTGTTCGCGGGTCTTGCGGAAGGTCACGTCAGGATAGCGTTCCTGCGTCAGGTTGAGGTTCACCATGGTCGGCGCGATGTAGGACAGGTTGTCCCCACCGTCCAGCGCCAGGTTGATCTCGTTCTTGCGCTTGAACTCTTCGAACTTCTTCACGTCGTCGCACTCGACCCAGCGCGCCGTCGACACGTTGACCGACTCATACAGCGCTTCCACGTTGTACTCGCTCTTCAAACGCGCCACGACCACGTCGAACTGCAGCACACCGACCGCGCCGACGATCAAATCGTTGTTGGCGATCGGGCGGAACACCTGCACCGCGCCCTCTTCGGACAGCTGCACCAGCCCCTTCAGCAGCTGTTTCTGCTTCAGCGGATCGCGCAGGCGAATGCGGCGGAACAGTTCCGGCGCGAAGTTCGGGATGCCGGTGAACTTCATGTCTTCACCCTGAGTGAAGGTATCGCCGATCTGGATGGTGCCATGGTTGTGCAGACCGATGATGTCGCCCGGATAGGCTTCTTCCACGTGCGAACGGTCGCCGGCCATAAAGGTCAGCGCGTCGGAGATCACCACGTCTTTGCCGGTGCGCACCTGACGCAGCTTCATGCCCTTCTCGTAACGGCCGGACACCACGCGCATAAAGGCCACGCGGTCGCGGTGCTTCGGATCCATGTTGGCCTGGATCTTGAACACAAAGCCGGTGAATTTCTCTTCCGCCGCCGTCACTTCACGGGTGTCGGTTTTGCGCGGCATCGGCGCCGGCGCCCAGGCCACCAGGCCGTCCAGCATATGATCCACGCCGAAGTTGCCGAGTGCGGTACCGAAGAACACCGGGGTCAGCTCGCCGCTCAGGAACGCCGCCTGATCGAACTCGTGGGAAGCGCCCTGCACCAGCTCCAGCTCATCGCGCAGCTGCGCCGCCAGATCTTCGCCTACGGCGACATCCAGCTCCGGGTTGTTCAGGCCTTTGACGATGCGCACTTCCTGAATGGTGTGGCCTTTACCGGTCTGGTACAGGTAGGTTTCATCCTTGTACAGGTGGTAAACGCCTTTAAACAGCTTGCCGCAGCCGATCGGCCAGGTGATAGGCGAACAGGCGATTTTCAGTTCGCGCTCGACTTCGTCCATCACTTCCATCGGATCGCGGATGTCGCGGTCCAGCTTGTTCATGAAGGTCAGGATCGGCGTGTCGCGCAGACGGGTGACTTCCATCAGCTTGCGGGTACGATCCTCAACGCCCTTGGCGGCGTCGATCACCATCAGACAGCAGTCCACGGCGGTCAGGGTGCGATACGTATCTTCGGAGAAGTCCTCGTGCCCCGGGGTATCCAGCAGGTTGACCAGGCTGTCGCGATACGGGAACTGCATCACCGAGGTGGTGATCGAGATCCCACGCTGCTTTTCCATTTCCATCCAGTCGGATTTGGCATGCTGGCTGGAGCCGCGGCCTTTTACCGTACCGGCGGTCTGGATCGCCTGTCCGAACAGCAGCACTTTTTCGGTAATGGTGGTTTTACCGGCATCGGGGTGCGAGATGATGGCGAAAGTTCTTCTTTTGGAGACTTCGCGGGCAAATTCACTAGGAGACATGGTTTTCAGGTTCTACGGTTAGTCCGCCCTGCGACATCATCAGAACGCGCCGATCGCGGCGCCGGGCAAAGCGGTGAATAAAAGATAACAGCCGGGCATTTTCGCCGATTTGCCAACCGGTGACAATCAATGCTTTTTCCGGCCGGGCTGATTACCCCAGCGGCAGCGCCATCACGATCGCGTCTTCGCGGCCGTGGGCGCTCGGGTAATAATTGCGGCGCACGGTGACTTCGTTGAAACCAAGATCTTCATACAGCGCGATCGCCGCCTGGTTGGAGGCACGAACTTCCAGCCACAGCGTAACCACGCCGCGGCTCTCCAGCTGTTTGATCAACGCGTTGAGCAACAGGCGGCCAAAGCCCCGGCGCTGGTGCTGCGGATGAATGGCGATGTTGAACAGCGTGGCTTCGTCCAGCACGATCTGCGTGATGGCGAACCCCGCCATCTCCCCATCGGCGCTCAGCTTCAGGTTAAGGTAGCGATCGCCCTGATTGCTGGCAAAGGTGGTTTCCGTCCAGGGGAAAGCGTGGCTGGCTTGCTCAATGTTGAAGGCCGTGGCCAGGTCGGCCGCCGTCAGGGTAGAAATCGTGTTCATGATGACAAATCTGCTGCCAGAGGGCGCGTTTGGCCCCCGCGTCTTGGGAAAGCTCGGCCAGCGCCGGGCTGTGTAGCTGCGCGCCGGCGACCGCGAGCGGTTCCGTCACGCCCAGCCGCCAACTGTTGCATGCGGTCTCTTCAGGCAGCATCGCCACCTGTTCCGGCGTCAGGCTGTAGGTTTGCGCCGGCGTCAGCCCCAGGCTGCGCAGCACGTCGCAAAACAGCGGATCGTCGGGCGCCGGCTGCGTCTGCGCCACCACCAGCAGGCGCGTCTCGGGCGGCAGACTGACCGCCACTTCGCCCTGCAACACGCCCGGGCGGCGCAATGTCCACTGCGTAATACCCAGTTGTTGTAACAGCCAGTCGCGTTTTGATGCCATGCCGATTCCTACCCGTTGTGGTGCGCCATGCCTGCCATGCGCCGCGCTATGCTAACAAACCCGCGCAGCCCGCGCCAACAAACCCGTCGAACATATCGCCACAAAGCTCTATAATCCCCGGTCTCATTTCCAGGAGCCAATATCTGATGTCTGCATTAACCCCCGCCAGTGAAGTCATGCTGCGCCACAGTGATGAATTTATCGAACGCCGCGTGCTGTTTGCCGGCGACCTGCAGGACAGCCTGCCGGCCCAATTCGAGGCCGCGGACGTGCGCGTCCACACTCAGCAATACCATCACTGGCAGTTACTGAACCGGACGATGGGCGATAACGTGCAGTTCGGTTTGACCGTCGATCCCGCTTTCGTCGCCGACTGCGACACGCTGGTTTACTACTGGCCGAAGAGCAAGCAGGAAGCGCAATTCCAGCTGTGCAACATCCTGGCGCTGCTGCCGGTGGGCGCGGACGTGTTCGTGGTCGGTGAAAACCGCAGCGGCGTGCGCAGCGCCGAGCCAACGCTGGAAGGCCACGTCACGCTGGTGAAAATCGACAGCGCGCGCCGCTGCGGCCTGTATCACGGCCGCCTGGACGCGCAGACCGAGTTCGACCTGAACGACTGGTGGGACAGCTATCAGCTGCACGATCTGGAAGTGAAAACGCTGCCGGGCGTGTTCAGCCGCGACGGTCTGGACGTCGGCAGCTCGCTGCTGCTGTCGACGCTGGAAAAACACATGAAAGGCAAGGTGCTGGACATCGGCTGCGGCGCCGGTGTCATGGCCTCGGTAATGTCCAAGCTGTCGCCGAAAGTCAAATTGACCCTCAGCGACGTCAACGCCGCCGCGGTGGAATCCAGCCGCGCGACGCTGGCCGCCAACGGCATCGAAGGGGAAGTGATCGTCAGCAACGTTTACTCCGACATCACCGGCCGTTTCGACATGATCATCTCCAACCCGCCGTTCCACGACGGGCTGCAGACCAGCCTGACCGCCGCCGAAACCCTGATCCGCGGCGCGGTGAAGCACCTGCCGATCGGCGGCCAACTGCGCATTGTCGCCAACGCCTTCCTGCCATACCCGGACATTCTGGACGCCACCTTCGGCAGCCACGAAGTGCTGGCGCAGAACGGCCGCTTCAAGGTGTACCAGGCGACCGTCGGCCGTCCGCCGCGCGCGCCGAAGAAGAAATAATTCGCCGTTGGCGGAAAACGACAGAGCGCGGCCTGCAGGCCGCGCTTTTTTTTAACCGTTGATGTAGGTCATCGACTCCGCGCCGTAGCGATCGCCGGCCGCCGCACTCAGCGGGAACACCGCTTCAATCGCCGCCAGCTCAGCCGCGCTCAGCGTTATCTCCGCCGCCGCGACGTTCTCTTCCAGGTAACGACGGCGTTTGGTGCCGGGGATCGGCACGATGTGTTCCCCCTGCGCCAACACCCAGGCCAGCGCCAGCTGCGAAGGTTTAACGCCCTTCTGCGCCGCCAGCTCGCTCACCTTCTCCACCAGCGCCAGATTGCGGCTGAAGTTTTCCCCCTGGAAGCGCGGGTTGCTGCGGCGGAAGTCGTCCTCGGCCAGATCCTCCGGCCGCTGGATAGCGCCGGTGAGGAAACCGCGCCCTAGCGGGCTGTAGGGCACAAAGCCGATGCCCAGGCGCTCGCAGGCCGCCAGCACGCCCTGCTCGGCGTCGCGCGTCCACAGCGAATATTCGGTCTGCAGCGCGGTGATCGGATGCACCTTGTGCGCCCGCTCCAGCGTGGCGACCGACGCCTCGCTCAGGCCGATGTGGCGGATCTTGCCTTCCCGGATCAGATCCGCCATCGTGCCCACGACGTCCTCGATCGGCACCTGCGGATCGACCCGGTGCTGATAATAAAGATCGATCTCCTCCACGCCCAAGCGCCGCAGGCTGCCCTCGACGGAGCGCCGGATATACTCGGGCCGGCTGCTGACGCCGCGCGCCGAAGGATCCGCCGGATCGCGCAGGATGCCGAACTTGGTGGCCAGGAACACCTGTTGCCGCTTGCCTTTGATCGCTTCCCCCACCAGCTCTTCGTTGGTGTGCGGGCCATACATGTCGGCGGTGTCGAGCAGCGTAACGCCCAGCTCCAGCGCCCGGTGCAGCGTGGCGATGGCTTCCTGCCGATCGGCGCCGGTGGAGTAGAAGTCGCTCATGCCCATGCATCCCAACCCCAGGGCGGAGACGACGGGACCGTGGGAACCGAGTTTACGTTGTTGCATTGTGCTGCCCTCATGCGGTGAATGGATAACGCAGCAAAGTCTGGTTGTTTACGCGACAAAGATAAATAATGCAGATTGCACATCACTGTTCAAAAATCACCAACAATCCGGAGTGGTAATGGATCAGGTTCAAGCCATGCGCATTTTTACCCGCATCGTCGAACTGGGCAGCTTCAGCCGGGCGGCCGAACGCCTGCAGCTGCCGCGCGCCACGGTCAGCAACGCGCTGAAACGGCTGGAACAGCGGCTGGGCGTGCGCCTGCTGATCCGCACCACCCGCCAGGTGCAGGTGACCAGCGAAGGCAGTCTCTACTATCAACGCTGCGTGCAGTTGCTGGGCGCGCTGGAGGAGGCGGACACGCTGTTCAGCCACCATAAGCTGCAGCCGTCCGGCAAAGTGCGCATCGATATGCCCCATTCGCTGGCGCGCGAGGTCGTCATTCCGGCGCTGGACGACTTCTACCGGCGCTATCCCGACATCACGCTGGCGCTGGGCGCCAACGACACCCACGTCGATCTGCTGCGCGAAGGCGTGGACTGCGTGCTGCGCGCCTGGGAAACCGAAGACGACAGCCTGGTGGCGCGGCGCATCGCCCAGTTGCCGCAGGTCACCTGCGCTTCCCCCGCTTACCTGCAGGCCCACGGTACGCCGCTCGACATCGATAGCCTGACGCCGCACCGCGCGGTGGGGTATTTTTCGCTGGCCAGCAACCGCGATTACCCGCTGGAGTTTTGCCGCGGCGGCAAGCTGGAACTGCGCGAACTGCCCGCCCGGCTGAGCGTCAGCGGCGCCGACGCCTATATCGCCGGCGCGCGCGCCGGCATGGGATTGATACAGGCGGCGCGCTATTCGCTTGCCCCTTGGCTGGAACAGGGCGAACTGGTGGAAGTGCTGGCGGAAACGCCGCCTCCGCCGATGCCGATTTACATCATGTATCCGCCCGGCCGTTTCCTGGCGCCGCGGGTCAGAGTGTTGATTGATTGGCTGATTTGGCTGTTTGACCAGCAGAAAAGCGGCGATATGGCTGTTTTTCCAGCAAACGCCCGCAAAGCGGGGAAATAACTGTTGACGTGTCCGCCAAAATCTCTAGAATTCGCCTCCGTGGTAACGTTACTCCGGTAATGTTTCTGGTACGCGAAGGTGGCGGAATTGGTAGACGCGCTAGCTTCAGGTGTTAGTGTCCTTACGGACGTGAGGGTTCAAGTCCCTCTCTTCGCACCAAATAACCACATGATTTATATTGCACTCAGCATCGATGCGAAGGTGGCGGAATTGGTAGACGCGCTAGCTTCAGGTGTTAGTGTTCTTACGGACGTGAGGGTTCAAGTCCCTCTCTTCGCACCACGCTGGCGACGTAATATAAATCAAAGCAACAACATCGACTGTGCGAAGGTGGCGGAATTGGTAGACGCGCTAGCTTCAGGTGTTAGTGTCCTTACGGACGTGAGGGTTCAAGTCCCTCTCTTCGCACCAATTGATGATTTCCCCGGCAGTATCCTCGAAAAAATCCCAACGCATTGATGAATCACACGCTTAAGCGTGGTTTTGCCGTTTCCGGCGTTTCACCCGAAGCTGAAGTTTAGGCTGACAGCCGCCAGGCCGCCCGCCAGCGCCATACAGGAAGGCAGCAGCAGATAGTGGCGCAGCCGGCTGTTGAACAGCATCACCAGCGTGGCCAACATCGCTATCACGATCAGGGTGCGCAACTGCACCATATCCAGGTCGATCAAGGCCAGCAGCGGCATCAGCGCACAAGGCAGCAAAACGCCCCAGGCGCTGGCCAGGCGATCCCCGAGGCACCAACTGATGCCCCACAGCCCGCACGCGGCAATCATGGCGGTGAGCATGACAACCCCCTTCAAGTGATAATGATAACCAATATCATATAACACTTTTTTGGCCGCCGCATCATTTTCACTGCGCTGACCAAACCCAGATGACACCAGCATGAAAAAATGATAATTTGACATAAGAAAATTCCTAGTCCTGTTTGCATGATAATAATCACAATCCTCAACCATGCAATTCAAGTGGATATTCGCGCCAAAGGAATGCTTCTCAACCTTAATTATTCGACAGAACGACTTTGCAAAGAGTGACCTCCGTATGAACGCCCGTTCTTATCAGGAATTACTGAACAGCAAGCAGCGCCTGGCATTATTTCTTTTTCTGATAATGAATGCCGCCTCTTCCGTATTTACATTATTGTTCCCTTTTAGGGATACGCCCGCATTTACCCTACCTTTATTATGTATACCGCTATTTTGTCTGGTAGCCGCGCTATTGTCCCTGCAAACGCCACGCAAATACTTGTGCAAACTCAACCTGTTCGCCGGCGTGATCGGCCTGCTCTGGGCCGCACATATTTACGTTAAAAGTCAATATTGCCTACCGAATAACCAAGATTTTTTATTAATTAGTTTGTTTAGCATCTTTTTTATCAGCGCTATTTCCCTGACGGACAACTTTACCGCCTTTTGTTTACACGCCGTGCCTTCCGCAATGGTGATCCTGGCTTTAGACGGCATGCATAATACCCTGCGGATATTATTCACCACGCTATTACCTATTATCGCTTTCTCCATCCACCACCTGATGTTGAAACGCAGTGAAATCTTTACTCACGCGCTGGTGGCCAACCTGTATAACGAGCGCGATAAATTCAATAATTTGAGCATGATCGATCCTCTGACCGGCCTTTATAACCGGCGCGGGCTGGAGAATAAGATCACGATGCTGCTGGAACCGCAAACCGGCCATCATTACGTGCTGTTGCTGGATATCGACCACTTCAAGGTCTATAACGACAGCTACGGCCACGCCATGGGCGATCGGGCATTGGTGCAGGTGGCGGTCGCCATCCGCGATGCGGTGCGTTCGCGCGACATCGTGGTGCGTTACGGCGGGGAAGAATTTTTGGTGCTGCTGACCAACGTGCACGAAGGCTACGCGGCGCAACTGGCCGAACGGGTGCGCCAGCGGGTGGCGGAGCTGAACATCCCGCACGGCGCCAGTCCGCAGCACAGCGGCACGCTGACGCTCAGCGCCGGCATCTCCGCGCTGGAAAAACTGGACATCGAATCGGCGATAGGCGCGGCCGACGCCGCGCTCTATCTGGCGAAGCACAGCGGCCGCAACAATATTCAGCTGGCGCAAAACGTCCAGCCCGCTGCCGTTCACTCTTAAGCCGCCGTGGTAACGGCGCGGCGGCTGACATCAACACTTATACGGCTATACGGCGGTGGAACGCAGCCCGTTCAGCAACAGGTTCAAACTGGCCAAGGCTTGTTCCAGCCCCACGTCTTTTTCCGGATGATGGGCGACCCACAGCGCGGCATCCATCAGGCCGCCGTTGATTAAATGCGCCAGCGCTTCCGGCTCGGCGATAGCGATACGCCGCTGCGCCATCAATACCTCCAATGCGCCCGTCATCCAGCTGATGCACGCCAGCTTGCTGGCCCGCAGATATTCAGCTCCCAGCACCGAAGGTGAATCACGCAACAGAATGCGTTGCGCTTGCGGCTCCGTCATCATGATCAGATAACTGCGGCAACGCGCCGCAAAAGCCTCCCAGTCATCCGCAGTACTCGCGGTTATCTCAGCCAGATGCGCATCCATCTCCGCGTCTATCGCCTGCACCACCGCCAGGAACAGCCCCTTTTTATCGCCAAAATGGTGATAGAGCGCGCCGCGCGTCAGGCCGGCCTGGGCGGTGAGATCATCCATCACCGTTTCGGCATACCCCACGTTGCCGAATTGCAGGCGGGCCGCCGCCACCAGCTTTTGTCGGGTTTCTTCAATCATTTCGGTACGCGCTTTACGTGCCATGGGTTCACTCCCGCCTCGTTATTGATGACGTTATAATTGACATACGCCATGTATGTCAATTAACGTAACATACGTGGCGTATGTCAATGATGGACATTGAGCGAATACCGAGCCGCAACATTCCGGAGCCCATTTTATGGCAAATCCTTATTTCAAACTGTTCACCGCCCCGGGCAGCAAGGCGTTTTCCTCTGCCGGGCTAATCGCGCGCCTGCCGGTCTCGATGACCGGCATCGGCATCATTACCATGCTCTCGCAGGTACGCGGCTCCTATTGGTTAGCGGGCGCGGTGGCGGCGACGTTCGCCTTTTCCATGGCGCTGCTCGCGCCGCAGATCGCGCGCGCAGCGGATCGCTTCGGCCAACGCCGAGTGCTGCCGTATGCCACCGGGACCAGCGCGATCGCCCTCTTGCTGCTGCTGATTTGCACTCGCTGCCAGGCACCGGATTGGGCGCTGTTCGTCTTCGCCGCGCTCGCGGGCGGCATGCCCAGCATCTCCGCGATGGTCAGAGCTCGCTGGAGCGAAATTTATCGCGGCACGCCGCAGCTGCACACGGCATTTTCATTCGAGTCGGTGTTGGACGAAGTCGCCTTTATCATCGGCCCGCCGATCGCCGTGGGGCTCAGCGTTTCACTTTTCCCAGAAGCCGGCCCTCTGGTGGCCGCGCTGCTTCTGGTGGCGGGCGTCACGGCATTCGCCTTGCAAAAAAGCACACAGCCCCCGGTTTACACCCGCAACAGCGAGCGGCAGCGCGCCATCCTGGCTATGCCGTCAATGCAAATTCTGGTGCTGGCGCTGATCGCCCTGGGCACCATTGTCGGCACCGTGGACGTCATCAGCGTGGCCTTCGCCGAGCAGCAAGGCCAGCCGGCCGCCGCCAGCATCGTGCTGTCGGTTTACGCGTTTGGCTCCTGCCTCGCCGGGCTGATTTTCGGCGCAATGAAGATCCCCGTCCCCTTGCCCCGCCTGTTCTTATACGCGGCGTTCGCCACCGCATTCACTACCCTGCCGCTGCTGTGGGTGCACAATGTCTTGACGCTGGCGGCGGCGATGTTTGTCGCCGGACTGTTTTTCGCGCCGACCATGATCATTGCCATGGGGCTGGTTGAAAACATCGTGCCCCCCGCCAGGCTGACGGAGGGATTGACCTGGATGGTCACCGGTCTGGGGATAGGCGTGGCGTTCGGCGCAGCCCTGGCGGGCCTGGCGATCGACGCTGCGGGGATAACGGCCGGCTTTGGCGTCACGCTCACGGCCGGCCTGGTCGTACTGCTGGTGGCGGCCGGCGGCTATCGCCTAATGCGGCGAACGCTGGCCTTGAAAGCGGCGTGAACCGCCTGCGCTAAACGGTTTCCCAAATCGCCTTGCCCTGCCAGCGCCGTTCGATCGCCACCAGAAACAGTTTCACTTTGGGGGAGAGATGGCGTCGGCTGGGATAGACGGCGCAGATCGGCGGCCCCGGGCGACAATAGCGTTCCAGCACCGGCACCAGCGTGCCGGCCGCCATCTGTTCACCGACCAGAAACGCCCCTACCTGACACAGACCTGCCCCGGCGACGGCCGCATCCCGCAATGCCTCGACGTTGTTGAAACGCATCCGGCCGCGCACCGGCTGTTCGTGCAGTTGGCCGTTAACCCGATAGCGCCAGGGCGCCGGCAATCCCTGGTGGCTGAAGACCAGCGTCTCGTGATCGCCCAGCGCCTCCGGTGTCGCAGGCGTGCCGTAGCGCGCCAGATAGTCCGGCGCCGCGCAGGTGATCAGGCGGTGCGGCGCGAGCACCCGCCGCACCAGCCGACTGTCGTCGCTGCCGCCGACGCGGATCGCCACGTCGATACCGTCGCGCACCAAATCGCTGTAATCGTCGGAGAAGCTGACGTCGGCGTCCACCTCCGGCCACTGCGCCAAAAATTCCCGCAGAATCGGCAAAATATGCAACCGCCCCAACGAGACCGGCACATCCAGCCGCAGCCGCCCGCGCGGGGTTTGCCGCCGCGTATTGAGCGCCGTTTCCGCCTCTTCGGCCTGCGACAGGATGCGCTGCGCATATTCGTAAAACACCGCGCCGTCTTCGGTCAGGCTGACGCTGCGCGTGGTGCGCTGCAGCAGCCGGGTCGCCAATCGCGCCTCCAATCGGTTCACGCATTTGCCCGCCGCCGATCGGGAGATGCCCAGTCTCTCGGCCGCCAGCGTGAAGCTGCAGGCGTCGGCGACGCGAATGAATACCAGCAGGTCGGTCAGGTTATCCAACGGCATAGACGGTAAATTAGCCACGCTTTGTCCCCAATGTTGCGCATTCAGGCCAGTTTATCAGCCATTTTGGCGCGGATACACTGGGGTTCGTCATCTGTTGGGAGAGTCATTATGAGTGCCTTACACGCCGACGGCGGCGCAAAAGCGTGGCTGGCGACCTTCGCGGTCGGCCTGTCCACCTTTACCGTCGTCACCGCAGAAATGCTGCCCGTCGGGCTGCTGACCCCGATCGTCAGCACCCTGAACGCGTCGATCGGCCGCGCCGGGCTGCTGATTTCCCTGCCGGCCCTGTTCGCCGCGCTGTTCGCCCCGCTGGTGGTGCTGGGCGCCCGGCGCACAGACCGCCGCAACCTGCTGGCGGGCTTTCTGCTGCTGCTGATCGCCGCTAACCTGCTGGCCGCCGCCGCCACCTCCCTGGCGCTGCTGTTCGCTGCGCGCATCCTGCTGGGTTTTTGCATCGGCGGTATCTGGGCCATCGCCGGCGGGCTGGCGGAACGCCTGGTGCCGCCGGCCTCCGTCGGATTGGCGCTGTCCATCATCTTCGGTGGCGTAGCGGCGGCCTCGGTGTTCGGGGTGCCGCTCGGGGTATTCCTCGGCGAAGCGCTGGGCTGGCGCATGGCGTTTCTGGCGGTCGCCGTTCTGGCGGCGCTGACCCTGCTCCTGCTGGTGTGCGTGCTGCCGCCGCTGCCGGTCACGCAGGCGATCGGCTGGCGGTCGTTCACCGCGCAACGCGCGAATCGCCGGCTGCTGACCGGGCTGCTGCTGACGTTTCTGCTGGTCGCCGGTCACTTTATGGCTTACACCTTTGTCCGTCCGCTGCTGCAGACGGTCTCCGGCATCGAGAGCCGCTGGGTGGGGCCGCTGCTGTTCGCCTACGGCATCGCCGGCCTCGTCGGGAATTTTATCGCCGGCCAGGCCGCCGCCAAACGGCTGCGCCGCACCCTGGCGCTGATCGCCCTCGGGCTGGCGCTCGCCGTCCTGCTGCTGCCGCTGCTGGGCCACACGCCGCTGAGCGGCGGCGCCTTCCTGCTGCTGTGGGGCATCGCCTACGGCGGCGTTTCCGTTGCGTTGATGGCGTGGATGCTCAAGGCGGCGCCCGATGCGGCCGAGGTCGCCTCTTCACTGTATATCGCGCTGTTTAACCTGGCGATCTCCTGCGGTTCGCTGGTGGGCGGGCTGGTGGTGGATGCCGGCGGCCTGACGATAAACGGCGCGCTGTCCGGCCTGGTGCTGCTGCTGGCGTTGGCCATCCTGATGGGGACCCGGCGGCAGATGCCGAAAACGGCGGCGAAAGCCGATTCGCCGCCGGGGTGAATCAGGCGCGGCGCTGCCGCAGGCCGTAAACCAGCACCACCGCGAAGCACAGCAGCGGCAGCAGATAAGAGAGCGCGGTGCTGTAACGGTCGGCCAGCGCCCCCATAAAGTAAGGCATGATGGCGCCGCCGACGATCGCCATGATCATGAACGAGCTGGCACGCTTGGTGTGCTTGCCCAGATTTTTCACCCCCAGGGCGAAAATGGTCGGGAACATGATCGACATAAAGAAGAACACCGCGATCAGCGCCACCACCGATACGCCGTCTACGCTCAGCATTACCACGCCGCACAGCGCGATGTTGATCAGCGCATAGACCGCCAGCAGCGTCGCCGGTTTGACCCGTCCCATCAGCCAGGTGCTGAAGAAACGTCCGACCATAAAGCAGATCATGGCGATCGACAGCAGGTAAGAGGCGCTCTGGTTAGACACCTCGCGCCAGTGCTCGGTGGCGTAGTTGATGAAGAACGCCCCCACGCCCACCTGCGCCGCCACGTAGAAAAACTGCGTGATGACCCCGCCGACGAAATGCGGATGCTGCCACAACCCCTGCGCTATCACGCCGTGCACCGGTTTTTCCTCTTCGCGGATCGCCGGCAGCCGGGTGCGGCTGAACAACAACGCGATCAGCAGCACCAGCGCGGCGATCGCCACATAGGTCATCTTCACCGCGCTCTGATCGCCGCCGCCGACGGACTGGCCGGCGGAGAAGAACAGCGTGCCGCCGATCAGCGGGCCGATAAACTGCCCGAGGCCGTTGAACGACTGCGCCAGGTTGAGCCGCCGTTCGGCGCCCTGCGCGTCGCCCAGCACCGTGGCGTACGGGTTGGCCGCCGTTTCCAGGCAGCCCAGGCCGCTGGCGATGACGAACAGCGCGAACAGGAAGACGCCGAAGCTGTTGGCCGACGCCGCCGGCACGAACAGCAGCGCGCCCAGTGCGTACAGGCACAGCCCGACCAGAATGCCCGCCTTATAGCCCTTGCGATCCATGAAATAACCGGCGGGCAGCGCCACCAGGAAATAGGCGCCGAAGTACGCCGCCTGCAGCAGCCCCGACTGCGCCTTGGTGACGTGCAGCGTCTCCTGAAAATGTTTGTTCAATACGTCCAGCAGGCCATAGGACAGCCCCCACATGAAGAACAGGCTGGTGACCAGGATAAAGGCCCAGCGCAGATTGGCGGTCACGGGGACGCCCGGCTGCGCGGAGGCCGCACTTTTATCAGCAAGCATGGTGATACCCTCGTATCGTCTGGCGATGATGATGTTGGCGTTATTGCTGTTGCAGAGAGAAAATCCGCGCCATTTCCACCCATTTTTCGCCCTGCGGCGTCCAGGGGGTGGCGGCCTGGTAGTGCCACATCAGCGCTTCCCATCGCTGTACTTCGGGGTTGTTCAGGCTGGCGGCGTCAAAACGCGCGGCGTCGAAATCGGCGCTGACCTCCACGATCATGAACAGCCGGGTGCCCAACCGGTAAATCTCCATGTCCAGAATGCCGTGCTCGCGCAAATGCGCGGCGATGCCCGGCCAAATGCGCTGATGATGCTGCTGGTACTCCGCAATCAGCGCCGGTGAGTCAATCAGATCGAGCGCCTGGCAGAAACGGCGCCGCCCTGCCGCCGCGCCGCTCACGTCAGCGCCCGATCGAGATGCAGGTAGCCGCCGTCCACCGACAGCCACTGCCCGGTGGTGTGCGATGACCGCGACGACAGCAGAAACGCCACGGTATCGGCGATCTCCTGCGGCGTGGTCATGCGCTGCCCGAGCGGAATGCGCGCGGTGATCTTCTCCATCTGCCGCTGCGGCTCGGCGAAGGTGTTGAGCCAGCGCTGGTACTGCGGGGTGATCACCTCCGCCGGCACCACCGCGTTCACCCGCACCCCATCATGGCGCAGCGACACCGCCCATTCGCGCGTCAGCGCCAGCACCGCGCCCTTGGCGGCGGTGTAGCCGCTGGTGCCCCCCTGCCCGCTGAGCGCGGTCTTGGAGGCGATGTTGACGATGGTGCCCCGGCTTTCCCGCAGCGCCGCCTGGCACAGGTGCGCCATCAGGTAGTAGTGCACCAGGTTCTTTTCCAGCGAGCCGACGAACGCTTCACGCCCCGCCTCCAGCCCGACGCCGTCGTTGACTCCGGCGTTGTTCACCAGCCCGTCAATGCGGCCGAAGGTCGCCAGCGTCTGGCTGACCGCCCGGCGGCAGGCCGCCTCGTCGCACAATTCGGTGAGGATCACCTCGGTGCGCGGCTGCAGCCGCTGTAAATCGGCCAGCAGCGCCGCCTCCGGCGCGGCGTTGGTGACCAGCACCGGGATCGCCCCTTCCTCGGCCAGCACATGAGCAATCGCCGCGCCGATGCCGGCACCGCCGCCGGTGACCAGCACCACCTTATCTTGCAGATACAGATCCATAACCAGACTCCGTTAACCCGTAAATTCGCCGGGCGGTATCGCCCCAAATCGCCGCCTGCTCGGCGGCCCCCAGCGTCGAGAGGGCCCGTTCACACAGTTGCACCACCTGGCGGTAGTCGCCGGCCAGCAGGCACACCGGCCAGTCGGAGCCGAACATCAGCCGCTGCGGGCCGAACGCCTCCAGCGCGGCGTCGAAGAACGGCAGCAGTTCCTCCGCCCGCCACCGGCCACCCGGCGCCTCGGTGATCAGCCCCGACAGCTTGCAGGCCACGTGCGGCAGCGCCGCCAACGGCCGGATTTGCTGCGCCCAGTGCCGCGCGCCGCGCGCGATGTCCGGCTTGCCGAGGTGATCCAGCACCAGCCAGTGTTGGTCGTGGCGGCCGGCAAACGCCGCCGCGGCCGCCAGATCCCGGTGCGTCACCAAGATCTCGTACACATACCCGGCGCGCTGCAGCGTTTGCATGCCGCGATCCACCTCCGGCCGCGCCAGCCAGGCCGCCGGATCCGCTTCGTCCTGCACCTGATGGCGCACCCCGCGCAGCGCGCTGTAAGGCCACCAGGCCTCCAGACGCTGCGCCAGCTGCGGCGCGGTGATATCCAACCAGCCCACCACGCCGCATACGCCCTCGCTCTGCTCAGCCAGCGCCAGCAGGGCCAGCGTCTCGTCCTCGCTGGGGCGCGCCTGCACCGCCAGCGCGCCGTCGAAGCCGTGTTCCTGCAACAGCGGCCGCAGCCGGGGCGGATCGAAATCCTGTCGCAGCACGCGCATCCGCTCGTCGATCCACGGGTAGTGCTGCGGGTGGTAGCGCCAGTAGTGCTGGTGAGCGTCGATGCGCGGCATGCGATCCTCCCGCCTCACCCGCGGAACCGATACTGCTCGATCGACGACGGATGCATCTCGATCGAGTAACCGGGACGGCTCGGCGGCATGTAGGCCGCGCCCTTGATCACACAGGGATCGACAAAGTGTTCATGCAAATGATCGACGTACTCGATCACCCGGCCTTCGTGGGTGCCGGCGATGCACAGGTAGTCGATCATCGACAGGTGCTGCACGTATTCGCACAGCCCGACGCCGCCGGCGTGCGGGCAGACCGGCAGCTGGTATTTGGCCGCCATCAGCATCACCGCCAGCACTTCGTTGACGCCGCCGAGACGGCAGGCGTCGATCTGCACCACGTCCACCGCGCCGCGCATGATGAACTGCTTGAACATGATGCGGTTCTGGCACATCTCACCGGTGGCCACCTTGACCGGCGCCACCCCTTCGCGGATGCGGCGATGCCCTTCCACGTCGTCCGGGCTGGTCGGCTCTTCGATAAACCAGGGGTTGGCGAACGCCAGATGTTTCACCCACGGAATGGCTTCGCCCACCTCCCACACCTGGTTGGCGTCGATCATCAGCCGGCGATCCGGGCCGATCACCTCACGGGCGATGCGCACCCGGCGAATGTCGTCTTCCAGATCGCGCCCGACCTTCAGCTTCAGGTAGGAGAAACCGGCGTCGACCGCTTCCTGGCACAGGCGGCGCAGCTTGTCATCCGGGTAACCCAGCCAGCCGGCGGAGGTGGTGTAACAGGGGTACCCTTCCTGCAGCAGCCGTTCCAGGCGCCGTTCTTTGCCCTCGGCCCGCTGTTTCAGCAGCGCCAGCGCTTCCTGCGGCGTGATGCAGTCGGTGATGTAACGGAAGTCGATGCAGCGCACCAGTTCCTCCGGCGTCATCTCCGCCACCAGCCGCCATACCGGCTTGCCGACCGATTTGGCCCACAGATCCCACACCGCGTTGACCACCGCGCCGGTCGCCAGGTGAATGGCGCCTTTGTCCGGCCCGATCCAGCGCAGCTGGCTGTCGCTGGTGAAGCGCCGCCAGAAGGCGCCCATGTCGGCGGCGATCGTCTCCAGCCGCTCACCGACGATCTGATGCTCCAGCGCGCGGATCGCCGCGCAGCAGATCTCGTTGCCGCGGCCGATGGTGAACGTCAGTCCGTGGCCGCTGAGATCCGCGCGATCGGTCTCCAGGATCACGTAGGCGGCGGAATAGTCGGGATCCGGATTCATGGCGTCGGATCCGTCCAGCCCCAACGAGGTGGGGAAACGAATGTCTTCAACCCGCAGTGCGGTAATGGTGGTCATGGCGGCGCTCCCGGTTAAGCCTGTACGGTTTGCTGGCGCTGTTCGCCCAGCCCTTCGATGCCCAGACGCATCGTCTGGCCCGCCCGCAGATAGACGGGCTGCGGTTTCTGCCCCATGCCGACGCCCGGCGGCGTGCCGGTGGAGATCACGTCGCCCGGCTGCAGGCTCATAAAGCGGCTGAGGTAGCTGACGATTTGCGGAATGCGGAAGATCATGGTGCTGGTGTTGCCGTCCTGATAGCGCTTGCCGTCCACCTCCAGCCACAGGTTCAGGTTGTGCGGATCGGCGATTTCGTCGGCGGTCACCAGCCAGGGGCCGATCGGCCCGAAGGTGTCGCAGCCTTTGCCCTTGTCCCAGGTGCCGCCGCGCTCAATTTGATACTCGCGTTCGGAGACGTCGTTGATCACGCAGTAGCCGGCGACGTGGCGCATCGCGTCCGCTTCGCTGATGTAGCGCCCGCCTTGGCCGATCACCACGCCCAGCTCCACTTCCCAGTCGGTTTTCTGCGAGCCGCGCGGGATCTCCACCCGGTCGTAGGGGCCGACCACCGCGCTGGTCCATTTGTTGAACACCACCGGTTCTTCAGGAATGGCCGCGCCGGTTTCCGCCGCGTGATCGGCGTAGTTCAGACCGATGCAGATGAACTTGCCGATGCCGCCGACGCAGGCGCCGAGGCGCGGCTGCCCCTCGACCAGCGGCAACGCGGCGCTGTCCAGCGCGCGCAGTTTGGCGAGCGACGCCGGCGATAACGCGGCGCCGCCCACGTCGGCGATATGCTGCGACAGATCGCGCAGGCGGCCCTGCGCATCCAACATGCCGGGGCGCTCTTGCCCGGGTTCCCCATAACGTAAAAGTTTCATGCGTTCCTCTCTCAAAAATGGCGGCTCAGTTGCTCCAGCCGCCGTCGATGATCTGCACCGTGCCGGTGGTGTACGAACTGGCGTCGGAGGCCAGATACAGCGCCAACTGGGCAATTTCCTCGGTGGTGCCGATGCGCCCGATCGGCTGGCGGGCAACGAACGCCTGATACACCTCTTGCTCGCTACGCCCCTGCTCGCGCGCCTGCTCGGCGATGCGCTGGCGCAGCGACGGCGATTCCACCGTGCCGGGGCAGATGGCGTTGCAGCGGATGCCCTGGGTGACGTAATCCGCCGCCACCGAGCGCGTCAGGCCAATCACCGCCGCCTTGCTGGCGCCGTAGGCGAAGCGGTTAGGCACCCCTTTCACGCTCGAGGCCACCGAGGACATGTTGATGATCGAGCCTTTGCCGCGCGCCAACATGCCCGGCAGGAAGGCGCGGATCATGCGGAACATCGCGGTCACGTTGAGATCGAGCGCGAACGCCCACTGATCCTCGCTGCAATCGAGGATCGATCCGCTGTGCACCACGCCGGCGCAGTTGAACAACACGTCGATCGGGCCGATCGCTTCCGCCGCCGCCGCAATGGCGGCCGGATCGGTGACGTTCAGCGCCAGCGCGCGGATCCCGGCGCAGCCCTGCAGGCGCTCGAGGTTGATGTCGCTGGCGATCACGTCGGCGCCGGCGGCGGCGAACAGCCTGGCGGTGGTGAATCCGATCCCTTGCCCGGCGGCGGTGATCAGTACGCGTTTCCCGGTTAAATCCATCTTGACTCCTCGGCCTAAAGGTCTAATGGTCAGGCCAATAAAGGCGGTTAAAGGTCAGGCCTCTAACATGACAAAAGACGCTTTACGCGTTATCGTTGGGGGAAGAAGTTAATAAAAACAGCCTTGAAACCGCATTTCGATTAACCTTTTTTTTACACTTGAATAACGATTACTCAAGCGCCTTGTCGCATAATTGTGCGCCAAATCACTGAACGCCGAATCGTCAAAGGTCAAAAATGCCGATTACCCGACTGGAAAACCCAAGGATTTACAGACAGATAGCTGACCAGCTCAAACGTCTTATCGAGAACAACGAATTTCCGCCGGGCAGCCGCCTGCCCTCGGAGCGCGATCTTGCCCAGCAGTTGCAGGTCAGCCGCGCGTCGGTGCGCGAGGCGCTGATCGCGTTGGAAGTGATCGGCCTGGTGGACGTCAAGGTGGGCAACGGGGTGATCGTGCGTTCGCAAACGCCGCCGCCGGCGTCGCAGGAATCGGTGATGGTCCAGGCCGGCCGCAACCAGTGGGCGGAGATCGACGACGAACTGAATATCGAGCTGGATTTCAACGCCGAGCTGCCGCCGTTTTCACTGCTGCAAACCCGCCTGCTGATCGAACCGGAGACCGCCGCGCTGGCCGCGCGCCACGCCACCGACGAGGAGCTGGCGGGCATCCGCGCCGCCTATGAGCAGAACTGCCGCGATAACCGCGCCGGCTCCGCCACCCACCCCGGCGATCGGCTGTTCCACATCCGCATCGCCCAGGCCAGCGGCAACCCGGCTTACGCGTTCATCATCGGCCATCTGCTCGGCCACCGCTACGGCAGCATGTTCCGCGTGCTGCAGCGCCACTATACGCCGGACGACATGCCGCACCGCTCCGAGCTGGAACACCGGGCGATCCTGGCGGCGATCGAAGCGCGCGATGTGCGCGGCGCCCGCAAGGCGATGAAGGCGCACCTGGACGAAGTGATCGCCATTTTCGCCCGCGCGCAGTAAGCCGCCGGCGGTTAAAAAATTTTATCGCCACCGCTCTTTTTTCTACATGCAGCGGGGGGGCGGGCGCATTACACTGGGCGACGAATAACGCCCTTTCCCGCTGCATTGTTAAATGGATAACGACCGTTGAAGAACTCTGTCTCCGCTTTATTGCTGGCGCTGGGCCTGTGCGCCGCGCCGCTGGCCGTGCAGGCCGCGCCCCCGCAGCTGGCTTCGCAAATCGTCGACCAGTATGCCGAACATATTTTCTACAACAGCGGCGCCACCGGCATGGCGCTGGTGGTGATCGACGGCAATCAGGTGGTTAACCGCAGCTTCGGCGACACCAAGCCCGGCAACAACCTGCGCCCGCGCCCGGATTCGCTGATCCGCATCGCCTCGATCACCAAGCTGATGACCAGTGAAGTGATGGTGAAAATGGCGGCGGCAGGCCAGGTCAAGCTGACCGACCCGCTGCGCAAGTACGCTCCCAAGGGCGCCTATGTGCCGTCTTACAACGCCGGCCAGCCGATCACCTTATTGAACCTGGCGACCCACACCAGCGCGCTGCCGCGCGAGCAGCCGGGCAAGAAGCCGCCGAAAACGCCGGTGTTCACCTGGCCAACCAAGGCCCAGCGTTGGCAGTGGCTGGCGCATGCCAACATCACGACGCCGCCGGGCGTGCACGCCGCCTACTCCAACCTGGCGTATGATCTGCTGGCCGACGCGCTGTCGCGCGCCGCGGGCAAGCCTTACAGCGCGCTGCTGAAAGAGAAAATCACCGCGCCGCTCGGCATGGTCGACACCACGTTGACGCCGAGCCCCGAACAGTGCTCGCGCCTGATGGTGGCGGCGGCCGGCCCGAGCGCCTGTCGCGACACCACCGCCGCGGCCGGCAGCGGCGGCGTCTACTCCACCCCGCGCGACATGCAGCGCTGGATGCAGCAGTTCCTCTCCTCCAGCGCCAGCGGCCCGCGCAAAGCCACCGCCGCCAGCGAGCAAACCATGTACTTCCAGCGCCACGATCTGGTGTCGCTGAAGGGCATGGACGTGCCGGGACAAGCGGATGCATTGGGATTGGGCTGGGTGTATATGGCGCCGAAGGACGGGCTGCCGGGCATCATTCAGAAGACCGGCGGCGGCGGCGGATTCATCACCTACATGGCGATGATCCCGGCGAAAAACGTCGGGGTGTTCGTGGTGGTGACCCGTTCGGAGCTGAGCAAGTTCACCAACATGAGCGATCCGGTCAACCGACTGGTGAGCGATCTGGCGGCCAACAAGAGTTGAGATGGGGGGCGCAGCTGGCTGCGCCCCCAGGCGTCAGGCCGGCACCGCCATCTGATGAATCACCGGATGGAAGTTACGCTTGAAGTAGATCAGGCCGTTGCCCGCTTCGCTCAGCGCGATCTGCTTGATCTGCACCAGGTACATCTGGTGGGTGCCGATGCTCTGGATCTGCTCGATCTCCCCTTCCAGGCTGGCCAGGGTATTGCGCAGCACCGGCTGCCCCAGCGCGCCGAGCTGCCACTCTTCCAGCCGGAAACGATCTTCCATGCTGACGCCGGTCATGCCGGCGAAGTGGCGCGCCATCAGCTCCTGCTCGTGGTTAAGCACGTTGACGCACAGCCTGCGGTTTTCCTGAAACACCGGGTTCATCGCGCTGTTGCGGTTGATGCACACCAGCAGCGTCGGCGGCGTATCGGTCACCGAACACACCGCCGTGGCGGTGATGCCGCAGCGCCCCGCCGGGCCGTCGGTGGTGACGATATTCACCGCCGCCGACAGGCTGGCCATGGCGTCGCGAAAGCGCAGCCGCTGTTCATTTTCCTGAGACATACAACCTCCTCCTGAATTACTTCAGCAGATTATCCAACTGATTAATATCGTCATTGTTCCGCAGGTGCGGCACCTTCCAGCCGTGCTGATCGTAATCGGCCAGGCACTTGTCGACCATCTGCATCATGCGATCCATGTTGCCGGATCCCTGCGCGTGGCGCAGGCACTGCAGGCGGATCTCATCCTGGCTGCCGGCGTAGTTGATCTCATACAGCTCGTGGCGCCCGCCGAACTCGCTGCCGATCGCATCCCACATCAGTTTGAGGATCTTGATGCGCTCGACGTGATCCATGCCGTCCGATCCGCGCACGTAGCGCGCCAGGTACTTGTCGATCTCCGGGTTGTTCATGTCGCGCACGCTGGACGGCAGGTAGATCAGGCCGCTGGTGACGTTCTTTTCGATGATGTGTTTCACCTTGGTGTAGGCCATCGGCGCCATCACGCGATAGGTTTGCAGCGCGGCGGAATCCGGCAGGTAGGCGCCGTTTTCCCATTGCGTGGCTTCGGCGCACATCGCGTCGCTCAGCGACCAGAACAGGTTGCGCCAGGCCACCACTTCGCCCAGATCGGCCTGCACGCCACGGAACTCCAGCACGCCGGTGCACGAGAGGCTCTTTTGCAGCAGCGCGGTGATGAAATCCATCTTCACCGCCAGACGCACGCAGGCCTGCAGCGGGAACAGCCGGGCGAAACCGCCCTGGGTGCTCCAGCGGCGGCAGCGGTCGAAATCGCGGTAGATCAGCACGTTTTCCCACGGGATCAGCACATGATCCATGATCAGGATCGCGTCGTTCTCGTCGAAGCGGCTGGTCAGCGGGTAGTCGAACGGCGAACCGGTCGCGCCGGCCACCAGCTCGTAGGAGGCGCGCGAAATCAGCTTCACCCCTTCGGCGTCCATCGGCGCCACGAACATCAGCGCAAAGTCCGGATTATCGCCCATCACCTGCGCCGAACCGAAGCCGATGAAGTTGTAGTGGGTCAACGCCGAGTTGGTAGCCACCACTTTGGCGCCGCTGACGATGATGCCGGCGTCGGTTTCTTTCTCCACCTGAATGTAGACGTCCTTCACCTCGTTGACCGGCTTATGACGATCGATCGGCGGGTTGACGATAGCGTGGTTGAAATAGAGCCCGGTTTCCTGAATGCGTTTGTACCAGTGGCGCGCGTTGTCGGCGAACTGGCCGTAGAACTCCGGATAAGCGCCCAGCGCGCAGCCGAAGGCCGCCTTATAATCCGGCGTGCGCCCCATCCAGCCGTAACTTTGGCGCGACCAGTCGGCGATGGCGTCACGCTGCTGGCGCATCTCCTCCGGGCTGCGGGCATAGCGGAAGAACTTGTGGGTGTAACCGCCGTTGCCGGTGTCGGTATTCCAGCACAGGCGATCCTGGCTGGCCGGATCGTGCAGCGCGTCGTACAGCTGGCCGACCGAGGCCGCCGCATTGCGGAACGCCGGGTGGGTGGTGACGTCTTTTACGCGTTCGCCGTAAATGTAGATTTCGCGGCTGTCCTGCAAACTTTTCAGGTACTCGGCGCCGGTGAACGGACGCTTGCTGTCGGCACGAAAGTCTTCTGGTTTCATCGGGTCTTCCTCGTAATCGGCATTTTTCAGGCCGTGGAGCCGGCCATTTGTTAAAATAATGTTTTCTTTTGGTTGCTTAATTGAAGCTGCCAAAGCCGGTTTCGAGAAGAGACTTTTGCGGCAATCGCCGGTACTTTTCAGGTCAGTTTGCCGCTTTCGCGGCAAACTGTGATCGCGGTTACGAAAGGGCGTGTTGCGCCGCGCGGTAGGTTGAAGGGGAACAGCCTTCCAGCCGATTGAAAAAACGGGCGAAATAGGCCGGATCCTTGAAGCCGAGGCTGTAGGCGGTTTCATGCACCGTGCAGGCGCTGAACAGCAGCATGCGCTTGGCCTCGCGCAGCAATCGATCGAAGATCAGCCGCTTGGGCGGCCGGTTGGCGAAGCGCCGACACAGGTCGTTGAGCCGCGATTCGGTCACGCCCAACGCCTGCGCATACTCCGGCACCGGCAGATGCTCGCGGAAACGCTCGTCCACCATCTTGTTGAAGCGTTGAAACAGCTGCAGTTCGCCGCGCACGCCGCTGTTGGCGCTGTCTTCCAGCGCGGTGTTGCGCAGCAGCAACGTGAACACCGCCTGCGCCAACAGCGCCAGCGTCTGTTCGCGCCCGGCCAGGTTCTGCGCGAACTCGCGGCGGATCAGCGCCCAATAATGGCTAAGCGCCGTCAGCTCCTGCGGCGCATCGGCCAGCGACAGGCAGATGCCCGGCATGTCCAGCGCCAGATTGCTGCCGGGATACAGGCGCTCCAGCAGCGGCCAAATCAGCTCCTGACGCACCGTCAGCACATGGCCGTCGCTGTCCGGTTCGGTGAAGAACGCATGCGGCACCGACGGCGGCGTGAGGATGAACAGCGGCGCCTGCACCGAATAGTGCTGATCGTCGAGCTGCAGCTCTATCTTGCCGGTCTCCAGAAAATGCACCTGGAAGAAGCAGTCGTGCCAGTGCACCTGCATGTCGCGGCCGAAGAACGCCGCCAGCCCGGCGAAGGTTTCGTAGTGCACCTCGTCGGCGGCGTAGCGCGCGTCATACTCTTTGCAAATATCGATGTTGGCGATAAAACCGGTACTTTTCCGCACCTCATTACCTCCTGCAATCCTGCCTATCTGCGTATCAAGGCGTCGCTCTCGGGCGCGAATCCTTCATCGGGATGCGCCACACCAGCACGGCACCGACGATCAACAGCGCCGAGACGAAATACAGCCCGGAGTTGAAGCTGCCGGTCATGTCCTTGAACCAGCCGATCAACAGCGGGCTGAGCGCCGATCCGATATTGCCGGTGGCGTTGATCACGGCGATCCCCACCGCCCGCGCTTCCAGGCTGATCGACTGATCCGGCGTGGTCCAGAAGATCGCCATGGCGGTAAAGGAACCGACCGACGCCATCACGATCCCCAGCAGTTGGATCAGGCTGTGATCGGTGGCGGAAGCCAATAGCCAGCCGGCGGCGGCGAACAGATACGGCAGCGCGGTGTGATGCTTACGCTCCTGCAGCCTGTCGGATCGTTTGCTCCACCACACCATGCCGGCGATGGTGCAGATCTGCGGGATCGCCGCCAGAATGCCGATCGTCACGTTGCTGCTGCCCTGGTTGAAGCTCTGCAGGATCTGCGGCGTCCAGATGTTGATCGCGCTCAGGGTGTTGGTCAGGCAGAAATAGGCCAGCGTGTACATCAGCACGATCGGCGTGAAGATCTCGCGCCACAGGCTGCGCTGCTGCAGCGCGCGGTGGCTGCTCGGCCCGTTGGGTTGCACCAGCTGCAGCTTGTCGGCCTCCATCATCGCCTTCAGGCTGGCTTTTTCCTCGTCGGTCAGCCACTTGGCCTTGGCCGGGGTGTCGTCGAGGTAGAACCACACCACCACGCCCAGCAACACCGACGGGATCCCTTCCAGCAGGAACAGCCACTGCCAGCCCTTCAGGTTCATCACCCCGTCCAGCGCCAGAATATAGCCGGAGACCAGCGAACCGATCGCCATGGTCACCGGCATGGCGATCATGAACAAGGCGTTGGCCCGGGCGCGGTAAAACGCCGGGAACCAGTAGGTGAGGTACACCAGAATGCCCGGCAGGAAGCCGGCCTCGGTGATGCCGACGATCATGCGCAGCACATACAGGCTGGTCGGCCCGGTGGCGAACATCGTGCAGGTGGAGGCGATGCCCCACAGCACCATGATGGTGGCGATCCAGCGCCGCGCGCCGACCCGGCTCAGCATCATGTTGCTCGGAATGCCGAAGATCACGTAGGTGGCGTAGAACAGCGTCGCCGCCAGCCCGAACATGGTCGAGCTGAGGCCGAGATCCTTGCCCATCGTCAGCCCGGCGAAGCCGATGTTGATGCGGTCGAGGAAAGAGAAAACAAACAACACGAACAGGAAAATAATCAGGCGCCGAAACAACTTTTTAATCACCGATTGCTCGGCGGCGGTTAACGCTTTATGTTGCTGCGCCGGGTTGGCCGGCGGCAGCGAATCGACGTGGTTCATGGTTCAGTAGACTCCCGATGAAGGCGCTTGCGCCCCGCCCTGTTTGAACTCGTTCGCCAGGGCTTCCGCCGCCCGCGCCAGCAGGGTGGTATCCACCCCTACCGCGACGAACAGCGCGCCGGCTTCCAGATAGCGCTGCGCCAGCGCCTTGTTGGCCATCAAAATGCCCGGCGCCTTGCCGGCGGCGCGGATGCGCGCAATGGCGTCATCGATGGTGCGCTGCACCTCCGGATGCTGCGGATTGCCGGCGAAGCCCATGTCGGCGCTGAGATCCGCCGGGCCGATAAACACGCCGTCCACCCCTTCCACCTGCAGGATCGCCTCCAGGTTTTTCACCGCCTCGCGGGTTTCAATCTGCACCAGCACGCACATCTGCTCGTCGGCCTGCTGCAGGTAATCGGGCACCCGGTTCCAGCGCGAGGCGCGCGCCAGGGCGCTGCCGACGCCGCGCACGCCATGCGGCGGATAGCGCGTGGCGCGCACCGCGTCGCGCGCCTGTTCGGCGTTCTGAATCATCGGGATCAATAAGGTTTGCGCGCCGACGTCCAGCAACTGCTTGATGATCACCGCGTCGTTCCACGGCGGACGCACCACCGGCTGGCTCGGGTAAGGGGCGACCGCCTGCAGCTGCCCCAGCACCGTCTGCACGTTGTTGGGCGCATGTTCGCCGTCGATCAGCAGCCAGTCGAAACCGGCGCCGGCCAACAGTTCGGCGCTGTAGCTGCTGCACAGCCCGAGCCACAGCCCGATCTGCGGGCGTTTTTCCTGCAGCGCTCGCTTGAAGTGGTTGGTTAACATCGCATTCTCCCTGACAAGCGGGCGCGGCGCGTGGCCCCCGCCCGGTTATTGCGGCCCGGTTCGCCGAGCCTGCTTATTAGACGAAGCGGCAGCTGATGCAGCCCATCGGGCCGTAATCGACGTGGAAAGTATCGCCGCGCCGCGCCGGCACCGGCCGGGTGAAGGAGCCGCCGAGGATCACCTGCCCCGCTTCCAGCTCCACCTCATACGGCGCCAGCTTGTTGGCCAGCCAGGCCACGCCGTTGGCCGGATGATTGAGCACCGCCGCCGCCACGCCGGACTCTTCAATCACGCCGTTGCGGTACAGCAGCGCAGAGATCCAACGCAGATCCAGCGCATCCGGCTTGATCGGCCGCCCACCCATCACCACCCCGGCGTTGGCGGCGTTGTCGGAGATGGTGTCGAACACCTTGCGCGGCCGCTGCGTCTCGGGATCGACGTTGTGGCTGCGCGCGTCGATGATCTCCAGCGCCGGAATGACGTAGTCGGTGGCGTTGTAGACGTCGAACAGCGTGCAGTTCGGCCCGCGCAGCGGCTTGGCCAGCACGAACGCCAGCTCCACCTCCACCCGCGGCACGATGAAGCGATCGATCGGAATATCGCTGCCGTCGTTGAAGAACATGTCGTCCAGCAGCGCGCCGTAGTCCGGTTCGGTGATCTGTGAGCTGACCTGCATGGCGCGCGACGTCAGGCCGATCTTGTGGCCTTTGAGCGCACGCCCCTCGGCGATCTTCAGCGCCACCCACTGCCGCTGAATGGCGTAGGCGTCTTCGATGGTGATCTCGGGATGATCGAGCGACAGCGCGCGGATCTGCTCACGACTCTTTTCCGCCTGATGCAGGCGCTGCACGGCGCGGTTAACCTGCTCTTTATCCAGCATTTACGACCCCTTATTCACGCTTTATTGAACAGCGCGTGGACATTGTTCTGTTTGTAATTCAGCACCGGATCCAGCTCTTCCATGGTGAAAGAGAGCGCCAGGTAACGCTGCGCCATCAGCGCGGCGAAGTGTTCCTTGATCAGCGCAAACAGCATCTCGCCCACCTGCTGACGGCTTTCCAGACTGCGGCCGTGGCCGATTTTCAACGTCATGTGCACGAAGGCGTAATCCTGCTTGCCGTCGGCCATCTGCCAGGTATCGAGCCAGATGGCCCGGCTGCGCACGCCGGCCAGCGGGAAGATGCCGGTCGCCGCCAGCGCCTCGTTGACCTTGGCGAACAGGGTGGGCAAATCCGCCTCGCGGCGGATGTTGTCGGTACATTCAGCGTAAAAATGGGGCATTCACACACCTCAGGCTTCAGCGAGCAAAGGGAACACGGCGTTGACCTGCCCGGTGCCGGAACTGGCGAACAGCGGGGTGATGAACTCCACCTTGCCGTCGTACTTGTCCCAGCCGAGCAGGCCCAGCAGCATCACGGTGTCGTGCATGTTGCCTTCGCCGTAGCAATAATCGGCATACTCCGGCAGCATTTCGCAGAACTCGCGAAAGCGCCCCTCTTCCCAGAGCTTGACCACCCGTTCGTCCATTTGCTGGTCGAACTGACGGGTGTAGCTGTTCATGCCCTCTTCGGCGCGCTGATCGTCGATAAAGCGGTGCGACAGCGAGCCGCTGGCCAGCACCGCCACGGTGCCGTCGTATTTCTCGATGGCGCTTTTGAGCGCCTCGCCCAGCCGGCGGCTGTCGGCGAAGTCATGCACGGTGCAAAACGCCGAGATCGACACCACCTTGAAATGCTTGTCGGCATTCATGTAACGCATCGGCACCAGCGTGCCGTATTCCAGCTTCAGGCTCGGGATGTCGTGCGCCTTGGCGCGTACGCCCCGCTTGCAGGCCTCATCGGCGATCAGTTGGCCCAGCGCCGGGTTGCCGTCGTAGTCGTAAGTCATGTCGCGGATGAAATGCGGCAGCTCGTTGCTGGTGTACACGCCGGAGAAATGCGCGCTGCAGTTGATGTGATAGGCGCTGTTCACCAGCCAGTGGGTGTCGAACACCACGATGGTGTCGACGCCCATCTCGCGGCAACGCGCGCCGATCTCTTTATGGCCGTCGATGGCCGCCTGCCGGCAGCCAAAGTTTTTCCCAGGGATTTCCGACAGATACATCGATGGCACATGTGTAATCTTGGCGGCTAACGCTAACTTACCCATAAGTCCTCACATGAAACAAAAATGATTCCGTGAACGATGCCGGGGCCTGATTAAACGCCCCAGCGTGGGATCGGGTGATCACCCATGGAAATGCACACGTTCTTCATCTCGGCGAACACTTCGAAGCTGTATTCCCCGCCTTCGCGGCCGGTGCCGGAGGCTTTCACGCCGCCGAACGGTTGGCGCAGATCGCGTACGTTTTGGGTGTTGACGAAAACCATGCCCGCTTCAATGCCGCGGGCCAGGCGCAGAACCTTGCTCACATCCTGCGTCCAGATGTACGACGCCAGGCCGTACTCCACGTCGTTGGCCATGCGCAGGCCGTCTTCTTCTGATTTGAACGGCAGCAGGCAGGCCACCGGCCCGAAGATCTCCTCCTGCGCCACGCGCATCCGGTTGTCGACATCCGCCAGCACCGTCGGGCGCAGGAAGTTGCCGTGGCTCAAGCCGGCCGGTTTATCCGGGCCGCCGGCCAACAGGGTCGCCCCTTCCTCCACCCCGAGGCGGATATAGCCGGAGACTTTTTCCCAGTGCTGCGGGCTGATCAACGCGCCCACCTGGGTGTTGGGATCTTGCGGATCGCCGACGCGCAGACGGTTGGCGCGCTCGGCGAAACGTTTGACGAATTCCGGGTAGATGCTCTCCTGAATGAAGATGCGTGAACCGGCGGTGCAGCGTTCGCCGTTGATCGAGAAGATGGTGAACAGCGCGGCGTCGAGCGCCCGCTCGATGTCGGCGTCTTCAAAGATCAGCACCGGCGACTTACCGCCGAGCTCCATGGAGAATTTCTTCAGCCCGGCGCTTTCGATGATGCGCCGGCCGGTGGCGGTGCCGCCGGTGAAGGAGACCGCGCGCACATCTTTATGGCGCACCAATGCGTCGCCGGCGGTGGCGCCGTAGCCCTGCACCACGTTCAGCACCCCGGCCGGAATGCCGGCTTCCAGCGCCAGCTCGCCCAGGCGATCGGCAGTCAGCGGCGACAGTTCGGACATTTTCAGCACCGCCGTGTTGCCCAGCGCCAGGCAAGGCGCGGTTTTCCAGGTGGCGGTCATGAACGGCACGTTCCACGGCGACACCAGCGCGCATACCCCCACCGGCTGCACCAGCGTGTAGTTGAGCATCTTGTCGTCCACCGGGTAGGTCTTGCCGTTCATCTGCTGGCACACCTCGGCAAAAAATTCGAAGTTGTGCGAGGCGCGCGGGATCAGCACGTTTTTGGTCTGATGGATAGGCAGCCCGGTGTCGGCGGTTTCCATTTCGGCGATCTGCGGCACGTTCTGGTCGATCAGTTCACCCAAACGGCGCATCAGGCGCGCGCGCTCTTTCATCGGCGTATTCGCCCACTTGGGGAACGCCTCTTTCGCTGCGGCCACCGCCTGGTCTATCTCCAGCTGGCCGCCGGAGGCCACTTCCGCCAGCACCTCGCCGTTCGCCGGGTTGGTGGTGGTGAAATACTCTTTGCTGGCGACGTTCTTGCCGTTGATCCAGTGGTTGATGGTTTTCATCGCAGGCTCTCCTCGTAATCTTTTTCACTGATAATGTGGTTAACCAAACGGCCGATGCCTTCGATCTCCACCACCACTTCGTCGCCCGGCTGCACGTCGGCCAGCCCTTTCGGCGTGCCGGTGGCGATCATGTCGCCCGGCTGCAGCGTCATGAATTCGCTCAGGTAGGCGATCAGGAACGGAATGTCGAAAATCATGTCGGCGGTGCTGCCGCGCTGGCGCAGCTCACCGTTGACGTAGGTGCTGAGCGCCAGGCGGTGCGGATCGGCGACGTCGTCGCGATCGACGATATACGGCCCGATCGGCGTCAGGGTGTCGCGGCTCTTCACCCGCAGATTCGGCCGGTAGTAGTTCTCCAGGTAGTCGCGGATGGCGTAGTCGTTGCACAGGGTGTAACCCGCCACATACTCCATGGCGCGCTCGCGGCTGACGTTGCGCGCGGTCTTGCCGATCACCGCCACCAGCTCGGCTTCGTAATGCATGTACTCCACGCCGGCCGGACGCACCGACACCTGACGGTGGCCGGTCAGGGTGTTCGGCGCCTTGAGGAACACCAGCGGCTCTTCCGGCGCTTTAAATTCCAGCTCGCTGGCGTGGTCGGCATAGTTCAGCCCCAGGGCGAACACCGTGCCCTGCGCCGGCGGCAGCCATTCCACTTCACGCTCCTGCAGCACCTCGCCGTTCGGCAGCGTGACGCGCAGCTGGTCGTCTACCTGAACGTTGACGATCTGGCCATGATGGCGAATACGGGCATGTTTCATGATGCGGCTCCTGCCTGAGTGACGCGGTTGGTCAACGTGGGCAGGCCGGCGGCGCGCACCGTCACCTCATCCCCCGGTTTGATCGCCACCCGCTGGTGCGGGGTGCCGATCAGCACCGCATCGCCCGGCTGCAGGGTGATGAAATCGCTGATGGCGGCGATCAGCTCCGGTACCGAGCGCACCAGATCGGCGGTGGACCAGCGATCCTGCTCCACGCCGTTGATCTCGGTGACGATCTCCAGCCGATCGGCGTTCTCCAACTGCCCCATCTCCCCCAGCGGGCAGAAGCCGTCGCGGCATTTGGCCTTGATCGCCGGGCGATAGAAGCTGCTCTCCGGCAGGCTGACGTCGTTGGCCAGCGCGTAACCGGCCAGATAACGGCTCACCTGCGCCGCCGGCACCTTGCGCGCGGTGTCGCCGATGATCACCGCCAGCGTGCCGCCGCTCTGCACGGTTTCACCGGCCGGAAACGGGATCGCTCCGCCGTTGGCGAGGTGGGTATTGCGCGGCTTGATAAACCACACCGGGGTTTTGGGCGGGGTTTGATACGGCGGCTGGTGAAACGCCTGATCCCAGGCGTCCAGTTGGCTGCGGTGGTTCAGCGCAACGGAAAATACGGTGCCTTTCATGCGAACTCCTCCAATGGCAAAAACATGACAACCGGCATTCATTAATATATTAATGATTACTTTTATACGCTGTGCAGCTTTTACGCAACGCGCTTGGAGTGATTTGTGATCGTGATAACAAAATATTCACAAATTACGAACATTAGCGTGATTATTCAATGCATTAACCATTTTTCACGCCATTTTTAGCTGCGCCTCGCATTTTTGCTTTATCCCTACGGGTAACTTTGGCTACTATTAAGTTATTAACAAAATCGGGCTTTGCGGGGCAGGCGCCCCCATAACGAGCGCCGTAACAACGAACACCTTGATAGCTAAGGCCAAACTTATGCATGAATCGTTAACCATCGCCCTGCTGCAGGCGCGTGAAACCGCCATGGGGTTCTTCCGCCCGATCCTGAAAAGCCACAATCTCACCGAGCAGCAGTGGCGCATCATCCGCGTGCTGGCCAACAGCCGTTCGATCGAATTCCACGAACTGGCGGCGGAAACCTGCATCCTGCGTCCCAGCCTGACCGGCATTCTGTCGCGCATGGAGCGCGACAAGCTGATCTTCCGCCTTAAACCGGTTAACGATCAGCGCAAGCTGTACGTGTCGCTGACCCAGCAGGGTCAGGAGCTGTATGAAGTGGCGCGCCATCAGGTGGAGCAAGGCTACGCCGAGATTGAAGCCGCCTTTTCGCGGCAAAAAATGGACCAGCTGATGACGTTGCTGGACGAGCTGATCACCCTGGGCGACAGCCTGCCCGCCAACGTCACCGCGCATCCCGCCAAGAAGTGATTTAACCAACCGGAATTCTCACATTAATTGGCGTTGCAGCCAGGCGGCCAAGGCGTAAATCCCCAGTCGCTTACTCAAGTAAGCGACTGGGGTGCGTGGCTACGTCAAGTAAGCAGAGCATTCGTTTCCGGCAACAGCGCGCCGCCGTCCACCACCAGCGTCTGGCCGGTGATGTAGGCCGCCGCCGGCGAGGCGAGAAACACCATCGCCGCGGCGATGTCTTCCGGTTCCCCCAGCCGCCCGAGCGGCACCGCGGCGGCGATCGCCTGATTCACCTGCGCGTCGCCCAGGTTGGCCATCGCCGGCGTGCGGATCATCCCCGGCTCCACGCCGTTGACGCGAATGTTCTCCGCCGCCAACTCCAGCGCCGCCGCGCGAATAAAGCCGTTTACCCCGGCCTTGGAGGCGGCGTAATGCGCCAGTCCCGGATACGCCACCCGCGGGCCGGTCACCGACGAGGTCACCAGCAGGCTGCCGCCGCCGGCGCGGCGCATCCACGGCAGCGCCGCCTGCGCCAGAAAGAACGGCGCCATCAGATTGACGCTCAGCGTGCGTTGCAACAGGGCCGCGTCGATGGCGGCGAACGGCGTCAGCGGAAAATAGGCGGCGTTGTGGATCACCACGTCCAGCCGTTGGTGCCGCTCGCCCACCGCCGCCACCAACTCGGCAATCTGCCCCGGCTCGGCCAGATCGCAGGCCAGCGCCTGCACTTTCCACCCTTCGCCCCGCAGCGTTTGCGCCGCCGCCTGCGCCTGCGGCAGCTGCACGTCCGCGATCGTCACCTCGGCGCCCAGCCGGGCGAAGGCGCTGACGATCGCCAGCCCAATGCCCTGAGCGCCGCCGGTCACCAGCACCGCCTGCCCGGCGAAGGCGTCGGCCGCATAGGTTGCGTTCATCGGCCTATCCTCGCGGGTGGCGCGTGGTGTTCAGCACCTGTGCGTGGGCACCGACCGCAAAGTTGCTCAGCGCGCTGAAATCGCTGCCCTGATAACCGAGGATCTTGCCGTCGGTGCGCATGCCCTGCAGATCGATCATCACCACGCCCAGCGTCGGAATGATCTTCTCGCGCCAGACGAACAGATAAAGCTGCTCCGCCACCTTCACGTAGTGGCAGCGATCGACGTCCGCCAGCCCCTTCTCCACTCCGTCCAGACACTGCCAGGCGTAGAAGTTGTCGTTCAGGTAGATGTGCTCGTACCGTTCGGTCGGGCTGTAGGTGTACATGTTGCGCATGCCGATCAGCTCATCGGTAAAGCCCGGCGGCGCCGCGTCGGCGTCATCCAGCGTGCCGAAGCGGAATTCGGCCTCGACCGCGGTCAGCGGCAGCCCCTGCTCCACCCGGCTGAAGGCGTCGAGCCGCGCCTGCGCTTCGTCCGGCAGTTGGCCGTATACCGCAGTGAAGTTGCCCTGATTGCGGTCGCACACCAGCGTAATGCTGGCGTTGGCGCGGGCGGGATCGAGAAAATCGATGAACAGCACGCCGGGGCGAATGCTGGTGGCGCGATAGGCGATACCGCGCCGCTCCCCCCACTCCAGCGTCTGCGCATCGGTAAACCGACAGCGCTGCGTCGCGCCGTCGCTGAAACGCAGCGTCAGCGTGGTGCCCGCCAGGCCGTGCTGGCGTTCCAGCGTATTGCTGTGCGGCGCAAAGCCTTCCGCCAGCGCGCCAACCTGAATGAATACCGCTTCTGAACTCATGGAATGCTCCTTATAGGGAAGTGAAAGCCAGGGTCGGCACATCGACAATGGTGGAGCCGCCGTCGGCCACCAGCGCCGCGCCGGTAATGATTGAGGCTTCGCTGGAACAGAGGAAACGGCAGACGCGGGCGATCTCCTCGGCGCTGGCCGGCCGGCGCAGCGGCACGTCGCGGCAGACCATCTGGTAAGCCTGCTCCAGCGAAATCTGATGGGCGTCCATCAACAGCTGCATCTCTTCGTCCGCCATCGGCGTAGTCACCCAGCCCGGGCACACCGCGTTGGCGCGCACGCCCAGCGGGCCATAGTCGCGGGCGATGGAACGCATCAGGCCGATCAGCGCGTGCTTGGCGGTGACGTAGCCGCAGACCTCCGGCCCGGCGGCCAGCGAGGCGATCGACGCGACGAACAGCAGGTTGCCGCCACTTTTAATCAGTTCCGGCAGGCAGGCGCGCGCGCTGGCGAAAGCGCTGTTGAGGTTGCTGTCCATCGCCCCTTGCCACTGCGCGTCGCTCATCTCGGTAATGCGCTTGAAGCCCATGCCGCCGGCGCTGCCGATCAGGCAGTCGATGCGCCCGGCGTCGCGCAGAATCGCCGGCAGCAGCGTGTGGGCCCAGCTCTCGCCGCTGGCGGCGTCGCCCACCAGCGCCTGCGCGCCGATCTCTTGCGCCAGCGCCGCCAACGGTTCCGGGCGGCGGCCGATGATGAACACCCGATCGCCCTGCGCCGCCAGCAAACGGGCGCAGGCGGCGCCGACGCCGGTGCCGCCGCCGGTAATCACAACCACTCTATTCATGATTCAGCTTCTCCATCAGTTGGCCGATCATCAGCAGGCTGCTCAACAGCAACCGCCGCTGTTCGGCATCCAGCCGCAGATAGCGGCGGCCGGCCGGCACGCGGCTGACCACCTCCGAGGCGGCGAAATGCTCGATATCCGCCTGCCAGCGCCCGTCGCTCACCGTCAGCCGCACGCGGCGAAAATCCAGCTGCGCCAGCGTCTCGCCGATCTGCGGGTAGCGCAGCAGACCGTCCAACAGCCGCCGCGCGGCCGCATGGCGCTGGCGCAGCAGATAGCGCACTCCGCGCCGCCGCAGCCAGCCGCCGGCCACCACGTCCAGCGTCAGCGGAGGCTGCGCTGTGCACGTGCCCTGCAACCGAAAGCGGTGGCTGACGATATGCGCCATAAACAGCCCCTGCACCTGTTCGCTGACCTCGATCTGCGGCCCCTGCGGCAGCGTCAGCCGCAGCAGGCCCGGCGCCAGGCGTTCGCACGCGTAGGGTTCCAGGTTGCGCGCCAGACGATCCAGCGCGGCGCCCGGCCGATAGCCCGATGGCGCTCGCCGCCAGGCGCGATTAAGTGAGGGAAGTAAGCCGATCAAACTGCGCCTCCTCGTTTTCGCCCTTGGCGAACGCGTTCTCCAGCACCTGCTCGACCGGCACCGGCTTGAACGGATTCACTTTCTGCACGCACAGCGTCCAGAACAGCGCATAGGCGGCGGTCAGGCCGATCATCCAGCCGAAGGGAATGTAGACGTCGCGCGGGTTCATCCCCGGCGGCGTGATGTAGACGATGGCCAGCACGATGCCGACGCTGGAGACGATCTGCGGCAGCGGGAACCACGGCGATTTATAGGCGCGCGGCAGATCGGGGCGGCGCAGGCGCAGCAGCACCACCGAGCAGGTCACCAGCAGGTAGGCCACGCCCCAGGCGCACACCGCCGCCAGCACCAGCGGAATGATCCTGTCGAGGTTGCCCTGAATGGCGAAGGCGTGTACGCAGGGGATTAACACCGCCACCAGAATGCCGACCACCGGCGTTTTAAAGCGCGGGTGCAGATAGGCGAACATGCGCGGCAGCGCGCCGTCCAGCGCCATGCCGTACAGAATGCGCGGCACCGCCGCCATCAGCGTGTTAATGGTTGCTGCGCCCGCCAGCAGCAGGCCGACGCCCAGCCAGTATTTGCCGAACTGGCCCATCACCTGGCCGGCGAACGCCGGGATGGCCATCGGCGTTTCCAGCAGGCGCGTGCCGCTGGCGGCGTCGATTACCACGTTTTCCACCTGGTGGCTGAGCGCCGCGCCATACAGCGCCATGCACACCGCCACGCCGCACAGCCCGAGCGCCATCGCGCGCGGGATCACCCGATCGCAGCGTTTGATCTCCGGCGCCATCGGCGTCACCAGCTCACAGCCGACGAACATGAACATCGCCATGCCGATCAGGCTGAATACCGCGAAGGGATCGTTCAGGTTCAACGTGCTGCCGAACCAGCCTTCGAGCGGCACCGCATGCGGCGACAGCAGCCCGACGATGCCAAAAATCACCAGCGTGCTCCACATGGCGAAGGTCAGCACGATCTCCGCCTTGCCGAAGGCCTCGATGCCGAACGCGTTGAGCAGGCCGAACACGACGACCAGCCCGACGCCGACCATCCAGGAGGCGTTGTGGCTTTCCATCAGGGTGTTGAGATGCTCGAAGTTCACCAGCGCCATGATGCCGGAGAGAATGGTCTCGGCGGTGCCGGCGAAGATGTGCACGATCAGGTAGGCCGACAGCGCGCCGGTGATGGCGAAAAAGCGCCCCATGCCGCAGGAGATGTAGTCGTAAACCGAACCGGAGGTCGGCAACAGCGCCGCCGCTTCGGAGAAGGTGGTGAGCTGCGCCTGCATCATGATGAAGGCGATCAGCATCGCCAGCGCGAAGGTGTCGCCGCCGATGCCGAAGCCGCTGGTGACCGTCAGAATCACCGGGCTGGCCATGATCACCCCGACCGAACTGGCCAGGGTGGTGGGAAAGCCGACCTTGCCTCGAGCCAGGTGGGCGTGCAACCGCGACGACAGGTTCATGGTTATTTCCTCTTATAGTTTTGGCCTGATGCATGCAGGTGCTTGCAGGTTTTTCACCGCCAGCGGCGGTCATCTCACTATAGAGAGGAAAGGAAAATGCTGACTATCGTCCTTAAGGACGAGACGGTTTCAACCTGCGGCCGCGCTCACGGCGGCGCGCTCGCTCAGCATGAAGCGGATCGGCTCAGCCCAAGCAAGGTCATCATTTTTTCGTCTTATACGTTTGGCGCCGCCTGGCGCTATCTTCAATTCGCAGTGTAGGAAGCGGTGGAAAAGCCTGGCTATCGTTCTTAAGAACGAGGGACGGCGACGGTCGCGCCGGTTGTAGCACGCGCTGGGCGGCGAGGGCTTCGCCCAGGCAAGCAGTGAAAAGCGCTGTAAATTCAGCGGGAAAAGCGGTGAATTATTTCATTAACCTATTAATGAAAACCGCAGAAAATCCGACCTGAAAACCCCTGACCATTGCAGTGTCATCTTGTTATTTCTGTGTTTTATTGCAATAGGCCTCACGTTGTTAATATGTTTTTATTGTGTTGCCAAATTGCTACAACTATGCTTGTATCGTTCATATATTGACCGCCAACATTCTCCAGATTGAACGATAAAGGGAGGAACACGAATCATGCACAGCACAGCATCCGATGCCTTTATCAACAGTTGTTTGGCGACCATCACGCACCTGATCCCGGTGTCCGCCGGGGTGTTTTATCTGGTCGATCGCGACCTGCGGCCGGATCACTACATCCTGCACGGCATGCCCGATAAAACGCATCAGCAATACCTGAACCACTTTCAGCAAATAGACCCGCTGCAGCCGGCCAACTTCCATCGGCAAGACATCACCATGGTCGGCATGAGCCCGGCGGCGATCGCCGACAACCGCCGCTATTACCACGACTTTATGCTGCCGAACGACATGCGCGACATGACGGAGATTTTCATTCGCCAACGCAAACGCATCGTCGCCGGGGTGTCGTTGATCCGCGATACGCCGTTTACCGAATTGGAGCGCGGCCGCCTGCGCGCGGTGCTGCCGCTGATTGAGCTGGCGACGCGCGATCTGCTGCCCGACAGCGAGGCGCAGCTGCTGACCGCCAAGGAACAAGAGATCGTCAACCTGGTGCGCGAAGGCGCCAGCAATAAGCGCATCGCCCTGAAGCTGGGCATTTCGCTGTCCACGGTGAAAACCCATATGCGCAACATTTTCGCCAAAACCGACGTGGTGAACCGCACCGAACTGGTCGCCAGCGGCTTTCTCGCCCACGGTTAACGCCCGATAACGGCCGCCGCTGCCGACGGCCGGAAAATAACGCCATAACGTATTCGCCATTTATGGCGCGGCCTCCCCCTGCCCGCAATCGGGCCGGGCGGGATATTTCATCGTCACTCAACGCTCGGGGAAAAGGTTTATGTCCAGTGATTCGGTTTCCGCGCCCGCCGTCGGCACGGCGCTCCCCTGCCCGCCGCGGCTGTTGACCGCCATTATCGTCTTCGCCGCCATCACGCCGGGCATTCTGATGACCGCCCCCGCCGTGGCCGCCCAGCTCGCTACTCAGTGGCAGCTCGGCCCGGCGCAGATCGGCCATCTGTTCTCCACCGAACTCGGCGCCATGAGCCTGGCCACGCTGCCGGCGTGGTGGTGGATCGGGCGCATCAACTGGCGGCGGGTCGCTACGCTGTCGGCGCTGGTGTTTATCGCCGGCAACCTGGCTTCGGCGCTGGTGCAGGATTTCACCCTGCTGCTGCCGCTGCGCTTCATCGCCTCGCTGGCGGGCGGCACCCTGATGATCCTGTGCATCACCTGCGCTGCCGGCACCGCCAATCCCAGCCGCGTCTATGCCTTCTGGGTGCTCGGCCAGCTGGTGCTGGGTGCGGTCGGGCTGCTGGTGCTGCCACCGCTGTTTGCGCACTTCGGCCTGATGGCGGTCTACCTGATTTTGGCCGCCATCATGCTGTGCTGCCTGCCGCTCATCCCGGCGTTCCCCAACGGTTTCACCGCCGCCCGCACCGCCCGCAGCGGCCCCGCCGCCTCGCTGGCGCGCAAGCTGTGCGCCGTGCTGGCGGTGCTGACCTTTTACATCAGCCTGAGCGCGGTCTGGACCTTTATCGGCGGCATCGCCGCCGGCGCCGGGCTGTCGCCGGCCCACAGCGGCCAGGTGCTGGCCGTCGCCACCTTGCTCGGCATCGTCGGCGCGGGGGCCGCGGCGCTGATCGGCGCGCGCTTCGGCGGCGGACGCCTGATCGTGCTGGGATATGCCCTGCTGCTGGCCAGCGTGGCGCTGCTGACGGGCCAGCCCCTGCTGCTGCGCTTCGCCCTGGCGGCCCTGCTGTTCAAATTCACCTGGACCTTCGTGCTGCCGTTCATTCTGGCGCGGGTCGCCGGGTTGGATAACGACGGCAAGCTGATGAACGGCATCAACCTGGTGATCGGCGGCGGCATGGCCATCGGTCCGACGCTGGCCGGCTCTCTGATCGAATCTTCCGGCGGTTTCAACGCCTTGCTGTTTGGCGCGCTGGGCTGCGCGCTGCTGTCGCTGCTGTTGATTTCGCTGGCTTCACCGCGCGCACCGCGCCGTATAACAGGAGGAGAAAGGTGAAAAGAACAACCGGTTTCTTGTTTGATGAACGCTGTTTCTGGCACAGCACCGGCCTGCACGCCACCACCCTGCCGGTCGGCGGCTGGGTACAACCGCCCTCGGGCGCCGGCCACGCCGAGTCGCCGGAAACCAAACGGCGTATGAAGAACCTGATGGACGTATCCGGCCTGTCGCGCCAGCTCACCCTGCTGAGCGCCGAACCAGCGACGGAAGAAGACCTGCTGCGCATCCACCCCGCCCACTATCTGCAGCGCTTCAAACAGGTGAGCGACAGCGGCGGCGGCCTGCTGGGGGAAGAGGCGCCGCTGGGGCCGGGCAGCTATGAAATCGCCAAACTCTCCGCCGGGCTGGCCTGTGCGGCGGTGGAGGCGGTGCTGCAGGGAGAGCTGGATAATGCCTATGCGCTGTCGCGCCCGCCGGGCCACCACTGCCTGCCGGATCAATCGATGGGCTTCTGCTTCCTGGCCAATATCCCGATCGCCATCGAGCGCGCCAAGGCCCGTTACGGCCTCGGAAAAGTGGCGGTGCTCGACTGGGACGTGCACCACGGCAACGGCACCCAGCACATCTATTGGCGGCGCGGCGACGTGCTGACGCTGTCGCTGCATCAGGACGGCTGCTTCCCGGCGGGCTATTCCGGCGAACAGGATCGCGGTGAAGGCGCCGGGGCGGGCTGCAACGTCAACGTGCCGATGCTGGCCGGCGCCGGCGACGACGGCTACCTGCACGCCATGCGGCGCATCATCATCCCGGCGCTGGAAAAATTCGAGCCGGAAATGATCATCGTCGCCTGCGGTTACGACGCCAACGCGCTCGATCCGCTGGCGCGCATGCAGCTGCACAGCGACAGCTTCCGCGCCATGACCGCGCTGGTGCAGGAGGCCGCCGATCGGCTGTGCGGCGGCAAACTGGTGATGGTGCATGAAGGCGGCTACGCCGAATCCTACGTGCCGTTCTGCGGGCTGGCGGTGATGGAACAGCTGAGCGGCGTGCGCACGGAAGTACAGGATCCGCTGCTGGCGTTCATCCAGCAACAGCAGCCGCGCGACGCGTTCAACCGCTTCCAGCGTGAAGCGCTCGACGCGTTGGCGCGCCAGTTCGGCCTGTAATCCCCCTCTCTGCGGGCGCCGCACCCGGCGCCCCTGACAACCTCGCCGCCAGCCGCTACGCTGAAGGGCAACCCTACCACCATGAGAACAATAACATGTCCGAACAAACCGTCAGCTTTATCAAAGGCCGTCATGGCGATATCGCCGTGCACGACTGGGGAAACGACAAGCCGCGCTATCTGGCGTTGCTGGTGCACGGCTACGGCGAGCACCTCGGCCGCTATCAATACGTGGCGCGCACGCTGCAGGCGCAGGGCGCGCGGGTGTTCGGCCCCGACCATCTCGGCCACGGTCTGTCGCAGGGCGAACGCGTGCTGATCGATGATTATGACGCCGTGGTCGACGACGTGCAGCGCGTGGTCAGCCATTTCCGGCAGCAATATCCCACCTTGCCGCTGGTGGTGATCGGCCACTCGATGGGCGGCATGATCGCCACCCGCTACGTGCAGCGCCATGGCGAGGAGGTGCGCGCGCTGGTGCTGTCCGGCCCGCTGCTCGGCGACAGAACGGCGATTTCCGATCTGGCCGAACTGCCGACGATCCCCGACGCGCCGCTGGATACCGCCACCCTGGCGCGCGATCCGGCGGTCGGCGCGGCCTATCAGGAGGATCCGCTGGTGTGGCACGGGCCGTTCAAGCGCCCCACCCTGCGCGCCATGCAGCGGATGCTCGCCGCCATCAACGCCGGGCCGGGCTTCGGCGCGCTGCCCACGCTGTGGATCCACGGCGACGACGATCGGCTGGTGCTGATGAGCGAAACGCAAACCGCGCTCGACCGTCTGCGGGGCGACGACTTCGAACAGCTGATCAATGCAGGCGGGCGGCACGAGAGCTTTAACGAAACCAATAAGGATCAGATCCTCAAGCGGGTGACCGATTTTATTGCGCGGGCGCTGGGCTAAGGTGCTCCCCCTCAGCATGCTGAGGGGGCATAAAAGCGTCAGCCCTCGACGATGGCGAGGTAGTGTTTGACGAAGCGGTCCGAGGTGATGTCCCAACGCACCGGGGTGCCCTTCTCGACGAACCAGGAGTCGCCGGCCTGATACTGCACCGACTCGCCGGTGCGTTCGTTGGTCAGGGTGGCGCTGCCTTCCCACACCGTGGCGTGCTCGGCGAACGGGTACTCCATCACGAAGCTGCCGCGGGTGCAGCTGAACACGCCGCAGTTCAGGTTGTCGGTCGGTTCGCCGAAGATGCTGGCCACGCCGACGTTCGGCGTGCCGGCGATCACCGTGGCGCCCAGGTTGCTGACGCTGCCGATCTCCAGCAGTTCCGGCAGCGGTTGTTTAAGCAGTAACGGTTTCATGTGATTCTCCTCTGAGGGTTAACGGCGGCCTTTCCAGTAGCCGGATGTCTGGTGCCAAACCTTGCCGGCGGTGGTCATCACCCGCCGCAGCTTGTCTTTGCCGAAGATGTTGACGTGCGGGATCGAGCTCATCAGATCGTAACGATCGGATCCTTCGCTCATGCCCTCCGCCAGCACCTTGCACACGATGTGGCTCGGCGTCACGCCGAAGCCGGAGTAGCCCTGCACGTAAAACACGTTGTCGCGATCCGGCAGCGTGCCGATCTGCGGGAACAGGTTGGCGCTGCAGCACAGCGGGCCGCCCCAGGCCAGATCGATCTTCACGTCTTTCAGGTACGGGAACACCTTCAGCATCAGGTTGCGGTTCCAGGCCTTGAGATCCGACGGGAAATATTCGATCAGGCGGGTGGCGCTGCCGAACAGCAGCCGATTCTCGTTGGTCACCCGGTAATAGTCGATCACCGGGCGGATGTCGCTGTAGGCGCCGCGGATCGGGCTGATCTGACGGATCAGATCGTCAGACAGCGGCTCGGTGGCCAGCTGGAAGGCGTAGGTATTGATAGTCTTGCGGTAGATCTGCGGCTCCATGCCGTTGAGAAAGCCGTTGCAGGCCCACAGCATCTTGTTGGCGCGCACCGAGCCCATGGCGGTGCGCACCGTGATGCGCGGGCCATACTCCACGTCGAGCACGCTGCTGTTCTCGAAGATTTTCACCCCGTAGCCGCTCAGCGCCTTGGCCTCGCCCAGCAACAGGTTAAGCGAATGCACGTGGCCGCCGCCCATGTGTTTCAGCGCGCAGGTGTAGGCGTCAGAGCCCACCACCTGCTTCACTTCCGCGCCGGTGTAGAGTTCGATCTCTTCCTGCGGCGCCACCGCCCTGAACTCCTTCAGCCAGCCGCGCAGGGTCTTCTCCTGGCGCGCATTGCTGCCGAGGTAGCCGTAACCGAAGCAGAAGTCGGCGTCGATGTCATATTTCTTGATGCGCTCGCGGATAATGCCGGCGCCGAGGTTGCTGATCTTGAAGATGGTTTCCAGCCCGGACGGGCCGACGTGGCGTTTGATCTTCTCCAGATCGTGGCCGATGCCGGCCATCACCTGGCCGCCGTTGCGCCCGGTGCCGCCGTAGCCCAGATAGCGGCCCTCGAGAATGGCGATGTTGGTGATGCCCTTCTCCGCCAGCTCCAGCGCGGTGTTGATGCCGGAGAAGCCGCCGCCGATGATCACCACGTCAACGTCCAGATCCTCTTCCAGCGTCGGGAAGCGCAGATCGTATTTTTTGGTCGCCGCGTAGTAGGTTAAGGACTCGATTTCGTTGTTCACTGCCGCACTCCCGATTGCCTATGCCATGACATCGGATTATCGGGAGCAGTGGGATCGTCCGCTATGTCCCCTTAGGGACATTCGCTACAAAAAATTAACATTCACGCGCTGCGTCGCTGCGGGGCGGCCAGCAGCAGGCTGAACAGTTCGGCTTGCGAACCAATGTTCAGCTTGCCGTAGATGTTTTTGCGGTGGTTTTTTACCGTGCCGAGGCTGATGAACAGCCGGTCGGCAATCTGCTGCGAACCGCAGCCGGCGAGGATCAGATCGACAATCTCACGCTCGCGCGGCGTCAGCAGATAGCGCGCCTGGGCGCCGTCATCGTTCACCGTCGCGGCCTCGGCCGGCGCCACCACCACTTCGCCGTGCAGCCGCGCCACGCTTTTCACCAGCGTCAGCGCGCTGCGCAGATCCGCCCGCTGCGGGTAGCGCACCGCCACCGTGCGGCGCGCCGAACCGAAAAAGACGCCCAGCCCGCGCTCCGGCGTCAGTTGCAGCAGCACGCCGGCCTCGTCGTGCCAGCCGGTCTTGCGATAAAAATTACGGTAATAGTCGCTGTGATAAAACCCGCAGGGCGCCAGCTGGCGCAGCGTGAGCACCTCGCCTTCGCCGCCGTCGTTCAGCGCGCGGTAAAACGGATCCTGCAGGTAGGCGCCCTGCTGGTAGAGCTGATTGACCGCGTCGCTGTTTTCGCGCTCGGTTTTAATCAGGCAGCGCGGCGGCCGGCCGCGTTCGAAGGCATAGACGATGGCGTTGTCGAAGGCGAAAAACCCTTCCAGCCAGTTCAACAGGCTGGGATAAAAGCGTGGGCTGGCCACCGCATCGATCACCGCAGACAAGCGTTCAACCTGAATTTCCATACCCGCCTCGCCATTATTAACACATTAACAATCTACCGATTTCGGATGGGGTTGGCCGCACGACGGCCGGTACTGTTAAAAAAAGCATCCGCAGCGCCGAAATGCAAGAGCGCGATCGTTTACATGTTAAACAACTCACAGGTTGCCGCGGCGGGGAAAGCGGTGGCCGCTCCGCGCCCGCTGGCTTATGCTGTGGCATCGCGACCTGCAACGCCGTCAAGGAGACCTCATGTCCGTCAGCCACATCATCGCCAACCGCCAGACCTGGTTCGGCCGCGGCAGCATCCAGCAGCTGCCGCCGCTGCTGCTTGCCGACCCGCAGCCGACGCTGCTGTTCAGCTGCCGCTCTTTTCTCAACGGCCCGGTGTACGCCGGCCTGCGCGAAGCGCTGGCGCCGCTGCTCATCGGCACCGAAATCGTCAGCCACGAGGCGTCGCCGCAGGAAATCGACGCCTGGGTGGCGCGCTGGCGCGGCCAGGCGCGGCGCGTGGTGGCCATCGGCGGCGGCAGCGTGCTGGACGCCGCCAAAGCGTTCTCCGCGCTGGTTGAGCACCCGCTGCCAACGCTGCGCTATATGGAAAAGGTGGGCGACAGCAAAATCAGCGGCGCCACCCTGCCGCTGATAGCCATTCCCACCACCGCCGGCACCGGCAGCGAGGTGACCCAGAACGCGGTGATCACCGATACCCAGGTCAGCAAGGTGAAAGCCTCGCTGCGCCATAACAACTTCGTGCCGCACACCGCCATTCTCGACCCGCAGCTGCTGACGGGCGCCCCGGACAAGGTGCTGGCCTACTGCGCCATCGACGCCTTCACCCACCTGTTCGAGGCCTATCTGTCGAAAACCGCCGGCGCCATGACGCGCGATATGTCGCTGAGCGGCATCCGCCACTTCCTCGCCGCCTGGCCGGCGCTTAACCGCAGCGACGCGGCGCGCGAAGCCATTATGCAGGCTTCCTACCTCGGCGGGCTGACGCTGAGCGCCGCCGGGCTGGGGGTCATTCACGGCATCGCCGGCGAGATCGGCGCGCTGCGCGACTACCACCACGGGCAGGTCTGCGGTCGCCTGCTGCTGCCGTTCCTCGCCCTGTTGGAAAGCAGCGAACAGCCGCAGCAGCGCGCGCTGATGGCCGAGCTGGCCGCCAGACTGTACCCGCACTGGCAGGGCAGCCCGGAGAGCTACCTGACCGATTTCATCACCCGCCACGCCATCGCGCCGTTCTGGCAGGACGATTTGCCGATTTCCGGCCAGGAGCTGGCGGTGGCGCTGGAGAAATCCAACAGCAAGAATTCCTGGATCGACTATGCGCCGGCGCAGCGGCAACGGATGATCGAAGAGGCGTTTCGCGTCGAATGATTATATAATCAGATCAACGCACTAGCAGGAGTTAAGGAAATGGGCATCATCGGCTGGATCTTCGCCGGCATCGCGGTCGGCATCCTGGTCGGCGCGCTGATCAGAATCTTCGGCAAGAAGAAAGAGCAGTAAGCGTCACGCTGTTCCGTGGGCCGCCAGCAGGCACTCATGGAACAGCTTCACCACCCGTTGCGGCACCGGCGAGCGGCGCAGCACGCTGGAGTACTCGCAGTGATAGCGGAACAGCGCCGGTTTGATCGCCCGCATCAGGTTCTGCGCCACAAAAAACGCCGCGTAGTGATCCGGCAAAAAGCCGACGTATTTGCCGGACAGGATCAGCGTGGCGATCGACTCTTGCGCGAACCCCGTCGCCTTGCGATGCAAATGTTGCTGCAGGCTCAGTTCCATATTCGGCGAATGGTAGCCCAATCCGGCGAAAGCATAATTGTGCAGCAGATCCCAATTTAATGTTTCATGGCGGGCGGAAAATAATTCATGCTGCGCGCCGCAATATAAGAACATCCTCTCACTGAATAACGAATGATAAGATAAACTTTCCGCGCTGCGGTGCATGGGAATAACGCCAACCTGAAATTGCCCGTCAATAACGCCACGTTCAATGGTATTAATCGGCTCCACGTACATTTGCAAAGAAACCTCCGGCGCGCGCTCGCTGAATAACGCGATGGCCCGGCCGATCTGCGCCTGCGGATTGCTGACCGTATGGTCGAATATCGCCACGTGCAGCTGCCCGCCCATGCGCTGGTGCACCTCGTCCACCCCGCGACGGAACGCCTCGGTGGCCGCCAGCAGGTTGACGGTTTCCTGGTAGATAATCAGCCCCTCGTCGGTGACCGCAAAGCCCTCGCGCCCGCGCTGGCACAGCGTCAGGCCCAGCCGCTGCTCCAGATCCTTGATGTGCTTGCTGATGGTCGACAGGCTGATATTCAGCTCCAGTTCGGCGGCGCTCATGCCGCCGCAGTCGACCACGGCCTTGAATACCCGCAGCAAACGCAGATCCATATCCGACAATTGTCCCAGCAACGCGCGCTTTTTTACTTGCATAAAACCTTAAGTAAGTTTCGACATATGATTATTCACAGTAGAGAACAAGCGGTACATAGTCAATTTCGCACAACAATTCGTTAACAACTCATTTTATTTAATTAATCGCACTTATTTTCCTGCCCGGAGGAAAACATGGCCGCTGAAAATTATTCGCTTAATCGTCTCGATGCCGAAGGGTTAGAAGCCCATTGGATGCCTTTTACCGGCAACCGCAATTTTAAAGCGCAGCCGCGCATCATTACTCAGGCCGCAGGGGCGTATTACACCAGCCACGACGGCAGAAAGATTTTCGACGGCCTGTCCGGATTGTGGTGCTGCGGATTGGGGCACGGCCGGCAGGAAATCACCGACGCCGCCCAGCGCCAGTTGGCGACGCTGGATTACTCGCCGGCGTTTCAGTTCGGCCACCCGCTGTCGTTCGAGCTGGCCAACAAAATCAAGGCGCTGACGCCGGCGGGGCTGGATTACGTGTTCTTCACCGGCTCCGGCTCGGAAGCGGCGGACACCTCGCTGAAAATGGCGCGCGCTTACTGGCGCGCCAAAGGCCAGGCGGGCAAAACCTGCTTTATCGGCCGGGAAAAGGGCTATCACGGCGTTAACTTCGGCGGCATCTCGGTCGGCGGCATCGCCGGCAACCGCAAGGCGTTCGGCGCCGGCGCCGAGGCGGACCATCTGCCGCACACCCTGCTGGCCGGCAACGCCTTTTCGCGCGGTATGCCGCAACAGGGGGCGGAGCTGGCGGAAGAGCTCAACCGCATCATCGCGCTGCGCGACGCCTCGACGATCGCCGCGGTGATCGTCGAACCGTTCTCCGGCTCCGCCGGTGTGATCGTGCCGCCGGTCGGCTATCTGCAGCGCCTGCGCGAGATCTGTACCCAGCATGACATTCTGCTGATCTTCGACGAAGTGATCACCGCCTTCGGCCGCTGCGGCGCGATGACCGGCGCCGAGGCGTTCGGCGTCACGCCGGACATCATGAACATCGCCAAACAGGTGACCAACGGCGCGCAGCCGATGGGCGCCGTGGTGGTGCGGCCGGAGATCTACCAAACCTTCATGAACGGCGGCGAGCCGGACTACCAGCTCGAATTCCCGCACGGTTACACCTACTCCGCCCATCCGGTCAGCTGCGCGGTGGCGCTGGCGACGCTGGACATCCTGCAGCGCGAACAAATGGTGGAGCGCGTACAGGCGCTGGCGCCCTACTTCGAGCGCGCGGTGCACAGCCTGCAGGGGGCCAAACACGTCGCCGACATTCGCAATATCGGCCTGGCGGCCGGCATCACGCTGGCGGCGCGGCCCGGCGAACCGGCGCGGCGGCCCTTCGAAGCGGCGATGCGCTGCTGGGAAAGCGGGTTTTACGTGCGCTACGGCGGCGACACCCTGCAACTGGCGCCGCCGTTCATCAGCAGCGAAGCGCAGATCGATGCGCTGATCAACGCCGTCGGCGATGCCCTCAACGCCACCGAATAAGGAGCGAACCATGACCATTACCCATTGGATCAACGGCGAACCCGCCGCCGGCGGCGAACGCAGCCAGCCGGTTTACGACCCGGCCACCGGCCAATCGGCGCAGGAGGTGCTGCTGGCCGATCGCGCCACGGTGGAGCGCGCCATCGCCGCCGCCGAGCAGGCTTACCCCGCCTGGCGCGACACGCCGCCGCTGAAGCGCGCGCGCATCATGATGAAGCTCAAGGATCTGCTGGAGCAGCACGCCGACGCCATCTGCCAATTGATCACCGCCGAGCACGGCAAAGTGCTCAGCGACGCCCTGGGCGAACTGCAACGCGGCATCGAGAATATCGAATACGCCGGCTATGTGCCGGAACTGCTGAAAGGCGAACACAGCAAAGAGGCGGGCCCGGGCATCGACAGCTGGAGCGAGTTTCAACCGCTCGGGGTGGTAGCGGGCATCACCCCGTTCAACTTCCCGGCGATGGTGCCGCTGTGGATGTGGCCGATGGCGGTCGCCTGCGGCAATACCTTCGTGCTGAAGCCTTCCGAGCGCGTCCCTTCCGCCGCGCTGTATATCGCGCGGCTGGCGGCGGAGGCCGGGCTGCCGCAGGGGGTGCTCAACGTGGTCAACGGCGATCGCGAAGCGGTGGAGACGCTGCTGCATGACGGACGCGTGAAGGCGATAAGCTTCGTCGGTTCGACGCCGGTCGCGGAACACATCTATCACACCGGCTGCGGCCAAAACAAACGGGTGCAGGCGCTGGGCGGCGCCAAAAACCACGCGGTGGTGCTGCCGGACGCCGATATCCCCGGCGCGGTCGGCGCACTGATGGGCGCGGCGTTCGGCTCCTGCGGCCAGCGCTGCATGGCCATCCCGCTGGTGGTCGCGGTGGGCGACGGCACCGCCGACGCGCTGATCGCCGGGCTGCGGCAACAGATGGCCGCCATGCGCGTCGGCCCCGGCAGCGACAACCACAACGACATGGGGCCGCTGGTGACTCAACAGCATTATCAGAAGGTGAAAGGCTATATCGATCAGGGCGTGGCCGAAGGCGCCGAGCTGCTGGTGGACGGCCGCGAACTGCGCGTGACGGACGCCGACGGCCGCCCCAGCCAGGGGTATTTCCTTGGCCCGACGCTGTTCGACCGCGTGACGCCCGGCATGCGCATCTATCAGGAGGAGATCTTCGGCCCGGTGCTCGGCGTGGTGCGCGCGGCGTCGCTGCAGGAGGCGATGGCCTTGATCGACGCCCATGAATACGGCAACGGCACCTGCCTGTTCACCCGCGACGGCGAAGCGGCGCGCCACTTCTCCAGCAGCATTCAGGTCGGCATGGTGGGGATCAACGTGGCGCTGCCGGTGCCGGTGGCCTACCACTCGTTCGGCGGCTGGAAGCGCTCGCTGTTCGGCGATCTGCACGCCTACGGCCCGGATGCGGTCAGGTTCTACACCAAACGCAAGACCATTACCCAGCGCTGGCCGGCCTCCGGCGATGCCCGCCGCGCCAGCTTCAGCTTCCCGTCGGGGCAGGGGTAACACATAAGAACAATAAACTTCCGGGGAGCAACGCTCCCCGGCATTTAGCGCGCTCCATTTGATTTCTGCGTACAGCCTGTGCAGCAAAACAATTACTCACTCACACGTTAATGGAGTCGTTAACCATGAAAGAGTCCGCCCCTGAACACACTTTCAAAGGCAATCTCAGCGTCCTCGACGTGGTGATGATTACCGCTTCCGGCGTGACGCCGGCCAGCTCGATCTTCGTCATCGCGCCGCTGGCGATCGCCAGCGCCGGCAGCGGCGCCTTTCTGTCGTTTCTGATCGCCGCCTGCGTCGCCGCCACCATCGCGCTGTGCTATGCCGAGCTCGGCGCCGCGCACCCCAGCGCCGGCGGCGAATACAGCATCATCAAACGCCTGTTCGGCACCCTGTGCGGGTTGCAGACCTATCTGTTTATTCTCAGCGCCGCGCTGTTCGTGCCGGCGGTGCTGGCCACCGGCGCCGTGCCCTATCTGAATACCGCGCTGGGCACCTCATTCGACGCCTCCACCGCCGGCATGATCACCGTGCTGATCGGCGGCGCCTGCGCCATTTTCAACATCAAGGCCAACGCCCTGCTGACCGGCGCCTTTCTGGTGGTGGAAGTGGCGGTGCTGGCGCTGATCGCCTGGCTCGGTTTCAGCCATCCGCATCAAAGCGCGGAGATCCTCACCGCGCCGGTGATGCTGGACGCGCAGGGCAGCCTGGCGCCGGTTTCGCTGCCGCTGATCGTCGCCATGGTCGGGGTCGCGCTATTCTCCTACAACGGCTACGGCGCGGCGGTGTACATGGCGGAAGATATGCGCGAGCAGGGCAAACCGATGGCGGTCGCGATCATGCTGACGCTGGTCATCGTGGTGCTGGTGGAACTGGTGCCGTTCACCGCCCTGCTGATCGGCTCGCCGTCGCTGGCGGAGATGGCCAAACAGGCCGATCCGGTCGGTTATGTGGTCACCCAGCTCGGCGGCCCGACGCTGGCGCGGGTGGTGAGCGGCGCGATCTATCTGTCGGTATTCAACGCCATCATCGCCATCGTGGCGCAGTTCAGCCGCATGATGTTCGCCAGCGGGCGCGACGGCTTCTGGCTGCCGACGTTCAACCGCGCGCTGAAAATCATCCACCCGCGCTTCGGCACCCCCTGGATCGCCACCCTGCTGTTCGGCGTTCCCTCGGCGCTGCTGGCGTTTTGCTCCGACCTCGAATCGCTGACCTCATTCACCGTGATCCTACTGCTGCTGGTGTACATCATCATGGCGGTGGCGGCGCTGATCAGCCGCCGTCGCCGCCACTTCCATCACCCGTACCTGATGCCGCTGTGGCCGCTGCCGGTGGCGGCGGCGCTGCTGTGCTGCCTGTACGTGCTGTGGACGATTTTGATCGCCAGCAGCCTGAAAGACTTTATTATCATTGCCGGCATCATCGGCTTCGGGCTGGCGCTGAACCACTTGCGCGGCCGCCAGACGGCGCCCCTCGCCGCCCCCTCAATAGAAGGAGAATAACCATGACGCAGCGCGCTCAGGATCTGGGCATCACCATCGGCCAGGGCACGCCCGGCCCGCTGAACGCCATCACCGATGTGCCCGGCGTGCGCGTCGGCCATGCCAGCCTTCATGCCGACTTGGCGGACGGGCGCAGCGTGCGCACCGGCGTGACGGTGATCGAACCGCGCCCCGGCTCCGCTCGCCACGCACCCTGCTTCGCCGGCGTACACGTGCTGAACGGCAACGGCGACGCCACCGGCCTGGAATGGGTGCGAGAAGCGGGCCTGTTGACCAGCCCGATCGCCTTCACCAACACCCACAGCGTGGGGGTAGTGCGCGATGCGCTGATCGCGCTGGAGCGTGAAACGCTGCCCGCGAGCGACAACGCGGTGTACTGGAATATGCCGGTGGTGATGGAAACCTTCGATGGCCTGCTCAACGACATCAACGGCTTTCACGTCAAGGCCGAGCACGTGCGCCAGGCGCAGCAGGCGGCCCGAGGCGGCTTGCCGCAGGAAGGCGCGGTCGGCGGCGGCAGCGGCATGATCTGTCATGAATTCAAGGGCGGCAGCGGCACCGCATCGCGCCGCTTGCCCGCCGATCAAGGCGGCTGGACGGTGGGCGCCATCGTGCAGGCCAACCACGGCAAGCGCGAGTCGCTGCTGGTCGGCGGTTACCCGGTGGGCCGCCACCTGGGGCATATCCCCTCGCCGTTCACGCCGCAGTTGCCGCATCCCGGCATGGGCTCCATCGTGGTGGCGCTGGCGACCGACGCGCCGCTGCTGCCGCACCAGTGCGCACGGCTGGCGCAGCGCGCCAGCATCGGCATCGCCCGCACCGGCGGCGGCACCGAGGATTCGAGCGGCGATATCTTTATCGCCTTCGCCACCGGCAACGACGGCCTGCCGCCCGCCGACTACGCCAATAAAGGCGATTTCACCACGCCGCTGCGCATGGTGAACAACGACTACATTTCGGCGCTGTTCGCCGCGGCGGCGGAAGCGGTGGAAGAGGCGATCGTCAATGCGCTGCTGGCGGCCAATACCGTCAGCGGCAACGGCCATCGGGCGGAAGGGTTGAGCGCCGAACAGCTGGTGACGGCGCTGGAGAAGGCCGGCTGGCGGCGGTAAACAACGCGGGGCGCGGGTTAATGCGCCCTGATTATCAGGATTCGCCGCCCGGTTTGGGCGTCGGGTAATCGTAATCCAGCTTCAACGGCTCGGCGTAGACGCTGGCCCACAGCTGTTGGTACAGCTGGTCCAACCGCCCGCTCATCGCCGCGCTGTGCAGCACCAGCTCCAGATTGCGCGAGTTGTCCAGATAGCCGCCGGTCCAGTTGCTGGTGCCCACCCAGGCAATCTCATCGTCGATGGTCATCAGCTTGCTGTGGATCACCCGGGCAAACGGGATGAAGCCGCTGCTGGCCGGCGGAATGGTCACCACCTTGATCTGCACGTTCGGCACCAGCGCCAGGCTCTTCAGCCAGGCGATATCCGGCTTTTTGGTGTTCCAGTTGGCTACCATCAACTCGATCTGCACGCCGCGCGCCGCCGCGCCGCGCAGCGCGTTGTCGATGACCGCATAGAAGGGGCGACTGCGCTCCGGGCCAAACGACAGCGGCGCGTAATCCATTACCTGCACCCGCACCCGCCGCTTGGCGTCGGCCAGCAGGCGCGGCAGCTCGGCCTGCGAATCGAGCACGCCCGCCGGGTTGTAGGCGCGCGGGCTGGCCACCAGATAGTTGCCCTGCGGGGGCGCCGTCGGCGGCGAATCGGGCAGCGTCGGCACCGGCTTATCCTGCGCCAGCAGCGCCTGCGCCCGCCAGTCCTGTTCGAAGATCGCCTGGATCTGCCCTACCACTCTGGCGTCGCTGATGCGCAGCCCGGTTTCGTGAATGTGTTCCAGCGCGCGCCAGTCGAAGTTCTGGCTGCCGACGAACGCCTGCTCGCCGTCCACCAGCAGATACTTGGCATGCAGAATGCCGCCGCTCAGCTTCTGGTATGGGATGATGCGCAGCTCCAGATTGGGGATCGCCTTCAGCCGTTCCAGCGTCTCGGCGGTGGAGAGGCGAATGCCCTTCTCTTCCAGCAAAAAGCGGATTTTTACCCCGCGCTCACCGGCCGCCTTCAGGTGCTGCAGCACGCCATCCAGCAGCGAACCGTCCTGATTCGCCACGTAGAACTGCCCCAGATCGATGCGGGTTTTCGCCGCGTCGAACATCTCGCGCCATACCTCGGCGGTGTTGCGCAGGTCGTCGGCCTGCAGCGCGGTTTCCACCGGCGCGGTGTACACCAGCTCGTAACCGGGAATAGCAAAACGCGCCGCAGCGCTCTGGCTCAACATCAACAAACAACCGCTCCACAATGCCGTATAAAGGCGGCCTCTCGGCCGCCGTGCTGGATGGCCATTAGGCATAGCGCGGCGCTCCGCTGTCAACCCATTGTTCGCCGCTGCCGCTCTCCGGGCGGCTGGCCGGCTGACCGGCGCGGATCAGCAGCACCTTCAGCAGTTCGTTGATTCGCTCCATGCGGCTCTGCAGAAAATTGTTGGCCACCAGGCACAGCAGCGCGATGGCGATGCCCAGCCCGGTGGCGTACAGCGCGGTGCCCATGCCGGCCGACACCAGACTCGGCTCGGACACCCCCGAGGCGGCCAGCGCCTTGAAGGTTTCGATGATCCCCATCACCGTGCCCAGCAGCCCCAGCAACGGCGCGGCGGTGACCACGGTTTCCAGCAGCCACAGGCCGCGCGCCATCGGCGGCTTGCTCAGCAGATACTGGGCGTCGATCAGATCGCCGATCGCCTCACGGTCGCCGGCGCGGTGTTTCTGCGCCAGCACCGGCGCGATCACCGCCATCGGCAGGCTGTTACGCTGGGTCAGCACGTCCGGCAGATCGGCGGCGCGGCGCACGTCCGGCGTCAGCGCCTGCTCCAGCCGGCGCGCCTGACGCTGGGTGTAGGCGAAGTACAGCGTGCGTTCGATGATGATCACCAGCGCGATCGCCAGCGCGGCGTACATCACGTAAAAAATAATGTCGTGCAACAGATTGGCGTCCATACAGGGTTCCTCTTCCCCGCCGCCGGGCAGACGGCGGGGCATTCAGTTAAAAGGTGGCTTCCAGCGAGACGCTGAAGGTGCGTTCTTCGCCGACGTTGTAATACGGGGTGCTGGCCTTCACGCCGCCGTAGGGCGCCGCGTTGAAGGTGGTGGTGCGCACCGAGGTCAGGTATTCCTTGTCAAACAGGTTGCTGATGCCAAAACGCAGCGCGGCGCTTTTGACGATTTTCTTGTCCACCGGCAGATGCACCCCCGCCGCCAGATCGAACACCGTGCGCCCGCCGATCTTCTCGTCGTTGGTCAGATCGCCATAGAACGCGCTGACGTACTTGCCGCTGACGCTGCCGTAGTACAGGCCGTCGTCATAACCCAGCGTCATGTTCAGCAGGTTTTTCGGCACGTTCGGCACCTCTTTGCCGGAGGTCGGCAGCGGCAACCCGCCGTTGCTGACGATGTCGCTCTTCTGCTTAGATTGGGTATAGGTGTAGGACGTGTAGTAATTGAAGTTATGCGGCAGTTGGCCGCTCCACTCCAGCTCCAGCCCTTTGTTCTCCACGTTGCCGATGTTCATCATCTCGTAGTCGCCGGCCGCGTTGGTGGTGGAGATCTGGCGATCGCTGTAGCGCATGTAGAACAGCGTGGCGCTCAGCAGCATGTCTTCCTGTTGGAAGCGCCAGCCCAGCTCGTGGTTCCAGCTCAGCTCCGGCTTGGTGCTGAGCGAATCGCCGACGTTGTACAGCACATAGTTCGGCGGCGTGCGCATGTTGCGCGTCAGGTTGTAGAACACCTGGTTTTCCTGATTCACCTTATAGCTGGCGCTAAAGTTCGGCAGGAATTCATGATAGGTGGCTTTGCGTTTCTCCGGCGCGTTGTACAGGCTGCCGCGATTGTCCCCTTTACGTTCCACGTACTGATAGGCCAGGCCGCCGACGAAAGTCCAGTCCGGCGTGGCGAACCAGGTATCCTGCAGCCACACCTTCTGCGCCGGGGTGATGGTGTACTGGTTGCGCCCCTGAACGGTGTTGCCGTTGGCGTCCTTCACCTGATCGGAACCGCCCGGCGGCCCCCAAATCTGCGACGGGTTGCCGTCGCCCTTGATGCTGATGAACGGCTGGGTCTGCAGCTGGCGCGCGCGCTCATACCAGTAACCGATATCCAGACTGTGCTGATCGTTGATGTCCCACTTCAGCTTGGTGGTGATGCCCGGCCGCCAGGTCTGCGTCCACGACGGGCGGTAGTAGGTGTTGGATTTCAGGTTGCTGAGATCGTACTGCCCTGCCCTGTCCGACGTGCTGGACAATACCGACGCGGTTTGACCGTTGAAGCTGCCGCCGTTGCCCCAGTAGTAATACGGTTGCAGGGTCAGCGACAGGTTGTCGCGCAGCTGCAGCTTCTGGGTGAACGACAGCGTGAAGTTCTCGAACGGGTTGCGCTCGAGCTTGTAATACTTGTTCAACTGTCCGCGGCTGTTGTACTCCGGCGTGGTGGCATAGTCGGTGTCGCGGCCGTCGTTTTGGAACTGCGCCTTGCTCAGGGTGTTGTAGTTGGTGTTGTTCTGGCGGTTGTACTTCATCACCAGATTGCTGCTGTTGCCGTTGCCGTCTTCGTACAGCGAGTTCATCTCGAACTTGTCGGAGTACAGCCGCCCCTCGCCGCGCCACTTCTTCGCCTCGGTGTGCGAATAGGAGAGCCAGTTGCTGAAGCCGTTGTACTCGCCGGTGTCCAGGCGGGCGAAGGTTTTGCTCAGGCTGTTGCTGCCCAGCGTTTGCTTGACGAAACCGCCGAAGTCTTTCGCCGGGCGGCGCGTTACCAGGCCGATGTTGCCGCCGCTGGAGCCGATATGCGGGCCGTCCGCTTCGGAAGAGCCCTGGGTGACGAACACCTCTTCCAGGTTCTCCGCATCGCCCAGCAGGTTCGGGTATACCGCGTAGTTGCCGGAGTCGTTGATCGGGATGCCGTCCATCGACAGGCCGATCTGATCCGAGTTCATGCCGCGCATGGTGTAGTCCACGCCGCTCAGGCCGCTGGCGTCATTGCTGTTGACGTTGAGGCCCGGCGTGAACTTCAGCTTGTCGATGGCGTTGGCCGCCGACGGCATTTTATCCATCGCCTCTTTGGTGACGGTGGAGCGCGCCTTGGCGCTGTCGTCCTGCACCATCATGCCGCCGCCGAGCGACTGCCCCTTGACGCTGATGGTGCCGACGTCGGTGCCGTCGGCCGCCAGCGCGGCGCCCGGCAGCATCGCCGACATCACCGCCAGATAGATCCCAGAACGATTGAACGATTTCATGGTGTGCATCCCTTAAAAATCAAACGATTAACCCTTGCGCTAAGGCGCCTGATAATTGAACGTCGCGGTAAATCTTTTGGTTGTTTGCCCGGCGAACGCGTCGCTCGGGAATGGCTTTACTGAACTGATACTTTGCAGGCTGCTCATCGCCGCGCGATTCAGCAGCATGCTGGCGGCTTTGTTGGCGATGCCGGAAGAGACCACCCGCCCGCTGCGATCGACCTCCAGCCATACCTCGACGTTGCCCTGCGGGCGCTCGAGGGAGGCCTGACGGCCGGTCGGGTAGCGCTTGCGCTGTTCCAGTTCGCGGCGCAAGGCCAGCAGATAGCCGTTTTCAATCGCCTGCGCATTCACCTTCGGCGCCGCCGGGGCGGCCGGTGCGGGTTGCGCCGCCGGTTTACTGACCAGCGCACGCGGCGCGGCGGGCGCCGGCGTCGGTTTAGGCTTTTCCACCGGTTTGGCTTTCTCTTTCACCGGCTTGGGTTTGGGCTTCGGTTGCGGTTTCGGCACCGGCTTGGCTTCCACGATCGGTTCCGGCGCCGGCACCACCGGTTCGGGGATCGGCTCCGGCTCGGGCGGCGGCGGTTCGGGCTGGGGGTCCGGCGGCATTTGCGGTTGAGGTTCAGGCGCCGGTTCAGGCTCCACCAGCGCCAGTTCGATGGCGGTTTCGTCGTAGCGCGGCTGGATCTTCAGCGCCGCCTGCTGGCTGGCGAACAGCAGGCAGCCGGCGACAATCAGCGCCGGCAACCAGCTGAAAAGATGACGTGAGCGATAGAGCAGATACATGTCACAGCTTCCGTGTCGCGATAGAGACGGAGAAGAAACCGCCCTGGCGCAGGTTATCCATGACCGCCACCAGCCGCTCGACCGCCACGCCTTTGTCGCTGTTGACGATGATGGTGGTGGTCTGGTTGGCCTGCTGCTGTTGCTTGAGCGTCGTGACCAACGCGTCGAGCGCGATCGGCTGGCCATCCAGCTGCAGCTGCTCGTCGGCCCCCAGCGTGATAATCGCTTTCTTCTGCGGTTTCAGCTGTTGCGCGCTGCCGGCGGACGGCAGCTGCGTTTTCAACCCGAGCGCCGGAATGACGTTCAGGCTGATCAAGACGAAAAACACCAATAAAAACATCATCACGTCGATCATCGGGATCAGTTCGATGTGCGCTTTGTTCTTTTTCGGTTCGTTCCAGTTACGCATGACACTCCCTCACAAAAGCGAAGCAGCCAATATAGGAGGGGTTTGTTTACCTTTTGTTACGCTTGTGTGATCTTATTTTCACAGTGCGGATTTTTTGCGAGAATTTTTTCAATGGCTAACGACGGCAAGGGCTATATAACCCATTAATTAGCGATAGTTTTTATCGGAATAATTGCAATGTGGGCCTAACGCCGTGCGGATGACGAGACAATAAATGTGAAAATAGTGACAAGCTGCGCCAACCGGCGGCGGCTTTGCCTCTCACCTTCCAGCGATATCTGCTATTTTTCCCAAGAACATTCCCAATCCCCCTCTTTAAAACACTCGCCAAAAATGAATGCGCCTATATTTAACCAAATAATACCCTTCATTGAATAGAATATTGCCAATCAAATATCAGCTGTTATATTTTTAAAGTGAAATAGCGCTACGGCGTTATTTTAGAATTTAATTAAACCCACTAAGTCACCCTTTTATTTATAAGGATTGTATATGAAAGTACTTAGTCAATATGAAGAACAGTACGTTAGCGGTGGCGATCTGAACGCGGCCTGGGATGGGCTGTTGGACGGCGCCATGACCGGCGCGCTGATTGCAGGCAAATCCGCAGGCGCAGGCGGCTTTATTGCCGGTGCGGTCGGCCAATTGGTCGGCACCCTCATCGGCGGCGTTGCAGGCGGTGTGGGGCTGGGTCTTTATGGCCTGACGCATACGCAGCAGGAAGTGGCCGACTACGCGAAACATTTCCGCGAGACGATCGGCTCCACCTCGACCTCGGTCGGCGGCAGCCTGTAATAGAAATAAAATGGCCGCCGGCGCGGCGGCTATTTTATTTTTGACGCGCGGGGAATAAAAAAACCGTTAATCCCGGAGACGCGCCGGCGCAAATATCCTGACAGCACTTCGGTTCATAAAAAAAAGACGCCCGCAGGCGTCTTCTTGGTATTGTCACTGAAGCCCGAGGCGATCAGTTCACTTTCACCGGCATACCGGAACGGGCCTTGATCGCCGCATCCACTTCGCTCTGGTTGACGCCGGCGTCCATCAGCACTTTGCCGACCGGCGCGGAAATGGTCAGCGGCACCGGATCCTTGGATTGCAGCTGCTCTTCGTTGGCCGACAGCGGGTTGTGCACTTCCACGTAGCGCGAGCCGTCCGGTTCGACGGTGGCCTTCATCGGTTCGTTGATGAACTGCACGCGGGTGCCGACCGGCACGTTCTGGAACAGGTACTTGATGTCGTCGGCGCGCAGACGCACGCAGCCGTGGCTCACGCGCAGGCCGATGCCGAAGTTGGCGTTGGTGCCGTGAATGGCATACAGGCGGCCAACATACAGCGCATACAGCCCCATCGGGTTATCCGGGCCGGCCGGGAACACCGCAGGCAGGATCTCGCCGTCAGCCGCGTATTCGGCGCGCATTTTGGCGGTCGGCGTCCAGGTTGGGCCGTCTTTCTTGCGCTGCACGGTGGTGGTCCAGTTCAGCGGGGTGTCTTTACCCAGCTGGCCGATACCGATCGGCAACACCACGACGGTGTTGGAACCTTTCGGGTAGTAGTACAGACGCATTTCGGCGCTGTTGATGATGATGCCTTCACGCGGCGCGTCCGGCAGGATCAGCTGTTGCGGGATGGTCAGGGTGCTGCCGGCCTTCGGCAGGAACGGATCCACGCCCGGGTTGGCCTCCAGCATGTTGCTCAGCCCCATCTGATACTGGGCGGCGAAGCTCTCCAGCGGCAGTTTGCTGTCTTCCGGTACGGTGATTTGGATATTTTCGCCCACCAAACGGCTGTCTTTTGGCGGCAGCGGGTAGACGACGGCGAAGGCAGCCTGGCTGAATGCAACCAGTGCCGTAAACAGGGTTAATAACGCGCGAATGCTCATTTTCATCTTCGTGTTGGTCAAGGCCACTGGCGATTATGGGTATTGGTTTCTACGGCCACTTTGCCCCGTTGAATTTCAGCCGGCAGCCAACGGCGCTGCGGCCTGAAAAACCAGGGGGGATTTGACCGGATGCGCATTATATGTGCACATCAATCAAAGTGTGAACCATTACCGATGTAATATCGCAATTTTTTGTAACCTGACGCGCCACGAAGGCGATTTTCTGCGAGAACCGCCGCCTAACTGGCGGCGGCCAGCGCCTCCGCCCGCCGAATGGGGATCAGATATTCACAGCGGATCGCCGCGCCGCCAAGCGGGCAACTGCCCTCCTGCGCCGGGTAGAACCGCTCGATATCCTGCCCTGGCCGGCGGATGGCGTTCATCTGCGGCATGGCGGTGTCATACAGCCGGACAATAAAGTTTTGTAACCCTTCCGCCTGCCCCTGATAGGTGAAACGGGCGTACTCCCCTTGTTCGATGGTCACCCGTTCCCCCACCGCCCCTTCGTCCGGCAAAGCGGCGGTATACGCCATGCGCGGGCAGCCCCGACGCTGCCGGTCGATCTCCAGGCTGGTAAGGCCATACATCACTTCGGGCAGCGTCTGCGGCCGCAGCAGTTGCCGCCAGGCATGGCGACGCAGCTCGCATTTGGAAGCCGCCAACTGCCCCAGCGTAAAGCTGCGGCGTTGCGTGTTGCCCACCAGCTGCATGGCGGGCAGCGTCACGATATCGGCCTGCGGCAGCGGCGCTTCGGTCAGCCGCAGCGGCGGCTGCAGACCGTAGCTCGACCAATCCTGGCTGCGACGATAGCTGGCCGGCGGCAGACCAAACTGCTTGCGGAAGCAGCGGGTGAAGGTCTGCTGCGAATCGAACTGGTACGTATCGGCGATACAGGCCACGCTGGTGCCGGTCAGGCGCAGTTCGCGCGCGGCGGCGGTCAACCTTCTGCGGCGGGCGTACGTGCCAAGGATATGGCCGGTGTGCTGCTTGAACATCCGCTGCAAATGCCACTTGGAATAGCCGGACCTGGCGGCGATGTCGTCCAGCGTCAGCGGCTGATCCAGGCTCTGCTCGATCCAGGCCAGCAGCTGCTCAATCACCTGTTGCTGGTGCATGGTGTTCCCCTTATTTGCTCAGTAATGTCAGCGCCAACATCCGGCCTGCGGCTTCATCGGCGGCCACCAGCACCGGATAGCCCCAGAATTTGGCGCCGTATTCGGCGAATGCTTCCGCCGCCGCGCGTTTGGCGTCGTCCGGTTCCAGCATGATCATGCCTTTCGCCCACCGCTTCAGCGCCGCGCGGTTATCGCGCTTCCACAGCGCCACCTGAGTGCGGGCGTCGCGATCGTGCTCTTCACCTTCATCGCCGACGCTGCGATCGGTCATCAGGACGAAAGGCTCGGCGCGCGCCAGCAGCGCGCTGAATTCAGCCAGCTCGGCCTGGGTATCGCGCCCGTTTCGGCGCATCCACACCAGCGGAAAATCGGCGGTATCGAGTGACATAATCAGTTTCCTCGCGAAAGGGTTTAGGACTGGCGCTTACTTTATCGGCACCGGCGCTAGACCACATTGCGCAATCAGGACATAATACTTTTCAATTCCGCCAAGTTGAGAATTATTCTCATGAAAGTCCAGATCCCACGCCGCAATATCGATATCGATCAGGTGCCGCGCCCGCTGTTCGCCGTGCAGAGTTCCACCATCGAGCAGGACTGGGAAGTCGAGCCGCATCGTCATCAAAAGGCGCAGCTGATCTATACCGTGCGCGGCATGATCCGCTGCGAAGTGGAAAACGGCCTGTGGCTGGTGCCGCCGCAGTGCGCGCTGTGGATGCCGGGCAACGTGTTGCACAACGCCCAGGGCGCCGGCTCGACCGAGGCTTACTGCCTGTTCGTCGATCAACACGTCGTCGCCGGCTTGCCGCAGAGTTGCTGCACGCTGTCGGTCTCGCCGCTGCTGCGCGAACTGCTGCTGCAGGCCACCACCTTCGAACCGCTCTACGACGAACAGGGCGCCGAAGGGCGCCTGACGGCGGTGTTGCTGGATCAGCTGGTGGCCGCACCGATCGAGAATCTGCATCTGCCGGTATCCGACGACGCGCGCATACGGCAGTTGACCGAAGGCATGCTGAGCTGCCCGGCGGACAAATCCACCCTCGGCCAGTGGGCGCAGCGCATCGGCATGAGCGAGCGCTCCCTCAGCCGCACGCTGCAACAGCAGATGGGCATGAGCTTCGGCCACTGGCGGCGTCAGCTGCATGTGATGCTGGCGCTGCAGCGCTTGACGCAGGGCGAGAGCGTACAGACGGTGGCGCTGGATCTGGGTTACGAGAGCGCCAGCGGCTTCGTCACCATGTTCAGAAAGGCGGTGGGCAAACCGCCGGCGCGCTACCTGGCGGAACGCAACGCCGCCGGGCAATCTCCGGGCGGTGCGATCAGCATGTGAACGGCCGGCGCCCGCGCCGGCCTGGCAAGAGGCGGATCAGAAATCGTAGAACACCGTTATCCAGGTGGAATCCGGCTCGTTGTCGCTGCTGTTGGCCAGCGTGCGCTCCACATACACCGACAGACCGTAGCCGATGGTGGTGCCCGCGCCGAGGTAGACGTGGTTGGCGTGATACGCCTCGTCTCCTTTCAGCCGCAGCGAGTCCGCCGCGACGTAAGGCTGAACGGATTTGAGGAACGGCTTGTCGATATTGAAGGTGTAACCGACGAAGCCTTCCAGCCCGTAGCCGTCGCCGGCGAAGAAGTGCGACAGCGTGCGCTGGCGGGTGCTCGGCACATAGTCTTTGTAATAGCTGGCGGTGCCGACGATGTACCAGTTGTTCGGCTGCCAGGTCAACGCAGTGCCGGACAGCTGCTGGTGATAATCCTTTTCGTTGTACAGATTATCTTTGATCTTCGCGTCGGTATAACTGTAGGCGGCGCTGAAGGTGAAATCCTTCGTCACCTTATAATCGAAGCCCAGCCCGCCACCGCCCTTGCGGCGGTAAATCAGGTTATCCGCGGTGTGCAGATCGTCTTCCGGCAATAAATAGTTGGCGTACAGCGTTACCGGCCCGAAATCATTGGTGTATTTGATGCTGTTTTTCGGTTTATTGCCGCCGTCATAATCGCCGGAAATACCGATGCCGGTGCCGCCCGCGTGGCCGTCGTTATCCCAGACGTCGCTTTTGATGCCGACCACGGAATAATAGATGCCGTACTGGTGGCCATAGGTCAGGGTGCCGTAACGATCGTCCTTGAAACCGGCGTACAGCTGGCGCTGATAGTCGCGTTTGCCGTCCTCATTGTAGTGCCCGTCCCAGCTGAGCGCGTGCGCCAGATCGACGCCCCACTCGTAATAGCCGATGATCGAGGTGTCCTGTGTCAGCGCATAGTCGCCGCTGAAGCGAAAACGCGTGCCGCCGTCGTGACCGTTTTTGTCATAGCCCGGCTCCGGGCCGTTATTGAAGATCCACTCGGGGCGAATGCTGCCGCCCACCTTTAAACTGAGCGGCGCCAGCAACACATTGCTCTGCGGGTTTTTATCCAGAATGGTGATCTCGGCCTGTGCGCCGGCGGATAACGCCGACAGCAAGACGCCGCCAATGAATATTGGCGTTGTATTCTTTCTCATTATTACCCCTGCCCGAAAAAATTATTGTTATAAACACGGTGGTCTTAAGCCACGCGGAAATAATTACCCGATGTCAACAGCGCACGCAAGATATAAAAATTCACGTCATAATCTGCCATTATTTCAGGTTGGGCTTATTTTCAGCAGAAACGTGTTCACCTGTAACACGGAGAAAAATAATGTAATAACCGCAGCACGAAATAAACCAATCCGCATTTTTTACCCAAAATAACCCGGCGTGATTATCTGGGAATAAAGATAGCAAATAACAAATAAATATTATTGCCGCAGGTAAACCGTCACGCGAGGGAATTAATTAAAGGCGGGAAATAACGACGGAGCGCGTTGCGCGCTCCGAGAGAGAATTCACTACTGCGCCAACCAGCCGCCGTCCATGTTCCAGGCGGCGCCGCGCACCTGCGCCGCCGCATCGCTGCACAGGAACAGCGCCAGCTCGCCGAGTTGCTCCGGCGTGACGAACGCTTGCGACGGCTGCTTCTCCGCCAGCAGCTCATCGCGCGCCCGCTGCGGATCGATGCCGGCGGCAATGCGCTTGTCGATCTGCTGTTGCACCAGCGGCGTCAGCACCCAGCCGGGGCAGATGGCGTTGCAGGTCACGGGCGTGCGGGCGGTTTCCAGCGCCAGCGTCTTGGTCAGCCCCACCACGCCGTGCTTGGCCGCCACATAGGCCGACTTGTCTTTCGACGCCACCAGCCCATGCACCGACGCCACGTTGATGATGCGCCCCCAGTTGCGCTCGCGCATGCCCGGCAGCGCCAATCGGCAGGTGTGGAACACCGCCGACAGGTTGATGGCGAGGATCGCGTTCCATTTCTCCACCGGGAACTGATCCAGCGGCGCCACGTGCTGAATGCCGGCGTTGTTCACCAGAATATCCACGCCGCCGAACTCACGCTCGGCATAGTGCATCATGTCCGCTATCTGGGCCGCATCGCCGAGATCGGCGCCGTGATACCCCGGCGCGGCGCCCAGCCGGGCAACCTGCGCTTTCGCCGCTTCCACATCGCCAAAGCCGTTGAGGATCACGCGCACGCCGGCGGCGGCCAGCACGGACGCTATCCCGAGGCCGATGCCGCTGGTCGAGCCGGTCACCAGCGCGGTTTTACCTTGTACACTCATGGTATCGCTCCTTTAAACAATGCCGGTCAGGTAGAACACGCCGATCACGAACAGCACCGCGGCGCTCTTGATCAGGGTGATGGCGAAAATGCCGCCATAGGCCTGCCGGTGGCTAAGGCCGGTGATCGCCAGCAGGGTGATCACCGCGCCGTTGTGCGGCAAGGTGTCCATGCCGCCGCTGGCCATCGAGGCCACCCGGTGCAGCACCTCCAGCGGAATGTGTGCCGCATGGGCGGCGGCCACGAAGTTATCGGCCATCGCCGCCAGCGCGATGCTCATGCCGCCGGAGGCCGACCCGGTGATGCCGGCCAGCAGGGTGACGCTGATCGCTTCGTTCAGCAGCGGATTGGGGATCGCCGACAGCGCCTGCGACAGCACCAAAAAGCCCGGCAGGGCGGCGATCACCGCGCCGAAGCCGTATTCGGAGGCGGTGTTCATCGCCGCCAGAATTGCGCCGCCGACCGCCGTCTTGCTGCCTTCCGCCAAGCGGCCGCGAATATTGCGAAAGCCGAACGCCACCACCAGCAGAATACCCGACACCAGCGCCGCTTCCACCGCCCAAATGGCGGTGATCTTCGCCACATCGGTGGTGATGGGCTTGGCCAGCCCCGGCAGCGTCAGCTCGTGGCTGGCGCCGTACCACTGCGGGATCCAATGGGTGAAGCCAAGGTTGAATACCCCGACCAAAATCAGCGGCAGGATGGCGATCAGCGGGTTCGGCAGGTTGATGTCGTCCGGGGTTTCCGGCTCGTTCAGCAGATCGGTGCCGTACCCCTCCCCCTTCAGCTGCGCCTTGCGCCGCTGGCGTTCAAGATACAGCAAACCGACCGCGATGATGAACAGCGAGCCGATCAGCCCCAGCCAAGGCGCGGCCCAGGCGTTGGTGCCGAAGAAGCTGGTCGGGATGATGTTTTGGATCTGCGGCGTGCCGGGCAAGGCGTCCATGGTGAAGGAAAAGGCGCCGAGCGCCACGGTGGCCGGGATCAGCCGCTTGGGGATGCCGCTCTGGCGGAACAGCTCGGCGGCGAACGGATAAACCGCGAACGCCACCACGAACAGCGACACCCCGCCGTAGGTCAACAGCGCGCACACCAGCACGATCACCGGAATGGCGTGGCGTCGGCCGAGAATGCGGATCGCCGCCGCGACGATCGAACGGGAGAAGCCGGACAGCTCGATCAGCTTGCCGAACACCGCCCCCAGCAGGAACACCGGGAAGTAGAGCTTCACGAAGCCAACCATCTTCTCCATAAACAGCCCGGTGAAGGTCGGCGCCACCGCGCCGGGGTCGGTCAACAGCACCGCGCCCAGCGCGGCGATCGTGGCGAACAAAATCACGCTGTAGCCGCGGTAGGCGGCCAGCATCAGTAATCCCAGTGCTGCCAGGGCAATCAAAACGCTCATCAGGCACCTCGCTATCGTTGTTATTGTCAGGTACGGCGTGCGAAATTACGGTTTCAGCGCAAAGCGCAGCTGATGCGCCCGTCGCCGTTGGATGCGTTCCCTGCGCGCTTCATCCCAAAGATAAAATCCCCGGCCGCTGCGCTGGCCGGTATCGCCGCGCTGCAGCCGCTGTTCCACCAGCGCCATCATCTCGTCGCCGGTCGCCAGTTCCGGGAACAGGTGGCGGGCGATGTCCGCCACCGTCGGGAGCCCGGTCATGTCGGCGGCCTCCAGCGGGCCGACCATGGCGTAGCGCCGCCCCAGCGAGGCGCGCATCACCTGATCCACCACCTCGGCGCTGGCGATGCCGCTGTGGACGATGTGCAGCGCCTCACGCAGCACCGCAAACTGCAGCCGGTTGCCGACAAACCCCGGCGCGGCGCGTTCCAGCAGCACCGCCTCCAGCGCCATCTCGCCGAGCAGCGCCTGCACCGCCGCCAGATGGCGCGGCTCGGTGGCGCTGCCGGGCACGATCTCCACCAGCGGGATCAGGTGCGGCGGGTGCCAAAAGTGGGCGATCAGCAGCCGCTGCGGATGGGTCATGCGCGCCGCCAGCTCGTCCGGCGGCAAGCCGCTGGTGTTGCTGGCAATCACCGCGTCGTCAGCGATCAGCCCTTCCAACTGCTCATACAGCGCGTGCTTCAGCTCGAGCCGTTCCGGGATCGCCTCGATAAGCAGCCGGGCGCGCGCTACCGCGTTCAGATCGCCGGTCACGCGCAGCCGCGCCAGCGCCGCTTCGCGTTCGCCGCGATCAAACTGCCCGACGTCGCTCAGCTCGGCCAGAATACCGCTCGCCACTGCCGGCGCTTCCGCCCGGCGCTGCGGATCCGGTTCATACAGCAGCACCTCATGGCCGTGGCGAATAAAGTGGGTGGCGATGCCCACCCCCATCAACCCGGCGCCCAGTACCGCATAGTCAGATGACTGCATCGTGCCCTCCTCGGTTGTTTACGGGCGCTCTACCGCCAGCGCCACGCCCTGCCCGCCGCCGATGCACAGCATCGCCAGCCCCTTGTTCACCTCGCGGCGCTGCATTTCGTACAGCAGCGACACCAAAATGCGGCAGCCGGACGCGCCGATCGGATGCCCCAGCGCGATTGCTCCGCCGTTGACGTTCACCCGCTCCGCCTCCCAGCCCAGTTCTTTGCCCACCGCCAGCGCCTGCGCGGCGAAGGCTTCGTTGGCTTCGATCAGATCGACCTCCTCCAGCCGCCAACCGGCTTTTTCCAGGCAGCGGCGCGCGGCCGGCGCCGGGCCGATGCCCATGATCGCCGGATCGACGCCCGACGAGGCGTAACCGGCGATGCGCGCCAGCACCGGCAAACGCAGCGCGGCGGCTTTTTCCGCGCTCATCAGCAGCACCACGGCGGCGCCGTCGTTGAGCGACGAGGCGTTGCCGGCGGTCACCGTGCCCTCTTTGCGAAACGCCGGGCGCAGCCGCGCCAGCGCCTCCAGGCTGGTGTCGCGCGGCTGTTCGTCGCGCTCTACCCGCAGCGCTTCGCCCTTCGGCTGCGGCACCGTCACCGGCGTGATCTCCTGCGCGAAACGCCCGGCCTGCTGCGCCGCCTGCGCCTTCTGCTGCGAGCGCAGCGCGAACCTGTCTTGTTCTTCTCTGCTGATGGCGTATTTCTCCGCCAGGTTCTCGGCGGTGATGCCCATGTGGTAGTCGTTGAACGCGTCCCACAGGCCATCGTGGATCACGCTGTCCACCATCTGCGCGTGACCGAGGCGCAGACCGGCGCGCGCGCCGGCCATCAGGTAAGGCGACCGGCTCATGCTCTCCTGGCCGCCGGCGATCACCGCGTCGGCGTCACCGCTGCGGATCGCCTGCACCGCCAGATGCACCGCCTTCAAACCGGAGCCGCACACCTTGTTGATGGTCAGCGCCGGCGTCGTAAACGGCAGCCCGGCGTTCAGCGTGGTCTGGCGCGCCGGATTCTGCCCGCAGCCGGCGGTCAGCACCTGGCCGAGGATCACTTCATCGATCTGCTGCGGCGCCACGCCGCTTTGCGCCAGCAGCCCCTGCACCGCCGCCGTGCCCAGTTCCACCGCCGTCAGCGGCGCCAGCGCGCCATGAAAACTGCCGACCGGCGTGCGCGTCGCCGCCACGATCACCACTTCACGTTGTTGCACATTCACCTCCCGTTTCAGAAACGCATTTCCGGCACATGCTCCGGCACGATCAGCCGGCCGGCGGTTTTGGCGACAATCTCCGCCACGCTGACGCCCGGCGCGCGTTCGCGCAGCACGAAAGCGCCGTCTTCAATTTCCAGATAGGCCAGATCGGTCAATACCTTGCGGATGCAGTTGGCGCCGGTCAGCGGCAGCGTGCAGCGCGGCAGCAGCTTGGACTCGCCGCCCTTCGCTGCGTGGGTCATCACCACGATGATGTTCTCCGCCCCCGCCACCAGATCCATCGCGCCGCCCATGCCCTTGACCATCTTGCCGGGGATCATCCACGAGGCGATGTTGCCCTCGACGTCCACTTCAAACGCCCCCAGCACGGTCAGATCGACATGGCCGCCGCGGATCATGGCGAACGACTGCGCCGAATCGAAGATCGACGCGCCGAGGCGCGCGGTGACCGTCTGCTTGCCGGCGTTGATCATGTCGGCGTCCAGCTGTTGCTCGGTCGGGAACTCGCCCATCCCCAGCAGGCCGTTTTCCGACTGCAGCATCACGTCCATGCCCGCCGGCACGTAGTTGGCCACCAACGTCGGGATGCCGATGCCCAGATTGACGTAGTAACCGTCCCTCAGCTCTTGCGCCACGCGCTGCGCCATTTGTTCACGGGTAAGCATGCGAATTCTCCTTATGCCCGCAGGGTGCGTTGTTCGATACGCTTTTCGAAGGTGCCCTGGATCAGCCGATCGACATAGATGCCGGGGGTGTGGATCGCCGCCGGATCCAGCTCGCCCGGCGCGACGATCTCTTCCACTTCCACCACCGTGATGCGCCCGGCGGTCGCCATCAGCGGATTGAAGTTCTGCGCGGTGTGGCGGTAGATGACGTTGCCGAAGTGATCGGCCTTCCAGCCTTTCACGATGGCGAAATCGCCGGTGATGGCGGTTTCCATGATGTAGGGGCGGCCGTTGAACTCGCGCACCTCTTTGCCTTCGGCGATCGGCGTGCCGTAACCGGTGGCGGTGAAGAATGCCGGGATGCCGGCGCCGCCGGCGCGGATCTTCTCCGCCAGCGTGCCCTGCGGCGTGAGATCCACCTCCAGCTCGCCGCTGAGCGCCTGCTGTTCGAACAGCGCGTTTTCACCGACGTAAGATCCCACCACCTTGCGGATCTGATGGGTTTCCAGCAGCCGCCCGAGGCCGAACCCGTCGACGCCGCAGTTGTTGGAAACCACCGTCAACCCGCGCACGCCGCGCCGGCGGATCTCTTCGATCAGATTCTCCGGGATGCCGCACAGGCCAAAGCCGCCCGCCAGCACCGTCATGTTGTCCGTCAGGCCTGCCAGCGCTTCCTGGTAGCTGCCGACGCGTTTGTCGAGCCCTGCCATATCGTTGCCCCTGCATGTTCGGCGCAGGGCGAAATGCCCTGGCTTGCGTGAGGGCATCTTCAGGTCACAAAAATGATTTGTTAATTTTGTTTTTATGCCGCATTCATTTAGAATTTTTATTAATCACTCGTTAACCGACAATTAACAAAGAGTTAATACCAACCAAAATGAAAATGAGCATCAAACAGTTACGCGCGTTTTTAGCGGTAGCTCACACTCTGAATTTCGCCCAGGCCAGCGAGCGGCTGAATATTTCTCAGCCGGCGCTCAGCCTGGCGATCCGTGGGCTGGAAGACGCGCTGGGCGGGCCGCTGCTGCTGCGCACCACCCGCCGGGTGACGCTGACGCCGGAAGGAGAAACCTTCTTCCCGATGGCGCGCCAGCTGCTGGCGGATTGGGACAACGCGGAAGAGGCGATGCGTCAGCGCTTCACCCTGCAGATGGGCAAGGTGGCGATCGCCGCCATGCCGTCGTTCGCCGGCAACCCGCTGCCGCCGATCCTTAAGGCGTTTCGCGATCGCTATGCCGGCATCAACGTGGCGGTGCACGACGTCATCAACGAACAGGTGTTTGAAATGATCCGCGAAGGCCGGGTAGAGATGGGCATCGCCTTCGAGCCGGAGCCGAGCGACACCCTGCACTTCACCCCGCTGTGCCGCGATCGCTTTCTGGCGGTGGTGCCGAAGGATTCGGCGCTGGCGCGCAAGGCGCAGGTGAGCTGGAAGGAGCTGCTGACGCTGGATTTCATCACCCTGCAGCGGCCATCGGCGGTGCGGCTGCTGCTGGAGCAGGAACTGGCCCGCAGCGGGCGAACGCTGGAGGTGGCGTTTGAGAGCCACCAGCTGGTGACGGTCGGGCGCATGGTGGCCAACGGCCTCGGCGCCAGCGCGGTGCCGGCGCTGTGCGAGCAACAGATGGATGAGCTGGGGGCGGTCTGCGTGCCGCTGATCGGCCCGATTATCGAACGGCGCGTGGGCCTGATCCGCCTGGCGCAGCACCAACTCTCTTCCGCCGCGCAGGCGCTGGCGACGGTAATCGAACGGGAGATGGCGGGGAGTGGCGGGCAGCCTGCGCTTAAACCGTAAACCCGACGTGCTTGCCGCCCGGCAGTTCAATGTCCAGGCGCAGCGTGCCGCCCATCGCTTCCACGTAGCCACCAACTACAGCGGCATTAAAACGTTATGAATGGGTATTGCGAGCTTTCCTGAACAATCCAAAGAACCGGAACACCTTGCTATGACAAAACTTTATCTCTCTTTACTGTGCGCACTGCTACTGAACGGCTGCCAATCCACTCAGCCCTGGTACCATCCGTTGGATGTCTCGCTCAAAGACAACCAACCTTGCTTTGCCGTGCCTATCAACAGCGTTCGCAGCGGTGACAGCCTGCAAAACCGGGGGGTGATCGTCTCACGACAGGAACAACAGCAATGGCATATCGTCTGGGCCTCACCAGAAGTCACTCCGTTGCCCGACCTGAAACCGGGACAATGCGCCACTTATCCGCAGGTAAACTGGGCTGCGGGAGAATACTCGGTCTTGCTCGGCGTCTCGATGAATAACGACACGGAAAGGCGTAAATACATGAAAGAATTCAACTTAATAATTAATCCCAAGGGAGAAATACAGCTACAGTAAGGAGACTGGGATTATTTATTCCCCCTCCACCGCCTGCACCGCCGCCTTCTGCGTGGCGCGCTGATATAAGCACAGCTCCCTGCCCGGCTGGTTTTTCATAAACGGCTGCGGGTAGCGCCCACCGATAAACAGCGCCGAATAGCCGACGTCATCACCGTAGTGAATAATCTCCCCTTCCACCCTGGCGTTTTTTAGCCCGCTGGCTTTCAGGCAGGCGGCGCGCATCGCCCGTTCGCTCTCGGCCCACGCCTGTGGGGAAGACGCGGTGGCGTGGAACGCGGCCAGCGCGGCGATAAGCAACCCTATTCTCTTCATCGTTATCTCTCCTTCTACGGCCCGTCTCGCCAGTATAGACCGTGCCGCCCCGGCCAACCCGCCGCGCTCTTTACGGCATTTTTATTCCGCGCCCCGTTAACGTTACGGCGTTTTTACAGACAGTTTTTGCCGCCGCAGATACCCTTTCCACATCGCCGCTATGGCCTCACAAGAGAGTTGTCTCATGCGTTTATCCCTGCCTCTGGCCGTGACCGGTCTTCGTTCTGGAGCGCGCCATGCATTCTAATATTATCGGGTTCAATCCTCTGCTGGCAGAGCTGCCCGCATCGCCGACGCGCACCTTCCGCAAAGAGCTGGAACACTACCTGCAGCGCTATCCGGATACCGAACAGCTGGATATTTATCTGCACGATCTGAACGGCCAGCTGCGCGGCAAGCGCCTGCCGATCGCCGAAGCCTTTGGCCTGGAAAAAGGCTGCTACTTCCCGCTGTCGATCTACGCCCTGGATCTGCACGGCCGGGTGATTGAAGAAAGCGGGCTGGGGCAACGGGCGGGCGAGCCGGATCGGCTGTGCCTGCCGGTGCCCGGCACGCTGCGCCCCTGCGCGCGCGATCCCGAACGCCACGCCCAGCTGCTGCTGACGATGCAAAACGCCGACGGCGACGCCTGCGAGCTGGAGCCGCGTGTGGTGCTGCAACGGGTGCTGAAGCGCCTGCACGAACGCAACTGCTTCCCGGTGGTGGCGGCCGAACTGGAGTTCTACCTGCAGGATCCGCAGCGCCCCGCCGAGGCGGAAGCCTGCCCGACGCAGAGCTTCGCGGTGGATGCGCCCGAGCGCCACCATGCGCTGCTGAGCGACATCGAACGGCACGCGCGGCTGCAAAGCCTGCCGCTGACCGGCGTGGTGGCCGAAGCCGCTTCCGGCCAGTACGAGCTGAACCTGCATCACAGCCGGCGCGTGCTGGAAGCCTGCGACCAGATCATGGCGCTGAAGCGCCTGACGCGGCAGATTGCCGAGCAACATCACCAGCACGCCTGCTTTATGGCCAAGCCCTGCGCCCATGCCGCCGGCAGCGGGCTGCATTTTCACATCAGCCTGCAGAACGAGCACGGCGAGAACCTGCTGACCGGCGCGCCGGGCGAACTGAGCGACAACATGCAGCAGGCGATGGCGGGCATGCTGGCGCTGATGCCGGCGTCGATGGCGATCCTGGCGCCCAACATCAACGCCTTTCGCCGCTTCCGCCCCGGCATGCACGTGCCGCTGCGCGCCTCCTGGGGCCACAACAATCGCACGGTGGCGCTGCGCCTGCCCTGCGCCGACAGCGCCAACCAGCGCATCGAATACCGCCTGGCCGGCGCCGACGCCAACCCCTATCTGGCGCTGGCGGTAATGCTCGGCGGCCTGCTGCACGGGCTGGAACACCCGCTGCCGCTGCCGCCCGCCGCCAACGGCTGCGAGAGCGACAACGCCGCGCCCTTGCCGCTCGGCCAGCAGGAGGCGCTGGCGCTGTTCCGCCACAGCGATCCGCTGCGCGAACTGCTCGGCCCGGCGTTCTGCACCCTGTGGCTCACCTGCAAAAGCGCCGAACTGCGCCGCTTCGAGGAACAGGTCACCGCCGCCGAACTCGGCTGGATGCTGTAACCGCCCACTGATTCGTTAACTTAAGGATAATCATGAATATGCAACCGCAACGGGCGCCCGCACAGCCGCTGCTCTGCTGGCGCAAAGGCGTTTTTCATATCAGCACCGACCGGCAGTTGTTGGATATCGACGCGATCCAGCGTTTTCTCAGCCTGCAGGATCGGGCGGCGGCGGAGCGCCTGGCGCGCCACGGCCTGTGCTTTGGCCTGTATCGCAAACGCCACCAGCTCGGCTTCGCCCGCATGGTGACCGATTACGCCACCTTCGCCTCGGTGAGCGAACTGTTCGTCAGCGCCGAATACCGCGGCGTCGGGCTGGGAAGCTGGCTGGCGCGCTGCTGCCTGGCGCATCCCGCGTTGCGCGGCCTGCGCGTCACGCTGCCCGCGCTGCAAGCGCCCTGGCGCGCCGACTGCGCGGCGCACGCCCCGCGCGCCCTTCACTGATAAGGAGACCCCCATGTCTCGTTTGGTGCTGATTTCCAACAAGCAGTGCGACGGCAAGGATCTGGCCTGCGCCGGCCGGACGCTGGCGGCCGACGCCGAACCGGGGCTGTGGCTCGGCTGGAACGGCGACGTACAGAATTTCGCGCAGCGCCCGATCCACTGCCGTCAAGACGCCGGTTACGATCAGGTGACCTTCCCGCTGTCGATCGAAGAGTTCCGCCGCCACTATCAGGGCTACTACCACGACGGCCTGTGGCCGGTGTTCCACAACCAGCCGGAGAAGGCGCACTTCACGCCGGAAAACTACCGCGCCTACCGGCAGCTGAATCGCCGTTTCGCCGATATCGCCTGCGAACACCTGTGCCCGGGCGACATCGTCTGCATCGACGATTACCAACTGCTGCCCTGCGCCCAGGCGCTGAAGGAACAGGGGCTGCTGAACGACTGCGCGTTCTTTTTCCATCTGCCGTTCCCGTCGGCGGCGCTGCTGCGGCGCATCCCGGAATATCGCCAGCTGATCGCTTCGCTGCTGTTCTACGATCTGATCGGCTTTACCACCACCGACGATCGCAACGCCTTTCTCAACTGCCTGGCGGCCGAGTTTCCGCTGGAGATGCTGCCCGACGACCAGATCCAGGCCAACGGGCATCTCTTCGCCACCGGCATTTTCCCCGCCGGCATCAACGGCAGGCAGGTTTATTAATGTTACGGCGCGCGGTATTCAGGCGCGCCGTTTTATTTCGCCGCGATTTATTTTCACCGCATTTACCGCCATCAAAATAGGTTATTTTATTTTCTGAATATAGCGATTAAAAAATGAATATTCATCCTGTTACATATCAACCGTAAAAACCGCGCGCCGCCAATTGCTTTTTATTAGCAAAACACATTACCCTCTCCGTGCCATATTTAAACCGAGGAGGGCCCTATGGGCGATGAAAGTTTTAGTTTTACGCTAATGCTATTGGGCACCTTTCAGTAATGCCATCCACGTTGCATTCTGAAAGATACGGAATGCGGCAACCGCTCCCCTTCTGACGGCCTTTCCCGCTCTGCCTGCCCGCCCATCGCCTCGCTGCGAAAATAACGTTTGTCTCAACCGCTGTGGCGGTATTTATCTGATGTCGCCGGGCCTATTACCCGAGCGCCGACGGATTTCTTATGGGAAAAATAAGGTATTGCGTTATGCAAAATAACCGGGGTACATCTGTTTTCAGAAAGTCTTATTTAAATGACTTTATCGTTATCGCCATCGGCGTTTTCTTCATTGCCTTTTTTATTCGCGCGTGGGGCGACATGCACGGCGACTTCAATGAACAAAACGTCTCTGCCATTAGTCTCGATGCCTGGAACCTGCTTTATTATTCGCTCAGAACCAGCATGCGTTTTCTCCTCGGCATGGCCTGGTCGCTGCTGTTTTCTGTGGTGTTCGCCGTGCTGGCCGCGCGCTATGCGCCGCTGCGCCGGGTGATCTTGCCCTTCGTCAACTTTATGGAGTCGGTGCCGCTGGTGGGGTTCCTGACCTTCACGACCGTGTACTTTCTCAACCTCTACCCACACAGCGTGATGGGGCTGGAGTGCACCGCCATCTTCGCGGTGTTTACCGGCCAGGCCTGGAACATGATGCTGACGCTGTATCAGACGCTGCGCATCGTGCCCAAGGAGCTGGACGAAGCCGCCCGCAGCTTCAATTACAACCCGTGGCAACGCTTCTGGCGGCTGGAATTCATCTATTCGGTGCCGGGCCTGCTGTGGAACGCCATGGTGTCGCAATCCGCCGCCTGGTTCGCCCTGGTGGCCTCCGAAGCCATTCCGGTCGGCGATCGCTCGGTCGAACTGCCCGGCGTCGGCTCCTATATCGCCGAAGCGCTGGCGCAGCAGAACGTGCCGGCGATCCTGTATGCGATCGTCGCGCTGGCCGCCAACATCGTGCTGCTCGATCAGCTGGTTTTCCGCCCGCTGGTGCGTTACACCGCCCGCTTCAAATACGAAGACGTTACCGCCAATCGGGCGCTCGGCAATCCGTGGTTCTACAACAGTCTGGCCTTTTCGCACGTCGGCGCGGCGCTCGGCCGCACGCTGCGCGCGCTGGCTGATCTGTGGCTGTTCAAGCTGCCGCGGCTGTGGTACGCCCTCGGCCTGCACCGCCTGTTTCGCCTCGCCGCCAAAGGCAATTGGCTGTGGCGCAGCCTGTGGTATCTCGGCGTGGTGCTGGCCTGCGTCTGGTTCGGTTACCGGCTGTGGGAATACTTCCCCAAACAGTACTTCGCCATGCTGCCGGAGTGGATGCTGCTCACCACCGCGCGCGTGGCCGCGGCCATGCTGCTCAGCGTGGCGATCTTCACGCCGCTGGGGGTGTGGATCGGCCTGAATCCGCGCCTGGTGAAGATCTTCCAGCCGATCATCCAGATCCTGGCGGCCATTCCGCCCAACATTTTCTACCCGCTGATCGCCGCCTTCATCGCCATTTATCATCAGGATCTCGGCTGGTGGGCCATTCCGATGATCATGCTGGGCACCCAGTGGTACGTGTTGTTCAACGTGATCGCCGGCGTTTCCGCCATTCCGACGCAGATCACCGAGGTCAGCGAAACCTTCGGGCTGCGCCGTTTCCGCTGGTGGCGCTACTACATGCTGCCGGCGATCTTCCCCTACATCGTGACCGGCATCATCTCCGCCGCCGGCGGCGCCTGGAACAGCGCCATCGCCGCCGAAGTGATCCAGTGGGGCAGCACCACCCTCAGCGCCACCGGGCTGGGCGCGTTCATTTCCGTCGTCACCGACGCCGGCAAGAACCCGGAGTCCGCACTGGGCTGCGCCGCGATGTGCGCGCTGGTGGCGCTGTGCATCATCTTCGTCTGGCAACCGCTGTATCGCATCGCGGAAACCAAATTCAAATATGACTGATCAAGGGGGAACAACATGCTGACTCAAGACGTGATTATCAGCGCCCGTCGGTTGAACAAGACGTTTATCGGCGAAAACAAGCGCCCCACCCCCGTGCTGCGCGACGTGTCGCTGACCGTGCACGCCGGCGAGTTCGTCACCATTCTGGGGCAATCCGGTTCGGGTAAGTCCACGCTGCTGCGCATGCTGGCCGGGCTGATCCCGCCGGACAGCGGCACGCTCACCCTGGCGGGCAAACCGGTCTGCGGCCCGAGCGCCAACGCCGGCATGGTGTTTCAATCCTACGCGCTCTACCCCTGGCTGACGGTGTACGACAACATCGCCTTCGGCCTGCTGGCGCAAAAGCTGCCGCCGCAGACGATCGCCGAGCGGCTGGAGGCGCTGCTGCGCCTGGTGGGGCTGAGCGGCTATGAGCACGCCTGGCCGCGCGAGCTGTCGGGCGGCATGCGCCAACGGGTGGGCTTCGCCCGGGCGTTGGCGGTAGAGCCCGATGTCTTGCTGCTGGACGAGCCCTTCTCCGCCCTCGATATCTTTACCGCGCAAAAACTGCGCAGCGATCTGCTGGCGCTGTGGGGAGACAACCGGCTGCGCACGCGCGCCATGGTGATGGTGACGCACGACGTCGAAGAGGCGGTGCTGATGTCCGATCGGGTGCTGATCCTGGACGCGACCAGCAAACGGATCGATGACGAATTCAGCATCAATATTCCCCGCGCGGCGCGCAACCGGGACAGCCTGCGGCACCTCACCGATCGGATCCGCAGCTGCCTGTACAAAAAAATCGCGCGGGCGCAACCGGCCGGATAAGGCCGCATTTCGTTAACTCAGGGTAGTGAAATGAAACATAAAAGCTTACTGATGGCGCTGGTCATCCTGATGCCGGCGGCCGCCGCCGGGGCAGAAATCGTCAATAAAGACGGCAATAAACTGGATCTGTACGGTCAACTGAACGGGGTGCATTACTTCAGCAGCGATGCCGACAATAACGGCGATCGCTCCTACACCCGTTTCGGTTTCAAAGGCGAGACGCAGATCGCCGACGGGCTGACAGGGTATGGCCAATGGGAATATCAGGCGGGGCTCGATCAGCCGGAAAGCGCCGGGCCGGGCAATAGCTATACCCGGCTGGGCTTCGCCGGGCTGGCGTTCGGCCGCTGGGGCAGCCTGGACTACGGCCGCAACTACGGCCTGCTGTATGACGTGGCCGGCTGGACGGACGTGCTGCCCGAATTCGGCAACGACAGCTACGAAGCGGCCGACAACTTTATGACCGGCCGCGCCAACGGCCTGCTGACCTACCACAACCGCAGCCTGGGCGGGCTGTTGGACGGTCTGGATCTCGGCCTGCAATATCAGGGGAAGAATCGGGGGGACGACGCTCTGCGGGCGAAGGATATTCAGACGCAAAACGGCGATGGCTACGCCTTTTCCGCCACCTACGACACCGGCGCAGGGCTAAACTTTGGCGCCGCCTACGCCAACTCTGCGCGCACCCTGGCGCAGCAGCGCTTCGGCCTGGCTGACGGCGATCGCGCCCGGGCCTGGACGCTGGGGCTGAAATACGATCTGGACAACCTCTACCTGGCGGCCAGCTATGCGCGCACCGAAAACATGACCTATGTCGACGGCGATCGCTACGCCGGCTTCGCCCCCCGCGCGGACGCCGTCGAGGCGGTCGCGCAGTATCACTTCGATTCCGGCGTCACGCCCTCGGTGGCCTACCTGCAAACGCGCGGCCGTAACCTGCCCGGCATCGGCGACGCCGATCTGGTCAAATACCTGGATCTGGCGCTGAACTACAGCTTCAACGCCAATATGTCGACCTACGTGGAGTACAAGCTCAACCTGCTGCAACGGCAGAACGCCGTCGGCGCCGGCGCCGACGACATTGTCGAAACCGGCATCATGTATCAGTTCTGACCCGATACCGGCCGCAGCGCGCGCTGCGGCCGGTTCATTATTTGTCTTGCGTCCGCCCTGTTATTCTCTCGTTTAATTCAGGTTTATATTTCCATAAAATAGCGCCTATATTCATTCTCATGATTTTCGTTGACGCCCCGTTTAATAAATAAAGAAAAACTTTCCCGCATTCATATTAAATTACATTTTGCCGCGATAATTCCGCCTAACCACATTGAATCACAGGCAATATCACGCGTATTATGGCCACACGAAAAATAACGGGGAAATGATATGGACGGCGACAGTTGGTTGTTTATTTTATTGTTGGAATCGCTGAGGTCACAGGAGCAATAGCCATCCCATTGCATCCTGAAAGTGTCAGGATATGCGTCAGTTACCACATCCCTTCGCTTTACCCCTTCAGCGCATGGCCTACGCGCACGCCGCTCCGGCTAATCCTTCCAGCATACGCTTATTAACAGTCCGATAACGCTCAGGCTTATTTGCGCTCGCATTTATTTTACCCCTGCGCGGCGATAACTATCGGCCATTTTTCCATGCTCATATTTTTAATTGAGTGGAGAAACATCATGATGGTAAAAAAAACCACGCTGCTGACGGTTAATAACGTCAGCAAAAGCGTTCAGCCTACCGGTAAAGAAAAACGCCTGGTGCTGAATGAAATCAACCTGCGCCTCTACGATAACGAGGTCGTCAGCATTTTGGGGCAGTCCGGCTCGGGCAAATCCACCCTGCTGCGCATACTTTCCGGCCTGATCGCACCGGATCTGGGCACCGTGATGCTGGGGGATAAAAAAGTCTCGGGGCCGAATCCGCAGATCAACATGGTGTTCCAGACCTTCGCCATTTTCCCGTGGCTGAACGTCTACCAAAATATCGCCTTCGGGCTGCAGGCGCAGGATCTGCCGCCGCAGGTGGTCGAAACCCAGACGCTGAAAATGCTCGATCTGGTCGGGCTCGCGCCCTACCGCGACGCCTACCCGCGCGAGCTTTCCGGCGGCATGCGCCAACGAGTCGGCTTTGCGCGCGCGCTGGCGGTAGAACCGATGCTGCTGTTGCTGGACGAGCCGTTTTCCGCGCTGGACGTCTATACCGGCGAACACCTGCGCAGCGATCTGCTGCGCATCTGGAGCACGCGCCAGATCAAAACCCGCTCCATCGTGCTGGTGACCCACAGCGTAGAGGAAGCGGTGATGATGTCTGATCGCATCCTCCTGCTGGGCGCCGGCACCCTCGACGGCTGCTATCACATCGCGCAGCGCCGCGAGACGCGCACCCGCGAGGGGATGCAGCCGCTGACGGACAAAATCAGCGAGACGCTCAGCCGGCAGATCGCCGCCGCGCACTGAGCGCCACCCTGGCCTGGCGGGACGGATCCCGCCAACTTAACTACCCGTTTATCAAGAGTCACCCCGCCACGGGTGGCTCATGATAAGCGGATAATACATCGAGTTATTATCATGCATTTCATTCATACACTGCTGACGCTGCTGACCGCGTCCGTCCTGGGCGCCGCCATCGGCTATGAAAGACAATTCCGCCAGCGTACCGCCGGGCTGCGTACCAATACGCTGGTGGCCACCAGCGCGGCGATCTTCGTCCACCTGGCCATGACCATCGACGGCAGCGGCGGCGCGGTGCGCGTCATCTCCTACGTGGTCTCCGGCGTCGGCTTTCTCGGCGCCGGGGCCATCATGAAAGAAGGGATGAACATCCGCGGCCTGAACACCGCCGCCACGCTCTGGGGCTCCGCGGCGGTCGGCGCCTGCGCCGGCTGCGGCCTGTACGGCGATGCGCTGGCCGCCACGCTGTTCGTGCTCGCCGCCAACACCCTGCTGCGCCCGCTGGTCAATATGGTCAACAAACAGCCCTTCAATGACGTTAACGGCGAATCCACCTACCAGATTTGCGTCATTGCCTTCGAGCATGAACAGCGTGAAGCGCTGGCCAAATTCAAACAGGTGCTGCAAGGAGAAAACTGCTTTATCTCGCATCTGGATATCGAACCCTTTGGCGACGACGACGTGGAGATCACCGCCACGCTGATGCCGGCCTCCGTCACCACGCCGGTGCTCGACCAGACCATCAATAAACTGCTGAACGACAGCATGATGAAACAGGCCTATTACAGCCGCATCGCCGGCTCCGGCTAATGCCGTTCACTTCCAGGGAGATCCACCATGAAAACCATGCCGAAACTGGCTCATCTGACGATGTTCAAAGACATCGTTCACTGCGGAAGTTTGCACGATGCCGCGAAAAAACTGGCCGTCTCGCAACCGACGCTCAGCCGGGTGCTCAAAGAGCTGGAAATGTCCATCGGCGCGCGGTTGCTGGAGCGCAGCAACCGCGGCGTGCGCCTGACGGCGGTCGGCGAGCTGTTTTACCGGCGGATAGACGCCGCCACCAATCAGTTGCTCAGCGCGTTTGACGAGCTGCGCGGCATGAGCGCCGGCGGCGAGAAGCGCCTGCGGGTGGGGATGAGCGTCGATCCGCTGCTGTGCTACCTGCCCCAGGTGCTCGAAGGCTTCAACCGCCGCTACCCGCATACCCGGGTGACGGTGGTGGAAGACGGCCCGGAAGGCCTGCTCGCCCGACTGAGAAACTGCGAGCTGGATTTGGCGGTCAGCAGCCTGAACGGCGCGGCGGGCGGCGCCGATCTGGCCATGCAGGCGCTGAAGAGCGAGCGCTTCTCGCTCTATCAAGGGGGCGACCTGACCGCCGCCGGGCAGCCGCCGGCCGAAGCCAAATGGGTGGTGCCGCGCTCCTGCTCGGTGGGGCACGCCGCCATCCGCGAGATCGCCGAGCGTTACACGCCGCACGGCCAGATCGTCGAGACCGACTCCTTTCTGGCGACCTGGTGCCTGGTCAGGCAGCAGGGCTATATCGCGCTGCTGAGCGATCGGGTCGTCGCGCACTACGCCCCGCAGCTGCACCTGCAGAAAATCCCGACGCAGGGGATCGACATCAGCGCGCGCTTTTATGTCTTTACCCGCCATGAGCCGGCCACGCCGCCGCTCAGCGCCGCCTTTATCCACCTGCTGCAAACCCTGCAAACGGGTTGAACGCTCAGGCCGCCGCCCGCTGGCGCTCCAGTTCGCGCACCAGCGGGATCACTTCGCGGCCGAAGTACTCCACCTCTTCCTGGAAGTGCAGAAACGCCAGCAACAGCAGATCCACCCCGGCGTCTTTCAACGCGATGATGCGCTCGGCGATCTGCTGCGGCGTGCCGATCAGGTTGGTTTTAAAGCCGTCGTTATACTGCACCAAATCTTCGAAGGTGGACTTGGCCCAGTTGCCCTCGCCCTCGGGCGAGGCCGCCCCGGCGTTTTTCACCTCGTGCCCGAAGCCCTGCACCGCCTCCGGGTTGGCGTGATCGATGATCTCCTGCAGCACCGCCTGCGCCGCCTGTTCGCTCTCGCGGGCGATGACAAAACCGTTCACCCCCACCTTCACCCGATGGTGATTGGCCTGCGCCTTGCTCTGGATGTCCTCCACCTGCCGGCGAATGCCCTCCACGCTGTTGCCGTTGGTGAAATACCAGTCCGAGACCCGCGCCGCCATGTCGCGCGCCGCACGTGAGCTGCCGCCCTGGAAAATTTCCGGCAACGGCGCCAGCGGCTTCGGCTTCAGCGAGTAGTCGCGGAAACGGTAGAAATCGCCGGCGAAGGTGAAACTGGGCTCAGTCCAGATGCCGCGCAGGCAGCGGATAAACTCTTCCGAGCGCAGGTAGCGCTCCTCATGATCCAGCCACGGCTCGCCGATGGCCTTGAACTCGCCGCGGAACCAGCCGCTGACAATGTTCACCGCGATGCGCGCGTTGGAAAGATGGCTGATGGTGGCGATCTGTTTGGCCGCCAGCGTGGGGTTCCACGGCCCCGGCAGCAGTGCGGCGATCACTTTCAGCTTTTCGGTGGCGTCCAGCAGGGCCTGTGAGAACGACACCGACTCGTGCTGGTTCTCCGCGCCGTAACCGGCGGTGAAGCGGATCTGGGTAAGCGCGTAGTCGAAACCGGCGCGCTCGGCGATCTGCGCCAGCTTGCGGTTATAACCGATGTCCCAACCGGTGCGCTGCGGGATATTGCTGATCACCAGGCCGCCGGAAACGTTCGGCACCCAGTAGGCGAACTGAATCGGCTGCTGCGAGTGGTTTGCTGCTGACATGCTTCTCTCCCTCTGACCGTCGGCGCCGTTATGCGGCGCGCATATAACCATTATTGATTTCCAAATATTGAAAACCTTGTTTTGGTTATAAAACCGATAGCAGGATGCGTGCCAATCGCCACGTTAAGGCATCTGGCTGAAAAACCGGGCGTTTAAAGCCGACGGGTGCGGGCGGGTGCTGCATTGGCAACAGCGGCTGACGGGCGGCTGTTGGTTATGCAACAAACCGCTCACCCCGCCAATCCAACCGTTCACCCGGCGGATCTGACCGCTGACCGAAATACGCCTGTCTTCCCCCCTAACCCCCGGCGATGATGAGCTGTTCCTAAACCCGCCTTACCTCGGGAAAGACGCTACGGCTCACCGCGCCACTCTGACATCTCTTACAAGCGGATGAGTTCATTCATATTTTGCAGACTGGAATTAAGGATACCTCATGAAACGAGAGGGGATTTTAAAGCACATTCCGTGGATGCTGCTGGGGATACTCGGCGCAGCCTGCCTCGGCGTGGTGGCGCTGCGCCGCGGCGAACACATCAGCGCGCTGTGGATCGTCGTCGCTTCGGTGGCGGTGTATCTGGTGGCCTACCGCTACTACAGCCTGTACATCGCCACCAGGGTGATGAAGCTGGACGCCGGCCGTGCCACCCCGGCGGTGGTCAACAACGACGGCCTCAACTACGTGCCGACCAACAAGAACGTGCTGTTCGGCCACCACTTCGCCGCCATCGCCGGCGCCGGGCCGCTGGTGGGGCCGGTGCTGGCCGCGCAGGTCGGCTACCTGCCCGGCACGCTGTGGCTGCTGGGCGGCGTAGTGCTGGCGGGGGCGGTGCAGGACTTTATGGTGCTGTTCATCTCCTCGCGCCGCAACGGCGCCTCGCTCGGTGAGATCATCAAAAAAGAGATGGGGCCGATACCGGGCACCATCGCGCTGTTCGGCTGCTTCCTGATCATGATCATCATCCTGGCGGTGCTGGCGCTGATCGTGGTGAAAGCGCTGGCGGAAAGCCCGTGGGGCGTGTTCACCGTCTGCTCCACCGTGCCGATCGCGCTGTTTATGGGCATCTACATGCGCTACCTGCGCCCCGGCCGCGTGGGTGAAGTGTCAATCATCGGCATCGTGCTGCTGGTGGCCGCCATCTGGTTCGGCGGCGTGGTGGCGCACGACCCGTACTGGGGCCCGGCGCTGACCTTTAAAGACACCACCATCACCTTCACGCTGATCGGCTACGCGTTCGTCTCCGCTCTGCTGCCGGTGTGGCTGATCCTGGCGCCGCGCGACTACCTGGCCACCTTCCTGAAAATCGGCGTGATCGTCGGGCTGGCGATCGGCATCGTGATCCTCAACCCCGAGCTGAAAATGCCGGCGGTGACCCAGTTCGTCGACGGCACCGGCCCGGTGTGGAAAGGCACCTTGTTCCCGTTCCTGTTCATCACCATCGCCTGCGGCGCGGTCTCCGGCTTCCACGCGCTGATCGCTTCCGGCACCACGCCGAAGCTGCTGGCCAATGAGACCGACGCGCGCTTTATCGGCTACGGCGCGATGCTGATGGAGTCCTTCGTCGCCATCATGGCGCTGGTGGCGGCTTCCATCATCGAGCCGGGCCTGTACTTCGCCATGAACACCCCGCCGGCGGCGCTGGGCATCACCATGCCGGATCTGCACCGCCTGGGCACCGAAGACGCGCCGATGATCATGGCTTCGCTGAAGGACGTGACCGTGCACGCGGCGGCGGCGGTCAGCTCCTGGGGCTTCGTCATCAGCCCGGAACAGATCCTGCAGACCGCCACCGACATCGGCGAACCTTCGGTGCTGAACCGCGCCGGCGGCGCGCCAACGCTGGCGGTGGGCATCGCCCACGTGTTCCACCAGATCATTCCGGGCGCCAACATGGGCTTCTGGTATCACTTCGGCATTCTGTTCGAGGCGCTGTTCATCCTGACCGCACTGGACGCCGGCACCCGCTCCGGCCGCTTTATGCTGCAGGATCTGCTCGGCAACTTCGTGCCGTTCCTGAAGAAAACCGACTCGCTGGTGGCCGGCATCATCGGCACCGCCGGCTGCGTCGGGCTGTGGGGCTACCTGCTGTATCAGGGCGTGGTGGATCCGCTCGGCGGCGTGAAGAGCCTGTGGCCGCTGTTTGGCATCTCCAACCAGATGCTGGCCGCCGTGGCGCTGGTGCTGGGCACCGTGGTGCTGATTAAGATGAAGCGCGCGCAATACATCTGGGTGACCGTGCTGCCGGCGGTGTGGCTGCTGATCTGCACCACCTATGCGCTGGGCCTGAAGCTGTTCAGCGATAACCCGCAGCTGGAAGGCTTCTTCTTCCTGGCCGGCGAATACAAACGCAAGATCGCCGAGGGCGGCGCCGAGCTGAGCGCCCAGCAGATCGCCAACATGAACCACATCGTGGTGAACAACTACACCAACGCCGGGCTGAGCATTCTGTTCCTGCTGGTGGTGTACAGCATCATCTTCTACGGGGTGAAAACCGCGATGGCGGCGCACAAGAATCCGAAACGCACCGACCAGGAAACGCCTTACGTGCCGGTGCCGCAGGCCGCGCCCGCCGACGGCGTAACTGAGGGGGAGGTCAAAGTTTCGACCCAGCATTGATGTGATTTAACGGATACCCTGCATAATAAACGTTAAGTAGTACCCAAAGCCGCACGGCCTGCGTATCGCAAGATGCCAGCCGTGCGGCGCGATGCAATCGAGATACCCGGGGCGACCCGGAGGTGGGGCATCCCTGCGGGAACCCCATCCCCCGGCTTCCCCTAATATCAGGCTAAAGCAAGCGCTGTAGTGATGCAGGGTAAAGTTGGAGAAGGCTTATGTTCGGAAATCTCGGCCAGGCGGGGAAGTACCTCGGGCAGGCGGCGCGCATGTTGGTGGGCGTGCCTGACTACGATACCTACGTCCAGCACATGAAAGACAACCACCCGGACAAGCCGGTGATGACCTATAAAGAATTTTTCCGCGAGCGCCAACAAGCGCGCTACGGCGGCGACGGCAAAGGCGGCATGCGCTGCTGTTAACCCGCAGTCACAAGGACCCGTATGAAACCCATCGCAGTCACCATCCTGACCGGCTTTTTGGGCGCCGGCAAAACCACCCTGCTGCGCCACATCCTGAACGCCGACCACGGCTATAAAATCGCGGTCATCGAGAACGAGTTCGGCGAAGTGCCGATCGACGACGCGCTGATCGGCGATCGCGCCAGCCGCATTACCACCCTGAGCAACGGCTGCATCTGCTGCAGCAAGTCCAACGAACTGGCGGACGCGCTGCTGGATCTGCTGGACGGCGTCGACAGCGGCCAGCTGGCGTTCGATCGGCTGATCATCGAATGCACCGGCATGGCCGATCCCGGCCCGATTACCCAGACTTTTTTCTCGCACGAGATCCTGTGCGAGCGCTTCCTGCTGGACGGCATCATCACCCTGGTGGACGCGGCGCACGCCGAGCAGCAGCTGAGCCAGTTCAGCATCGCCCAGGCGCAGGTGGGCTACGCCGACCGCCTCCTGCTGACCAAAACCGACGTGGCGCCGGACTGCGAGGCGCTGATCCAGCGGCTGCAGCGGATGAACGCCCGCGCGCCGGTGTACAAGGTGACGCACGGCAACATCGATTTAAGCGTGCTGTTCGACATCGAAGGCTTCACGCTGAACGACAAGCTGAACCTGACGCCAGCCCCCCCCCTGTTCCGCCGCATCCCGCAGCCGCAGAGCGACATCCGCTCAATTGTCGTGACGCTGGAACGCCCGCTGCCGCTGATGCAAATCTCCGACGTGATGGAAGGCCTGCTGCTGGAATACGCCGACAACCTGCTGCGCTACAAAGGCATTCTGTCCATCGAAAACGAATCGCGCCGCCTGCTGTTCCAGGGCGTGCAGCGGCTGTATAACGCCGACTGGGATCGGGAGTGGCTGCCGGAGGAAGAGCGCAAGAGCACGTTGGTGTTTATCGGTGTGGATCTGCCGGAGGAGGAGATTCGGGGAAGGATTGGGGGGGGAGGGTAAGCAAGAGGTTGGATATTGGAGCCTGTGGGTGGGCTCCTTTATGGTCTTATGGCGCTAACGGGGTGGAGGGAGGGACACTAGACGCAGCTCTGTTGCTGCTTGCTGTAGGGCAAATTCAGCGACGAATTCACGCGCAGAGGGAAACTCGCCCGCCTGCTGTTTATTGAGGGAGACCAGCTTCGCGGAGAAATGGTATTGCTGCCCCGGCGTAAATACGTAGCCCTCTTCAGGGACGCACTGATTGGGGGCGATATCCCGCAGCGGCTCGAAGAATTTGAACGTGCGACTCTGCGCCTCATCCAATCGGTAAATCGAGATACCCGCGAGCTTTTCGTCTCCCTGCGGCTGAACGGTGATGCATACTTTGCCCCCACGCAGGTTAGCGGTAGCGGGGTAGTCTACGGGGATACGATCGCCTATCGACGGGCAGCCTGCGAGCAGGAAGGGGAATGCGAGGGGGAAGATCTGTTTCATTTTGTCTCTGCGTTATCTGCTGCCCTGTGTGATATTTTCAATTTCGTAAACACCATTGAGCTTTATCACTTTGAAGTGAGCAATAAAGGCCCTGCCGGAAACATCCTGCAGGTTTCTGCGCTTCTCAATCGGCACAAAATTTAGCCTCATGCTGTAGGTATGATTTTCCTGAAACGGGTAATCTTCTTGGGTAACGCAAATGCCCTTTTTCAGATTCTGGTTCACCACCTCAATCAATTTCTCATCCAAATCACCACTGATATAGAGCGTATCTGGCCTTTCGTTTTCCTTTGGTGACGGATAGATGCAGATGTCGCCATTCGCTTTAGCATGGGCGGCGATAGGGATGTCCGGCGCATAGCGCTGATCGAGACGATCGCCTACGCAGGCGCTTAACAAAGTCACACCAACAACGGCACAGAACAGTCTCGCCTTCATAACCAATCCTCTTACTTGTAAGGAAAACCGACTAACACTTTCTCATATTTTTCTTTTACTTTTCTCACATCGGCATAGTCATTACCGTTGTAAGTCACTTCCTTGCCGAAGCGGTTTCTCCAAACAGCATAACCTGAAGAGGTCAACAAATGATAATCAGCAACGATCTGAGCCTGTTGCTCCATAGCGTAGTTCTTTAGGAGTTTGGAGCCATCCAGTTCATAACTGTAATTTGCCAACCAACTGTAGAGGCCTCGGGTCTTAACCCACATACCACGCTGGTATTGCCAAACATGAACCATTTCATGGATGAAAAGATGTTTATGACTATACCCTTCCTTTGAGAAATCGGGCACGTACCAGTCTCTAAAATACAGCTCACCATTGGGTGACATCGCAGTGTTTCGATTTTGTAAGCCAAAGGGGAAATAGCTATCGTGATGAACCCAGACTTTCCCATAAATAATTGAACCACTAAATACCGACTTCGCAAGGCCGATCTCCCCGGAGGTTAATAGCCTTAAAGCCCCCTCTTTCTTTTCCATCGTAGTGCATCCCTGTCATTATTTTAAAAAACTCACTACCGCGAGTATTAACAAAGAGGTTGATAATAGCACCCTAGGTACACAGGATAAACATTCAACCATTCTTTTTACATTCATTCACCTCAACGTATTTCGTGACAACAAAATTCACAGATTTAATAATTCATTTAGCAAATGAATTATCCTAACTGATTAGCCTGAATTAAAATTTAATAACTGCGATCTGCATTCCAACCTCATGAGTAAACAGCCTGTAATTCCATACAGCTTATTTTTTTCCTTTTACTGATAACGTTATAGTTTTTCTGCTGCGGCAAAATCCGCAGCCGGAGTTAGCGTTCCGAACACTTACACAAGGCAGCATTATGTATATAATGTTGGGGCTTTAAACATCCAGAATTATGGTGGCCCAAGTGGGGGCTTCGCAAGAAGCGCCGGTTTCCTTCGTGTCCGGTAACGCTAACTCCGTTTGGGCTACCACCATGGGTTTAGCGTCTCATGTGGTAGTACGCATACTACACACTAAGGATAAAGACACATGGAAAATGTCATCACCACCGAGTTCACCACAAGTACCCTCACCCTTTATCGCCAACTGTTTAACCACCTCGATCTCAGCGCTTTTAACCCTTCAGAACTCTTAGACCTGGCCGCCCTCTCTGCCGAGCAGGCTGAAGGGCTGTGCCACGGGCTGATGCTGTTCGGCCATTTACTACAAAAGCACCCACAACTGGACGCTGAAGGCTGGGAACAGCTGAACCGCTACCTCAACGCTACAGCGCATCTGGTTCCTGCGTTGTGTAACCTTTATGGGCGGGCGTTGCGGGAGATGGAAGTCTGCGGCTAACGTAAATGGCAATCAGGGCGATGCCTGCACTCGTCGCCCTTCCCACTCAGGATTTCCAATAAATCTGACTGACATATCACAATAAAAGCATTCATCAAGGTAGGCATTTCCTCCCCTACCTGGCATAGTTAACGCATTCGGTAAATCGATGAGTTAACTTCTGGGTATTGATATATGGCTGCTGCAAAACTTTGGACTAGAGAAGAATTACTGATCGCTTTCACTCTGTACAGCCAAATACCGTTTGGCAAACTTCATTCGAGAAATCCCGAAATAATCCACTATGCAAAATTGATTGGACGCACGCCATCAGCACTAGCCATGAAGCTGGTTAACCTCGCTAGTTTGGATCCATATATTATCGAATCTGGTCGAAGCGGTTTGAAAGGGGCCTCTAACGCCGATCGTGCGTTATGGCTTGAAATGAGCCACGACACCGAAGCGTTCAATCAGCAATGTCAGCTGGCGATGGAGCACCTAGAAGAAGAAACAGTTACGCCGGGGCTTAATGAGAGCACAAAGGATTTCAGCGGCAGCGAACGCATCTCTACCGTCAAAACACGCGTTGATCAAAACCTGTTTCGCAAGAATGTGCTTGAAGTGTATGAATACCGTTGTTGCGTGACCGGCTTGGAAGAGCCCGCATTGCTGGTCGCTAGCCATATCCTGCCTTGGAGTCACTCGATAGAGCAGCGTCTTAACCCTAGTAATGGGTTGTGCCTGTCGAGCCTTCATGACAAAGCTTTTGACCGCGGGCTCATTACGTTTGATGATAAGTTGGAGTTGGTGTTATCACCGCAACTTAAGAAGTTAAAAAGTAGTATTTATGTGGATAATTTTGAAAAGTATGAAGGAAAAAAACTTCGGTTGCCATTAAGTTGTCATCCTGACAGGAAGCACTTGGCTTATCATAGAGATAATATATTTATAAGTGATTAAATTTTATTTATCATTACTGCATATATAATCAGGCCAGCTTAATGTACAAATATCGCTTTTAATATAACTAGATAACCATTCAAGTGATTTATCATTATTTTTAAGACCACACTGCCATAACTCGAAGACTCTCCAGCCAGTTTCGAGCAAGACTATTTTATTATGGATATCACGCCGTCTATTTTTTATAAATTTATTCCGCCAGAACTCGACGTTAGTTTTTGGAGTTGTGGCAAAGCGACATCCATCATGATGATGCCAGAAGCAACCATGTATAAATATACATAACCTATACTTTTTAAGCACGACATCCGGTTTACCCGGTAAAGAACTGTCATGAAGCCTGAAGCGAAACCCTTGTGCGTGTAAGAACTTACGCATGATAATTTCCAATTGCGTATTTTTACTCTTCACACTAGCCATAATTCTGGATCTAGTATTCTTATCCACTTTATCCATCAATAGGTTCTCCGATATTTTTAATATGGCATACCTTCCAAAATAACTAACCGTCAAGTATTCATATTATTGACTTTATGATTAAGAAGTAACACTGTAAACATTACAAATTTTCAATTATAGCAACAACAGCAAAAGATACCTTTTTAATCGTCATGCCTTACGAATAAATGGCGATCACTCTACATCAGTAGAACCTATAGTCACTCCTGGAAGTAGAAATTTAGTTTTAGTAGGTAATCCATTCACCTCTAAAATAGCATTCATAATAGGTAAGGGGCATTGCCTCCAGATCAGATATGCTTGCTCTAACTGTGAACCGGGAAAAGATAAAAGAGGGTCATAACCTTGTAGCAATTTAAACCGACATAAAACCAAGTCATTTAAGAAATAATACTCATCACAAAGTAACCCTCTCTCATAAGCATCACGAATTAATGATCCATATAGTTCTAACATGATTTCTATTTTTTCTCCCCCTTGCTCATCCATCGGTTGATTATAATCTGCTTTTCCATTAAATCCTTTATGGGCAACCTTATGACAATCAATGCAAAGAGTGACACCATTCCCTGTATAAAACTTAGCTTCCTCTAAAAAACTTTTACGACAGATATGATGAGCAGAAACTTTACTCATAGAATGGCAAACAACACACCGGTAGCCGTCTCTGAATCGAATGAACTCACTCCAACGCTTTAAACAAGTCTTATTGGCCCTTTGATTATCTATCGAAGAGTGAAGCCGCGTTAATTTACCAACTAGATTTCTCCTAAATTCATCATCCATATTCAACCTCCAAATCAAAAGCACTCAGTAAAAAAACAACTCGTTAAGCAAACAACACTATATTAACCATACCATCAAGAGTAACTATGTAAGCAAAGAGAAAATAACGCTCTGTAATAACATATGAAATCTACTTATTCGTTCAACTCCTAGTGCACTTTTAAATATAGTTTACTTACAATCTCACCCACAATAATATTTACAACAAAATGCCTCATATAAATTCACATAAATACTGGATACTTAGGTTCCCCATCTTACCTTAAATACTGAGAAATACTATTTGCACTTACTCTTTCCAAAAAGGTTAACGAATTCAGCTATCGCCAAAGCAAGAAAAGCTGTGCGTTGGTCACGCCTCGATAGTTAATTCTAACTAAGGTTTTCAACAATTTCGTTTATCACTAAAAAACTTAAAAACCAGCTATGCCTTTGGTTTCAATAGCTCGGACTAAAACAGGTGTTCTTACAGAGCGAATGAATCGCAAAACACCAGTCTCCGCTAACATGATGCCGCAAGCACGACACCGGTATGAGCAGGCGCGAAAAAGAAGTAGACTCTGAACAGGCCTTTTTGCTATGCATCGATGGCATGTGCGATATAATCAGAGCATTTTTTGATTAATGCGTATCGAATGACAACGATGAAAAATAAACTAACCGCTATCGACCTTTTTGCTGGAGCAGGCGGTTTGTCGCTAGCAGCCCTTCAAAGCGGGGTGGACGTTTTAGCAGCAGTCGAGTTTGACTCAGCGGCAGCGAACACTTATGAAAAAAACATCAAGCAAATTTTTGGCAGCAGCCAAACCAAGGTCTACAACACTGATATCAACTTTATCAATGACCTGGATAAATTTATGAGAGACATCGGCATTGCTCCTGGTGAGCTTGATCTTCTGCTTGGAGGACCTCCATGCCAAGGATTCTCAACTCATAGAATCAATGGTGCTGGCGTTGATGATCCACGCAATCAGTTGCTGTTGAAATACTATGAGTTCGTACATGCACTCCGTCCTAAGATGTTTCTCATCGAAAACGTAGCGGGTTTGTTGTGGAAGAGACATGAGTCTTATCTCGCAACACTTAAGCAAAACGCCGAAGAAAATGGTTACATCATCAAATTTTGTGATCTGGTTAACGCTCGGGATTTTGGCGTGCCGCAAAATCGCAAACGGGTATTTATCCTTGGCGTTAGGCACGACATAGCTTCCGATACTATCGTATTCCCCCCAAAACCGACGCATTTCTCTCCAAGTGGCAAGCAAATTCCCAAGTGGAAAACGGCATCTTGCGTTTTTGAGCAGCCACCTGAGAATGTTTTAAATCGCTACTGGCATGACTATTTTTCGACAAAGACCAAACTTTCAAAATCGCAAGTCGATAGCCTATTGGCAAACCTTGATTTTGGCTGCAAAGTAGACGAGAAAGACTCGCTCAATTTCCACATGACGCACTCGGCAGAAATGGTCAAGGTTTTCAGTTCAACGCCATTAAACGGCAGTCGAATGGACTCAAATCGTGTACTGCCTTGTCACGAAACCCACACCGGCCATAAGGATGTGTACGGAAGAATCATGATTCATCAACCTTCGAACACGATTACTACAGGTTGCATAAACCCATCCAAGGGACGCTTCGTTCATCCCTGGAAAAATCACGGTATCACCATGCGGCACGCAGCAAGGTTACAAACCTTCCCTGACAATTTTGTCTTTTATGGCAACGCCACTCAGCAATCAAGACAAATTGGGAATGCGGTTCCTGTTAAGTTAGGTAGAAATTTGATAAAACCATTGATAAAATTCCTTAAGGCTTTTCAGTCTTGAAAATAAAATAACTTTAGAGGGGGTTACCGTGAGAAAATACTCCAAAAGGCTTGAAGTGGTTAACCCTCGCATTAATAAAAGTTTCATGAGTAAATTATTCAACTGCAAATTATTCTCATAAATAAAAAAATAAAAACCATCGTTAAAATTTTATATCATAGGGAGTATACCAATGGCCCAAATGAAAGTAAGCGCAAGAACTGTCGATATGCTAGGGAGGCAGCAAATTGCTGGCATCCCGACAGCTATTCACGAATTATTTAAAAATGCACACGATGCGTACGCAAAAAATGTAGAAATAGATTTTTTTGAGTCTCCAAACTTGCTCACATTGAGGGACGATGGAGTAGGGATGACGAAAGAGGATTTTATCAGCAAATGGTTAACAATAGGTACATCTAGTAAGTTAGGAATCAACAGAAAATCTGTATTCATTCCTGAAGGCATGAATGAACGTCCATTAATGGGTGAAAAAGGCATAGGAAGGCTAGCAATAGCTTCAATTGGCCGATTGGTTCTTGTCCTAAGTAGAGCTATTCGCGAAGAAGGAATGCACGAAATGGTTGCTGCATTAGTGCATTGGTCACAATTTGAAATACCTGAAATAAACTTATCAGATATAATAATACCTGTTCGTACGTTTCTTAAAGACGAAATTCCAGGTCAAGATGACATCCAATCAATGTCTAATGAAATAATGGAAAACATTGATAAACTGCATGAGAAAGTACCTGAAGAAATATATAATACAATAAAAAAAGATTTAGAAAACTTTACTTTTTCTCCAGATGTTCTATTCAGTAACCTACAAAGTATAACACTAACCAACTGGACAAATTCCGCTAATCAGGATGATGGTAGCTTAAAAAACAAACAAGCACCTATATTAGATGGTTTTTTTCATGGCACACACTTTATCATTATGCCTTGCGATCCAGCACTAGAGTTAGATATTAAAAAAGACGAAAATAATACCACCGAACTTCAAAAAATCCTTGTAGGTTTTGCAAACTCATTGAGCGACAGATCTGAACAAGTAATGGCAACCAAATTTCGGATTCATCGAGGAAACGCAGAACCAGAAGAGCTTATCGAAGAAGGTTTTTTCACCCCCGAAGATGCACGAAACGCAGATCACTATATAGAAGGTGAGTTTGACGATTTTGGTCAGTTTAAAGGAACGGTAACAGTCTATAGAGGAGACCCCGTAAAGCATATTATTAACTGGAATGAAAATTACGGTGCAAAAACCAATTGTGGTAGATTTAAAATAAAATTCTCATATTTACAGGGTGAAGCAAGTGACAGCACTGTCCCTACTCAAACATACGCCGAGATAAAATCAAAATTAAATATGTATGGTGGGGTTTATTTATATAAAGATGGAATAAGAGTGTTACCTTATGGCAAGCCAGAGTTCGACTTTCTAAGAATAGAGGAAAGAAGAACCAAGCGCGCTTCAACCGCATTTTTCTCTTATAGATGGATGTTTGGTGCAATTGAGATAGAACATAATCATAATGCTATGTTAATTGAAAAGGCCGGCAGGGAAGGATTAATAGAAAACATTGCCTATAGAGAATTCAAGAATATTTTAAACAATTTCTTTGATCAGTTAGCCGCAGATTTCTTCCGTGAAAACTCAATAAACGATAGATTTTGGGAGATTAAAGAGATATTTAGGAGCCAGGCAAAGATCCAGAAAGAAACCTTAGCAAAGAGAAAAAAAAGCATTGGCTTTAAAAGATCCAATTTTCAACACGAGCTTGAATCCTTCTTTTTAAATTATGATAACAACATATACTCAAGAGAAATGGAGAACCTTATAAGAGACACTGAACATCTTATACTTACCAGCAACAAAGGTTGGTCAACAGCTCAAAAATATAATTTCATATATAATGTAATGAGAGAGGTAAAAAATAAAAACAACGAATTCAACAAGTCCATAAAAATATCAAAACCAAATATTGGGTTAAATAAATTATTATTAAGACAATGGGAAAGTTATCTTATCCTTAGAGAAAAAATAACTGAGGATATTTTTGAGCCAGCACAGTCACAACTTGATGGAATCATAACTCATTATATGAGCGTTCATTCTCTCTCATTCAGTAAAAGAGAAAAAATAACAGAAACGGTTAATGATGAGCGTAGAAACCTTAATGAAAACGTAAATATATTTAAGAAAAGAATGAAAGACCATGTTAATACTTTAGATAATTCCATTAAAAATAAAGTTAGAGAGAAAACATTAGAGTTTACCGATACCATCAACTCTGTCATGGCTGAAATTAACAAAACCCCATTAGATACTATATATGAAAATGAAGCCAACTCAATGATCTCCTCATGGGAAAAACAGTTAGATGCTATGTCTAGCAAAACTGATGAATACTTTAGCAAGATCAAAGAGTCTATTGAAATCATAATAAATGATTTACAGGGTGATGAAGTTACCTCTATTGATACTCTCATAGCACTTGAAACTGAAAATGAACAGGTAAAGGATTCACTTAATCAATACTTTGATTTTGCGCAACTGGGTATGTCGATCGGTATCATTCAACACGAATTCAGTAGTACTATCAGATCCGTTAGACAAAGCATCAAAATGTTAAAGCCATGGGCAGACCAAAACCCAAATCTAAACACTATATTCTTTAATATTAGCCATAGCTTCTCACATTTAGATGGCTACTTAAAAATGTTCACACCTTTAAGCAGAAGGCTCTATAGGTCTAAAATTGAGTTAAGTGGAAAAGAAATCGCGAGATACCTTAAAGACATTTTCGACGAGAGAATGAAGCGACACAGCATTACACTAGAATCAACTGATAAATTTCTAAACATGGTGAATAATGTATATCCATCTACATTTTTACCTGTTTTTATAAATGTCATCGATAATGCAATTTATTGGTTGAACACTCAACGAGTCATTGACAACCCAGATAAGAAAATAGTATTAGCTACCCAAGGAAGTGCTCTAACCATTTCTAATAATGGTCCAGTAATACCTACAACTGATAGAGAAAATATCTTTGAGTTCAGCTTTTCTCGTAAAGAATCAGGTAGGGGCATGGGTCTTTATATTTCAAAGGAAACTTTAAATAGAGAAGGTTTTGACATTAAGTTGGCCAATGGAGATATAAGTGAATCTCCTTGCTTCATAATTGAAAATTTAGAAAAGGAGGTTTCAGCATGAATTTATTCTCGGCGCATTGTCATGAAGTAGTAAGGGAATATGTACAAAATGTTATGATTATTGATGATGGAGCTCAGCTAAACGCTACGCATGCTCCATCAACAGGTGTTATGCTGAACACTCCTGTCAGTACAAATCCCTTAATTTCAAGTTTTAGACAAATGGGCACAAAGGAAAATAGAGGGAAAATCCCACCGGATAGTATTCACCCTCTTGATACACTTTCTTTGACGAATGCCTTCTTTGAAGAAGGTATAGTTGCCGGAATTTATCAACCAAAAATACTGGATAATCAAACTCCTGAACAATTCGCCAGCATTGCACGTTCTGCATGTGAGAAAGCAGATATTATTATTTTGGATTGGATTCTAAAAAACCGAAGCTCTGATTTTAGCAAGGCTATAGTAAAAGAAATACTCCGGAGCGATAATGAGAATGGTGGGAAAATAAGAGCGATTATGATTTATACAGGAGAGTCTCGTTTAAATGATCTTAGAGATGAACTTTGTGATTACTTAACAGATTACACTTTAGATAGGAATATAGATTTTGAAATTCATTCTAGTAATTTGATAATCTCTTTTTATAATAAAGATCACCAAGCTTATGATTTCTCACCTGAAAGAGCAGTTAGTGAAGCAGATATACCTGCGGCCGCATTAAAATCATTCTCAATATTAATAAATGGATTAGTTCCAGCATTTGCAATAAAGGCAGCAGCGGCAATTAGGAAAAACACAGGAAGAATAATATCTAGGTTTGGAAAGAATCTTGACTCAGGATATTTAGCACACAGGGTTCTATTGCCAAGACCAGATGACTCTGAAGTATTTATGTTGGAAAATTTCATATCTTACATGAGAAATATTTTAGCCATATCTAGAGTTGACAATTCAACTTTAGGTGCTTGTACTATAGAAAAGTGGATAAAATATAATGATAATACATTAGCTAAAAAAATAACTCATGAGGATATAACATGTCAGATTGAATTGTCTGACATGATACAATTGTCAAAAAATGGATTTTCTGGAAACTTATCCAAAGTTATTCATAAAAAAAATAGTAGTATCTCTAAAAATTTTTGTGATATAAGTAAAAAACCATCACTTGATGCTATATCAATATTCGATACAGAAAAGACAAAGGTTATAAACTCCTCAATTGAATTATCCATTCTTTCATCTTTCAGACGCACATTCAAAGATATAGTAGGTATTAATGAATCTCCATATCTAACTCAAGGTTCACTTATATACTCAAAAAACATAGATCAGTTTATGTTATGTATAACCCCTAAGTGTGACACTGTAAGAATAAATAATAAATTAAATTTCTCATTTGTTGCGTTGGATGAGGTAACAGATGGAAAATTCGACATTGTCATTCCAAGAAATGCCTCTATCGATAGTCATAAAAAACTAATTCATGATTTTAAAAAATTCGACATAGCACAGCAAATCGTTGAAAATGTCTTATCACACAACAAAAAACCTAACAAATCTCTTATCAAGCAATTCCATTCGTTTCTTCCTTACGAGTCGAAAGAGTATACCCTTCTGCATACAACAAAAAAATTCCACAAGCTTGAACATATAGTATTCGAAACTGACGAACGGAAAAGGGTATTATCAAGTAATACAGACCCAGACACGATAATTTTCTGGGATGAAGATTGTCATGAATACATTTGGATCGGTGACTTACATGATTTAAACACAATATCACGAGTTGGAAACTTAGTATCTAACCTTAATAGAACTGGTACCGATGAGGTTGAGTGGTTGCGTCGAAACGCTCGATAGTTAAAAGCTTATCGTTAATAATTGGCATTGCTATATGAAGTTGTATACTGTATTTATGCAGCTTCATTATCAAACTTATTTTAATCGCTAATTAAACGAATTTTGTTACTTTAATTTAAGCATAACCGCAGTTAGAGCCTTTCCTCGATGTAAATCTGGATAATCTACCCACTATTTAATCCTGTTTCAGTATGATACTGTACGCCCTCTACCCCATAACGAAACCAGTGCTATATGAATTCAATAGTGTTCAAGGCAGAACAAACGTCCCTTCATCAAGAATAAAATTAAATTCATCAATGCTCGTAACACACTTATTGTCCTCCAATGTCATCGGCCTGTAACTATACTATTTTTCTTATACGTAGTCATCCCACCTGCTTCAAGATGACTATATTCAGTATGGGTTTGTTTTTTCTCATGAAAAAATGCGCAAATTTTATCGTCCACGATCTTACTTTTTACTTGATAGAGATTGAACCTATCACCCATTGGGCAGCCCAAGGGAAAGATAGAAAGAGTAAGTAATAAATATTTTCTCATAATAGCCACCCTACTTATTTATTATAGAATTTCCAGAACAACAAGAAATCAAACTCATGGTCAATAAAGATGAGTTATCTCGCTATCATGTTAATACCTAATACGGCTCTAACATAACCTCTTAGATTCTCTTCCATACAATAAACCTGGCCTCATAAGGATGCAAAGGCGTACTGACAATAACACTGTATCCTTCACCAGGGATAAAATCATACTCATCGATGCCAGGAACACACTTCCCAGGCTCCAATGCAATAGGCGTGTTTGCATATGATTTTTCATAGGCATAATTATCATTGCCATACTTCCATATGGCTACCTTGAGAATGGACTCCTCTCTTTCCATGTCATTCTTATCGACAAAAACGCAGATCTTGCTGCCGACAGCCGTTGCTTTTGCCGGGCGTAAATTGACTTTATCCCCCATTGGGCAACCAGAGATAAAAAGAGGAATAAAGAGTAAGAGGAGTTTTTTCATAATGGCTGCCCGGCATTTCCAGTTACAGGTTGTAATGCCTATAGAATTAATAAATTACTCTCATGACAATAATTAGCTAAAACATATCGTTAAACTCTAATCGGGCTTCAGCATCATGTTCTTACCTTTCTTCCACACAACAAAACTGGTTCGATATGAATTTAGCGGCGTTCTTACCAAAACTGTATATCCTTCACCGGCGATAAAGTTAAACTCACCGATACCTGGAACACACTTGTTGGCCTCTAGCGTTATCGGGCTGTAAGCATATGATTTTTCGTATACGTAGGTATCGCCTCCTTGTTTCCAGATGGCGATATCCAGTATGGATTCATTTTTTACGATATCGTTCTCATTAAAAAAGACGCAAACTTTACCTTCTACGAGCTTACTTTGTACTTGATAGAGATTAAACCTGTCACCCGTTGGGCAACCCGAGATAAAAAGAGGAAGAAGAAGGAATAAATATTTTCTCATAGCGGCAGCCCTGCGCTTCTGATTATGGGTTGAAATTGTGACAATGTCCGTCTGTCCACTATCCCGATGAGTTTCCTGTTTGGCAAGCGGAAGAAGGTATTCGCCCCATATCTCTTGAGAATGAAATAGTCCGCAATTATCGATGCCTGCTGTTCCATGCTGTAGTGGCGCAGCAAAGGTTGATCAAGCCGATATTGATAACTTACCGCCCAACTGAGAAGCCCACGGGTGCGTACCCACATGCCCTTCTGGTGCTGCCAAACGTGTGCCATTTCATGAATAAAAAGGTGCTGTGCTTCAGGATCCTGGCTCGCATAATTTCTTTCATAGAGTGATCTGCGAAAGTACAACTCCCCATTCGGGCTCATCGCCGTGTACTGATTCTGCAACCCAAACGGCAGGTAGCTGTCGCAGTGAACCAACACGCTCTGATAGAAAATGGTGCTGCCAAACACCGAACGCGCCAGATTGATTTCGCCCGGCGTTAACACCCGCGTGCTCCCTTCCTGTTGTGGCTCCATCCTGGAACTCCTTGATCCGAAAGGGTTCAATGAAACGTCATTTTAGCCTTTAAGGTCAATAAGATAGGCCTTAGGAAAGCATCAGGAAGATCCGGTTTTTACTGAAATGGGAAATGCGTCAATACAGAGTGAAAATAGGCAGGTAGTGGTGACGGGCAGATTCCAGGCACAAAAAAACCACCTTTCGGTGGCTTCTTGTTCGCGCGGTACTTAATGGTGCCGAAGGCCGGACTCGAACCGGCACGTATCTCTACGGTTGATTTTGAATCAACTGCGTCTACCGATTTCGCCACTTCGGCACTGAAGTAGTATGCGGAAAACGGGTGAATTATACCTTCCCGCGACCAGCACGCAACACTTATCCGTTGTTCAATGAGTTAAGTGTCGAAAAAACCGCCGCCACGCGCGTTTGTCCACCCCGTCTTCTCGCTCCACGCCCTTCACAACCCTGTTAATGGTGAGCAGGCTGTTGCAACGAGCATCCAAGATAAAGCGCCACACTCACGTAATACCGTCCGATCCCAGGTTCCAACGTCGTTGCACAAAACAATGATGGTTCATGTGCCGTACGTCATTCACTCCCACGAGCCAGAACCGCTCACCGCGTTAGCGAGATACGTTCAGGAACCCGCCACGCAGCAGGTCGCAACCCGCCTCCCCCATCGCCACTGTCTCACCCTGCGCCTGGCAAAAACAAAATAATCCCCAGCCGTAATGGCAATGCTGCAAATAATTGCACGCCAATGTGTCAGCGAATAAAGAATGAGGTTGCGCAACATTCCGAGAACAGTATTTTTTCATTAATGAATGACAGATGGGGAAATAAAGAAGCGGAATGCTGCCTTCAGGGGAGAGGCGCTATTTCGGTTAGATGGGGGGTTATCTAAAATCACCAGAAAATAGCGTACATACGTAACAAAATAGCAACTCAAGGCGTAAAAACCAGCAGAGAACACTTGCCTCTGCGGAGTTAATAGCTTTAAGATGATGTAAGAAAATTTTCCCTGGTGTTGGCCAATATTGGCAGCCTGACCTACGCGGTCAGGTTTTTTTTTATATTTTTTATCAAAACATTACCGGGAAAGTGTATCGCCTTAAGGGGTGAGAAACTAGTTAGACTAAAGTACAGTCCCTTACTAGACCTTTATCAGTTCACGCAGGTTATTATTTCACATCGTAGAAATCAGGGCCGGTGCTGTATTGCTTCCCTCTCGTGAGCCGCCGCGCTGCCCACTCAATACCGATTAACGCCCGTCATTTCCCGGTTCGAAAGCTGCCGTGAGCGAGCAGCCTATCCATCCACTGGTTTAATCAGCCGCAGCTCCATCCCCAGGCGCACGGCATGTCGGGCATTCGTGACCCCCAACTTTTTGACGACGTTGGACATATGGTACTTGATGGTGCCGGTCTTTATGCCCAGGATCATCGCCGTTTCCTGGTAGGTTTTACCCACGCTGGCCCAATAGAGGATTTCGTTTTCCCTGTCGGTAAAGCGGGCGTTGCCTTCCAGCGCTGCGGCGTTTTTATCTGACGGCGGGGCCAGCGCCAGATACGACTCATGGATTGAGGCCAGCAATACCGAGATTTCACCTTTACGTTCGATGAGCGCCGGGATGATTTCCGCTTTCTGTTCTGCGCTGAAGGCAAAGGAAAGCGTGACAAGATTGTTGTTGTAATCGTGCAATACGAAGGTATAGCCGTGCGTCACGCCAAACTCGCGGGCCTGCTCGAACAGTTCGGGAAAATGCAGCCCTGAGTCGGCCATGATTTGCTCGTCCCAGGCGAAGGGGGTCAGGCGGTTGCGGGCGGTAATCACCACCGGATCAATGTACTGCAACCCCTGCTCTTGATACTTGTTGACCCATTCAGTCGGGTAGTTGGTGACGCCAAAAATACAGGAAATGTCTTTTTTGGATAACACCACATACGCCCACAGGAGCTCGCCCAACTCCCCCAACGCCGCTTCCAGGCGCTTGCCGATGATATTGCTGAGATTGTATTCGTCTTCCATTGACTGCCCGCTCCCTCTATCCGCATGCCGCAGGGTTGACTATAGCACGACGAAAAGCGACAGGTCGGGGGAGTGGTTCACCGGGGGCATACAGCACCCATAAAAAAGGCGCGGCCCTGCGGCCACGCCTTTTCCCATACCGCTCGCTCCGCTACTTGCGTTTGAGCAGCATATACACGCTGATCAACAGGAACAGCATGCTCGGCAGCAGCGCCCCCAGCACCGGCGGCATGCTGTAAACCATGCTCAGCGGGCCGAAGATCTGATCCAGTACATAGAACAGGAAGCCGAAGCTGATGCCGGTCACCACGCGGATGCCCATCGGCACGCTGCGCAGCGGGCCGAAGATGAACGACAGCGCCATCAGCATCATCACCGCCACCGACAGCGGCGAGAAGATTTTTCGCCACATGTTGAGCTGGTATTTGTTGGATTCCTGGCCGCTCTGCTTCAGGTACTTCACGTAGTTGTGCAGCCCGCTGATGGAGAGCGAATCCGAATCCAGCACCACCACGCCCAGCTTGTCCGGGGTCAGGTTGGTTTTCCATTCGCCGGTCAGCGTCTGGGTGCCGGTCACCTGTTTCGGGTTGGTCAGATCCGAGGTGTCCACCTGCGAAAGCTGCCACAGGCCGTTCTCGAAGCTGGCGGTGGCGGCATAGCGCACCGTCTCCAGGCGACGCTGATCGTTGAAGTGGTAGATGTTGACGCCGGAGAGTTCTTTATCGCCGGAGACGCGCTCGATGTAGATGAAGTCGTTGCCGTCCTTCGCCCACAGCCCGCTCTTGGTGGAGAGCAGCGAGCCGCCGTACATCTGCTGGGCGCGGTAGTTGCGCGCCATCTGCTCGCCCTGCGGCGCCACCCACTCGCCGATCGCCATAGTCAGCAGCACCAGCGGAATGGCGGTTTTCATCACCGAGCCGGCGATCTGCAGGCGGGTGAAGCCGGAAGCCTGCATCACCACCAGTTCGCTGCGCGTCGCCAGCTGGCCCAGGCCGAGCAGCGCGCCGAGCAGCGCCGCCATCGGGAAGAAAGTCTCGATGTCTTTCGGCACGCTCAGCAGGGTGTACATGCCGGCGCTCAGCGCGGTGTATTCGCCCTGGCCGACCTTGCGCAGCTGATCGACGAACTTGATGATGCCGGACAGCGACACCAGCATGAACAGCGTCATGATGATGGTGTTGAAAATCGTTTTACCGATATAACGGTCTAATACGCCAAACATCAGGCCGCTCCTCTCAGGCGTGCGCGCAGCTTGCGCATCGGCACGGTATCCCACAGGTTCAGCGCCAGCGCGATCGCGAAGTAAACGCCGTTAACCAGCCACAGCCACAGCATCGGATCCAGCTTGCCCTTGCCGGCGTTGGAGCGCAGCGAGGTCTGCAGCAGGAAGAAGATCAGGTACAGCAGGATGGCCGGCAGCATGCTCAGCACGCGGCCCTGGCGCGGGTTCACCACGCTGAGCGGCACCACCAGCAGCGCCATCAGCGCCACCGACACCACCAGCGTCAGGCGCCAGTGGAATTCGGCGCGCGCGTCCGGATCGTCGGATTCCCACAGCGTCTGCATCGACATCTGTTCGGATTCGGTGTTGTCCGCCGCCACAGTGCGGTGGCCAATCACCGCCTTGTAGTCGGTGAAGTCGGTAATGCGGAAGTCGCGCAGCAGCGCGGTGCCTTCAAAGCGGGTGCCCTTGTCGAGCGTCACCACCTGCGAGCCGTCTTTCTGCTGCACGATGTTGCCGTGCTCGGCCACCACCACCGACGGGCGTTGGTTGCCGTTCGGCCGCAGCTGCGCCAGGAACACGTCGTTGAAGGTGCTGCCCTTGACGTTGCCGATAAACAGCACCGCGTTGCCGTCCTGCGAGGGTTTGAACTGCCCTTCCGCCAGCCCGGCGATGCTCGGGTTGGCCTTGGCTTCGTTCACCACCACGTCCTGATAGCGCGAGGCCCAGGGGCCGGCCCAAAATACGTTCACCGCCGCGATCGCAGAGGTGAGCAGCGCCAGGATCATGGCGGCAATAATCAGGGTGCGTTTACCCAGCCCGCAGGCGTGCATGACGGTGATTTCGCTCTCGGTATACAACCGCCCAAGCGTCATCAGCAAGCCGAGAAACAGGCTCAAAGGCAGGATGAGCTGCGCCATTTTCGGCACGCCCAACGCGAGCAGAGAGAGTACTAAGTTTGTCGGGATATTGCCGTCCACCGCGTCGCCCAACACCCTGACCAAATTCTGACAAAAGAAGATCAGAAGCAGGATGAACAGGATGGCGATTTGGCTCTTGAGCGTTTCCCGTACCAGATATCTTATGATGATCACGCTTATTACGCCTGTGAAAACTTGTCTTTTTGCAGGAAAATCGATAATTTCATCGTTAATCCGCCATTTATTCTCATCATATGGCAACCTTCACAGCTAAAATAGTATTACAACATCAAGCCGTTTGGGTGTCCTATAGGAACTTGCTTATAGTCGCCAAAACAGAGCAATTTATGCCGTTCAGGTTAACATAATCCGTTAACTCAAATGGCAGGAGATCGTTACGGAGTCGGTTATTCTAGCCGTAGCGTCCGCCTTTGTCTTTAAGATTCAGGAGAGTGCATGGAGTTCAGTGTAAAAAGCGGTAGCCCGGAAAAACAGCGCAGTGCCTGTATTGTAGTCGGCGTTTTCGAACCGCGCCGCCTGTCCCCTATCGCAGAACAACTCGACAAAATCAGTGATGGTTATATCAGCGCATTGCTGCGCCGTGGCGAACTGGAAGGCAAGGTCGGGCAGACGCTGCTACTGCACCATGTGCCCAACATTCTCTCCGAGCGCATCCTGCTGATCGGCTGCGGCAAAGAGCGCGAGCTCGATGAGCGCCAATACAAGCAGGTGATCCAGAAAACCATCAATACCCTCAACGACACCGGCTCGATGGAAGCGGTCTGCTTCCTGACCGAACTGCACGTGAAAGGCCGCAACACCTACTGGAAAGTGCGTCAGGCGGTGGAAACCGCCAAAGAGACGCTCTACACCTTCGATCAGCTGAAAAGCAACAAGGTGGAGCCGCGTCGTCCGCTGCGCAAAATGGTGTTCAACGTGCCGACCCGCCGTGAGCTCACCAGCGGCGAGCGCGCCATCCAGCACGGCCTGGCGGTGGCTTCCGGCATCAAGGCGGCCAAAGATCTCGGCAACATGCCGCCGAACATCTGTAACGCCGGCTACCTGGCCTCGCAGGCCCGCCAACTGGCGGACGCCTTCAGCACTAACATCACCACCCGCGTCATCGGCGAACAGCAGATGAAAGAGCTGGGCATGAACGCCTATCTGGCGGTCGGCGCCGGTTCGCAGAACGAATCATTGATGTCGGTGATGGAATATAAGGGCAACCCAAATCCGGACGCTAAGCCGATCGTGCTGGTAGGCAAAGGGCTGACCTTCGACTCCGGCGGCATCTCGATCAAACCGGCCGACGGCATGGACGAGATGAAATACGACATGTGCGGCGCGGCGACCGTGTACGGCGTGATGCGCGTGGTGGCGGAGCTGAACCTGCCGCTGAACGTGATCGGCGTGCTGGCCGGCTGTGAAAACATGCCGGGCGGCCGGGCGTATCGTCCGGGCGACGTGCTGACCACCATGTCCGGCCAGACCGTCGAGGTGCTCAACACCGACGCCGAAGGCCGCCTGGTGCTGTGCGACACCCTGACCTACGTCGAGCGCTTCGAGCCGGAGCTGGTGATCGACATCGCCACCCTGACCGGCGCCTGCGTGATCGCCTTGGGCCACCACATCACCGGCCTGATGTCGAACCACAACCCGCTGGCGCACGAGCTGCTGGGCGCTTCCGAGCAGGCCGGCGACCGCGCCTGGCGCCTGCCGATGGCCGACGAGTACTACGAGCAGTTGGACTCCAACTTCGCCGACATGGCGAACATCGGTGGCCGCCCTGGCGGCGCCATCACCGCCGCCTGCTTCCTGTCGCGCTTCACCCGCAAGTACACCTGGGCGCACCTGGACATCGCCGGCACCGCCTGGCGCTCCGGTAAAGCCAAGGGCGCGACCGGCCGCCCGGTGGCGCTGCTGTCGCAGTTCTTGCTCAACCGCGCAGGCCTGAACGGCGACGATTAAATCTGAGCGGTAATTCAGGTATAATCCCAAGGGGCACAGCATGCTGTGCCCCTACATTTTTTTATCGGCAGCGGTGGATCCTTAATGAAACAGGCGACGTTTTATTTGCTCGACAACGCGGAACCGTCAGGCGCGCTCAGCGCCCATGAGGCCGTGGCCTGCGCCGTTGCCGCCAACGGCTTCCGCGCCGGCAAGCGGGTGCTGATCGCCTGCGAGAGCCAGGAGCAGGCCCAGCGGCTGGACGAAGCGCTGTGGCAGCGCGAGCCGCATGAATTCGTGCCGCACAACCTGGCCGGCGAAGGGCCGCACTACGGCGCGCCGGTGGAACTGTGCTGGCCCGGCAAGCGCGGCAATGCCCCGCGCGATCTGCTGATCGCCCTGCTGCCGCAGTTTGCCGATTTTGCTACCGCTTTCCATGAAGTGGTAGACTTCGTTCCTTACGAAGACACTCTGAAACAGTTGGCGCGCGACCGTTACAAGGCCTATCGCAGCGTCGGCTTCCATTTGACCACGGCTACGCCGCCAACTCACTGAATACGATAAAGAATGGAAAAGACAAACAGTCAGCTCGACACCGCATACGACCCAAAACAGATCGAACAGAAGCTGTACGATCACTGGGAGAATCAGGGTTACTTCAAGCCGAACGGCGACACCAGCCAGGAAAGCTTCTGCATCATGATCCCGCCGCCGAACGTCACCGGCAGCCTGCACATGGGCCATGCGTTCCAGCAGACCATCATGGACACCATGATTCGCTATCAGCGCATGCAGGGTAAAAATACCCTGTGGCAGGCGGGCACCGACCACGCCGGCATCGCCACCCAGATGGTGGTGGAGCGCAAGATCGCCGCGGAAGAAGGCAAAACCCGCCACGACTACGGCCGTGACGCGTTCATCGACAAAATCTGGCAGTGGAAGGCGGAATCCGGCGGCACCATCACCCGCCAGATGCGCCGTCTGGGCAACTCCGTGGACTGGGAGCGCGAGCGCTTCACCATGGACGAAGGCCTGTCGAACGCGGTGCGCGAAGTGTTTGTCCGTCTGCACAAAGAAGACCTGATCTACCGCGGCAAGCGCCTGGTGAACTGGGATCCGAAGCTGCGCACCGCCATCTCCGATCTGGAAGTGGAAAACCGCGAATCCAAAGGTTCCATGTGGCACCTGCGTTACCCGCTGGCCGACGGCGCGAAAACCGCCGAGGGCAAAGACTACCTGGTGGTCGCCACCACCCGTCCGGAAACCGTGCTGGGCGATACCGGCGTGGCGGTCAACCCGGAAGATCCGCGCTATAAGGACCTGATCGGCAAAGAGATCATTCTGCCGTTGGTCGGCCGCCGCATCCGCATCGTCGGCGACGAACACGCCGATATGGAAAAAGGCACCGGCTGCGTGAAGATCACCCCGGCGCACGATTTCAACGACTACGAAGTCGGCAAACGCCACGGCCTGCCGATGATCAACATTCTGACCTTCGACGGCGACATCCGTCAGGAAGCAGAAGTGTTCAACACCCTGGGCGAAGTCTGCACCGACTACTGCAACGAGATCCCGGCCGAATTCCGCGGCCTGGAGCGTTTCGCGGCGCGGAAAGCGGTGGTTGCCGCCTTCGATAATCTGGGCCTGCTGGACGAGATCAAACCGCACGACCTGACGGTGCCTTACGGCGACCGCGGCGGCGTGGTGATCGAGCCGATGCTGACCGACCAATGGTACGTGCGCACCGCGCCGCTGGCCAAAGTGGCGGTGGAAGCGGTCGAACAGGGCGATATCCAGTTCGTGCCGAAGCAGTACGAAAACATGTACTTCAGCTGGATGCGCGACATCCAGGACTGGTGCATCTCGCGTCAGCTGTGGTGGGGCCACCGCATCCCGGCCTGGTACGACATGAACGGCAAAGTCTACGTGGGCCGCAGCGAAGAAGAAGTGCGCAGCGAGAACAACCTGGGCGCCGACGTGGTGCTGACCCAGGACGAAGACGTGCTGGACACCTGGTTCTCGTCCGGCCTGTGGACCTTCTCTACCCTGGGCTGGCCGGAGCAGACCGAGGCGCTGAAAACCTTCCACCCGACCAGCGTGATGGTCAGCGGCTTCGACATCATCTTCTTCTGGATCGCGCGCATGATCATGCTGACCATGCACTTCATCAAGGATGAAAACGGCAAGCCGCAGGTGCCGTTCAAGACCGTCTACATGACCGGCCTTATCCGCGACGACGAAGGCCAGAAGATGTCCAAGTCCAAAGGCAACGTGATCGATCCGCTGGACATGGTCGACGGCATCTCGCTGGAAGATCTGCTGGAAAAACGCACCGGCAACATGATGCAGCCGCAGCTGGCGGAGAAAATCCGCAAGCGCACCGAGAAACAGTTCCCGAACGGCATCGAGCCGCACGGCACCGACGCCCTGCGCTTCACCCTGGCGGCGCTGGCCTCGACCGGCCGCGACATCAACTGGGACATGAAGCGCCTGGAAGGCTACCGCAACTTCTGTAACAAGCTGTGGAACGCCAGCCGCTTCGTGCTGATGAACACCGAAGCGCACGACTGCGGCTTCAACGGCGGCGAGAAAGTGCTGTCGCTGGCGGATCGCTGGATCCTGGCCGAATTCAACCGCACGGTGAAAGCCTACCGCGAAGCGCTGGACACCTACCGCTTCGATCTGGCGGCCAACATCCTGTACGAATTCACCTGGAACCAGTTCTGCGACTGGTATCTGGAGCTGACCAAGCCGGTGGTGAGCAACGGCAGCGAAGCGGAACAGCGCGGCACCCGCCACACGCTGATCACCGTGCTGGAAGCGCTGCTGCGCCTGGCGCACCCGATCATTCCATTCATCACCGAAACCATCTGGCAGCGCGTGAAGCCGCTGACCGGCACGACCGCAGACACCATCATGCTGCAGCCGTTCCCGGCCTACGACGCCGCGCTGGAAGACGAGCAGGCGCTGAACGATCTGGAGTGGATCAAGCAAACCATCATCGCCGTGCGCAACATCCGCGCCGAGATGAACATCGCGCCAAGCAAAGCGCTCGACGTGCTGCTGCGCAACTGCAGCGCCGACGCCCAGCGCCGCGTGCAGGAGAACCAAAGCTTTATCGCCCGCCTGGCGCGCCTGGAATCCATCGCGCTGCTGCCGGCCGGTGAGAAAGGCCCGGTCTCCGTCACCAAGCTGGTGGACGGCGCCGAGCTGCTGATCCCGATGGCCGGTTTCATCGACAAGGACGCCGAGATCGCGCGTCTGGCCAAAGAGATGGGCAAACTGGATGCGGAAATCGCCGCGATCGAAGGCAAGCTGGCGAACGAAGGCTTCGTGGCGCGCGCGCCGGAAGCGGTGGTCGCCAAAGAACGCGATCGCCTGGCGGCCTGCAAAGAAGGCAAAGTGAAGCTGCAGGAACAGCAGGCGACCATCGCTGCGCTGTAATCCACCGGCTCACGCCAACGCCTGAAAAACAGCGGGGTCTTCCCCGCTGTTTTTTTATCGCCGTTGCATCCGGGCCGGGTTAGATGTTATTACAAGATATTACTGCTGCAGGGACGCCGCCGGGAAATAATCCCCGGCGCGTTTCGTGCTGCGATAAAAACGAAAAACGAACGTGGTCTCTTTCAATGGCGAGTGTAAACATGACAACAGCAACCCCGGCGCGCCTGCTGGTGCGCCCCATCACGGCGGAAGACAATGCCGCCATTGCTCACGTCATTCGCGAAGTCTCCGCCGAGCACGGCCTGACGGCGGATAAAGGCTATACCGTCTCCGATCCCAATCTGGACGCCCTGTATCAGCTCTACAGCCTGCCGCGCAGCGCTTACTGGGTGATCGAGGTGGACGGCCAGGTCGCCGGCGGCGGCGGCATCGCGCCGCTGCAGGGCGGCGCAGACGATATTTGCGAATTGCAGAAGATGTATTTCCTGCCGATGTTGCGCGGCAAGGGATTGGCGAAACGCCTGGCGCTGCAGGCGCTGGATTTCGCCCGCCGGCACGGCTTCCGCTGTTGTTACCTCGAGACCACCGCCAGCCTGACGCAGGCCGTCGCGCTGTACGAACACCTGGGCTTTGAACACATCGACCACGCGATGGGCGCCACCGGCCACGTCGATTGCGAAGTCACCATGCTGAAAACGCTGTAATCGCCCCCCGCCTCTTCATCAGGGTGCAGCTTGCTGCGCCTTTTTTATTAATATCGCAATCAATCAGTAAAACTCGCTATAACGCCGTTTTTCAAGCAGATAAACTGACGTTAAAAACCGCGATGTAAATTTAATGTGAAGTTCGTTAATAAATTAACGATCGTAAATTGACCGCTTGCTCCCCCGCGCTACTCTGCCAGTATCCCAATCGCGCACGGAGAGCTGTCATGTCGGAAAACACCTTTGATTACATTATCGTCGGCGCCGGTTCCGCCGGCTGCGTGCTGGCGGCGCAGCTGATCCGCCGCACCCAGGCGCGGGTGCTGCTGCTGGAAGCCGGCGGCGACGACAATAACCTGTTTATCAAGATGCCGGCCGGCGTGGCCAAGATCATCGCCAAAAAGAGCTGGCCCTACGAAACGGAACCGGAACCGCACGCCAACAACCGCCGCATGCAGATCGCGCAGGGCAAAGTGCTGGGCGGCAGCAGTTCGGTCAACGGCATGATCTACCTGCGCGGCCAGCCGCAAGATTACGACGACTGGGCCGAGCGCTATGGCTGCGCCGGCTGGAGCTACCGGGAGGTGCTGCCCTACTTCAAACGCGCCGAGGCCAACGAAAGCCTGTCCGACGACTACCACGGCGCCGAAGGGCTGCTGCCGGTCAGCGAGAACCGCTACCGCCACCCGCTGAGCATGGCGTTTATCCGCGCCGGCCAGGAGTTGAACCTGCCCTATCGCAACGACTTCAACGGCGACAGCCAGCACGGCGTCGGTTTCTACCAAACCACCACCCGCAACGGCGAGCGCGCCAGCACCGCCCGCACCTATCTGAAGGCGGTGCGCGACGAACGGCGGCTGGTGGTGAAACTGAACGCCCTGGCGCACCGGCTGACCTTCGAGGGCAACGTCGCCACCGGCGTGGTTTACAGCCAGAACGGCGGCGCGGAAGTGACCGCACGCGCCACCAAAGAAGTGATCGTCAGCGCCGGCGCGGTCGGATCGCCGAAGCTGCTGATGCTGTCCGGCATCGGCCCGCGCGACCATCTGCAGCAGTTGGGCATCGAGGTGCGGGCGGATCTGCCGGTGGGTAAAAACTTCCACGACCACCTGCACATGTCGATCAACGTCAGCACCCGCGAGCCGATCAGCCTGTTCGGCGCCGATCGCGGCCTGCAGGCGCTGAGCCACGGCGCACAGTGGCTGGCGTTTCGCAGCGGGGTGCTTTCGTCCAACGTGCTGGAAGGCGCCGCCTTCACCGACAGCCGGGGCGATGGCCGCACGGACGTGCAGATCCACTTCCTGCCGATGCTCGACAGCTGGGACGACGTGCCCGGCGAGCCGCTGCCGAACATTCACGGCTTCACGCTCAAGGTCGGCTACCTGCAGCCGAAGGCGCGCGGCGAAGTGCTGCTGCGCAGCAGCAACCCGCGCGATCCGGTCAAGCTGCACGCCAACTACCTCGGCCACCCGGACGATCTGGCCGGCAGCGTGCGCGCGGTGAAATTCGGTCTGGATTTCCTGCAAACCGCGGCGCTGAAACCGCTGATCAAGGATCTGCTGATGCCGCAGCCGGAGTGGACGCGCGACGACGCACAGCTGGAAGCCTTCGTGCGCAACTTCTGCAAGACGGTATATCACCCGGTGGGCAGCTGCCGCATGGGGCCGTCGCCGCAGGACGCGGTGACCGATCCGCAGCTGCGGGTGCACGGTTTTGAACGGCTGCGGGTGATCGACGGCTCAGTGATGCCGCAGCTCACCAGCGGCAATACCAATGCGCCGACCATTATGCTGGCGGAAAAGGCGGTGGATTTATTGCTGGGCGCGCCGCAGTAAGGACGCGCCTCAACGTCAGGCGGCGACGGGCACGCCGCTGTGAAAACGCAGCTCGCTGTCCGGCGACAGGATCAATTCAGCCTCGAGGCGGCCGAAATGCGCCACCCGTTCGCTGATGTCGCCGCCGGCGATCTGTTCCGCCAGCGTCAGGTAGTCCTGATAGTGGCGCGCTTCGGATCGCAGCAGCGAGACGTAAAAGCGGTTCAGCTCATCGTCCAGGTGCGGCGCCAGTTTGGCGAAGCGTTCGCAGGATCGCGCTTCGATGTAGGCGCCGCAGATCAGTTTGTCGATCAGCGTCGCCGGATCGTGAGTGCGGATCTCGCGGATCATCCCCTTGGCATAGCGGCTGGCGGTAATCTTGCGATACGGGATCCCGCGCGCCTGCATGATCTCCAGCACCTGCGAGAAATGATGCAGTTCTTCCTTGATCAGCAGCACCATGCGATCCGCCAGATCCTGGCCGTAGGCCGAGCCGTTTTTCGGCAGGATCTTGCGGGTGAACTGGCCCTGGCGGAACAATGTGTCGGGCGCGCCCTGCGCTTCGTGCAGAAACGCCTCGTAGGGCCGCAGCAGCGCCAACAGCGCGTCGCCGCTCTCTTTGTCCGCCACGTAACGGCGGATCAGCCACATGCCGGTCTGCGCGGCCTTCAGCTCACACACCAGGTGGTCGGTCAGCAACAGCTGCAGGTTTTCCGGACGGCGCGCGGCGTCGATCCAGGCATCGGGGGTTTCACAGTGCAGGAAGCTTAAAATCGGGGCTAACAGGGATTGGTATGTCATGGCGTCATTGCCCTATGTATTTCAAGTTGCAGCCAGGCGGCCAGCTCACTCATCCCCAGGAGCTTACTCAGGTAAGTGACTGGGGTGAGGGAGTGCAGCCAACAACGCTGCAGCTTGAAAGACGACGGGGATATCAGGGGCCGGCGAGAACCGGCCCATGTGAATAAGCGGGGTTAATTAGTGGCGTTTACCGTCGTCGTCTTCGTCGATGTAGTCGCCGTCTTCGTCATCCCCACCGTCTTCACCGTTCGGATCTTCGAAGTAGGTGCCCCAGCCGTCGTAGTTGACGCCGCAGCGTTCCGCCAGCGCCACCAGCTGCTCAACCTGGGCGTCGATCAGTTCGGCGTTCAGGCCGACTTCGCTGATCACGTCGCAGCACATCACCAGCGAACCGTCTTCCACTTCCAGCTCTTCGGCGTCGGTCACTTCGTAGCCCAGCTTGAAGGCTTCAACGGCGGCCTGCTCCAGAACCTCAAATTTCTCGGCGGACAGATGGTGCTCGATGGTGTAGAGCGCGTCCGGATCGCTGCCGTCTTCCAGCAGCTCTTCGATGATCAGGCGGGTCTCTTCACGTTGTTCTTCCAGCAATTCGCGGTTTGCCATGCCTATATCCTCAAGTCAAATGGCCTTCATTCCTTCTATTTTCACACACCGCCGACGTTGCTTCCACGATAAACGTGAAAGATTTCCTCGCCGGGGTTGAAATTGAATATTCATACATATAAAGTGAATTTTAATTCAATTAAGCAATCAGGGAATCGGACTATGAGCACCGGCAATGCGTTCTACCAACGTCACTTTCTGAGGTTAATGGATTTCACCCCCGCCGAGCTGCAGGCGCTGCTGCGGCTTTCGGCCGATCTGAAGCAGGCCAAGAAGCAGGGGCGGGAACAGCGCCGGCTGCAGGGCAAAAACATTGCGCTCATCTTCGAAAAAGACTCGACCCGCACGCGATGCTCTTTCGAAGTTGCCGCATTCGATCAGGGCGCGCAGGTCACGTACCTCGGCCCGAGCGGCAGCCAGATCGGCCATAAAGAGTCGATGAAAGACACCGCCCGGGTGCTGGGCCGCCTGTACGACGGTATTCAGTACCGCGGCTACGGCCAGGCGCTGGTGGAAACCCTGGCGCAGCACGCCGGCGTGCCGGTGTGGAACGGCCTGACCGACGAGTTCCACCCTACCCAATTGCTGGCGGATCTGCTCACCGTGCAGGAACACCTGCCGGGCAAGGCGCTGAACGAAGTGAAGCTGGCGTACGTCGGCGACGCGCGCAACAACATGGGCAACACGCTGCTGGAAGCCGCCGCGCTGGCGGGCATGGATCTGCGGCTGGTGGCGCCGAAGGCCTGTTGGCCGCAGCCGGAGCTGGTGGCCGAATGCCAGGCGCTGGCGCAGCAAACCGGCGCGAAACTCACCCTGACCGAAGACATCGCCGAAGGGGTGCAAGACGCCGATTTCCTCTACACCGACGTGTGGGTGTCGATGGGCGAACCGAAAGAGACCTGGCGGGAGCGTATCGCGCTGCTGCGGCCGTATCAGGTCAACATGGCGATGCTGAAACTGACCGGCAACCCGAACGTGAAGTTCCTGCACTGCCTGCCGGCGTTCCATGACGACCAAACCACGCTCGGCAAGCAGATGGCGCAGCAGTACGATCTGCACGGCGGCATGGAAGTGACCGACGAGGTGTTCGAGTCGGCGCACAGCGTGGTGTTCGATCAGGCGGAAAACCGGCTGCATACCATCAAGGCGGTGCTGGTCGCCACGCTGAGCGCAACGCTCTGACACGCCTCTCCCTCCGCCCTGGCGCCCCCGGCCAGGGCGGCTAATATATTCCTGGAATATCAAATAGCGCATTGGCCTTTGCCCGCCGCGGACAAAGGTTCTACCGTGACAGGCCGACGGCGCCCGCGCCGTAAAAACCAACGATAACAAACCGTTCTCAGCGCCGCCTTGCGGCGCCTTCAGGGGATACACACCGATGAAAGCCAAACTCTTGCCGCTGTTCCTGCTCGCCGCCCTGCCCGCCGCCGCGTTAGCCGCCACGCCGCCGAATACGCTGGTGGTGGTGCAATCGCTGGATGACATCGTCAGCCTCGATCCGGCGGAAGCCAACGAACTCTCCAGCATCCAGACGGTGCCCAGCCTGTACCAGCGCTTGGTGCAGGCGGATCGCGACGATCCGGCCAAGGTGGCGCCGGTGCTGGCGGAAAGCTGGCAGAGCGATGCGGCGGCCAAAACGCTGACGGTGAAACTGCGGCCGCAGGCGGCGTTCGCCTCCGGCAACCCGCTGACCGCCGACGACGTGATCTTCTCCTACAGCCGCGCGGTGAAAATGAACAAGTCGCCGGCGTTCATCCTCAACGTGCTCGGCTGGCAGCCGGACAACATCGACGCGCAGCTGAAGAAGATCGACGACCATACCGTGCAGCTGCGCTGGACGGCGGACGTCAGCCCGGCGGTGGCGCTGAATATCCTCTCGACGCCGATCGCCTCGATCGTCGACAGCAAAGCGGCGCAGGCCAACGTTAAAGACGGCGACTTCGGCAACGCCTGGCTGAAAATGCACTCCGCCGGCAGCGGCCCGTTCAAGATGCGCGTCTATCAGCCGCATCAGGCGATCGTGCTGGACGCCAACCTCACGACGCCGGGCGACAAGCCGCAGCTGAAAAACATCATCATCAAGAACGTGCCGGATCCGGCCACCCGCCGCCTGCTGGTCCAGCAGGGCGACGCCGATATCGCCCGCGAACTGGGCGCCGACCAGACCGACACGCTGAAGAACCAGCCGGGGGTTAAGGTGCTGGAGATCCCGTCCGCCGAGCAAAACTACCTGGTATTCAACACCGGCAACGGCGCCAATCCGCTGCTGAACAACCCGGCCTTCTGGGAAGCGGCGCGCTACCTGGTGGATTATCAGGGCATCACCCAGGATCTGCTGAAGGGCCAATACTTCGTGCACCAGAGCTTCCTGCCGGTCGGGCTGCCGGGCGCGCTGGAGACCAACCCGTTCCGCTACGATCCGGCCAAGGCGAAAGCCATCCTGGCCAAAGCGGGCATCACCCACGCCGCCTTTACGCTGGACGTAGAGAACAAACCGCCGTTCATCACCATCGCGCAGGCGCTGCAGGGCAGCTTCGCCGCCGCCGGCGTGAAGGTCGAGCTGCTGCCGGCCGCGGGCAGCCAGGTATACTCCCGCGTGCGCGCCAGGCAGCATCAGGCGGCAATCCGCCTGTGGATCCCGGATTATTTCGACGCTCACTCCAACGCCAGCGCCTTTGCCTACAACGACGGCAAGAGCAGCACGGTGGCCGGGCTGAACGGCTGGCAGATCCCGCAGTTGAATAAGCAGACGCTGGCGGCGCTGGCCGAAGCCGATCCGGCCAAGCGCCGCGCGCTGTACACCGCCATGCAGCAGGAGCTGCAGCGCAGTTCGCCGTACGTGTTTATCGATCAGGCCAAAACCGAAGTGGTGCTGCGCGACAACGTCAAAGCCTACCAGCAGGGGCTGAACGCCGACATGGTCTACTACGATCGCGTCAGCAAATAGCCCGCAGGCGGCCATCGCCGGCCAATCGATTGCGGGGCGGCAAAAAACGGCGTTTTAACGCTTGCAGTGGCGAAAAGCGCGAGTATAATGCGCCACAATTTGCCAGGAGAAAGCATGAAAAACGACGTTTGTTTTGTTAGCCGCAATCGACAAAACCGACTGCCTATCGGCGGCCAGCTGCCGTTGTTTCTCCTGTTGCTAAACCGATCGTTTCAAGCCCCTCATTGAGGGGCTTTTTTTTGCCTTAAAAAGTCCCGCGCCACGGGCACGCGTCGAGGAGGAGTGAAAAATGGCCAACCCGCTGTATCACAAACACATCATCTCTATTAACGATCTCAGCCGCGAGGATCTGGAGCTGGTGCTGCGCACCGCCGCCGGTCTGAAAGCCAACCCGCAGCCGGAACTGTTGAAACACAAGGTGATCGCCAGCTGCTTCTTTGAAGCCTCGACCCGTACCCGCCTGTCGTTCGAAACCTCGATGCACCGCCTCGGCGCCTCGGTGGTCGGTTTCGCCGACGGCAGCAACACCTCGCTCGGCAAAAAAGGCGAAACCCTGGCCGACACCATCTCGGTGATCAGCACCTACGTGGACGCCATCGTGATGCGCCATCCGCAGGAAGGCGCGGCGCGCATGGCCTCGGAGTTCTCCGGCAACGTGCCGGTGCTCAACGCCGGCGACGGCGCCAACCAGCACCCGACCCAGACCCTGCTGGATCTGTTCACCATCCAGGAAACCCAGGGCCGCCTGAACAACCTCAGCATCGCCATGGTCGGCGACCTGAAGTACGGCCGCACCGTGCACTCGCTCACCCAGGCGCTGGCCAAATTCGAAGGCAACCGCTTCTACTTCATCGCCCCGGACGCGCTGGCGATGCCGGCCTACATCCTGAAAATGCTGGAAGAGAAAGGCATCGAGTACAGCCTGCACGGCAGCATTGAAGAAGTGGTGCCGGAGCTGGATATTCTCTACATGACCCGGGTGCAGAAAGAGCGCCTCGATCCGTCCGAGTACGCCAACGTGAAGGCGCAGTTCGTGCTGCGCGCCGCAGATCTGGCCGGCGCGCGCGCCAACCTCAAGGTGCTGCACCCGCTGCCGCGCATCGACGAGATCGCCACCGACGTGGATAAAACGCCGCACGCTTACTACTTCCAGCAGGCGGGCAACGGCATCTTCGCCCGTCAGGCGCTGCTGGCGCTGGTGCTCAACGCAGATTTGGCTCTTTAAGGGGGAACCGCCATGACTCACGACAACAAACTGCAGGTCGAAGCGATCAAATGCGGCACGGTGATCGACCACATTCCGGCGCAGATCGGTTTCAAACTGCTGACGCTGTTCAAGCTGACCGCCACCGACCAGCGCATCACCATCGGCCTGAACCTGCCCTCCAACGAGCTGGGCCGCAAGGATCTGATCAAGATCGAGAACACCTTCCTGACCGAGCAGCAGGCCAACCAGTTGGCGATGTACGCGCCGAAGGCCACGGTGAATCGCATCGACAACTATGAAGTGGTGCGCAAGCTGACCCTCAGCCTGCCGGACCACATCGACGGCGTGCTGACCTGCCCGAACGGCAACTGCATCAGCCGCAGCGAGCCGGTGGCGTCGAGCTTCAGCGTCAAATCGCGCGACGGTGAAGTACACCTGAAGTGCCGCTACTGCGAAAAAGAGTTCGAGCATCAGGTGGTGCTGCAGGCGGACTAATCCCGGCATGGGCGCCGGGAGATGGCGCTGTTATTCTCCCGGTGACGCCCTATAATGGGTTCTCTGAAAATCACTCTACCCACGTTGCTACCCACCGAATTTTACGCTGCGGCCGACCGCGCGGCGGCGTGAAAGACAACGGGTTTATCAGGAGAAAACATGTCACGTAACATCAGCACTGAACTCGCCCCGGCAGCCATTGGTCCTTACGTGCAGGGCGTTGATCTGGGCAGCATGATCATCACTTCCGGCCAGATCCCGGTCGATCCGAAAACCGGCGCCGTCGCCGACGACGTCGCCGCTCAAGCGCGCCAGTCGCTGGAAAACGTCAAAGCGATCGTCGAAGCCGCCGGCCTGATCGTTGCCGACATCGTGAAAACCACCGTGTTCGTGAAAGACCTGAACGACTTCGCCACCGTCAACGCCGCGTACGAAGCCTTCTTCACCGAGCACAGCGCGCCGTTCCCGGCCCGTTCCTGCGTGGAAGTGGCGCGTCTGCCAAAAGACGTGAAGATCGAAATCGAAGCCATCGCCGTGCGTCGTTAATCGACGGTCACGCGCATCACGGCCAGTGCAGACTGGCCGTTTTTACATTACTTGAATGCTGGGCGCCGACGGACACAACCCAAAGTTTCCGCTGCTGGAGAGGATGAAGCGTTAACCTGTTTAACCACCTGTTTTAAAACGGCGATAACCTCTTCTCGCGAAGCCGTAATCGGTTTACCGCGAGGCGTTATGCGGTCAATCTGTTCAGATGTATAGGTGTTCACTGCATCTGCACCTTCCATGCCGAATTTATACACCTTCAGCTCATAAGAGGCAGGTTGTGTTACCTGACGTTTTGTTGACTTTATCACCATGCGAACCTCCTGTGACCCTACCGGCATTTCGTCATTATTGCGCAAATTTCACCCACCTTCAATTATGAGGCCGGCGGCAAAAAACCTTCCTGGAACCACAGGAAAAGCGCCTCGGCATCTCGATAAAGTATCTGTTTGAGCCCCCCGGCGAGGTCAACAAATTGATGATAATTTATATAATAATCAGCCAACTCCGTATTAATCGGCGATATTAAGCGCAACCCTGCGCATGCCGTATCCACCATAAAGAGCACGGCGACATAGAGCGCAAAACGCAGCGTATTGCCATCAAGGCTCGAGTCTCTAATACGAAAGTTTTGCAGCATCTCAATATTTAACATCGCCAGTTGCTCGCCCGCCGCCGGACAAAACCGGCAGATACAGGCGCCTGCCGGCCGGTCATCGATGCCCTGTATCTTAAAGCTAAACGTAAAGCCGTCAGGATCGTCCAACACGGCGCCATTCAACGCCCAGGGAATACGGCGCTCTTCGGGTTGTTGGCGAGCCAACGCAACGCACCACTCAAAATCTTCAGCATTCATCATTTGTACCCGAACGCCATACCCAGCCTCAGCCAAGAGGTCATTGGTTGCAGCCAGTGCGCCTTCTCCAATCAATCGGACATTAAAAACCTGCGGCATTATCAATCCCTTTAATGCGTAAACCGTATTGAATGAACAAATCGGGCTGGATTTTACAACCAGCCCGTCGTTTCTGCTCTTTCAACCACATCGCAATGTCGAGATATGGAATACGCCCCGCAGTTTCTTCGCCACCTCTCCTTACGGCGCCGTTTGCATCCCCCGCAGCAGCGCCTCCAGCGGGTACACCGCCGCAATCACCACTTCGTCGCGCGTCTGCGCCGCCGCATCCAGCCGGCGCTGCGCTTGTTCGGCCTCGGCTCGGCTCAGCGGTTTATCCTGCTGATACCGCTCCAGCAGCGTTAACCCCAATGCGGCCAGGGCATCGACGTCCTGCGCCACCGGCGCCAGCTCCCGCAGCGTGCGGTTGCCCGCGATCGCCGTCTGCAGCGCCGCGCCGTTCGCCTGCCAGCGCTGCAGCCGTTCGCGCAGCGCCTGCGCCGCCGCCTTATCGCGCTTATCCTTCAGCAGAGCCGCGACCTGCGCATGCATGTCGCGCACCGCCTCGCTCTCCGGCGGCAGCGCATCGGCAAAGCGGTTCAGCGGTTCGAACTGATGATAGTTGCCGGCCTGGAACTTCAGGTGCTGGCGGGTGTAATACTGCGCCGGTTCCACCGCCTCGGCCAGGATCTGCAGCGGCACGATCTGCACGCTGTTGCTCAGCCGGGTGAATTCGCGCGCCGTTTCCGCGTGCTGCTGCAGGCCGACCGACACCACCGACCAGGCGTCGATCGCCGCCAGCCGCCGGTACATGTTGTTCTCATCGGTGACGTCCTGCGCCGACCACAGCCGCTCCGCCACCGCAAAGGCGCGCGGCCACAGCTTGAGATCGATCAGCGGCGCACGCACGTTTTCCGCCCACAGCGCCGCTTCCCCGCCGAGGATCTTGGCCTGCCCCTTCTCATCCGGCACCACCGGCATCTTGCCCGCCGGCGCCGCCGCCAGTTTCTCGCCCTGGGTGGGGTAACGCACGTTGCCGACCAACGTATAGCCGCTGAGCTTGTCCTGTTGCAGCGTAAACACCGGCCGCGTGTCGCCCATCCAGGTATCGACGCGGAACGTCACCTGCTGCGGCGTGCGCCAGACGATATCGTGCACCGCGCGGCGCGATTTGCCGTTGAAATCGATAAAGCCGCGCCAGCCCTGCTTGCCCTCGATCAGCGTGAAGCTGCCCTCCACCGCGCTGCCCTTCAGGCGCGGCATGCTGAAACGCCAGCTTTGCGCCTGCTCGCCGGGCTGCACCGCCGTCTCAACCCCCAGCGGCTGCGGCAGAATTTCATTGCGGTAGTGATAGGCGGTGCTTTGCGGCTGATCGAGGTAGAAACCGGTGGAGAGAATGCCCTGATAGCCATCCTGCGCGCTGGCGCCCAGCGAGTCTTGCCCCTGCCAAGACTGAATGACGATCGAACGCGGCAGCGACGGATGATAGATCTCGTCCCAGCCGACCATCTGCCGCTGGTGCTTCTCGAGGACTTTTTCCAGCTTCTGGTTGAAGTAGGCCTGCAGCGCATGGGTATCCGCCAGCCCGTTCTGCTGCATAAACGCCTGAATCGACGGCGACGCCCGCCACTGGCTGGCGTCCACTTCGTCGCCGCCGATGTGCAGATAAGGATCGGGGAAGATCGCCGCCAGCTCGCCGACGATCGTATCGACAAACTGATAAACCTCGTCGCGGGTCGGATCGAGCGTCGGCTTATGCACGCCCCACTCGCGCTCCATGCGATACGGCCCCGGCGCGCTCATCAGGTCGGGATAGGCCACCGCGATGCTGGAGGCGTGCCCCGGCATGTCGATCTCCGGCACCACGCGAATGCCGCGCGCCGTGGCGTAAGCCACCACCTGCCGCATTTGCTCACGGGTGTAGAACTGGCCGTCGCTGGCCTGCTGCTGCAATTTGGGGTAATGCTCGGAGGCGAAGCGCCAGCCCTGATCGTCGGTCAGGTGCCAGTGGAATACGTTGAGCTTGGCCGCCGCCATGCCGTCAAGCTGGCGCAGAATGTCCGGCAGCGGCAGGAAATGGCGCGCCGAATCCAGCAGCACGCCGCGCCACGGAAAACGCGGCACATCGCGAATATCCACCAATGGCAGGAAAGTGTTTTGCCCATCGGTCTGCAGCAGTTGCAGCAGGGTCTCCATGCCGCGCAGCGCGCCGAAGCGGGTGTTGGCGGTCAGCGTGGCGCCCTGCGGCGTGACCGCCAGCCGGTAACTCTCATCGCTGCCCGGCAGCGGCTGCGCCGCCACCCGATCCTTGATCACTACCTTGATCGCCGCGCCGTTTGCTTCTTCCCTCGGCGCCAGCGTCCAGCCGGTCTGCAACTCGATGCGCTGGCGCCAGCGCGGCAGCGCGTCGCCCAAATCATCGCCCTGGAGGCTTAACGACAGCCGGTGATCCAAAATCAGTTTGCCCGCCGGTTGCGTCACTTCCACCTGCTGCGGCCAGGGCATCAGCGGCAAATCACCCACCGGCTGCGCCAGCGCGCCGCAAGAAAACCATAACGATGAAGCCAGTAGCGTATAACGGAAAGGTCTGTGCATCGGAAATTCCTCAGAGGAAAAAAACAAAATATCCCCAATGAATTTCAAACCACCGCCAGGCGGCAAGCGCCCGCATCCCCAGGCGCTTAGGTCTGCTAAGTAACTGGGGGGCGGGCGTACAGCCAACAACGCGGTGGCTTGAAAGGCGCAGGGGAAAACAGCCAACGCTGTAGATAAAGACTCAGCACAGAACAGATGTCCAACCGTTGCGGTGAAAAAGCGGACGGGATCACAGTTGCCCCCTCCCGGCCGGAGGGGGCGAACGGGTTATTGCCAGCCGTAGCGGCGCACGAACCAGCCTTTCACGCACTGGGTCAGCACCATGTAACCGGCGAGGATCAGCACCAGCCACGGGAAGTAACCGAGCGGCAGCGCCTGCAGCTGCAGGAAGCCGGCCAGCGGCGAGAACACCAGGCCGATGCCGGTAGCGATCACCGCCAGCGTCATGATGCACAGCGGCCAGGACGGGCGGCTCTGGATAAACGGAATTTTGCGCGTGCGGATCATGTGCACGATCAGCGTCTGAGACAGCAGCCCTTCCACGAACCAGCCGGACTGGAACAGCGTCTGCATTTCCGGCGTGTTGGCCTTGAATACCCACCACATCAGGCTGAAGGTCAGCACGTCGAAGATCGAACTGATCGGCCCAAAGAACACCATAAACCGCCCCAGATCGGCGGAGTTCCAGCGCTGCGGCTGGGTGATCTGATCGTCGTCGACGTTATCGAACGGGATGGCGATCTGCGAGATGTCGTACATCAGGTTCTGAATCAACAGGTGCAGCGGCAGCATCGGCAGAAACGGCAGGAAGGCGCTGGCGATCAGCACGCTGAACACGTTGCCGAAGTTGGAGCTGGCGGTCATCTTGATGTATTTCAGCATGTTGGCGAAGGTGCGGCGCCCTTCGATCACCCCCTGCTCCAGCACCATCAGGCTTTTTTCCAGCAGGATGATGTCCGCCGCTTCCTTGGCGATGTCCACCGCCGAATCGACGGAGATGCCGATATCGGCCGCGCGCAGCGCCGGCGCGTCATTGATGCCGTCGCCCATAAAGCCCACCACGTGCCCCTGGCGGCGCAGCAGTTTGACGATGCGCTCCTTGTGCAGCGGCGTCAGCTTGGCGAACACCGTGGTGCGCGCCGCCGCCTGCGCCAGCTGCTCGTCGTCCATCTGCTCGATCTCGCTGCCGCGCAGCAGATGATCGGCCTCCAGCCCGACGTCCCGGCACACTTTGGCGGCCACCAGCTCGTTGTCGCCGGTGAGGATCTTCACCGTGACGCCGTTCTGTTTCAGTGCCGCCAGCGCCGGCGCGGTGCTTTCCTTCGGTGGATCGAGGAAGGCGACGTAGCCTTCGAGGATCAGATCCGACTCGTCCGCCACGCCGTATTCATGGGTTTGCGCCGGCAGGATCTTGTTGGCCACCGCCACCACCCGCAGCCCCTGCTGGTTGAGATCGTCGGTGATGCGGCGGATCCTCGCCAGCAGCGCCTCGCTCAGCGGGATCACCTCGTCTTCGTGGCGCACGTGGCTGCAAATCGCCAGCATCTCTTCCAGCGCGCCCTTGCACACCAGCTCGTGATACTCGTTGTCTTTGGCCACCACCACCGACATGCGGCGGCGCACGAAGTCGAACGGGATCTCATCCACCTTGCGGTAGTTTTGCAGCGCCTGCGGCTGCTGATTTTGCTCCGCGCAGCTCAGCACCGCCACGTCGAGCAGGTTTTTCAGCCCGGTCTGGTAGAAGCTGTTCAGCCAGGCGTAGCGCAGCACCCGCTCGCTGCTGGCGCCGAACACGTCGGTATGGCGCTCCAGCACGATCTTGTCCTGGGTCAGGGTGCCGGTCTTGTCGGTGCACAGAATGTCCATCGCACCGAAGTTCTGGATGGCGTCCAGCCGTTTGACGATCACCTTCTGGCGCGACAGTTTCACCGCCCCTTTGGCCAGCGTCGAGGTGACGATCATCGGCAGCATCTCCGGCGTCAGCCCGACCGCCACCGACAGCGCGAACAGCGCCGCCTCCCACCAGTCGCCCTTGGTGTAGCCGTTGATCAGCAGCACGATCGGCGTCATCACCAGCATAAAACGGATCAGCAGCCAGCTGACCTTGCTGATGCCGCTCTGGAAGGCGTTCGGCTGCTCATCCTGGCTGGTGACGCGCTGCGCCAGCTGGCCGAAATAGGTGCCGCCGCCGGTGCCGATCACCATCGCCAGCGCGGTGCCGCTGACCACGTTGGTGCCCATGAAGCACAGGTTTCGGCAGTCGAGTGGATCGGCCGCCGGCAACTGCGGCGCGGCGGATTTTTCCACCGGCAGCGATTCGCCGGTCAGCGCCGCCTGGCTGATGAACAGATCCTTGGCCGACAGCACGCGCAGATCCGCCGGGATCATGTCGCCGGCCGCCAGTTTGATGATATCGCCCGGCACCAGCTGCGCGATCGGCAGCTCCACGTGCTCGCTCCTGCCGGTGAGCGCATCGCTGCGGATCACCGTGGCGGTGTTGCTCACCATGGCCTTCAGCGCGTCGGCCGCCCGGTTGGATCGCGCCTCCTGGATGAAATTCAGCAGCGTGGAGATCAGCACCATCAGCGCGATCACCAAGGCGCCGGTGAGATCCTCGGTGGCGTAAGAGATCATGCCGAGCGCGGTCAGCAGCAGGTTGAACGGGTTGCGGTAGCAGTGCCAGAGGTGTTGCCACCAGGCCTCTTTCTGCTGATCGTCGATGACGTTCTCGCCGCAGCGCTGGCGCACCTGTTCCGCCTCATGGGCGGTGATGCCTTCCGGATGGCTGTGAAAACGCTCAAAGAGCTGCATCGTTTCTGCGGCGGCGCATTCCAGCCGCTGCTGCGCCAGGCCGGCCGGCATGTCGCGCGCAGCGCCGCCGACGCTGTCCAGCAGGCTGTCGCGGCGCACCAAACGGCGCGGGAGGCCGCGGGCGAACAGGCCCAGCAGTTGACGGGGGAGTTTTTTCAGTTTCATGGGTCGCACCTCGTCGCCCGGTGCCTCACGGCAGCGGGTAAACGGGGATCGTCATCGGCCGGGCGGATGGCGGGTGCGCCAAAAAGCCTCTGCCAACGCAGATCCTTATTCTTTTTTTCAGCAGCAGGAGCGAACGACGAAGCGCGCGCTACCGGTTACCGTGATGTACTTCACCGGTAAAACAGCAGCGCCAGGCGGAGAGGTTTTACCGGAGAACCGAGTGAGTGTCTAAAGCAGTCGGGTCGGGGTCCATATGGGGAATAACCTCCGGTAAAGGGAAAAACAGAGCGGCAGGAGCGGCCGTTCATCGCAATGTCACAATCCCGTTTTGCATCAAGATCCGCGTCGGAAAATGAGCTATGCTGACGGGCATTGTTTTACAGGCCTTTATGTTACGCCTGTCCACCTCAACGAAAAGTAAACCATGCAAAACCGGCTGACCATCAAGGACATCGCGCGCCTGAGCGGCGTAGGCAAATCCACCGTCTCACGCGTGCTGAACAATGAAGGCAGCGTGAGCCCGCAAACCCGTGAACGGGTGGAAGCGGTGATCCGTCAGCAAGGGTTTACGCCCTCCAAGTCGGCGCGCGCCATGCGCGGCCAAAGCGACAAAGTGGTGGGCATCATCGTTTCCCGTCTCGACTCGCCGTCGGAAAACCAGGCGGTACGCACCATGCTGCCGCTGCTGTATCAGCAAGGCTTCGATCCGATCGTGATGGAGAGCCAGTTCGAAACCCGCCTGGTGCAGGAGCATCTGCACGTACTGCATCAGCGCAACGTCGACGGCGTGATCCTGTTCGGCTTCACCGGCTTGACCGCGGCGATGCTCAAGCCGTGGCAGGAAAAAATGGTGGTGATGGTGCGCGAATACGACGGCTTCTCGTCAGTCTGCTACGACGACGCCGGCGCGGTGAACCTGCTGATGGATCGCCTGTATCAGCAAGGACATCGGCATATCGGCTATCTGGGGGTGCAGCTCAGCGACGCCACCACCGGCCAGCGCCGCTATCAGGCCTATCTCGACGCCTGTGAACGCCTCACGCTCACGCCGCGCGCCACGCTGGGCGAACTGAGCTACCAGAGCGGTTTCCAGCACGCCGCCGAAGTGATTGACGCGCACACCAGCGCGCTGATTTGCGCCTCCGACAGCATCGCCCTGGGGGCGATCAAATACCTGCAACAACAGCCGACGCGCGCCATCCAGGTATGCGCCATCGGCAACACCCCGCTGCTCAGCTTCCTGTTCCCCGACACCCTGTCGGTGGAGTTCGGCTACGGCAGCGCCGGCCTGCTGGCCGCGCAGCAGTTGCTGGCGCAGCTCAGCGGCGAGCAGGGGATCCGCCGCCTGGTGGTGCCCAGCAAACTTTCCTGATCGGAAGTTGACCATTTTTCGTCATTTTGTGATCCTCGCCCCAAACCGGGAACGTTCCCATTTCATTCAAAATGCCGAGTGGCTAAGCTTTGATCATTACTCAGTCAACACCTCTGCAGGTATCCCATAATGAGCAAAGTAAAACAGCAGGATATTGATCGCCTGATTGTTTTGGTCGGCGGCCGCGAGAACATCGCCACCGTCAGCCATTGCATTACCCGGCTGCGTTTCGTCCTCAACGATCCCAATAAGGCGAAACCGAAAGAGATCGAAGAGCTGCCTATGGTCAAAGGGTGCTTCACCAACGCCGGGCAGTTCCAGGTGGTGATCGGCACCGACGTCGGCGACTACTATCAGGCGCTGATCGCCAGCACCGGCGTCAACGAGGCCGACAAGGAGCAGGCCAAGGTGGCCGCGCGCCAGAACATGACCTGGACCGAGCGCACCATCTCCCACTTCGCCGAGATCTTCTTCCCGCTGCTGCCGGCGCTGATCAGCGGCGGTCTGATCCTCGGCTTCCGCAACGTGATCGGCGACATCCCGATGTCCGGCGGCCAAACGCTGGCGCAGATGCACCCGGCGTGGAAAACCGTTTACGACTTCCTGTGGCTGCTCGGTGAAGCGATCTTCATGTTCCTGCCGGTGGCCATCTGCTGGTCGACGGTGAAAAAGATGGGCGGCACCCCGGTGCTCGGCATCGTGCTGGGCGTCACCCTGGTGTCGCCACAGCTGATGAACTCCTACCTGCTCGGCCAGCAAACGCCGGAAGTGTGGAACTTCGGCTGGTTCGTGATCCAGAAAGTGGGCTATCAGGCGCAGGTGATCCCGTCGATCCTGGCGGGCATGGCGCTGGGCTGGATCGAAACCCGGCTGAAAAAGATCGTTCCCGACTATCTCTATCTGGTGGTGGTGCCGGTGGTCTCGCTGCTGCTGGCGGTGTTCCTGGCGCACGCGCTGATCGGGCCGTTCGGCCGCATGATCGGCGACGGCGTTGCCTGGGCGGTGAAATCGGTGATGACCGGCAGCTTCGCGCCGGTGGGCGCCGCGCTGTTCGGCTTCCTGTATGCGCCGCTGGTGATCACCGGCGTGCACCAGACCACGCTGGCCATCGACATGCAGATGATCCAGAGCATGGGCGGCACCCCGGTATGGCCGCTGATTGCGCTGTCCAACATCGCGCAGGCCTCGGCGGTGCTCGGCATCATCATCATCAGCCGCAAGGCCAACGAGCGTGAAATCTCGGTGCCGGCGGCGATCTCCGCCTACCTCGGCGTGACCGAGCCGGCGATGTACGGCATCAACCTCAAATACCGCTTCCCGATGCTGTGCGCGATGATCGGCTCCGCGATCGCGGGCCTTATCTGCGGGCTGGACGGCGTGATGGCCAACGGCATCGGCGTCGGTGGCCTGCCGGGCATCCTGTCTATCAAGCCGCAGTTCTGGCTGATTTACTCGCTGGCGATTCTGGTGGCGATCGTCATCCCGCTGGTGCTGACCATCATGGTCTACAAACGCAAGGCCGCCCGCGGCGAGCTGCCGGTTTGATTGACGCAATATGAATGTAGGGGCCTGCTTGCGCAGGCCCGTTGTCACGATTCAAAGGTATTGAACTATGAGCAACCCAACCCCCTGGTGGCAGAACGGCGTCATCTACCAAATTTATCCGAAGAGTTTTCAGGACAGCACCGGCAACGGCTACGGCGATTTGGCCGGGGTGACCCGGCGGCTGGACTATCTGCAGGAACTGGGCGTGGATGCGATCTGGCTGACGCCGGTCTACGTATCGCCGCAGGTGGACAACGGCTATGACGTGGCGGACTACTGCGCCATCGATCCGGCTTACGGCACGATGGCAGACTTCGAGCAGTTGGTCGCCGCCGCCCACCAGCGCGGCATCCGCATCGTAATGGACATGGTGTTCAACCACACCTCGACCGAGCACCCGTGGTTCAAAGCCGCGCAGGATCGCCACAGCCCGTATCGTCAGTTCTACGTCTGGCGCGACGGCGAAGGTGAAACGCCGCCGAACAACTGGCGCTCCAAGTTCGGCGGCAACGCCTGGCAGTGGCACGCCGACAGCGGCCAGTACTACCTGCACCTGTTCGCCGCCGAGCAGGCGGATCTCAACTGGGAACACCCGCCGGTGCGCGAAGAGCTGAAGAAAGTGTGTCAGTTCTGGGCGGACAAAGGCGTCGACGGGCTGCGCCTCGACGTGATCAACCTGGTGTCCAAACAGCAGGACTTCCCGTCCGACAGCCAGGGCGACGGCCGCCGCTTCTACACCGACGGCCCGCGCATCCACGAGTTCCTGCAGGAGATGAGCCGCGAGGTGTTTCAGCCGCGCGGCCTGATGACGGTGGGCGAGATGTCCTCCACCACGCTTGAGCATTGCCAGCGCTACGCGGCGCAGAGCGGCGAAGAGCTGTCGATGACCTTCAATTTCCATCACCTGAAGGTGGACTACGCCGGCGGCGAAAAATGGACGCGGGCTGCGCCGGATTACGTGGAACTGAAGCAGATCTTCCGCCACTGGCAACAAGGGATGCATAACCGCGCCTGGAACGCGCTGTTCTGGTGCAACCACGATCAGCCGCGCATCGTGTCGCGCTTCGGCGATGAAGGCGCACTGCGGGTGCCGGCCGCCAAAATGCTGGCGATGGTGCTGCACGGCATGCAGGGCACGCCTTATATCTATCAGGGCGAAGAACTCGGCATGACCAACCCCGGCTTCCGCGCCATCGAGCAGTATCGCGACGTGGAAAGCCTGAACATGTACGCCGAACTGCGCGCCCAGGGCCGCAGCGACGCCGAGCTGCTGGCGATCCTGGCCGACAAATCGCGCGACAACGGCCGCACGCCGATGCAGTGGAGCGCCGCGCCGCACGCCGGTTTCACCACCGGCACGCCGTGGATCGGCTGCGCCGAGAACTACCCGCAGATCAACGCCGACGCGGCGCTGGCCGATCTCGACTCGGTGTTTTACGCCTATCGCCAGCTGATCACCCTGCGCAAGCAGTATCCGCTGCTGACCCACGGCGACTATCAGGATCTGGCGCCGGAACACCCGGCGCTGTGGTGCTATCAGCGCAGCTGGAACGGCCAGCGCCTGCTGGTGGCGGCCAACCTGAGCCGCGAACCGCTGGCCTGGGCGGCGGAAGGCGTGGAAGCTTCCGCGCAATGGCGCCCGCTGATGAGCAACTACGCCGATTCGGCGGACCAGCCGCAGGCGCTGACGCTGCGGCCGTTCGAAGCGGTGTGGTGGCTGCTCGAAGACTGACCCCGCAGGGCGCGGCGAACGCTGCGCCCTACCATTTCCCCAGCAGCGCCGCCACGCCGGCGGCCTCTTGCGCCAACTGCTCATCGCTCATGTCGCTCACGCCCTGCACCAGATGCGGCGGCAGATAATCCATGCCGGTCAGGTTGGCCATGGCGTGGAACGGCAGCAGCAGATCCTGCACCGGGTAACGGTTGTACCCTTGCGTCGTATAAGCCTGCGCGTCGCCGCCGGTGCTCACCACCAGCTGCAGCGGCTTGCCGTGCAGTTGGGTGCCTTCGCTGCCGTAGGCAAAACCGTAGGTTAATACCGCATCCTGCCATTCGCTGAGGATCGCCGGCGAGCTGTACCAGTAAAACGGGAACAGCATCACTACCGCATCATGGCTCTGCAGCAGCGCCTGTTCGCGCGCCACGTCGATGCGGTAATCCGGGTACGCGCGGATCAGTTCGTGAACGGTCACGTTGGGCAGCGGGCGTACGGCCTCGATCAGCGCCTTATTAATGCGCGACTCGTCGGGGGTACGGTGGGCGGTTAACACTAAAATGCGCGACATACATGATTCCTCGGTCATAAGAAGATGAGGCATTTTTCCATTTCCGCCGCTGCGGGTGTAGGCTGTTAGAGGTCACTTCAATTTCAACTGAAAGTATCAACCACTATGTCGCTGCCCTTTGACGTGCATCGCCTGTTGCCGGCCTTCCTCGCCGCCGCGCAGGCGCAAAATTTCTCCGCCGCCGCTCGCCAGCTGGGCGTGACGCCGGCGGCGGTCAGCAAAAACATCCGCGCGCTGGAAGAGAAGCTGGCGCTGCGGCTGTTTCAGCGCAACACCCACAACGTGCTGCTGACCGACGAGGGCAAAGCGCTGCTGGCGCAGGTAGCGCCGCTGTGGCAGGCATTGGCGGCGACGCTGGAAAGCGCCGGCGGCGAACGGCAGGCGCCTGCCGGCGTGGTGCGCGTCACGATGATCCCCGGCTTCGGCCGCCGGATGCTGATGCCGTTGATCCCGCAATTTTTGGCGCGCTATCCGCAGATCGATCTCGATCTGTCGCTGGACGCCCGGGTGGTGAATCTGGTGGGCGAAGGTTTCGACGTCGGCATCGGCAGCCGGGTCGATCCCGACAGCCGGCTGGTGGCCCGCCCGCTCTACCCGATGCACATGGTGCTGGCGGCGTCGCCCGACTATCTGGCGCGGCGCGGTGAACCGCAAACGCCGCACGATCTGCTGCGGCACGACTGCCTGCTGCACCGCAACCCGGCCAACGGCCGCCACGTCAAATGGCAGCTGCGCCATCAGGGCGAAACGCTGGCGCTGGAGCTGAACGGCCGGCTGGTGGCCAGCCGCCCGGAGATGCTGCTGGATGCGGCGCTGGCCGGGCTGGGCATCGTCAACCTGGCACGCTGGTACGTCGAGAAACACTTCGAGCAGGGCACGCTGCGGCCGGTGCTGGCGGAATGCTGGCCGCGCCCGGTGCAGCTGTGGCTCTATTACGCCTCGGCGGATCTGCCGCCGCGGGTGCGCGTCTGGGTCGATTTTCTGCTGGAACATTTTCGCGATCGGCCGGCGGGCGATTGACGACTGTTCAGCTTGCGCACGCTCTTCCGTTTTCCTTGTTCTACATCAAAAGAATCGCGCCAATATCTATATATAGTGCATTAAGAATTGCGAACAACTATATATAGTAGTTATCCACAAAATCATCCACACGCCGCCACAGCCCTTGCGCGCTGCGGCTTTGCCCTGTGGATAAGCGAAATTTGACGGTTGCTCGCCACGCCAGGCGGGTATGAACGCTCCCTCGGGGAACAAGGAGTACAACGTGAAACCAGTAGTGATTAAGCGGGACGGTTGCCAGGTACCTTTTGACGAAGCGCGCATTGCGCAGGCCATCGAGCGCGCCGCGCTGGCGGTGGGCGTGGTCGATGCCGACTACTGCGCCACCGTCGCCCGCGTGGTCGCTCAGCGCATGGAGCAGCAGCCGCGCGTCGATATCCACGAGATCCAGCAGGCGGTGGAAAACCAGCTGATGGCCGGCGAATACAAACAGCTGGCGCGCGCCTATATCGAATACCGCCACGATCGCGATGTGGCGCGCGAACTGCGCGGCCGCCTGAACCAGGAAATTCGCGGCCTGGTCGAGCAAAGCAACCGCGCGCTTCTGAACGAAAACGCCAACAAGGACAGCAAGGTGATCCCCACCCAGCGCGACCTGCTGGCGGGCATCGTCGCCAAACACTACGCCAAGCAGCACATCCTGCCGCGCGACGTGGTGCTGGCCCATGAACGCGGCGAAATTCACTACCACGATCTCGACTACTCGCCGTTCTTCCCGATGTTCAACTGCATGCTGATCGATCTGAAAGGCATGCTGACCAACGGTTTCAAGATGGGCAACGCCGAAATCGAGCCGCCGAAGTCGATCTCCACCGCCACCGCCGTGACCGCGCAGATCATCGCCCAGGTCGCCAGCCATATTTATGGCGGCACCACCATCAACCGCATCGATGAAATTCTGGCGCCGTTCGTCGACGAGAGCTTCCGCAAACACCTGCAGGTGGCGGAAGAGTGGCAGATCCCGGACGCCAAAGGCTATGCCATGGCGCGCACCGAGAAAGAGTGTTACGACGCCTTCCAGTCGCTGGAGTACGAGGTCAACACCCTGCACACCGCCAACGGCCAGACGCCGTTCGTCACCTTCGGCTTCGGCCTCGGCACCAGCTGGGAGTCGCGCCTGATCCAGCGCTCGATCCTGAAAAACCGCATCGCCGGGCTGGGCAAAAACCGCAAGACCGCCGTGTTCCCCAAACTGGTGTTCGCCATCCGCGACGGCCTCAACCACCAGTACGGCGATCCGAACTACGACATCAAGCAGCTGGCGCTGGAGTGCGCCAGCAAGCGCATGTACCCGGACATTCTCAACTACGATCAGGTGGTGAAGGTCACCGGCTCGTTCAAAACGCCGATGGGCTGCCGCAGCTTCCTCGGCACCTACGAGCAGGACGGCGAGCTGGTGCACGACGGCCGCAACAACATCGGCGTCATCAGCCTCAACCTGCCGCGCATCGCGCTGGAAGCGATGGGCGATGAGTCGCGCTTCTGGGCGCTGCTGGATCAGCGCCTGCAGCTGGCGAAAAAGGCCCTGATGACGCGCATCGCCCGGCTGGAAGGCATCAAGGCGCGGGTGGCGCCAATCTTGTACATGGAAGGCGCCTGCGGCGTGCGGCTCAAGGCCGACGACAACATCGCCGATATCTTCAAGCACGGCCGCGCCTCGATTTCGCTGGGCTACATCGGCCTGCACGAGACCATCAACGCGCTGTTCGGCGGAAAAAACCACGTGTATGACGACGAGGCGCTGCGCGCCAAAGCGGTGGCGATCGTCGCGCGGCTGCGCGCCGCCGTCGACGCCTGGAAAGACGAGACCGGCTACGGCTTCAGCCTCTACAGCACGCCGAGCGAGAACCTGTGCGATCGCTTCTGCCGGCTGGACACCGCCGATTTCGGCGTAGTGCCGGGCGTCACCGACAAGGGCTATTACACCAACAGCTTCCACCTCGACGTGGAGAAGAAGGTCAATCCGTACGACAAGCTGGACTTCGAAGCGCCCTACCCGCCGTTGGCCAGCGGCGGCTTCATCTGCTACGGCGAGTACCCGAACCTGCAGCACAACCTGAAGGCGCTGGAAGACGTGTGGGACTACAGCTACACCCGGGTGCCTTACTACGGCACCAACACGCCGATCGACGAGTGCTACGAATGCGGCTTCACCGGTGAATTCTCCTGCACCAGCAAAGGCTTCACCTGCCCGAAATGCGGCAACCACGACTCGGCCAAGGTCTCGGTCACCCGCCGGGTGTGCGGCTATCTCGGCAGCCCCGATGCCCGGCCGTTCAACGCCGGCAAGCAGGAAGAGGTGAAACGCCGGGTGAAACACCTCGGCAACGGGCAGCTCGGCTGAAAAGCGCCGTGCAGCCTAGGCAGAAGCCTGTTCATCAGGCGTGATTGTCGCCGCCAGTTTGCCTTCGGCCAGCGCGCACCAACCGCAGCGTACACGCAGTACATGAGGATTGGGAGCACTGCCGGAGGCAAAATGGCCAGTAAAATAGCCTGATGGGCAGGCCTCACATGAATTATCACCAGTATTACCCGATCGACGTCGTCAACGGCCCCGGCACCCGCTGCACGCTGTTTGTCGCCGGCTGCGTGCACCAGTGCCCCGGCTGCTACAACAAAAGCACCTGGCGGCTCAACTCCGGCCAGCCGTTTACCCCGGAGTTGGAAGACCGCATCATCACCGATCTGAACGATACGCGCGTGCCGCGCCAGGGGCTGTCGCTCTCCGGCGGCGATCCGCTGCACCCGGCCAACGTACCGAGCATCTTGCAACTGGTGAAACGGGTACGCGCCGAATGCCCCGGCAAGGATATCTGGCTGTGGACCGGCTACCGGCTGGCGGAGCTGGACGCACAGCAAATGCAGGTGGTGGACAGGATCAACGTGCTGATCGACGGCAAGTTCGTGCAGGATTTGAAAGACCCGGCGCTGATCTGGCGCGGCAGCAGCAACCAGGTGGTGCATAGGTTGCGATGAACCAACAATACACGTTTCAATAGGTATTCATCCAAACTCGACCTGACGCATCGGCAGCATAAAGTCATCTGACAGGCGGCTCTGTGCCAGAAGCTGACGTTCAAATGACCGGGCATACCCGATCCTCTTTGCCCAGTACGTCAGAAATTCATATTTTTATGCCCAGACTTCTGATATTTCAGATGAGCTGGTAACAAAAGCATGTTGAGGTATGATTTTTTCAAGTAAAAACACATTGGTTTCATGATCTGGATCTTCGCAACAATCACTCACAACGATAAGGCGGTAATCAAGGTCAAAAGCTTGCCCGACTGTAGAAAGCACCACACCACTAGTCGTCACGCCAGTAAGGATCAGGGTTTCGATGCCTTGTGCACGAAGAATCATATCAAGTTCGGTAAAAGAAAAAGCGCCGACCCTGCGTTTAACAATCACGGGCTCATTCTCTGCCGGAGCGACATCAGCATGAATAGCCGTGCTCTCGCTATCAGCCATAAAAATTCCATTCTCTTTAATGGACGAGAAAATCGTGTTGTTTTGGCTGACCTCAGGGTAACCCTTGCGGAATCCGACACTAACGTAGATAACGGGTACACCTGCTGCGCGTGCGGATGATATCAGCGAGGCCGTGTTACGAATAACGTCTCCAGCACTCTCATGCGGTAGGAAGTTGTTGAGAATAATCGCCTGAAAGTCCATTACCAGCAGCGCGCTGTTTTTATTGATATTACTGAGTTGATTTGACATAAAATCTCCGAATTTGCCGGTGAAGGGTAATGCAGCCAGTCAGCGTGTCACTGGCTGGCGTTGTATATTGAGGTTCCACGCCGCTCCGAGCAGCAGGATGCAACTGGTTGCCAGGAAAACGGCTCGCATCCCGATATGCCCGCCGACAAAACCTCCAATCAACGGCCCGATGAACTGTCCGGCAAACTGCGCAGCGACGGAAGAACCAAGGATGCTGCCCACCATTCCTTCTGGTACGCGATGACGTATCACTGCCGCAATACAAGGCAACAGGCCGCCAAGCGCCAGCCCCATTAGGAAACGCAGGGCAATCAGTTGCCACCCGGACGTGACAAATGCCTGAGGGATCAGCAACAAACCGGCCGCAGCTAACGCAAGAGCGATAATGCGCAAATGCCCTATCCTGTCTGCCAGCTTCCCAAGCCAAGAGGCGGAAATAATGCTTCCCAATGCCGCTGCCGCCATCACATATCCTGCCACTTTAGTTATCTGGGACGCGTCACTGACGAGGGTTCGAACATAGACCGTGATAATGGGCTCTATTGACATGTTAGCCAGCATCAGCAGCAGGCCGGTGCAAAGCATGCAGACAATTACAGAGCGTGCGGGTATCTGCGACCAGCCAACCCGGGATTGGGTGGCTACATCCGAAGGTTTTTTCACCTCTTCCCGGATAAGAATAAGTGTCATGAGGAAGGCAAAAAATATCAGCGCGCCGGCACAAAGAAATGTGGATCGAATTCCAATCAGGCCAGGTAACCAGCCCCCGGCAAGCGGACCGGCAAGATTACCTGCCATTACACCGGATGAAACGATCCCAAGCGCCCACGCTGCACGTTCTCTGGGAGCCTGGACCGCAATAAGAATTGTTGCACCGGATGAATATCCGCCAGCCAGTCCAACCAACAACCTCAGACCGACAAGTTGCCAGATATTTGTCACCAGCCCCATAAGAGAAACCGTAACCGCCATGCCCAGACTGGCTCTCACGAGCATCGACTTGCGTCCATATCTGTCACCCAGTCTTCCCCAGACCGGGGCAATCAACCCGGCAGTAATAAACGTTGCGCTGAATGCCACACCAGACCATTGAATAACTGCGGCATGCCCGTTTACACCAAGCTCTTCAACATACAAAGGGAGGAATGGCAGCATCAGAGTCATTGCGAAGACGGTTGAAAACGAGCCAATGAAGCAAACGATCAGATTTCGCTGCCAAAAGCTGTTATAGAATTGGGTCATAAAATCGCCCTTTATTGGTATACCAAATTGGTATACCATATAGAGTATGCATTTTACTGTCAATTTTCGGGAGAACATTGCCGTCATGAGTCAGGCATCAGAGGTTGAAAACCAGTTACGAAAACAAATTCTCAGCATGGAACTGGGGCCGGGAGAACGGTTGACGGAGCGCTGGGCTGAAGCGACGTTTAAGGCGTCCCGGACACCTGTGCGAGCCGCATTACAAAAGCTGGAATCAGAAGGGCTGGTATGTCGTGACGGGATACGCTGGTTGGTGGCACCGATCGATATCGCGGAAGTTGAACAGCTGTGCATTTACCGGGAAGTACTGGAAGTTGCGGCATTAAAAATTTCAGCCAGCCAAATGACGGAAGAACAACTCAGCGGTCTGGAAAACCTTCTCAAGGAAAAGGCGGCTGATGCAACTGAAGATATTATGGACGATGCCGGAACACAATTTCATCTACATCTGGCCCGTATGTGTCAGAATACGTTTATTATCGAAGGAATAAGCGATGCTCTGCGCCGGCTTTCACGGGCACGATGGCTGGACAAAGCGCCGTCGAATCCCGCCTGGGAGGATCATCGCGAAATATTTGCTGCGCTTCGCTCGCAGGATACTGAGAAAGCAGCAGAATTACTCGCCATTCATCTTAGCGAAAGCCGCCTCCGCCTTCTCGAAGCTATCAACTCAAGCAGACGTAGCCTAAGGGCGAGAGGTATTGCTATAACCTGACCATGTGGGGCGTTTTGACTAAAATATAAAAAGGTCCGCTTTTCGCTCAAAGCCGACCAACAGCGCCCCTAGACACTGTAAGTCCAGCTGTGAGCTAGCGCAGCTCAACATCATCCTCGATAACACCCCCGAATTTTCGCTTTAAATATAGCCATTCGTTTTTCTACCTCCGAATGGCTGAGATAAACCGCGGTGCCGTTTCTCAAACGTTCAAGGGCGGCATCCACCCTTTCACGCAACGCTTGCTCCTGCAACATCACCTCTAAGTCCATTTCAGGTTTATTCCGCTGTTCCATTTCCATCTCCTCCTTGAGACAGCATCGGGTCATGAATCAGTTACACCAGCCCCATCCCCACCACGCCGGTCACCGCGCCGCACAGCGCCACCAGCGCCGCCGTCAGGCACAGCGCCCGGGCGGAGAAGGCTTTGTTGAGCATCAGCAACGAAGGCAGGCTGACCGCCGGTAGGGTCATCAGCAGCGCCAGCGCCGGGCCGGCGCCCATGCCCGCCAGCATCATGGTCTGTACGATCGGGATTTCCGCCGCGGTGGGGATCACGAACAGGCAGCCGACGATCGCCAGCGCGATGATCCACAGCAGGCTATTGTCGACGGCGCCGTCGGCATGCGGGAACAGCCAGACCCGCGCCGCCCCCAGCGCCAGCACCGCCAGCACGTAGATCGGGATGGTCGACCAAAACAGCGCCCACAGCGCTTTGCCCCAGCGGGCGAGGAACGGCTGCTCGTCGTTCTGCGCCATCATCACCGGCGGCTGCGGCGCGGCGGGTTGCGGATCGTTGGCGGTCACGCGCTGCACCAGCCAGGCGATGCCCAGCACCATCACCACACCTGCCACCAGGCGGATGGCGGCGAACGGCCAACCGAGCACAAACCCCATGAACACCAGCGTCGCCGGATTCAATACCGGGTTGGCGAGCCAAAAGGCCAGCGCGGCGCCGCTGGACACCGACTGGCGGCGCATGCCGGCGGCAACCGGCGCGGCGCAGCAGGTGCACATCATGCCCGGCAGCGCGATCAGCGCCCCCAGCACGGTGCCGGAAAAACGCCGGTGGCCAAGCGTGCGCGCCAGCCAGTCGCGCGGGATCAGCACCTGCACCAGCGAACCTAACAGCACCCCGAGCAGCGCCGCCTTCCACACCGCGGTGAAGTAGACCAGCGCGTACTGCCAGGCCGCCAGCCAGGGGCTCGCGGCGCCGTCGGCCAGGATCGATTTGCCGATCGAGTGGCTGTCCGCCGCCACGAAGGCCTTGCCGTAGTAAGGCTGCCATTTGACGTAGTAGAGGCCGACGGCCACCACCAGCAGAAACAGGATCGGTTTCCACAGCGGCCAGGCGCGTGGAGCGTGTTCAGGGGCATTCAGAGATTGCGGCATGGTAGCGGCCAGAGTCAGTCAACAGTGGCGCCAGCATAGCGCGCCGCCGCCGCCCGTGCACGCCCGGGCTGTCCTAAATAGTTCATCTGTTCGCCACCGACGCGTAACGCGATTGTCATCTGCGCCCGGCACCATGATGCCGACGTGAAGACCACAGGGTAGACGCCCGATGAAACGCACCGCTTCCACCTTCATCGCACCGCCATCGGCATGACGAGGTTTTTATTATGATGGAGTTATCTAGACATCCGACCACTTACCCCACCCGCTATCAGCAGATCGCCGCACAGCTGGAACAGGAGCTGCGCACGCAGTACCGCTGCGGCGACTACCTGCCTTCGGAGCAGCAGTTGGCCGAGCGCTATCAGGTCAATCGCCACACCCTGCGCCGCGCGGTGGATCAGCTGGTAGAGCGCGGCTGGCTGCAGCGCCGCCACGGCGTCGGCATTCTGGTGCTGATGCGGCCTTACGACTACCCGCTGCACGCCAACACCCGCTTCAGCCAGAACCTGTTCGAGCAGGGCAGCCACCCCACCAGTGAGCGCTTACTCGCCGTTTTGCGCCCGTGCAATGGGCATGTCGCCAGCGCGCTCTCGCGTGAAGAAGGCGAAATGGTGATCCACCTGCGCACCCTGCGCCGGGTCAACGGCGTGCCGATGAGCGTGATCGACCATTATCTGCCCGATCTGGACTGGTGGCCGGCGCTGCAGCAGTTCCACAGCGGTTCGCTGCACCAGTTTATCGAACAGCACCTCCAGCAGCCGCTGAGCCGCCGCCAGACGCGCATCAGCGCGCGCCGCGCGCAGGCCAAAGAGAGCCGGCTGCTGGAGATCGCCACCCACGCGCCGCTGCTGTGCGTGCGCACCCTTAACGTCCGCAGCGGCGGCGAAGACGTGGCGGAATACTCCGTCAGCCTGGCCCGCGCCGACATGATTGAACTGACGATGGAGCACTGAATGCACGCCTTAGAGTCGAGACAACGCTGGATGTCGGTGCTGGCGCACAGCCGGCCCGAGCAGCTGCGCAGCCACTGGCAGGCGCTGAACCTCAGCCCGGGTTACCGCAGCATCCGCGCGCCGGAGATCGGCCTGGCCCAGCTGCAGGGGCGCATGGGCGCTACCGGCCGCCGCTTCGTGCTGGGGGACATGACGGTCACCCGTGCGGTGGTGCAGCTGGACAACGGCGGCTACGGCTACAGCTATATCGCCGGGCGCGACAAGGCGCACGCCGAGCTGTGCGCGCTGGCCGATGCGCTGCTGCAACAGCCGGAACACGGCGAACGCCTGCAACAACAGCTGATCGCGCCGCTGGCCGCGCTGCAGCACGAACAGCGCCAGCTGCGCGCCCGGGCGATCGCCGCCAGCCGGGTGGACTTCTTTACGCTGGTGCGAGGGGATTAAGCCATGAGTTTATTGACCGGTTTTGAACAACCGATAGACCAATCGCAGCACGCTTTCCGTTTGATTCTTAAAGCCTTGAGCGAACCGGGCCACCGGGTGACGCTGCCGAACGGCCCAGCCTGGGCGCCGCTGAACGCGGCCAGCACCGCCGCGCTGCTGACGCTGGCCGATCAGGAAACGCCGCTGCAGCTGTGCGATGCGCTTAAAAGTGAGCAAGTGCTAACAAACATTCGTTTTCACAGCGGCGCGCCGCTGGCCACCACGGCGCAGGAGGTCTGTTTTGCCCTGTTCGATGAGCACGTGCAGGCCGCCGATCTGCAGGCCTTACCGCACGGCACTGAAATCTCGCCGGAATGCGGCGCCACGGTGGTGGTGCAGCTCGCCGAGCTGGAGAACGGCGCCGCGCTGCGCCTGACCGGCCCCGGCATCGAGAGCCAACGCCTGATTGCGCCGCGCCTGCCGCCGGCACTGCTGGATTACCTGGTCAACCGCCCGCAGCGCTTCCCGCTGGGGCTGGATATCTTGCTGACCTGCGGCGATCGCCTGCTGGCGATCCCGCGGACCACCCGCGTGGAGGTGTGCTGATGTACGTAGCGGTAAAAGGGGGCGAAAAAGCCATTGAGGCCGCCCATCAGCTGCAGGAACAGCTGCGGCGCGGCGACGAGGCGCTGCCGGCGATCGGCGCGGAACAAATCGAACAGCAGCTGGGGCTGGCGGTGGATCGGGTGATGACCGAAGGCGGCATCTACGATCGCGAGCTGGCGGCGCTGGCCATCAAACAGGCCAGCGGCGATCTGGTGGAGGCGATCTTCCTGCTGCGCGCCTATCGCACCACCCTGCCGCGCCTGGCGGTCAGTGAGCCGCTGGCCAGCGAAAACATGCGGCTGGAGCGGCGCATCTCGGCGGTTTACAAGGACTTGCCCGGCGGGCAGGTGCTGGGGCCGACCTACGACTACACCCACCGGCTGCTGGATTTCGCGCTGTTGGCAGAAGGCGAGGCGCCGCATGCGCCGCAGGCCGACGAACCGCTGCCGGACAACTGCAGCCACGTGTTCGATCTGTTGTGTCGCCAGCAGCTGGCGCGGGAGGAACAGGACGACGGCAGCGCGCCGGACGACATCACCCGCAACCCGCCGGTCTACCCCTGCTCGCGCTCGGCGCGCCTGCAGCAACTGGTGCGCGGCGACGAAGGTTTTCTGCTGGCGCTCGGCTACGCCACCCAGCGCGGCTACGGCCGCAACCACCCGTTCGCCGGCGAGATCCGCACCGGCCACGTTTCGGTGGAGATCGTGCCTGAAGAGCTGGGTTTCGCCATCGATATCGGCGAAATCCTGCTGACCGAGTGCGAAATGGTCAACGGCTTCGTCGATCCCAAGGACCATCCGCCGCACTTCACCCGCGGTTACGGGCTGGTGTTCGGCCGCGCCGAACGCAAGGCGATGGCGATGGCGTTGGTGGACCGCGCATTGCAGAGCCCGGACTACGGCGAAGGCGTCGCCGGCCCGGCGCAGGACGAAGAGTTCGTGCTGGCACACGCCGACAACGTCGAGGCCGCCGGCTTCGTCTCCCATCTCAAGCTGCCGCACTACGTCGACTTCCAGGCTGAACTGGAACTGCTCAAGCGGCTGCGGCAGGAATACAGCGAGCGTCAGGAGGCCCGCGATGAGTGAAGTATTGACCGGCTATAACCTCGGTTATCTGGACGAGCAGACCAAGCGCATGATCCGCCGCGCTATCCTGAAGGCGGTGGCGATCCCCGGCTATCAGGTGCCGTTCGGCGGCCGCGAGATGCCGATGCCCTACGGCTGGGGCACCGGCGGCATTCAACTCACCGCCAGCGTCATCGGCCGCGCCGACGTGCTGAAGGTGATCGACCAGGGCGCCGACGACACCACCAACGCGGTGTCGATCCGCCGCTTCTTCCAGCGCGTCGCCGGGGTGGAAACCACCGAACGCACGCCGGAGGCCACCCTAATCCAGACCCGTCACCGCATTCCGGAAACGGCGTTGCGCGAAGACCAGATCCTGATCTATCAGGTGCCAATCCCGGAGCCGCTGCGCTTTATCGAACCGCGCGAAACCGAGACCCGCAAGATGCACGCGCTGGAGGAGTACGGCGTGATGCAGGTGAAGCTGTATGAAGACATCGCGCGCTACGGCCATATCGCCACCACCTACGCCTACCCGGTGAAGGTCAACGATCGCTACGTGATGGATCCGTCGCCGATCCCGAAATTCGACAACCCGAAAATGCACATGATGCCGGCGCTGCAGCTGTTCGGCGCCGGGCGCGAGAAACGCATCTACGCCCTGCCGCCGTTCACCAAGGTGGAGAGCCTGGACTTCGACGACCACCCGTTCAGCGTGCAGCAGTGGGACGAACCCTGCGCGCTATGCGGCTCGCGCCACAGCTACCTGGACGAGGTGGTGCTCGACGATCGGGGCAACCGCATGTTCGTCTGTTCGGACACCGACTACTGCCGGCAGCAGCTGGCGCAATCTTCGCAAGAGGCGCAGCACTGATGACTTCCACCCCTTTGAGCACCACCCCGCTGCTGTCGGTGAACCGGCTCACCCACCTGTACGCCCCCGGCAAGGGCTTCAGCGACGTGTCGTTCGATATCTACCCCGGTGAAGTGCTGGGTATCGTCGGCGAATCCGGCTCCGGCAAAACCACGCTGCTGAAGTCGATCTCGGCGCGGCTGGCGCCGCAGCGCGGGCAGATCCTTTACCGCCCGCAGGCGGACCGGGAACACGATCTGTACGCCATGGCGGAGAGCGATCGCCGCCGCCTGCTGCGCACCGACTGGGGCGTGGTGCACCAGCACCCGCTCGACGGGCTGCGGCCGCAGGTCTCCGCCGGCGGCAACATCGGCGAGCGGCTGATGGCCATCGGCCAGCGCCACTATGGCGACATTCGCCGCCAGGCCGGCCAGTGGCTGGAAGACGTCGAAATCCCGCTGTCGCGCCTCGACGATCTGCCGACCACCTTCTCCGGCGGCATGCAGCAGCGGCTGCAGATCGCCCGCAATCTGGTCACCCACCCCAAGCTGGTGTTTATGGACGAGCCGACCGGCGGGCTGGACGTGTCGGTGCAGGCGCGCCTGCTCGATCTGCTGCGCAATCTGGTGGTGGAAATGCAGCTGGCGGCGGTGATCGTCACCCACGATCTCGGCGTGGCGCGGCTGCTGGCCCACCGCCTGCTGGTGATGAAACAGGGCGAAGTGGTGGAGAGCGGCCTGACCGATCGGGTGCTCGACGATCCGCACCATCCTTACACCCAGCTGCTGGTTTCTTCGGTGCTGTCGTAACCCAAGGCGATAACAGATGACTATGCAAATCCGAGTTGAACATCTCAGTAAAACCTTTGTGCTGCATCAGCAGTACGGCACCCGGCTGCCGGTGCTGCACGACGCCAACCTGACGGTCCACGGCGGCGAATGCGTGGTGCTGCACGGCCACTCCGGCAGCGGCAAGTCCACCCTGCTGCGCTCGCTGTACGCCAACTACCTGCCGGACAGCGGCCATATCTGGATCAACCACCAGGGCGACTGGCTGGACATGGTCAGCGCCGATGCGCGCCAAATTCTGGCGGTGCGCCGCCATACGCTGGGTTGGGTCAGCCAGTTCCTGCGGGTGATCCCGCGCATCAGCGCGCTGGAGGTGGTGATGCAGCCGCTGCTGGAACAGGGCGTCGAGCGCGCCGAATGCCGCGACCGCGCCGAAGCGCTGCTCGCCGCGCTGAACGTGCCGCAGCGTCTGTGGCCGCTGGCGCCGTCCACCTTCTCCGGCGGCGAGCAGCAGCGGGTGAACATCGCGCGCGGCTTTATCGTCGATTACCCCATTCTATTGCTGGATGAACCGACCGCCTCGCTCGACAGCCGCAACAGCGCGGCGGTGGTGCAGCTTATCGAACGCGCCAAGGCGCGCGGCGCGGCGATCGTCGGCATTTTCCATGATGAAGGCGTCCGCCAACAGGTCGCCGACCGGCTTTATGACATGCAGGCGCCACAGGCGCTGGAGGCCCTCTGATGATCGTCAATAACGTTAAACTGGTGCTGGATGACCAGGTGGTGCAAGGCTCGCTGGAGATGCAGGACGGCATGATCCGCAGCTTCGCCGACGGCCCGAGCCGGCTGCCGCAGGCGCTGGACGGCAACGGCGGCTGGCTGCTGCCGGGGCTGATCGAGCTGCACACCGACAACCTGGATAAGTTTTTCACCCCGCGCCCGAACGTCGACTGGCCGGCCCATTCGGCGATGAGCAGCCACGATGCGCTGATGGTGGCCAACGGCATCACCACGGTGCTGGACGCGGTGGCGATCGGCGACGTGCGCGACGGCGGCCACCGGCTGGAAAACCTGCAGAAGATGATCGACGCGGTGATCCACAGCCAGCGCGCCGGGGTGAACCGCGCCGAGCACCGGCTGCACCTGCGCTGCGAGCTGCCGCACGAGAGCACCCTGCCGCTGTTCGAACAGCTGATGGACAAACCGGGCGTGTCGCTGGTGTCGCTGATGGACCATTCGCCGGGCCAGCGCCAGTTCGCCTCACGCGAAAAGTACCGCGAATATTATCAGGGCAAATACCACCTCAACGATCAGCAGATGAGCGAGTACGAGGAAGAGCAGGTCGCCCTGTCCGCCCGCTGGGCCGCGCCGAACCGCGAGGCGATCGCCGCCCACTGCCGCGCGCGCCGCATCTCGCTGGCCAGCCATGACGACGCCACCGCCGCACACGTGGCCGAATCCTGCGCGCTGGGCAGCGCCATCGCCGAGTTCCCCACCACCGAGGCGGCCGCCCGCGCTTCGCACCAGCAGGGCCTGCAGGTGCTGATGGGCGCGCCGAACATCGTGCGTGGCGGCTCCCACTCCGGCAACGTGGCGGCGCACCACCTGGCGGCGCTGGGGGTGCTGGATATTCTCTCTTCCGATTATTACCCGGCCAGCCTGCTGGACGCGGCGTTTCGCCTCGCGGCGGACGAGCGCAACGCCTACGATCTGCCCCAGGCGGTGCGCATGATCACCCGCAACCCGGCGCGGGCGCTGGATCTGCAGGATCGCGGCGCCATCGCCGAAGGATTGCGGGCGGATCTGGTGCTGGCGCGGCCGCACGGCGAGCACGTTTACGTGCAGAACGTGTGGCGCCAGGGCAGGCAGGTGTTCTGATGGCGCGGCTCATCTATCTGATGGGGCCTTCCGGCGCAGGCAAGGACAGCCTGCTGGCCGCGCTGCGGGCCGACGCCGACCGCGCGCCGCTGGTGGCGCACCGTTACATCACCCGGCCGGCGGACGCCGGCTGCGAGAATCACATCGCGCTGAGCGAACCCGAATTTCTGCGCCGCCGCGCCAAGGGGCTGTTCGCGCTCGACTGGCAGGCCCACCAGCAGCGCTACGCGTTCGGGATCGAAGTGGATCTTTGGCTGCTGCAGGGGATCGACGTAGCGGTTAACGGTTCGCGCGCCCACCTGCCGCAGGCGCAGCAGCGCTACGGTGCGCAGCTGCTGCCGGTATGCCTGCAGGTCAACGCCGCGATCCTGCGCCGGCGCCTGCAGGATCGCGGACGGGAAAGCGCTGAACAGATCGAGCAGCGGCTGGCGCGGGCGGCGGAATATCAGCAGAGTCTGCCCGCCGGCTGCCGGGTGCTGCACAACGACGGCCCACTCGACGATACCCTGGCGGCGCTGTTGGCGCTGCTGCCAACCGCCACCCGACAAGCTCAGGATGCGACGCCATGAACGACTTTGCCCAGCCGAAAATCGGCGACAACGTGACCCTTAACCGCACCCGGCTCGGCCAGTATGTGCATCTGGCCGACGATGCGATCCTGGAAGAGGTGGAGATGGGGGACTACTCCTACACCGCCGGGCACAACCAGATCTTTTACGCCACCATCGGCAAGTTCGTTTCCATCGCCTCCTATGCGCGCATCAATCCCGGCAACCACCCGACCTACCAGCGCATCGCGCAGCATCACTTCACCTACCGCGCTTCCGAATACGGGCTGGGGGAAGACGACGCGGCGTTCTTCGACTGGCGGCGCGAGCACCACGTTACCGTCGGCCACGACGTGTGGATCGGCCATAACGCCATCCTGATGCCGGGCGTCAGCGTCGGCAACGGCGCGGTGATCGGCAGCGCGGCGGTGGTCACCAAGGACGTGGAGCCTTACAGCATCGTCGCCGGCGTGGCGGCCAAAAAGATCGGCATGCGCTTCGACGATGCGCTGATAGAGCGTATCGAACGCAGCCAGTGGTGGCACTGGGATCACGCCACGCTGCAGGCGCGGCTGGCGGATTTTCGCGACATCAACCGCTTTGCGCAGAAGTACCTTTAACGGAGGGGGAGCGATGCAACTGACCTTTCTCGGCACCGGCGGCGCGCAGCAGGTGCCGGTGTTCGGCTGCGACTGCCTGATCTGCCAACGGGCGCGGCGCGAGCCGGCATTTCGGCGGCGAGCGTGCAGCGCCATGCTCAACTATCAGGGGGAAACGACCTTATTGGATGCAGGATTGCCGGCTTTGGAGCGGCGATTTTCGGCGGGGCAAATTCAACGTTTTTTACTGACACATTACCACATGGATCACGTTCAGGGGTTATTTCCTTTGCGTTGGGGGTGCGGAAATTCCATTCCGGTGTATGGCCCGCCGGATGAACAGGGCTGCGACGACCTGTTCAAACACCCCGGCATTCTGGCGTTTCAGCCGCCGTTAGCGCCCTTCGCCACCGTCGAGCTGGGCGGCATGCGCATCACCCCGCTGCCGCTGCAACACTCCAAACTGACCCACGGCTATCTGATCCAGGCGGCGGGCGCTGCGCTGGCCTACCTGACCGACACCGTCGGCCTGCCGCCGGCCACCGCCGACTATCTGCAGAACGTGCCGCTGGATCTGCTGGTGCTCGACTGCAGCCTGCCGCCTCAGCCGCAGGCGCCGCGCAACCACAACGACCTGACCCGCGCGCAGGAGACGCAGCGGTTGCTGCAGCCCAAACGCACGCTGCTGACGCACATCAGCCATCATCTCGATCTGTGGCTGCTGGACAATGAACTGCCCGCCGGGCTGGAGCTGGCGTTCGACCACCTCAGCGTCAGCCTCGGTAGCAGTGCAGCCGATCCGACTCCAGCATCCTGACCCCTTCGCCCGGCGTGAACGCCTGCTGCAGCAGCGTTTGCGCCACGTCTTTGGCGGAGACGGCGCGCCATTTGCCGGGCAGCAGCCTGAACAACGTCAGCGAGAGGCGCTCCATCAGGCGCGGCGCAGGGCGATCCCCCACCAGCATGGAAGGCCGCACCAGCGTCAGGCGCGGCCAGCGCTGTTCGCGCAGCGCCTGCTCCATCTCGCCTTTGGTGCGGTTATACAGGAAGGTGGAATGCGCGTTGGCGCCCAACGCGCTCACCACCAGACAGTGCTGCGCCCCCAACCGGCGGCCGGTCAGCGCGCTCTCCACCACCAGTTGGTAATCGACGTAGCGGAAGGCATCGGCGCTGCCCGCCGCCTGGCGGGTGGTGCCCAGGCAGCAGAACACCAGATCGACCGGCTGCTGCAGGCCGCTCAGCAGCTCGAACAGCGCATCGCCGACCGGGTTGGTCAGCTTGCCGTGCGGCGGCAGCGGCGTGCGCGTCGGCGCCACGATAGCCGTTATCTGCGGATCGCTTTGCAATAGCTGCAGCAACTCGCGCCCCACCAGCCCGGTTGCGCCGACTAACAGTGCTCGCGCCATGCAATCTCCCGTTGTAATCAATAGGTCGACTTAAAGTATAGACCGCGCCCAATGCAGCTTCTTGCCGAAGCCGAGGGTGTTGTCGGTCATCTTCACCTCGTGCAGATCCAGCCGCCATACCGAGGCCTTCATCGCCCTGGCGATCGGGAAGCGCTTGCAGTAACGCGCGCGCGCCGCCTCGGCCTCTTCGCCGCTCAGCTGCACCGCCTCGGCGCGGTACTGCACGCCGCGGATCAGCGCGATGCTTTTCGGTTTCGGCGCGATGGTGCCGACCACCCGGCTGTTGTTCAGCATCAGCCCGCCGTGGCGGGTGTGCGGTTCGGTCATCAGCCACAGCGCCATCGTCGCGGCGTCGAACACGTAAAAACAGTTGGCGCACCACATGTCGAGGCCGTCGCCGGCGCACAGCGTTAAGACATGTTGCTTGCCGATGAAATCCGCAATCTGTTGCCGTTGTTCTGGGGTATTCAAGGTTACTCACCTCCCGGTTCACTCACTTCATCTTACCCTGCGTTGTTGAAGCGAGTCACAAATAACGATAATCACCAAAAATCCCATGCGAATATAAAATCACAATATCTGTATTTTTACTCATTTCAGCATCAGGCGGGTTTATAACATAAAAAAAACAAACCGGATTTATTTGATCGTTAGGCAACCGATTAATTGCGCCATTCTTTTATTCCCATCCTGACGGCACGCAAATTTAGCGCGTCTGCCCGGCGCCGATTAGCAATTTATTTACATGCTCATTTGTCTGCCTGGCCGCGGTTTATGCAACTCACTGCATAATCAATGAATAGTTATTTATAAACACCGGCATTTATGTGATGGAAATCACGATTTTCTGCCCATCTTGCGTTAAAATAGCGCCATCTTTTCACTCAGCAAGGTGGATTAGAAAATGGAAAACAATAACCGAAAAATGGCGCACATCAGGCGCACAACCCATATTATGATGATGGCTCATCGCAGCTGCTTTAGTTTCGCATTCTTCAACTACAGATAACCCTCACCCCCTCGCTCTTACGCCGTTGTTAAGAGTGTCTTTGCGTTTCAATTTATTCTCCGCACTCCGGTGATAATGTCTTTCCCCCGCAAACCGGGAAGGGCGCGCAATACATTTTTAATACCGTAAAAGAGCCTCCAAGAAAAATAAAACAAAGAACACAGTTAATGCCTTAAGGCATCACTGGGTTCTCGTACACCTTTATTTTCGTGAAGGCGTTAGCGGCAAATGGAATTATTTGCCGGCGTAATGCCTTTGCCTGAAGAATGAGAAAAATGAAAAAATTAAAAATTGCCGCCAACACCCACACCCTCGGCTGCTTTGAAACCGAACGCGACATCGTCGATGTGCATCACAGCGATTTCAATGACGTCGCCGCCATCGTGCTGTCGGTAGAAGACGTTGCGCAAGGCATGGTGGCGCGCATCGAAGAGCACGGCCTGAACATTCCGCTGTTCGTCGCCGTCTGCTGCGAAGAAGAGCTGGATAACGCCGTATTGCCGGCGCTGCACGGTGTGTTTGAGCTGTGCGGCAAGAATACCCAGTTCTACGGCAAACAGCTGGAGGCCGCCGCCGCCAAGTATGAAAGCGAGCTGCTGCCGCCGTTCTTCAACACGCTGACGCAATACGTAGAAATGGGCAACGCCACTTTCGCCTGCCCCGGCCACCAGGGCGGCGAGTTCTTCCGCAAACATCCGGCGGGCCGCCAGTTCTTCGACTTCTACGGCGAAACGCTTTTCCGTTCGGACATGTGTAACGCCGACGTCAAACTGGGCGATCTGTTGATCCACGAAGGCGCGCCTTGCGCGGCGCAGCAGCACGCCGCCAAGGTGTTCAACGCCGACAAGACCTACTTCGTGCTCAACGGCACCTCGGCCTCGAACAAGGTGGCGACCAACGCCCTGCTGACGCGCGGCGATCTGGTGCTGTTTGACCGCAACAACCATAAATCCAACCACCACGGCGCGTTGATCCAGGCCGGCGCCACGCCGGTTTATCTGGAAACCGCGCGCAACCCGTTCGGCTTTATCGGCGGCATCGACGCGCACTGCTTCGACGAGCGCTACCTGCGCCAGCAGATCCGCGAAGTGGCGCCGGAACGCGCCAACGAAGCCCGCCCGTTCCGCCTCGCGATCATCCAGCTCGGCACCTACGACGGCACTATCTACAACGCCCGTCAGGTGGTCGACAAGATTGGCCACCTGTGCGATTACATCCTGTTCGACTCCGCCTGGGTGGGCTATGAGCAGTTCATTCCGATGATGAAAGACTGCTCGCCGCTGCTGCTGGAGCTGAACGAGAACGATCCCGGCATCATCGTCACCCAGTCGGTGCACAAACAGCAGGCCGGCTTCTCGCAAACCTCGCAGATCCACAAAAAAGATAAGCATATCAAGGGGCAGAGCCGCTACTGCAACCACAAGCGCTTCAACAACGCCTTTATGCTGCACGCCTCCACCAGCCCGTTCTATCCGCTGTTCGCCGCGCTGGACGTCAACGCCAAGATGCACGAGGGCAAGAGCGGCCAGCGCCTGTGGCAAGAATGTGTGCGCGTGGGCATCGAAGCGCGCAAAATGCTGCTGGATACCTGCACGATGATCAAACCGTTCGTGCCGGATCAGATCGACGGCAAGCCGTGGCAAGCCTATGACACCGCGGCGATGGCCAACGATCTGCGCTTCTTCAACTTCGTGCCCGGCGAAAAATGGCACGCTTTTGAGGGCTATGCCGAATCGCAGTACTTCGTCGATCCGTGCAAACTGCTGCTCACCACGCCGGGCATCGATACCGCGACCGGCAGCTACAGCGAGTTCGGCATCCCGGCGACCATTCTGGCCAACTACCTGCGCGAAAACGGCATCGTGCCGGAAAAATGCGATCTCAACTCGATCCTGTTCCTGCTGACGCCGGCGGAAGACATCGCCAAGATGCAACACCTGGTGGCCCTGATCGCCCGCTTCGAGAAGCACATCGAGCAAAACTCCCTGCTCAGCGAGGTGCTGCCTGCGGTCTATAAAAACCACCAGCAGCGCTACAAAAACTACACCATCCGCCAGCTGTGCCAGGAAATGCACGACCTTTACGTCAGCTACGACGTTAAAGAACTGCAAAAAGAGATGTTCCGCAAAAGTTATTTCCCGCGCGTGGTGATGAATCCGCAGGACGCCAATACCGAGTTTGTACGCGGCAACGTGGAATTGGTCTCGCTGGCCAAGGCCGAGGGGCGCATCGCCGCCGAAGGCGCCCTGCCTTACCCTCCTGGCGTGCTGTGCGTGGTGCCCGGTGAAATTTGGGGCGGCGCCGCGCAGCGTTATTTCCTGGCATTGGAAGAAGGCATCAACTTATTGCCGGGATTCGCGCCGGAATTGCAGGGCGTTTATATCCAACAGGATGAGGACGGCTGGAACCGCGCTTACGGCTACGTCATGAAAAATTAATCACCTTACGGGGCGGCGATTATTCTCGCCGCCCGGATCGCATCCTAAAAGAGAAAATGATCATGAGTAAGTCCAACAATAAAATGGGGGTCGTGCAATTAACGATCCTGACCGCCGTGAATATGATGGGTTCCGGCATAATTATGCTGCCGACCAAGCTGGCCGAAGTGGGCACGATTTCGATCGTTTCCTGGCTGGTGACCGCCGTCGGCTCGATGGCGCTGGCCTACGCGTTCGCCAAATGCGGCATGTTCAGCCGTAAATCCGGCGGCATGGGCGGCTACGCCGAATACGCCTTCGGTAAATCAGGCAACTTCATGGCGAACTACACCTACGGCGTTTCGCTGCTGATCGCCAATATCGCCATCGCCATTTCCGCCGTCGGCTACGGCACCGAGCTGTTCGACACCACGCTCAGCCCGCTCGGGATCTGTATCGCCACCATCGGCGTGCTGTGGCTGGCGACCGTCGCTAACTTCGGCGGCGCGCGCATCACCGGCAAAATCAGCGGCATCACCGTCTGGGGCGTGATCATTCCGGTGGTGGGCATCTCGGTCATCGGCTGGTACTGGTTCAGCGGCAGCGCCTACGTCGCCGCCTGGAACCCGCATCAGGTGCCGACCTTCGAAGCCATTGGCGCCTCGATCTCAATGACCCTGTGGGCGTTCCTGGGGCTGGAATCCGCTTGCGCCAACACCGACGTGGTGGAAAATCCGGAGCGCAACGTGCCGATCGCCGTACTGGGCGGCACACTCAGCGCGGCGGTGATCTATATCGTTTCGACCAACGTGATCGCCGGCATCGTGCCGAACATGGATCTGGCCAACTCCACCGCCCCGTTCGGGCTGGCGTTCTCCCACATGTTCAATCCGACGGTCGGCAAGATCATCATGGCGTTGATGGTGATGTCCTGCGTCGGCTCGCTGCTCGGTTGGCAGTTCACCATCGCCCAGGTGTTCAAATCCTCCGCCGACAGCGGCTTCTTCCCGAAAATCTTCTCCAAGCTGAGCAAGGCCGACGCGCCGGTCAAAGGCATGCTGACCATCGTCGTCATCCAGAGCGGTTTGTCTCTGATGACCATCAGCCCGTCGCTGAACAAGCAGTTCAACGTGCTGGTGAACCTGGCGGTGGTGACCAACATCATCCCTTACATCCTGTCGATGGCGGCGCTGGTCATTATTCAGAAAGTGGCGAAGGTGCCGGACAACAAGGCGCGCATCGCCAATATCATCGCCGGCATCGGCGCGCTGTACAGCTTCTATGCGCTTTACAGCTCCGGTGAGGAAGCGATGATGTGGGGCGCCATCGCCACCTTCCTCGGCTGGACGCTGTACGGCATCGTCTCGCCGCGCTTCGAGCTGGCGGGAAAAAAGGGGTAAAGCGGTAAGGCTCCGGCGGCCGGGGATGGGATTGTGACGGCGAACATGCCATCATACGCCGACCCTGGCCACCGAAACGGCGTACGATGACCGACACTACCCCCACTCCCTGGCACCTCTACATGCTGCGTTTACCGAGCGGCATGCTGTATACCGGCATCACCACCGACGTGGCGCGCCGCCTGGCGCAACATCAAGCCGGCAAAGGCGCCAAGGCGCTGCGCGGTAAAGGGGAGCTGACGCTGGCGTTTCACTGCCAGGTGGGGGATCGCTCAACGGCGCTGAAGCTGGAATACCGCGTCAAACAGCTGAGCAAAATACAAAAAGAGCGGCTGGTGAATCACCCGCCGCTGTCGTTGGAGTCTCTATTGCCGGTCGTTAAAAGCGATTAAACGGCGCCGAAAAAGCCACTTCGCCGCTGACGCCATTCAGAGCGTCTTGCGCCAGCGGATACACCTGGAATGCGCTTTCCGTGTCCGGCCAGCGACAATTCAGACCATAGGCGGCGGCCGGTTTGAAACCGAAGCGGCCGTAATAGGCCGGATCGCCCAGCACCACCACCGCGGCGTAGCTGAATTCGTTCAGCGAATCCAACCCCTCGTACACCAGCTTTTCAGCCAGCCCCTGACGGCGCAGGCTTTCATCTACCGCCAGCGGCGCCAGCGCCACCCATTGGCGATCTTCGCCGGCCACATCCACCGGGCTGAACGCGGCATAACCCACTACGCCGCCTTCGTCGTCAGTGGCGACCACGCCCAGCGTCAGCAGGCCGTCTTCGCGCAGCTGCTGCACCAGGTCGGCTTCGTCGTCGCGGCCAAAGGCGCGGCGCAGCAAGGCATCGATACCCGCCGCGTCTACCGGTATCTCTACGCGGATCAGCATGATGCCGCCACACGGGAAGCCGACGCCGTGCCCTCCTGCAGCCCTGCTTCGACAAAATCAGCCAACTGCAACAGCCCCATACGCAGCGGCGCAGGCATGCTTTCCAGCTCAATGGCGTCCATCAAATTTTTCACATACAGGCCCAATTCGGTATCCCCTTCAATCTGCAGCCGACGCTGAAAGAACAGCGTATCCGGATCTTGCTTACGCGCCGCGATCAGGATCAGATCGTTGGCGTCGCCGCTGAAGCTGACGTCCGCTTCGGCGTGCTGGCTGACCACCAGTTTGTCGTTTTCTACCGTCATAAACCATTGTAGCGCCAGATCGCGAACTTCGATCTTTAACCAGCGCGATTCGAGAAATTCCAGATCGCCATCCGCCAACGCCTGGCGGAACTGCCAGCTCAGCACCTGTTGCAGCAGTTGGCGCTGCAGAGCGAACGGCGTGAATTTCAGCGGGATGCGCAGCAGCGACGGCCCCTGGCGCACAAGACGTGCTCGTAGTTGTTCCAACACGGTCATCCACTCCTTTCAATACGGACTACCGCTATTTTGCCACACTGACGCGCGGCTTCAGCGGTCTATATCAACAAATAGTGCATTTCACCGCCATGTTTATCAATACGCCATAAGCTGCCTCAAATCAAAACCCGTGCGCGCCCCTTTGCCTAAAATGGCCTCCCCGATTCGCGTTTGCCGGCGGAACACCGTCGTCGGCAACCTTTAAAGACAGCGTGCGCCCGGCCGGGCGTACGGCTAAGCCAGGATAAATCTATGGAGCTGCTTTGTCCCGCCGGCAACCTGCCGGCCCTGAAGGCCGCGGTGGATAACGGCGCCGATGCCGTTTACATCGGGCTGAAAGACGATACCAACGCGCGCCACTTCGCCGGCCTCAACTTCACCGAGAAAAAGCTGCAGGAAGCGGTCGATTACGTGCATCGCCACGGCCGCAAACTGCATATCGCCATCAACACCTTCGCCCATCCCGACGGCTACGCCCGCTGGCAGCGCGCGGTGGATATGGCCGCCCAACTGGGCGCCGACGCGTTGATTCTGGCGGATCTGGCGATGCTGGAATACGCCGCCCAACGCTACCCGCAGCTGGAGCGCCACGTTTCGGTACAGGCTTCCGCCACCAATGAGGAGGCGATCCGTTTCTACCAGCGCAACTTCGAGGTCGGCCGGGTGGTGCTGCCGCGGGTGCTGTCGATGCACCAGGTGAAACAGCTGGCGCGCACCAGCCCGGTGCCGCTGGAAGTGTTCGCTTTCGGCAGCCTGTGCATCATGGCCGAGGGGCGCTGCTACCTCTCCTCCTACCTGACCGGCGAGTCGCCGAACACCGTCGGCGCCTGTTCGCCGGCGCGTTTCGTGCGCTGGCAGCAAACCGCACAGGGCATGGAGTCGCGCCTGAACGACGTGCTGATCGACCGCTATCAGGACCACGAAAACGCCGGTTACCCGACGCTGTGCAAGGGCCGCTATCTGGTGGACGACGTGCGCTACCACGCGCTGGAAGAGCCCACCAGCCTCAATACCCTGGAGCTGCTGCCGGAGCTGCTGGCCGCCAACATCGCTTCGGTGAAGATCGAAGGCCGCCAGCGCAGCCCGGCTTACGTCAGCCAGGTGGCGCGCGTCTGGCGCCAGGCGATCGACCGTTGCCAGGCCGATCCGGCCGCCTACCGCGCCGACGCAGCCTGGATGGAGACGCTGGGCGCGATGTCCGAAGGCACCCAAACCACGCTGGGCGCCTATCACCGCAAATGGCAGTAGCCGGAGGAAACATGAAATACGCACTGGGGCCGGTACTCTACTACTGGCCGAAAAACGACATCGCAACGTTCTATCAACAGGCGGCGGACAGCAGCGCCGACATCATTTATCTCGGCGAGAGCGTCTGCGCCAAGCGCCGCGAGATGAAGGTCGGTGACTGGCTGGCGCTGGCTCGCGAAATCGCCCGCAGCGGTAAACAGGTGGTGATCTCCACGCTGGCGCTGCTGCAGGCGCCGTCCGAACTGAATGAGCTGAAACGCTATGTGGAAAACGGCGAGTTCCTGTTTGAAGCCAACGATCTGGGCGCGGTGAACATGGCGGCGGAGCGCGGCCTGCCGTTCGTCGCCGGCCATGCGCTGAACTGCTACAACGCCTATACCCTGCGCCTGCTGCGCCGCCAGGGCATGATCCGCTGGTGCATGCCGGTCGAGCTGTCGCGCGACTGGCTGGCCAATCTGCTGACGCAGTGCGACGAGCTGGGCTTCCGCCACGACTTCGAGGTGGAGGTGCTGAGCTACGGCCATCTGCCGCTGGCCTATTCCGCGCGCTGCTTCACCGCCCGCTCGGAGAACCGCGGCAAGGACGAGTGCGAAACCTGCTGCATCAAGTACCCGCAGGGCCGCATGATGCGTTCGCAGGAACAACAGCAGGTGTTCGTACTCAACGGCATCCAGACGATGAGCGGTTACTGCTATAACCTCGGCAACGAGCTGCCGAACATGCAAGGGCTGGTGGACATCGTGCGGCTGTCGCCGCAGGGCGCCGAGACGCTGGCGCAGATCGATGCCTTCCGCGCCAACGAGCGCGGCGAGCAGCCGCTGGCCTTGACCGACCACGCCGACTGCAACGGCTACTGGCGCCGCGTGGCCGGGTTGGCGTTGGTGGGATGATGGAGGCCGGCGCCGGGCTTTCCCTCGCCTGAGGGCCCTTTCAACGCCATTATTCGGCTGGCCGCCCGCGAGGAGAATGCGCCCGAAACCACACATCGGGCGCATTCAGCCAGAACAACGGCAGGCGATTACCCTTTCAACGCAATTCGCTTTAATGACTGCCACAGGCGTTCTTTATCGCCAACTTTCAGGTGGGTTTGTTCCAGGGATTTCATAAAAACAAACCTGTCATTAAAGCGCTCGCCTTTCTTCAATTTATTGCTGACGCTGGTCAAAATCTGGGTATTCAGCCGGCTGATTTTCGCTCTCACACTGTCCAGCGATTCAGGCTGCCAGCCGTTTTCCGGCGCCGACAGCCAGTCTGCCCGGTAGCGATACTGAATCGCTTTGGCCGCATCCATTTGCGCCTGTATAAAAGGAGCCACCGACTTGCCATCCAATCCCAATGCTTCCGCCTCGCGGACTGAGTTGGCCAATACGTTGGCCTCCTGAGGCAAATCCTCAATGGCCAGATGGTTGTTTGCCTTATACCCGGCAACGTCTTTCATGTAAGACAATCGCTGGTTAATCAATGAGGCGGTCTCGTCGGTTTGAATAGGCTTTGCCACCGCCGTGATAGAGAAAAATAATCCAGCCAAAAGCAGCAACCCTCTCGTCACTTTAAAATCCATTTAACCTCTCCTGTCACAGCCCTGTTGGCAGTGGTTTTTGGCTCGCAACGAAATTCGCTATGCGTGCATAATCTTTTGCCACCGCCGGATGTTTGCGCCCGGGAAGAAACTCGAAGCTGCAGCGCTCGCCGTCTTTCACTAACTGCGACGCCAGATTCCTGACCTTCAACCTTGGGTTATCCCCTATGCGCTGGAAGATCTCTTTCTCAAGATCGGTACTGTCCGGCTCCGCCCGCTCCTCGCGGCTGCCTAAGAGCAGCGATAACCAATCAATGCTTGCGGCAAGCTTAACGTCGCCTTCGGGCAGCACTGCGCCATTCGCCCACCAGAGCGCGGGACTGGCGGCAACATAGCGCTGAAAAGCCGTTTGATGATGAAACGCCACGTATAAGGTGAAATGCCCGCCAAACGAATGCCCCGCCAGCGTTTGCATTTGCTTATTGACCTTAAAACGACATTCGACCCACGGTTTGACGACATCCTGAATAAATCGATAAAATTGCTCCGCTCCGCCCCCGTCTTTAAAGCGCTCGCTGCCATCGCTCACCGTATAGTCGAATGTGCGAGCCGCCTTAATATCGACCCCCTCCTGATAACCGATTCCAATATAAAGCACAGGGGATACATCATCACCGTGATAACCCGCCTTAATTAGGGTCTCAAAGTGTCTGTTGGCATCTAAAAAATACAACGGATTTAATTCGTTGCACCCAACATGCCGTTTATCGCATGCCAGGAAGACCTTATATTTTTGTCCATGATATTCAAACAGAACCGTTTGAACGCTTAACTTACCCGTCATACATCATGCTCCTTCATATTTATTACATAACGGCACCTATCTGAAACATCCCGTTTACAGACCAATCTCATGACTATGAGCGAGCAATCCATTTAATTACCCTACAATTAATGATTTCCGCACGCTAAGATCGTAAATCCCGAGGAGTTCATCACACACATCAACAATTAAGAAAATCTAATCATTTTGAGCGAAATAGAAATATAACAATTAAAATTGGATAAGCAATGTTCTATCCCGGCAAATATCACTTTTGGCTAAATAGTCGAAGGGTTATTTTTTAGGGATGATAAGGTTGAAAGAATTAGGAATAGCCTTATCAAAAAGAGAACATAACACTGCAACACAAACAGGCGTGATTGAAGGCGTGCGTGATTGTCGGCGGGCCAGACCGAATTTCAAGAAGGGGTTGCTGCGTGCCGTTAGCGAGGAGAGTTTATGCGCGGCCGAAACCCGATTGCCGGGTTGTGGTCGCTTTGCGTTATCCCCGCCGGCCGCGGGAATAACGCAATAACCCATTGGATTAATTATCTTTTGACGTCACCGGGAAAGGCATCAATGCCTCCCCTTACGCCCGCCGCTTCCTGAACATCCCGCGCAGCGCCACGCTGTTGCGCAAGAAGGCCACGCCGAAGCCCAGCAGGGTGTAGACCACGCCGAGTATCAGCATCATCACCACGTCGCCCCACACTTCATTCAGCGACAGCCCCATCTGGTTAACGCCGGCGATCGCCTTGGTGCCCCAGGTGGAGGGAATGCTGTACGAGATGGCGCGCACCCAGGCCGGCATCGACTGCAGCGGCCAGATGGTGCCGGACAGGTAGAAGACCGGCGTAGTGATGAACGCCAGCGTCAGGTAGATCATCTCGACGCTGCGCAGGCACTCGGTCACCAGCTTGCCCAGCCCCAATACCGCCAGCAGGAACGGGAAGGTCAGCAGCAGCAGTTCGGCGATGTTCGCCGTCTGCCTATAGCCCAATACCCACGGCCACAGCACGAACAGCACGATCGACAGGAACAGCCAGATCGGCAGCAGCGCCGTCAGCCCGCCGAGGTGCGCCGCCAGCGGCGCTTTGCCGCCGGGCATGCTTTTCATGGCGATATTGACGCGGATACAGGCGATCAGCAACGAGTGCTGCAACAGCATCACTAACAGCCCGGGGAAGATGATCGCCGCAAAGCTGATGCCGGGGTTGAACACGTCCAGCGTTTGTCCCAGTATCGGCGTCAGCAGTATCTGCGCCTGCCGTTCGCTGAAGCCGCTGCGCAGCAGCAGCCCGTTGTTGTACTCCGTCAGCAGTTGCTGATAGGCCGCCACCACGTCTTGTTGGATCTGGCCGTTAGCCAGGCGGTTGGTGGCGTCGCCGTAGACCGGCACCACGATGTTCTGCCCGCTGAGGATCTTCTTCTCCAGATCCACCGGCATGATGATCACCGCAAACAGCTTGCGCCAGCTGAGATCGCGCTGCGCCTGTTCCAGGCTGTCGTAGGTTTCAATCGCTATCTTGGAGGTTGCGTCCAGCTGGCGGATCAGCTGCCGGCTGGCGGTGCTGTGATCCTGATCGACCACTCCCACCGGCAGATCCCAGACCGTGCGGTTGGCGTACACCAGGCTCATGATGCACAGCGACAGGATCAGCATCAGCCACACCGGCCGCTCCAGCATGCCGAGCAGCACTTTAACGAAGGTTTGCCAATAGAGCTTCATCCGGCGTTCCCCTCTTTTTCCAGCCGCGCCGGCAGGCGATTGCGCACCAGCAGCGCGGCCACCAGCGGATAGACCGCCAGCAGCGCGCACACGCTGAAGATGGCGCTGGCGTGCACCTGCCGCAGGAACACGTCAAACATCGCGTACAGCGCGTGGGTCAGCGGTTCGATGTTGGAAATGATGCGCGCCGGCAGCGGCATCGACAGCTCAGGCACCGCCATGCCGGAGAAGGTCATCGCGATACTGACCAAAATACCGATCAGGCTGTACGCGGTGATGGTACTGCCGGTAAAGGTGTACAGCAGCAGGCCGATGCTCTGCGCCGCCATCACGTAGAACAGGCCGATCATCAGCATAAACAGAGGATTGCCGCTGACGCGGGCGTCAAAGATGCCCACCAGCGCCGCGATCTCGACCATCAGCAGGGTGGTGAAACACAGCGTGTACGGCGCCAGCTTGCCGAGCAGCGCCAGGCTGAACGGCTTGGCCTGCAGCAGCGACTTGCTGCGCGCCAGCACGTAGATCATGCAGGTCACCGCGAACAGCTGCAGCAGATGGATGGTGGCGGCGAACTGCTGGTAATAGATATAGCTGCCGCTGGCGTTGAACAGGCTGCCGTAGGAGAGCGTCACGTCCGCCAACGGCGGCAGCGTCTTGCCCATCTCGGTGGCGATGATGCTGCGGGTGCTGGCGTTGATTTCGTTCATCAGGCCGCCAAAGTCCTGGGTGGAGTACAGCCCGGCGCCGTAGAACAACGCATTGTAGTACATCACCACGCTCGGCTGTTTGCCCGACAGCGCGTTGGCCTCAAGATCCGGCGGGATATACAGCAACGCGTAATCCTGCGCGCTGCGCAGGCGGCTCAGCGACTCCGGCAACCCGCCGCCGTAAGCCTCGACGTGGGCGTGCGAACCGGCGTCCAGCCGCCGCGTCAGCGATTTGGACAGCGGGCTGTGATCGCTGTCCACCACCGAGACCGGCAGATCGAGCAGCGTGCCTTCGGAGAAGTTGCTGCTGATCAGCGCAAACAGGATCAGCGGAAAGATCCAGCTCAGCCAGTGCACCACCGGGCTGCGAAAGGCGACGCGACACTCTTTGTCGAACGCGTGACTGAAGCAGCGCCAGCCGGCCCTTACTCTTTCCATTGCCATAAGGTGCTCATCCCCGGACGCAGGCCGTCCACCGGCTGTGACGGATACAGGCGCACTTCGAAGGTTTTCAGGTCGAAGTCGCCGGTGGCGCGGGTGGCGCGTTTGGTGGCGTAATCCCCCAGCGGCGCGATGTAGCGCACCTCGGTGTCGATCATTTTGTCCTTCAGCGCCGGCACCCTCAGCTTGACCTTGTCGCCTTTGCGCACGTGGGCCAGGATGTCTTCACGCAGGTTAAACACGAAGTAGGCGTCCGGCACCCGGATCAACGTCACCAGCGGGCTGCCGGCGTTCAACAATTCGCCCACTTCGGCCGGGATCGGCCCCACTTCGCCGTCTACCGGCGCTTTCACCTGCAGATCGTCGCTCTGCGCCTGGATCTGCAGCAGGTTCTCTTCCGCCGCCCGCAGCGCCGCCGCATATTGCTGCCGCTGCTCGACGCGGTCGCCGTTGATGCCTTCATCCAGGTTGGCCTTGGCGGCCTGCACCTGCTGGAAGGCGGTGTCGCGCGACCGGCGCGAAGCGTCCAGCTCGGACTTCGAGATATAGCCCTTGCCGGCCACGCTCAGGTTACGGTTATAGTCGTTTTGCGCATTGCGATACTGCGCCTCGGCCTGCGCCAGGTTGGCGCGCAGGTTGCGGATGCTCTCTTCACGGGTGCCGTGCAGCGATAGCTCGAGCTGCGCCTTGGCCTCGTCGCGCGTCGCCTGCGCGGAACGCAGCTGCGCCATCAGTTCGGGGCTGTCGAGTTGGATGATCAGTTGGCCGCTTTTCACGTCGTCGCCGCGTTCGATCAGGCGTTCAACGACTCGGCCTTTCGCCTTGGATGCGACGATCACTTCGGGGGCATCCACTTCACCCTGCAGTAACAGATCCTGATTGTGCGCGCGGAACAGGATCGCCAATGCGATCGCCGCCAACATCAGCAACAGGGTAAACAGCGTCTTTTTTTTCATTATGTCAGCTCCCGGAACGGTAAGCGGCGGGCGGGGATCATCATTTCCATGTCTCAAATTGCTCCAAAAAACACCATTGCACTCATGAGGATATCACAAGCACATATCTCCTCTTTTATAACTATAAATTGGATTATGCTTTTAACACTAAAAAGCATCTTTTTTTCGGCCTTTTAGTATGCAGACTCCTGCAATCGCCCTTTAAGCGATCCACTCTCTGATGGACGATGTCATGACTGAACACACTGCCGTACCGCTTTCGGTACTGGATTTATCGCCAATCCCGCAAGGGGCCAAGGCGCGCGACGCTTTCCACTGTTCGCTGGATCTGGCGCAGCACGCCGAACGCTGGGGTTACCAGCGTTACTGGCTGGCCGAGCACCACAACATGACCGGCATCGGCAGCGCCGCCACCTCGGTGCTGCTGGGCTATCTGGCCGCCGGCACCCAGAGCATTCGCCTCGGCTCCGGCGGCGTGATGCTGCCGAACCATGCGCCGCTGGTGATCGCCGAACAATTCGGCACGCTGGAGTCGCTCTACCCGGGGCGCATCGATTTGGGGTTGGGCCGCGCGCCCGGCACCGATCAGCGCACCATGATGGCGCTGCGCCGCCACCTGTCCAGCGACGTGGATACTTTCCCGCGCGACGTGCAGGAACTGCAAAACTACTTCTGCGACGCGCAGCCCGGGCAACCGGTGCAGGCGGTGCCGGGCCAGGGGCTGCATGTGCCGCTCTGGCTGCTCGGTTCCAGCCTCTACAGCGCACAGCTGGCGGCGCAGCTCGGCCTGCCGTTCGCCTTCGCTTCGCACTTCGCCCCGGATATGCTGTTCCAGGCGCTGCAGCTGTACCGCGAGAACTTCAAACCGTCCAAACAGCTGGCGCAGCCGCACGCCATGGTCTGCGTCAACGTGATCGCCGCCGACAGCGACCGCGATGCGCGCTTCCTGTTCAGCTCGATGCAGCAGCAGTTCATCAATCTGCGTCGCGGTTCGCCCGGCCCGCTGCCGCCGCCGGTGGATAACATTCACGCGTTGTGGACCGCCGGCGAGCAATACGGCGTCGAGCAGGCGCTGCGGATGTCGATCGTCGGCGATGAAAAAACGGTGCGCCACGGGCTGCAAACACTGCTGCGTGAAACCGATGCCGACGAGATCATGGTCAACGGCCAGATTTTCGATCATCAGGCGCGGCTGCGTTCGTTCGAGATCGTCGCCGGCGTGAAGGGCGACATCGTGAAGGGCTAAAAAGCGAAGAGGCGGTGGGATCCCCACCGCCTTGGCGTTAACGCTGGATCAGGTAGCGAATGGTCGGCCCGTCCTGCTGGATATCCAGCACCTTGTAGCCGTGGTTGCGCGCATCGAGCGGGATGTTGTTGATCGACTGCGGGCAATCGCTGATCACCTCCAGGATCTCCCCCGGCTTCAGCTGCGGCATCGCCTCCAGCGTCGCCACCGCCGGGTACGGGCAAGGCTCGCCCAGCATGTCCAGCCGGTAGTCCGGCACTATCGTTGTTGCTTTCATGGCATGCTCCTCAAATTCACCACCTGCGCCTCAGGCCGGGCGCGGAAAAAGCGTTTCTCCCACCACAGCATGGCGGCGAAGGCCAGCGCCAGCAGCAGGTAAGTCACCAGCAGGCCGCCGATCGGGCCGAAGGTATCGAGCAGGTTGATCTTGTCGTAGTCGGTTGCCAGCGCCGGCGCCAGGTCGTCCCAGTAACAGGCCAGCAGCGTAGCGCCGATGATGTTGCCCAGCCCCACCCACCAGTAGTGCACCTGCCCTTCCACGGCGCGGTACATCCAACCGGTCTCGCAGCCGCCGGCCAGCACGATGCCGAAGCCGAACAGCAAACCGCCCAGCACCGCATTCGGGCCGGCCCACATGATCTTCGGCGCCACGCCGAGCTGCACATAGCTGAAGATGCCGATGGCGCTCACCGCCATGCCGATGATGATGGCTTTCGCCATGTGGGTGCGGCCGGTGATCCACAGATCGCGGAACGCCGAAGTGAAGCAGATCTGCGCGCGCTCGATCAGCAGGCCAAAGCCGATGCCGAACAGCATGGCGATGCCGAGCTTCGGCGCATCGAACAGTGTCCACAGCGACCAGGCCACCGCCAGGCCGAAGACGGCCATGCCCAGCCGGAAGCGGCGGCGCGCCTGCTCAGGCTTCTGCGTCAGCGGCGCGGCGGCCTTCACCTTTTGCAATTTGACCGGGATGCGGAACATCGGCAGCAGCGTGAATTTGGCGCCGAAGTAAGAGCCGGCGGCGGTCGCCAGCGCGAAAAACCAGGCGTGCAACGAGAACTGAGGAATGCCGGTGAAGAAGGCCGCCAGGTTGCACCCCATCGCCAGGCGCGCGCCGAAACCGGCGATGATGCCGCCCAGCAGCGCCTGGACGATGCGAATGCGATGCTGCGGTTGACGCAGCTTGATGTTGTTGGCCCACAACGCGGCGGCGATGCAGCCGGCGAACATGCCGATGATCATGCGCCCGTCGATGCGCTCCAGCGGCGTGCCCTGCAAACCGATCACCTTGAAATAGCCCCACTGTTCAGGGTGCAGACCGAACCACTGCAGCACAAGGCCGCCCCAGCGCGTGAATTCGCCGGTCACTGCCCAGAAGGTGCCGGTCATGCCGAAGTAGTAGGTAGAGAGGATCCCGGCGGCGATCACCGCCGGCAGCGGTGCCCAAAAGCGCACCAGGTATTGAGATTTAAACTGCTGCCAACTCATGGCATCTCCCGTGCATATCATCCGTAAGAAAAAACCTTATGAATGATACGCCATTCAGGGGCGTTTGACGGCAATTTTCAGGCATAAAAAAACCAGCCCGCAGGCTGGTTTTTCAGAGCGCTCACCGCGAACGGTGAATCGGCGATTACGCGTCGCCGAAACGACGACGTGGTGCCGCCGGGGCGCCGTCATCACGGCGTGGCGCCGGCTTGCCGTCACGGTTGTAGTTACCGCCACGACGCTCACCGCCGTTACCGCCTTCACGACGTTCGCCGAAGGAACGACGTGGGCCGCCTTCGCGACGTTCGCCGTTGAACGGACGACCGTTGCCGCGACGCTCGCCGCCGTTGCCGCCGTCACGACGCTCGCGACGTTCGAACGGCTGTGCATCGCCCAGCAGCTGCATGTTCATCGGCTTGTTCAGGATGCGAGTGCGAGTGAAGTGATTCAGGATCTCGCCCGGCATGCCTTTTGGCAGCTCGATGGTGGAGTGGGAAGCGAACAGCTTGATGTTGCCGATGTAACGGCTGCTGATGTCGCCTTCGTTAGCGATAGCGCCAACGATATGACGGACTTCTACGCCATCGTCACGGCCCACTTCGATGCGGTACAGCTGCATTTCGCCAACGTCACGACGTTCGCGACGCGGACGATCGCCGTCACGGTTGTCGCGGCTGTCACGACGGTCGCCGCGGCGATCGTCACGGTCGTTGAACTCACGACGCTGACGCGGCTTGAAGACCGGATCCGGTGGCAGGATCAGCGGACGTTCGCCCTGAGCCATTTTCAGCAGCGCTGCGGCCAGGGTTTCCATATCCAGCTCTTCTTCCGGCTGCAGTTTGGTCAGCAGCGCGCGGTACAGATCCAGATCGCTGCTTTCCAGCTGCTGCTGAACTTTCGCGGCGAACTTGGCCAGACGACGCTCGCCCAGCAGTTCTGCGTTCGGCAGCTCCACTTCCGGGATGGTCAGCTTCATGGTGCGTTCGATGTTGCGCAGCAGGCGGCGTTCGCGGTTTTCCACGAACAGCAGCGCGCGGCCGGCGCGGCCCGCACGACCGGTACGGCCAATACGGTGAACGTAAGACTCGGAGTCCATCGGGATGTCATAGTTGACAACCAGGCTGATGCGCTCAACGTCCAGGCCACGGGCCGCAACGTCGGTGGCGATCAGGATATCCAGACGACCGTCTTTCAGGCGCTCCAGGGTCTGCTCACGCAGCGCCTGGTTCATGTCGCCGTTCAGCGCGGCGCTGCTGTAACCGCTGCGCTCCAGCGCTTCGGCCACTTCCAGGGTCGCGTTCTTGGTACGAACGAAGATGATCGCCGCGTCAAAGTCTTCGGCTTCCAGGAAACGCACCAGCGCTTCGTTTTTACGCATGCCGTAAACCGACCAGTAGCTCTGGCTGATGTCCGGACGGGTGGTGACGCTGGACTGGATGCGCACTTCCTGCGGCTCTTTCATGAAGCGGCGGGTAATGCGACGGATCGCTTCCGGCATGGTAGCGGAGAACAGCGCGGTCTGATGTTCAGCCGGGATCTCAGCCATGATGGTTTCTACGTCTTCGATAAAGCCCATGCGCAGCATTTCGTCGGCTTCATCCAGCACCAGACCGCTCAGGTTGGAGAGGTTCAGGGTGCCGCGCTTCAGGTGGTCCAGCAGGCGGCCTGGGGTACCCACAACGATTTGCGGGCCCTGGCGCAGAGCGCGCAGCTGCACGTCGTAACGCTGGCCGCCGTACAGGGCTACCACGTTAACGCCGTTCATGTGTTTGGAGAAATCGGTCATCGCTTCGGCAACCTGAACCGCCAGTTCGCGGGTTGGTGCCAGCACCAGGATCTGAGGTGCTTTCAGGTCTGCCTGCAGGTTGTGCAGCAGCGGCAGCGAGAACGCTGCAGTTTTACCACTACCGGTCTGTGCCATGCCCAGCACGTCGCGGCCGTTCAACAGGTGAGGAATACACTCAGCCTGGATCGGAGATGGTTTTTCATAGCCCAGATCGTTCAGGGCGGAAATGATTGGAGCAGACAGCCCCAGATCAGCAAAAGAGGTTTCAAACTCAGTCGTCATGTACACGTGCCTCATTAATAATGGCAGCCAGTCTACATAACTCGTCGAGAAAATTTTCAGTCATTTTCATTGAAAAGTGTGAACCGGCTCAAATTAGATTATAAAACGAACAAAAAAGCCCTCGCCCGTTAAGGCGATAACTTTGGTTAAAAACCAATGTTCATCAGGCTGATAGGTGTTCGTCAGCTATTGCTGGTCCGATTCCGATAGGTCGTCTTGCTCTTGGCCCAAAAGCGCCAATTCCAACAATGCATAGCGGTGCTCAACGAAGTTGTGAACGTTGTTAGACACCGTCAGTTTGAACAGCGCCGAAGCGGTGTCCTTGTCCCCCAGACTCAGGTAGTGTTTACCCAAATAGAAGTCAGTTTCACTGAGATGCTCAGCGAGCGAAGTGTTATCCGTTGCATCTGCCTTGAGGCGTTCCATCAGCGTTTTTTCGCTGATCTTGCCCAGGTAGAATTCGACAATATTCCATCCCCATTGCCCTCTGTCCGCTTTGTCATAGCGCTGCTGAAGCGCTACTTCGGCCTTCTTGGGATCGATTTCTCGCTCCACCAGATACAGCCATAACGAACGGAAGGGATCGTTTGGGTCGTCTTGATAAAACGCCTGCAGATCATCCTGCGCCAACGGGAAGCGGCCGCCATAGTACAGTGCGATGCCCCGGTTTAAACGCGCGTAATTGTAAGTTGGATCAAGCTCTAGTACAGAATCAAACGCTTCATAGGCAGCATCAAAATTGCCTGCCTGCGTTAAGTAAATGCCCAGGTAGTTGAAAACTTCCGGCATGTCGGGACGTATCGCCAGCGCCTGCGAGAAATCATTGCGCGCTAATGCACGTAACCCGAGGCTATCATACAGCACACCGCGCTCATATAAAAGCTGTGCGCGTTCGTCATCCGTCAGTGCCCGGCTGGCAAGAATTTGTTCCATGCGCGCCAGGATCACTTCCTGCTGCAACGTAGGCTGCAACGGGATTGCCAAAACTTCGTCTTTACGCCAATCATGGTTGCTGCATCCTGCCAGCATGAGTGCTGTCGCAACGTAACACCAGCGCAAGAAAGGCTTCATTTCCCACTCCCGAAGACAAACATTGGATGAACGTCCTGTCCTCCGTTTGCTAAAACGCGGGCATCCTACCCGCGCGATACGAACAGCTCCCAACCCCGTGGCGGGGAGCTGTAAAACTATCTATACAATTATTCTGCTTCAGGCGCAGGTGAACCTGCTTCCGGCGCCATCGCTTCTTTGATGCTCAGACGCACGCGGCCCTGACGGTCAACTTCCAGTACCTTAACCGGCACTTCCTGACCCATCTGCAGATAGTCGGTCACTTTCTCAACGCGCTTGTCGGCGATCTGAGAAATGTGCACCAGGCCTTCTTTACCACCGCCGATAGCGACGAATGCGCCGAAATCAACGATACGGGTCACTTTACCCTGGTAGATACGGCCCACTTCGATCTCTGCCGTGATCTCTTCGATGCGACGAATAGCGAATTTCGCTTTCTCACCGTCGGTCGCAGCGATTTTAACTGTACCATCATCTTCAATTTCGATGGTAGTGCCAGTCTCTTCGGTCAGCGCGCGGATAACGGAACCGCCCTTACCGATCACGTCTTTGATTTTATCCGGGTTGATGCGGATAGTATGAATACGCGGTGCGAATTCGGAGATATCGCCGCGCGGAGTGCTGATAGCCTGTTCCATTACGCCCAGGATGTGCAGACGCGCGCCCTTGGCCTGGTTCAGAGCCACCTGCATGATTTCGCGGGTGATGCCTTCGATTTTGATGTCCATCTGCAGCGCGGTGATACCGTCGCGGCTACCGGCCACTTTGAAGTCCATGTCGCCCAGGTGATCTTCGTCACCCAGAATGTCGGACAGAACCACATAGTTGTCGGCTTCTTTCACCAGGCCCATCGCGATACCCGCAACGGCAGCCTTGATTGGCACGCCGGCGTCCATCAGCGCCAGAGACGCGCCGCACACGGAAGCCATGGAAGAAGAACCGTTGGACTCGGTGATTTCAGACACCACGCGAACCGTGTACGGGAAATCTTCCGGTTTAGGCATCATAGCCAATACGCCGCGTTTCGCCAGGCGACCGTGACCGATTTCACGACGCTTAGGAGAACCGACCATGCCGGTTTCGCCTACGGAGTACGGAGGGAAGTTGTAGTGGAACAGGAAGCTGTCGGTCTTCTCGCCCATCAGCTCGTCCAGGTTCTGTGCGTCGCGCGCGGTGCCCAGGGTCGCGGTAACCAGCGCCTGAGTTTCGCCACGGGTGAACAGCGCGGAACCGTGGGTGCGCGGCAGTACGCCGGTGCGCACATCCAGGCCACGGATCATGTCTTTTTCACGGCCGTCGATACGCGGCTCGCCACGCAGTACGCGGCTGCGCACCACGTTCTTCTCGACGGTGCCCAGGATGTCCTGGATTTCGCCGGCGTCCAGCGTTTCGTCCTGCGCCAGCAGGGTTTCAACCACGCTGTCTTTGATCGCGTCAACCTGAGCGTAACGCTCTTGTTTTTCGGTAATGTGGTAAGCGTCGCCCAGGCGAGCTTCAGCCAGTTCAGCCACGCGCGCGTGCAGCGCTTCGTTGACCGCAGGCGCCTGCCAATCCCACTTCGGCTTGCCGGCTTCGGCAACCAGCGCGTTGATGTTTTCGATAACCACTTGCTGCTGGTCATGGCCGAACACCACGGCGCCCAGCATCTGATCTTCGCTCAGCACGTCAGCTTCGGATTCCACCATCAGCACCGCGCCGGCGGTACCGGCAACCACCAGATCCAGACGGCTTTCTTTCAGTTCGTCGGTCGTCGGGTTCAGTACGTACTGATCGTTGATGTAACCTACGCGCGCAGCGCCGATTGGGCCGTTGAACGGAATACCGGACAGGCTCAGGGCGGCAGAGGCGCCGATCATCGCAACGATGTCCGGGTTCACCTGCGGGTTAACGGAAACTACGGTCGCGATCACCTGAACTTCGTTCAGGAAGCTGTCCGGGAACAGTGGACGGATCGGACGGTCGATCAGACGGGAAGTCAGCGTCTCGCCTTCGCTCGGACGGCCTTCGCGGCGGAAGAAGCTGCCCGGGATGCGGCCGGCGGCGTAGGTACGCTCTTGGTAGTTAACGGTCAGCGGGAAGAAGCTCTGGCCCGGCTTGGCTTTTTTCTGGCCAACGACGGTAACGAATACGGCGGTGTCATCCATGCTCACCATAACGGCGGCGGTGGCCTGACGCGCCATCATACCGGTTTCGATGGTGACGGTATGCTGGCCATACTGGAATTTGCGAATGATCGGTGTCAGCAAAATTATATCCTTGATTAACGGCGCGCAATCGCATTGACGACTCGACACGCCTGTGACTCGATTTGCCTTCTCACTACATCCTCGCGACTAATGACAATCCTTATCTCAGGCGGGAGATAAAGCCTCTCATTAGCCGCGCGAACCTCTGTAACGGAAGAACCTGTTTGGAAACATCAGTAATACATTAACCTGATTTGCTTATGCTTCCTAGAAGAAAGGGGCCAAAATAGGCCCCTTTCCACTGAAACTTGCTAGATTAGCGACGCAGACCCAGACGCTCGATCAGGCTGGTGTAACGTGCTACATCTTTACGCTTCAGGTAGTCCAGCAGCTTACGACGCTGAGAAACCATACGCAGCAGACCACGACGGCTGTGGTGATCTTTTTTGTGCTCGGAGAAGTGGCCTTGCAGATGGTTGATCTGCGCAGTCAGCAGGGCAACCTGAACTTCGGTAGAACCGCTGTCGTTAGTACCACGACCGAAATCAGCTACGATTTGAGCTTTAGCTTCAACACTTAGAGACATTGTAATACTCCAGATTATAGATAATAAAAACAGGCGCCGATCTCTAATTCAGCAACCCAATGCATAAGCTGCGCCATTCTACTCTTAGCGCAGTGCGATCGCAAGGCGACGCAGTGCCCCGCCGTCAGTCGAAATGCTCGACCACCAGGCGGCGCGGCGCCACGCGACCATCCTCGGCGATGTCGCCAACGCCGATGAATTTCCGCTCTTCACCCTCGGTGATGCGCACCAGGCCAGATGCCGGCGCGCCGGCCACTTGCACCGGTTGCCCCTGCTTGACGTAACCCGCCACCACCGGCAGCAAATTCACTTCCGGATAGTTCTCAACCGGGCTGTCCATCGGCATCAGCAGCGGATCGAGCAGCTCGCCGGGCGCGATCGCTTGTTCCTGCGCCTGCGCCACCAAGGCGTTCAGCTGTTCCAGCGTCACCATGCGCGCGATGGGATAAGTCGCCACCTGCAGGCGGCGCAGATAGATCACGTGCGCGCCGCAGCCCAGCAGCTCGCCGAGATCGTCGGTGATGGTGCGGATGTAGGTGCCTTTCGAGCAGTGAATCTCCAGCTCGAGTTCATCCCCTTCCCAGCGGATAAACTGCAGCTCGTACACCGTAATGCTGCGCGCTTCGCGCGGCACTTCGATGCCCTGGCGCGCATACTCGTAGAGTTTCTTGCCCTGGTATTTCAACGCCGAATACATCGACGGCACCTGCTGGATATCGCCGCGGAAGGTGTCCAGCGCCGCGTCGAGCTGCGCCTGGGTGAAGTTCACCGGGCGCTCCTGCACGATCTGCCCGTCGGCGTCGGAGGTATCGGTACGCTGCCCCAGCTTGGCGATCACTCGATAGCGCTTGTCGGAATCGAGCAGGTATTGCGAAAACTTGGTCGCTTCGCCCAGACAGATAGGCAACATGCCGGTCGCCAACGGATCGAGCGCGCCGGTATGGCCCGCTCGGTTGGCGTTGTACAGACGTTTTACTTTTTGCAGCGCATCGTTGGACGACAACCCCTGCGGCTTGTCCAGCAACAGCACGCCGTGGATGTCACGGCCGCGGCGACGAGGGCGACTCATTAATCCTCCTTGTCATCGCCTGAGGCGGAACGGCGCTCTGCGTCGTTCTTCACCACGTTGGTCACCAGGTTGGACATGCGCATGCCTTCCACCAGGGAGTTGTCGTAAGCGAAGGTCAGCTCCGGCACCACGCGCAGGCGCATCGCTTTGCCCAGCAGGGTGCGGATATAGCCGGAAGCGTCCTGCAACGCTTTGATGCCGTTGGTGACCAGATCCGGATCATGGTTCTCGGTCAGCACGTTCAGGAAGGTGACGTAAACCTTGGCATACGCCAGGTCGCGGGACACTTCCACGCCGGAAACGGTCGCCATGCCGACGCGCGGATCTTTCACTTCACGCTGCAGAATGATCGCAATCTCTTTCTGCATCTCTTGCGCCACGCGTTGACCGCGGCTGAATTCTTTTGCCATTTTGGATTCTCCAGACAAATCGGGGGGCACAAAGGCCCCCCGTAAACAGATATAAGCAGATGTGCAATCGTTAAGCGATGGTGCGTTGGATCTCAATGATTTCGAACACTTCGATCATGTCGCCGACGCGCACGTCGTTATAGTTCTTAACGCCGATACCACATTCCATGCCGTTACGGACTTCGTTAACGTCATCTTTGAAGCGACGCAGGGATTCCAGCTCGCCTTCATAGATAACCACGTTGTCGCGCAGTACGCGGATTGGGTTGTGACGCTTGATGGTCCCTTCGGTAACCATACAGCCGGCGATAGCGCCGAACTTAGGTGATTTGAACACGTCGCGCACTTCGGCCAGGCCGATGATCTGCTGCTTGTATTCCGGCGCCAGCATACCGCTCATCGCCTGCTTCACTTCGTCGATCAGGTTATAGATCACGGAGTAGTAACGCAGATCCAGGCTTTCCGCTTCGATCACGCGGCGCGCAGAAGCGTCGGCACGCACGTTGAAGCCCAGGATGATGGCGTTGGAAGCCGCAGCCAGCGTCGCGTCGGTTTCGGTGATCCCACCTACGCCGGAGCCGACAATCTTCACCTTCACTTCGTCGGTGGAGAGTTTCAGCAGCGAGTCGCTGATCGCTTCGCAAGAACCCTGTACGTCGGATTTCAGTACGATGTTCAGCTCGGACACTTCGCCGTCGGTCATGTTGGCGAACATGTTTTCCAGCTTGGACTTCTGCTGACGCGCCAGTTTGACTTCGCGGAACTTGCCCTGACGGTACAGCGCCACTTCACGCGCTTTCTTCTCGTCACGCACCACGGTCGCTTCGTCACCCGCTGCAGGCACGCTGGACAGACCCAGGATTTCCACAGGGATAGACGGACCGGCGGAGGTCACTTCACGACCCAGCTCGTCACGCATCGCACGCACGCGGCCGTATTCGAAGCCGCACAGGACGATATCGCCCTTGTTCAGCGTACCTTCCTGAACCAGCACGGTAGCAACCGGGCCACGGCCTTTATCCAGGAAGGACTCGATCACTACGCCGCTCGCCATGCCGCTGCGAACCGCTTTCAGCTCCAGCACTTCGGCCTGCAGCAGGATGGCCTGCAGCAGCTCGTCGATACCGGTACCGGCTTTCGCGGACACGTGAACGAACTGCGCTTCGCCGCCCCACTCTTCCGGCATAACGCCGTACTGAGACAGTTCCTGCTTAACGCGGTCCGGATCGGCTTCCGGTTTGTCGATTTTGTTCACCGCAACCACCAATGGCACCTGCGCCGCTTTCGCGTGCTGGATAGCTTCGATGGTTTGTGGCATCACGCCGTCGTCGGCCGCCACCACCAGAACCACGATGTCAGTCGCCTGAGCACCGCGAGCACGCATCGAGGTAAACGCGGCGTGGCCCGGGGTGTCCAGGAAGGTGATCATGCCGTTCTCGGTTTCTACGTGGTAGGCACCGATGTGCTGGGTAATGCCGCCGGCTTCGCCCGCCGCCACTTTGGTGGAGCGGATGTAGTCCAGCAGAGAGGTTTTACCGTGGTCAACGTGGCCCATGATGGTCACGACCGGCGCGCGCGGCTCGGCCGCAGCGCCCGTATCACGGTCGCTCATCAGCGCTTCTTCCAGCTCGTTTTCACGACGCAGGATAACTTTGTGGCCCATCTCTTCGGCAACCAGCTGTGCGGTTTCCTGGTCGATAACCTGGTTGATGGTGGCCATGGCGCCCAGTTTCATCATCACTTTGATGACCTGAGAACCTTTGACCGCCATCTTGTTGGCCAGCTCGGCCACGGTGATGGTTTCACCGATCACCACGTCACGGTTAACCACCTGCGCCGGCTTGTTGAAGCCCTGCTGCAGAGCGCTAGGCTTGCGTTTGCCGCCTTTGCCGCCACGGGTAACGGCACGCGCTTCTTCGCGATCCGCTTTGGATTCGGACAGCTTGTTGCCTTTCTTCTGCTTGGTGGCTTTGCCGCCGCGGGTGCGGCTGCGGCGATCGCCTTCAACTTTGGCGTCGTTTTCGTCTTCAGCGGCACGGGCGTGCTGAGAGGTGGTCACGTGATAGTCGGCGCTTTCAACCGCAGCGCTAGCCGCGTCGGCCTGGGCCCACTTCTCGCCGTTCTCTTCGGCCATGCGACGGGCTTCTTCCGCCACGCGCTTGGCTTCCTCTTCAACCTTGCGGCGCACTTCCTCTTCCGCTTTACGTTTCAGTTCAGCGGCTTCGGCTTCACGGCGTGCTTTTTCCGCCTGAGCTGGCTTGGTCATTTCGTCGGTATGTTGATTGGTCACTTTTTCTTTTTCCGCTGAATTACGCTTAGCAATCTCCGCGGCCTCACGTTTGGCTTGCTCTTCGGCTGCGCGCTTCGCTTCCGCTTCGCGTTTTGCGAGCTCTTCCGCTTCGCGCCGTGCCTGCTCTTCCGCTTCACGCTGTGCCTGCTCTGCCGCTTCAGCCAACTGGGCTTCCTGCGTATCGCGATTTACATAAGTGCGTTTCTTGCGGACCTCAATTTGCACCGATTTACTTTTACCGCCGGTGCTCGGGATATTCAAGGTGCTGCGCGTTTTGCGCTGCAAAGTGAGTTTACCCGGCGCGCTGCCGTGTTCACGGTTCAGGTGCGCCAGTAATGTTTCTTTTTCTTGCTGGGTAACAGAGTCCGACTCGGACTTGTTGATCCCTGCATCAGCAAACTGCTGTACCAGGCGATCAACCGGAGTCTGAATCTCTGCTGCCAGCGATTTTACGGTTACATCTGTCGTCATGCTGTTCCTTCCTGCTACAGTTATTACGCGTTGTCGCCAAACCAACAGATATTGCGTGCAGCCATGATCAGCTCGCCGGCTTGCTCATCGCTAAGCCCTTCAATATCAGCCAGATCGTCAACACCCTGCTCGGCAAGATCTTCCAGCGTACAAACCCCACGCGCGGCCAGTTTAAAGGCCATGCTGCGCTCAAGACCCGGCAGGTTGAGCAAATCGTCGGCCGGTTTGTTGTCGCCCAGGCTTTCTTCTTGTGCCAGGGCCAGCGTGGTCAATGCAGCTTTGGCGCGTTCGCGCAATGCTTCAACCGTATCTTCATCCAGACCGTCGATTTCCAACAGCTCTTTGATCGGCACGTAGGCCAGCTCTTCCAGCGTGGAGAAGCCTTCTTCAACCAGTACGGTGGCGAAATCTTCGTCGATATCAAGATACTTGGTGAAGGTATCAATAGCGGCATGAGCCTCGGCCTGGTGCTTGGCCTGCAGGTCGTCCGCCGTCATCACGTTCAGTTCCCAACGATCGTCGCCGCGGTGTTGTTTCAGCAGCTGGGAAGCCAAACGCACGTTTTGGCCGTTACGGCCGATCGCCTGCGCCAGGTTGCTGGCTTCAACGGCGATATCCATGGTGCAGTTATCTTCGTCTACCACGATCGACGCGACGTCGGCCGGCGCCATGGCGTTGATGACGAATTGCGCTGGGTTATCATCCCACAGGATGATATCGATGCGTTCGCCGCCGAGCTCGCTCGACACGGCCTGAACGCGCGCACCGCGCATACCTACGCAGGCGCCGACCGGATCGATACGCTTGTCGTTGGTTTTCACTGCAATTTTCGCACGGGAGCCTGGATCGCGGGCTGCCGCTTTAATCTCGATCACTTCTTCGCCGATTTCCGGCACTTCGATGCGGAACAGCTCTTTCAGCATTTCCGGGCTGGAACGGCTGACGAACAGCTGCGCGCCGCGAGCTTCGGGACGTACGGCATACAATACGCCGCGAATGCGGTCGCCCGGACGGAAGTTTTCGCGCGGCAGCATGTCTTCACGGCCAATGACCGCTTCGGCGTTGTTGCCCAGATCCAGCGCGATGCTGTCACGGTTCACTTTCTTCACCACGCCGGTGACGATCTCACCTTCGTGTTCACGGAAAGCGTCGACCACCATCGCGCGCTCGGCCTCGCGCACTTTCTGCACGATAACCTGCTTGGCGGTTTGGGTGGTGATGCGGTCGAAGGTCACGGATTCGATCTGATCTTCGACGTATCCGCCGAGCTCGATGCTCGGATCTTCAAACTGAGCGGCTTCCAGCGTGATTTCACGCGTCGGCTGAGTCACTTCGTCTACGGCGACCCAACGGCGGAAGGTATCGAAATCGCCGGTTCTGCGGTCAATGCTGACGCGCACGTCGATTTCCTGCTCGTATTTTTTCTTGGTTGCGGTGGCTAATGCAGTTTCCAGCGCTTCGAAAATCTTCTCGCGCGGAAGGGATTTTTCATTGGAAACTGCTTCAACAACAGCCAGAATCTCTTTGTTCATCCTAGTTGCCTCTTCCAAACTTTAAAAGTGGGGTACCAGGTTCGCTTTCTGGATGTTGCTCAGCGCGAACACTTCATCTTTCCCTTCCACAGTAACCGTGATCATCTCGCCTTCGACAGACTTGATAATACCCTGCCACTTGCGACGGTTCTGTACCGCCATGCGCAGGACCAGGCTGACTTCTTCACCGAGGTAACGCGTATAGTGTTCTGCGGTGAACATCGGGCGATCAAGGCCAGGAGAGGAGACTTCCAAGTTGTAAGCGACCGTGATTGGATCTTCGACGTCCAATACAGCGCTGACCTGGTGGCTGACATCAGCGCAATCATCAACATTGATGCCGTTATCACTATCAATATAGATGCGGAGCGTCGATTGGCGCGCACGAATGAATTCGATGCCTACAAGCTCAAAGCCCAACGCTTCTACCGGTGCCGAAAGCATCTCTGTTAACTTTTGCTCTAATGTGGACAAGCCCACCCCCAAGACATAAAAAAAGGGCTAAATAGCCCAGTGATTCTGTTGCCAAATAACAAAAAACCCCGAAAAATCGGGGCTTTATGCAACTGGACCCTGTTTGCCGCTAGGCGGCCTCGGTACAACTTTCGAGCAAGTGTCATTTTCAAATGTTGATCGAGAAAAGCGGGTTTCAATCGAAAAGTGTATTTGAAAATAAACACTTAAAGGAAAGTGGTTGCGGGGGCCGGATTTGAACCGACGACCTTCGGGTTATGAGCCCGACGAGCTACCAGGCTGCTCCACCCCGCGTCCGAAAACGTGGCAAATACTACGCCGATAATCGCAAAATTGCAAGTTATCTCTGGGATTTGGTACCGAGGATGGGACTCGAACCCACAAGCCCGTTAGGGCACTACCACCTCAAGGTAGCGTGTCTACCAATTCCACCACCTCGGTACTGATTCTTACTGCTAACGGCCGTTGTTCTTTCGAGTTCACAACCACCGTTTTCAAACTTTGTTGCGGCTTACTGCGGGATATCGCTGCTCGGCTTGGCTGGTGCCGCCGGCGCGGTCGTCTGCTCAGTTTTCACTGGCTGACCCAGGTTTTCCCACTCGCTGCCTTTCTTGCTCTGGTTGCTGCTGAGGTTGCCCAGAATCAGGCTGATGACGAAGAACAGCGTCGCCAGCACAGCAGTCATGCGGGTCATAAAGTTACCGGAACCACTCGAACCGAACAATGTGCCTGATGCACCTGCTCCGAAAGAGGCTCCCATATCAGCGCCTTTACCTTGCTGCAACATAATCAGAGCAACCAGCCCGATTGAGATCAGCAGGAAAATTACCAGAAGAGCTTCGTACATAGTAGTACCCGTATCCTTGCGGCCTTACCGCATGCCAAATGCTTCACACTCATCAAGCAGGCGTTTTTATAAACTGCCTACTGAAGCGGGTGTGAATACTAACCAAAGCCGCCAACCCGCGCAAGGGCAATTTGCAGCCGCCGGCGCGTTTGCGGAAAAAAACGCCAACAATCGCCTGTTCGGGCTCAGCGATGCCAAGCCCGGCGGCTAACTGTCTGTTTTAACCTGCGGATTTCACCGCGTCGGCGATGCGATGCGCCAGCGCGGTCACCTGCTGCTCGTCTTCACCTTCCACCATCACACGGATCAGCGGCTCGGTGCCCGATTTGCGCAGCAGTACCCGGCCGCGGCCGGCCAGCTCGGCCTCCACCTGCTCGGTGACTTTGCGCACCGCATCAGACTCCAGCGGATTGTGCTCGCCGGCGAAGCGCACGTTGACCAGGATCTGCGGCAGCAGCTTCATACCGCTACACAGGTCATGCAGGCTCATGTGGTTGCGCACCATGGCGGTCAGCACCTGCAGCCCGGCCACGATACCGTCGCCGGTGGTGGTTTTGTCCAGCAGGATCACATGGCCGGAGTTTTCCGCGCCGATACGCCAGCCCAACTCCTGCAGCTTCTCCAGCACGTAGCGGTCGCCCACTTTGGCGCGAGCGAACGGAATGCCCAGCTGTTTCAGCGCCAGCTCCAGCCCCATATTGCTCATCAGGGTGCCGACCGCGCCGCCGCGCAGCTGGCCCTGACGCAGGCCTTCACGGGCGATGATGTAAAGGATCTGGTCGCCGTCCACCTTGTTGCCCAGGTGATCCACCATCATCACGCGGTCACCGTCGCCGTCGAACGCCAGGCCGACGTGCGCTTTTTCCTGCAACACGCGCTCCTGCAGCTGACGCACATCGGTAGCGCCGCATTTTTCGTTGATGTTCATCCCGTCCGGCTCAACGCCGATGGCGAGCACCGTGGCGCCCAGCTCGCGCAGCACGCTCGGCGCGATGTGGTAAGTCGCGCCGTTGGCGCAGTCAACCACGATTTTCAGCCCCTTCAGGCTCAGCTCGCTCGGGAAGGTGCCTTTGCAGAATTCGATATAGCGGCCGGCGGCATCGATGATACGGCTGGCTTTACCCAGCTCGGCGGACTCCACGCAGGTCAGCGGTTTTTCCATTTCGGCTTCGATCGCCTCTTCGACGTTGTCCGGCAATTTGGCGCCGTCGATCGAGAAGAACTTGATGCCGTTGTCATAGAACGGGTTGTGCGAAGCGGAGATGACAATGCCCGCTTCCGCGCGGAAGGTGCGCGTCAGGTAGGCCACCGCCGGCGTGGGCATCGGCCCGGTGAAGGAGGCGGACAATCCGGCGGCCGCCAGGCCGGCTTCCAGAGCGGACTCCAGCATATATCCGGAGATGCGCGTATCCTTACCGATGATGATCTTGCGGGAACCGTGACGCGCCAGCACTTTACCGGCCGCCCAGCCCAGTTTCAGCACGAAGTCCGGCGTGATGGGGCTGTCCCCGACCTTGCCTCGGATGCCGTCGGTGCCAAAATATTTGCGCTCGCTCATGTCTCTACTGTCCTTTAGCTGAAAGTGTTGCCTCGACGACACGCATCGCCTCGACGGTTTCTTTAACGTCATGCACTCTGACAATCTGCGCCCCCTGCATCGCCGCGATCACCGCGCAGGCCACGCTGCCGATAACCCGTTGATCCGGCGGCACGTTCAGCAGTTGTCCAATCATCGATTTGCGCGACATGCCGACCAACAGCGGCAAACCGAAACGATGAAATTCCGACAACCGGGCCAGAAGCTGATAGTTGTGCGCCAAATTTTTACCGAAACCGAAGCCTGGGTCGAGCAGCAATTTCTGATTTGTTATCCCCGCCTCGTTACAGCGCCGGATATGGTGCTCGAAAAACGTCTGAACGTCGGCGATCAGATCGTCGTAGTGGGGCGCCTGCTGCATGGTGCGCGGCTGCCCCTGCATGTGCATCAGGCAGACCGGCAAACCGCTTTCCGCCGCCGCCGCCAGGGCGCCCGGCTCCTGCAGCGAACGGATGTCGTTGATCAAATGTGCGCCGGCGTGCGCCGATTCGCGGATCACACCCGCTTTCGAGGTATCGACCGAGATAAAGACTTCAAAACGCTGCGCCAGCGCTTCCACCACCGGCACGACCCGCTCAAGCTCCTCCTCTTCGCTCACTTCCGCCGCCCCCGGTCTTGTCGATTCGCCGCCGATATCAATCATCGTGGCGCCGGCCGAAATCAGCGCGTGCGCATGCACCAGCGCCTGGTTCAGGGTGTTGTGGCGGCCGCCGTCGGAAAACGAATCCGGCGTCACGTTGAGGATGCCCATCACCTGAGGATGGGAGAGATTGAGCGTCATGTCGCGCACGGTTAACTGCATGGTTGGTCCACCTTACTGTTGCCTGGTTCACTGCCCGCCGGGCAAAAAAAACCCCGGCATGCCGGGGTTTGATGTTATTACACAGCCGCTGTTACTTGTCGAGCTGTTCGGACATGGTGTTGCCCGGCGTTGGGGTGCGCGGCTCATCTACCGGCGTCGGGGCTTTTGGCGTGCCGCCGTTGTCGGAGCTGTTGCCTTTGTTCGCATCGTCCCAGCCCGCCGGCGGACGCACGTCTTTGCGATTCATCAGATCATCGATCTGCGGCGCATCGATGGTTTCATACTTCATCAACGCATCCTTCATCGAGTGCAGGATGTCCATGTTTTCCATCAGCAGCGAGCGAGCACGCGTGTAGTTGCGTTCGATCAGCGACTTCACTTCCTGGTCGATGATACGCGCGGTTTCATCCGACATGTGCTTCGCCTTGGCCACGGAACGGCCCAGGAACACTTCGCCCTCTTCTTCCGCATACAGCAGCGGCCCCAGCTTCTCGGAGAAGCCCCATTGGGTCACCATGTTGCGGGCGATGGAGGTCGCCACTTTGATATCGTTCGACGCACCGGTAGAGACTTTTTCCGGCCCGTAGATGATCTCTTCCGCCAGACGACCGCCGTACAGGGTGGAGATTTGGCTCTCCAGCTTCTGACGGCTGGCGCTGATCGCATCCCCTTCCGGCAGGAAGAAGGTCACGCCGAGCGCCCGGCCACGAGGAATGATGGTGACCTTGTGCACCGGATCGTGTTCAGGAACCAGGCGGCCAATGATGGCATGGCCCGCTTCGTGATACGCGGTCGACTCTTTCTGCGCTTCAGTCATCACCATGGAGCGGCGTTCCGCACCCATCATGATCTTGTCTTTGGCTTTCTCGAACTCCACCATCGACACCACGCGCTTGTTGCCGCGGGCTGCGAACAGCGCCGCTTCGTTGACCAGGTTGGCCAGATCGGCACCGGAGAAGCCCGGCGTGCCGCGCGCAATGACGGAGGCGTCGATGTCGGCCGCCAACGGCACGCGGCGCATGTGCACCTTCAGGATCTGCTCACGGCCACGCACATCCGGCAGCCCGACCACGACCTGACGGTCGAAACGGCCCGGGCGCAGCAGCGCGGGGTCAAGCACGTCCGGACGGTTGGTCGCCGCGATGACGATGATGCCCTCGTTGCCTTCGAAACCGTCCATCTCAACCAGCATCTGGTTCAGGGTCTGCTCGCGCTCATCGTGACCGCCACCCAGGCCGGCGCCACGCTGGCGACCGACGGCGTCGATTTCATCGATGAAGATGATGCACGGCGCGGCTTTCTTCGCTTGTTCGAACATGTCGCGCACGCGGGATGCACCCACGCCGACGAACATTTCGACGAAGTCGGAACCGGAAATGGTGAAGAACGGTACCTTCGCTTCGCCGGCGATCGCTTTCGCCAACAGCGTTTTACCGGTCCCCGGCGGGCCAACCATCAGCACGCCTTTCGGGATCTTGCCGCCCAGCTTCTGGAAACGGCTCGGTTCGCGCAGGTATTCCACCAGTTCGCTCACCTCTTCTTTCGCTTCGTCACACCCGGCGACATCGGCGAAAGTGGTCTTGATCTGGTCTTCCGTCAGCATGCGGGCCTTGCTCTTGCCGAAGGACATCGCGCCCTTGCCGCCGCCGCCCTGCATTTGCCGCATAAAGAAGATCCAGACCCCGATCAGCAACAGCATCGGGAACCAAGAGATAAAGATAGAAGCCAGCAGGCTCGGCTCTTCAGGCGGCTCGCCGACAACTTTCACATTCTTCGTTAACAACGTATCCAGCAACTTAGGATCGTTGACAGGGATGTAGGTCGTGTATTTGTTACTGTCTTTCTTGGTAACGTTAATTTCACGTCCGTTGATTCGCGCTTCGCGAACCTGGTCCTGGGTCAGTTCGGACATGAAGGTAGAGTAATCCACCCTACGGCCATTCGACTCGCTGGGCCCAAAGCTCTGGAATACAGACATCAACACTACCGCGATGACTAACCAGAGAATTAGGTTTTTCGCCATGTCACTCAAGGGATTAACCTCATCTTACAACTGTGTTAACAAACAGCGTTAGGGTACTACAGTTTGCGCCCTGTCGCTACAATGTACACTTCGCGCGAACGGGCGCGGGAAGCGTCTGGCTTACGAATCTTAACCTTCGTAAACAGGGAGCGAATTTCCCGTAGGTACTCGTCAAAGCCATCTCCCTGGAACACCTTCACCAGGAAACTTCCGCCTGGTGCGAGGACATCACGACACATATCCAGCGCCAACTCCACCAGATACATCGACCTTGGAATATCGACCGCCGGGGTGCCACTCATATTCGGGGCCATATCGGACATGACCACCTGAACCTTACTCTCGCCTACTCGTTCCAACAGTGCCTTCAGCACCAGTTCATCACGAAAATCGCCCTGAAGGAAATCGACGCCAACGATAGGATCCATTGGCAAAATATCACAGGCGATGATGCGCCCGGTACCGCCGATTTGGGTGACCACATACTGCGACCAGCCGCCCGGTGCGGCGCCCAAGTCAACCACGGTCATGCCCGGTTTGAACAGTTTGTCGCTCTGCTGTATTTCATCAAGTTTAAACCAGGCACGGGAACGCAGTCCCTTTTTCTGCGCCTGCTGTACATATTTATCGCTAAAGTGTTCTTGTAACCAGCGACTGGAGCTAGCCGAACGCTTTTTATTAGCCATCTCGTTTTCCAACTATCATAAAAAGAGTCTTATGTCAGGGTCGCTGCTCACGTAGACTCACACCGGTGAAGACCGATTTGGTGATATACATGAGATGGCGGTAGAATGTACCGTTTTCAATCCCAACTTAAGCAAAAAAGACAATGAATCTGAATAATAAACAAAAACAGCACCTGAAAGGCCTGGCGCATCCGTTAAAACCGGTGGTGATGCTGGGCAATAACGGTCTTACCGAAGGGGTGCTGGCTGAAATTGAACAGGCTCTGGAGCATCATGAGCTGATCAAGGTAAAAATCGCCGCTGAAGATCGCGAAACCAAGACCCTGATCGCCGACGCTATCGTGCGTGAAACGGGCGCCTGCAATGTGCAAGTTATCGGCAGTACGCTTATTCTTTACCGCCCGTCGAAAGAGCGCAAGATCAGTCTACCGCGTTAATAACCATCAGGTTAACGAAAAGGTGCCATGCGCCTGACCAAGATAAAAGGCCGCTTGCGGCCTTTTTCCTATCTTTACAAAACGTTGGCGCATTAATGACCAACGGTCCCGATCAGAGATACTCGACCTTCAGGATCTCGTATTCCACGTCGCCGCCTGGGGTTTTGATCACCACCACATCGTCTTGCTCTTTGCCGATCAGGCCGCGCGCCATCGGCGAGTTTACCGAAATCAGATTTTTCTTGAAATCGGCCTCATCGTCGCCAACGATGCGGTAAGTCACTTCTTCTTCGCTGTCCAGATTCATCACCGATACGGTGGCGCCGAAGATCACCCGACCGGTGTTCGGCATCTTGGTGATGTCGATCACCTGAGCATTGGACAGCTTGGCTTCGATTTCCTGAATGCGGCCTTCACAGAAACCCTGCTGTTCGCGGGCGGCATGGTACTCGGCATTTTCTTTCAGGTCGCCGTGTTCACGCGCTTCAGCGATATCCGCAATGATTTTCGGGCGGCGCACGCTTTTCAGATATTCGAGCTCTTCGCGCAGTTTTTCAGCGCCAAACAAGGTCATCGGAATTTGGTTCATCGTATAAATACCTCTAAATCTTTCCTGTTCAAATAACCGTCATCCTGACGTATTCGTATGAAAACACGGTTGGCATACCGCCCCCCGCCTCCAGGCGACAAACAAAAGAAACCTGACTCGGAACGGAGCCCAAGCCAAGATCGGTTTTGCATTTTGATACGCATTTTAGCCTAGAGTTCCTTGAGGGTCATCGTTTACTTTTTCCCTGATTGCACCGTAGTATGACGGCACGTTATCCAGCTGTTATCCCGAGATTATGCGTTTTTCACGAATTGTCAGTGCATTGGCTTGCGCATTTGTTCTGAATGCGAATGCGGCCCCGGTTGAAGAGTACACACAATATCTGCCTGATGGGGCCAACCTTGCCCTGGTCGTTCAGAAGATCGGCGCCGGCTCGCCGACGATCGATTACCACTCTCAGCAAATGGCGCTGCCGGCCAGTACCCAAAAAGTGCTGACGGCGCTGGCGGCATTGCTGCAACTCGGGCCCGATTACCGTTTCACCACCACGCTGGAGAGCCAGGGCGATATCCGCGACGGCGTGCTGCGCGGCAACCTGATCGCTCGCTTCAGCGGCGATCCGACCTTCAAACGCCAGAGCCTGCGCAATATGGTGGCCGTCCTGAAAAAGCAAGGCGTGCGCCAAATCAGCGGCGATGTGCTGGTCGATACCTCGGTCTTCGCCAGCCATGACAAAGCGCCCGGTTGGCCGTGGAACGATCTGACGCAGTGCTTCAGCGCGCCGCCGGCCGCCGCCATCGTCGATCGCAACTGTTTCTCGGTCTCGCTGTACAGCGCGCCGAATCCGGGCGACATGGCGTTTATCCGCGTCGCCTCCTATTATCCGGTTAATATGTTTAGCCAGGTGCGCACCCTGGCGCGCGGCTCGGCAGACGCGCAGTACTGCGAGCTGGACGTGGTGCCGGGCGAGCTGAACCGCTTTACCCTGACCGGCTGCCTGACGCAGCGCAGCGAGCCGTTGCCGCTGGCCTTCGCCATCCAGGACGGCGCCAGCTATGCGGGCGCCATCTTGAAAGACGAGCTGACGCAGGCCGGCATCCAGATCGACGGGCATTTGAAACGCCAGACGCGTCCCGGCATTACCGGCACGGTGATCGCGCAAACCCAGTCGGCACCGCTGCACGATCTGTTGAAGATCATGCTGAAAAAGTCGGACAACATGATTGCCGATACCGTCTTCCGCACCATCGGCCATGAGCGCTTCGGCGTGCCGGGCACCTGGCGAGCGGGCTCCGATGCGGTGCGCCAGGTGCTGCGCCAAAAGGCCGGCATCGATCTGGGCAATACCATCATCGCCGACGGTTCCGGCCTGTCGCGCCACAACCTGCTGGCCCCGGCGACCATGATGCAGGCGCTGCAGTACATCGCGCAGCACGACAACGAGCTGAACTTTATCTCGATGCTGCCGCTGTCCGGCTATGACGGCACCCTGCGCTACCGCGGCGGCCTGCATGAAGCCGGCGTCGACGGCAAGGTGTCGGCCAAGACCGGCGCGCTGCAGGGCGTCTACAACCTGGCGGGCTTCATCACGACCGCCAGCGGCCAGCGCATGGCCTTCGTGCAGTATCTCTCCGGCTACGCCGTGCCGCCGGAAGATCAGAAACAGCGCCGCGCGCCGCTGGTGCGCTTCGAAAGCCGCCTGTATCGGGATATTTACCAAAACAACTGAGGGTCGTCATGAAGCTGCTGGTCGTTGAAGATGATGAACTGCTGCAACAGGGGCTGGCGTTGGCGCTGACCGGCGAGGGTTACGTCTGCGACTGCGCCGCCACGGCAGCGGAGGCCAACAGCCTGCTCATCACCAGCCAATACAGCATGGTGATCCTGGATCTCGGCCTGCCGGATATGGACGGCGCGGCGCTGCTGCGGCAGTGGCGCCGCCAGCAGATCGATCTGCCGGTGCTGATCCTGACCGCCCGCGACGCCCTGGAAGATCGCGTCGACGGGCTGGACGCCGGCGCCGACGACTACCTGGTCAAACCCTTCGCGCTGGTTGAGCTGCAGGCGCGCGTGCGCGCCCTCCTGCGGCGCTACCAGGGCCACAGCGACAATCTGATGCAGGTGGATGACCTGCAGCTGAACCTCTCCAGCCAGCAGGTCTACCTGCAGCAACAGCCGGTGGAAGTCACGCCAAAAGAGTTCGCCATTCTGTCGCGCCTGATCATGCGTGCCGGGCAGACGGTCAACCGTGAACTCCTGCAACAAGATCTCTACACCTGGCAAGACGATCTGGGCTCCAACACGCTGGAAGTGCACATCCACAACCTGCGTCGCAAACTGGGCAAGGATCGCATCCGCACCGTGCGCGGCATCGGCTACCGCCTGGAACCTTCCTCATGATCAGCATGCGCCGCCGCCTGCTGCTGATGTTGGCGCTGATCCTATTGGTCACGCAGCTCATCAGCGCCTTCTGGCTGTGGCACGAAAGCCAGGAACAGATCAGCTTCCTGGTGGACGAAACCCTGTCCGCCAAAGTGCGCAGCGAGCGCGTCGATACCGAGATCGCCGAAGCCATCGCCTCGCTGTTGGCGCCTTCGCTGATCATGATGATCGTGACCCTGCTGGCGTCTTTCTGGGCCATCAGCTGGATCACCCGCCCGCTCAACCAATTGCAGCAGCGGCTGGAAAAGCGCTCTGCCGATAACCTGACGCCGCTGCCGATCACCAGCGACAGCCAGGAAATGGTGGCGGTCACCAATGCGCTCAATCAGCTGTTCTCACGGCTGGACAACACCATTCAGCAGGAACGCCTGTTCACCGCCGACGCCGCCCACGAGCTGCGCACGCCGCTGGCCGGCATCCGCCTGCATCTGGAACTGATGGAAAAACAGGGCGTCAAGGGCAGCCAGGCGCTGATCGCCCGCATCGATCAACTGATGCACACCGTCGAGCAGTTGCTGATGCTGTCGCGCGCCGGGCAAGACTTTGCCAGCGGCCATTACCAGCATTTCGATTGGGTAGCCGATGTGATCCAGCCGCTGCGTGAAGAACTCGACGAAATGACCGCCCAACGCGGGCAAACGCTGGCCTGGCAATTGCCGGCCGCCGCCGCGGTGAACGGCGATCCGGTGCTGCTGCGGCTGCTGCTGCGCAACCTGGTCGAAAACGCCCACCGATACGGCCCGGAAGGCGGCGCGATACAGGTGCGGTTAACGCCGCAGGACCGCGGTTATCTGCTGCAGGTCATCGACGATGGCCCGGGGATCAAGGAAGAGATGGTCGGGGAGCTGACGCAGGCGTTTCGCCGCATGGATCAACGCTATGGCGGCAGCGGACTGGGCTTGAATATCGTGATCCGCATCGTGCAGCTGCACCAGGGGCGCTTGACGCTGGAAAACCGCCGCGATGCGCGCGGCCTGAATGCCCAGTGTTGGCTGCCGGAAAAGGCGCTCAAATAATAAGGGCCCAGCGTTGCTGAGCCCTTTATCATCGAATTACTTCTGGTAAATGATTTCGACACCTTCGTCGTCGTCTTCGTCCCAGTCGTCATCCCAGTCGTCATCCGCCTCCGATTCCATCTCCGCCAGCTGTTCGCGGTGATAGTCGTCCCACATGAATTCGACTTTTTCCGGCGCGCTTTCTTCGATCGCCATCGCTTTCGGCTGGGTGTTGATGAAGTTCATCACGTCCCAGCACAGCGCGTTGACGCCTTCGCGGTTGGCGGCGGAGATCATGTAGTACTTTCCTTCCCAGCCCATGCCTTCCACAATCGCCTTGGCGCGTTCGGCGGCTTCTTCCTCACCAATCACATCAATTTTGTTGAACACCAGCCAGCGTGGCTTCTGCGCCAGATTTTCGCTGTATTGGTTCAACTCGTTGATGATGACTTTGGCGTTTTCCACCGGATCGGATTCGTCGATCGGCGCAATGTCCACCAGGTGCAGCAGCACGCGGCAACGCTCCAGGTGTTTCAGGAAGCGAATGCCCAGGCCCGCGCCTTCGGAGGCGCCCTCGATCAGCCCCGGAATGTCGGCGACCACAAAGCTCTGCTCGTGGTCCATGCGCACCACGCCCAGGCTTGGCACCAGCGTGGTAAACGGATAATCGGCCACCTTCGGCTTGGCGGCGGACACCGCGCGGATGAAGGTCGATTTGCCGGCGTTCGGCAGCCCCAGCATGCCCACATCGGCCAGCAGCAACAGCTCCAGCAACAGATCGCGCGCTTCGCCGGCGGTGCCCAGCGTCTTCTGACGCGGCGCACGGTTGACCGACGATTTGAAACGGGTGTTGCCCAGACCGTGCCAGCCGCCTTTGGCGACCATCAGTTTCTGCTCGTGACGGGTCATGTCGCCGAGGATCTCGCCGGTGCCCTGATCCTTCACGCGCGTGCCGACCGGCACCTTGATGATGACGTCTTTACCGCGTTTACCGGTACAGTCGCGGCTCTGGCCATTCTGACCGCGCTCGGCGCGGAAAGACTTCTCAAAGCGGTAGTCGATCAGGGTATTGAGGTTCTCGTCCGCCAGCAGGTAGACGTCACCGCCGTCGCCGCCGTCGCCGCCGTCAGGCCCACCGTTAGGGATATATTTTTCGCGGCGGAAGCTGACGCATCCGTTGCCGCCATCGCCTGCAACGACCAGAATCGCTGCTTCATCTACAAACTTCATTTACCGTCTCCGTAAATCATTCACCGGGCTGCTTCAAAGGAGCAACCTGGGGGGGTTCTGCCCGTCGCGGCCACCACCGGTGACCAATTGCGGAAAACATAGCGCCCGCCACGACCACAAACGCGCCAACATAGCCGACGAGATTTAACGTCGGCGCGGCGAACGCCTGGGGCCAGGCCAGCGCCAATAAATCAGAAAACAGCAGGGTAAACAGCGGGGTCAGCGTCACCAACGCACTCACCTGCGCCGCCTGCCAGCGCGCCATCGCTTCCGCCAGCGCGCCATAGCCGATCAACGTGTTGGCGCCGCAAAACAGCAGGCACGCCAATTGCCAGCCGCTAAGCTGGAAAATCACCTCGGGTTTGGCCAGAGGGAACAACGCTATCGCACATAAAGTGTACAACATAACCAGGATCTGCGGCGAAGCCAGCCGTCGCAGCAATACCTTCTGCGCCACGCCGTAGCTCACCCAGACCATCGCCGCACACACGCCCAGCATGACGCCCAGCGTGTAGTCCGTCAGCCGGGTAAAGATCTCTATCAGACTGACGTTGAAAAACAACATCAGTCCACAAATCAGCATCAAGGCGCCAATGACCTGGGTGATGCGCATGCGCTCTTTTAAAATCAGCACGCTGGCGAACATCATGCCCACCGGCGACAGCTGGCCAATCACCTGCGACGCCGTCGGGCTCAGGTATTGCAGCGAGGAACTGAAGAACACAAAGTTGCCCAACAGCCCCGCCGTGGCGATCGCCAACAGCAGCAGCCAACGCGGTTGACGGAACATCTTCAGCGGCGGCAGCTTGCCGCGCACCGCGAGGATCACGCCCAAACCGATGGCGGCCATGGTAAAGCGATACCAAACGACGGTAAACGGCTCCATCACCGCCAACACTTCTTTCATCGCGATCGGCAACGCGCCCCAGCAAACCGCCGTGGTTAACGCCAGGGAAATACCCACGCCGACCTGCTGCTTCGTATCCATATTACCTTCGCCAACGCTGACGGGGCTGCCCGCAGGCAACCCATAAATGTAAAAAGCCCCGCAACGAATTGCGGGGCTTACATCTATTTCGTAAGGCTCGAAAAATTATTCAGCTTCGATGCTGATGAATTTACGATTGCTCGGGCCTTTAACTTCGAATTTGACTTTACCGTCTTTCAAAGCAAACAGAGTGTGGTCTTTGCCGCAACCCACGTTGGTACCAGCGTGGAATTTGGTGCCGCGCTGACGAACGATGATGCTGCCTGCCAGTACTGCTTCGCCGCCAAAGCGTTTTACGCCCAGACGTTTAGCTTCTGAATCGCGACCGTTACGAGTCGAGCCGCCAGCCTTTTTGTGTGCCATTAATCCGCTCTCCTAACTTAAGCGCTGATGCCGGTGATTTTAACGTCAGTGAACCACTGACGGTGGCCCTGCTGCTTACGGTGGTGTTTACGACGACGAAACTTAACAATTTTAATTTTCTCGCCACGACCGTGAGCAACGACTTCAGCTTTGATCTTGCCGCCATCGACGAAAGGAACGCCGATTTTGATATCTTCGCCATTAGCGATCATCAGAATCTGGTCAAACTCAACCGCTTCACCAGTTGCGATGTCCAGCTTTTCCAAGCGAACGGTCTGACCTTCGCTTACTCGGTGTTGTTTACCACCACTTTGGAAAACCGCGTACATATAAAACTCCGCTTTCCGCGTGCCCGACTGTGTTAGTTCAGAGCGCGCTATAAATATTCACAATAGGGCGCGAATTCTACGCAAAAAAGCGGCGCATGACAAGAGCAGAATAAGACCAGATGTACAAAAAAGAAGAAAAAAAACACAGTTTCTTTCGTGGCGTTTATCTGAACCGTTTTTCAAGTACAATCATAGGGACAGTTACCGCCATGTACCGATGTGAGCAGCGATCTCAACGCGGTGAAGAGAAACACAGCTGAAAAAAACACAATGAACCTAGAGCAAATTACCGAGTTAACCGCGCAAGATATGGCGGCCGTGAACGCAACAATTCTCGAACAGCTGAATTCCGATGTCACGCTCATCAATCAGCTTGGCTATTACATTATCAGCGGTGGCGGTAAACGCATCCGGCCGATGATCGCCGTCCTGGCGGCGCGAGCGTTGGGCTATGAAGGCAACAAGCACGTCACCGTCGCCGCCCTGATCGAATTCATCCATACCGCCACGCTGCTGCATGACGACGTCGTCGACGAATCGGACATGCGCCGCGGCAAAGCCACCGCCAACGCCGCGTTCGGCAACGCCGCCAGCGTGCTGGTCGGCGACTTTATCTATACCCGCGCCTTCCAGATGATGACCAGCCTGGAATCGCTGCGCGTGCTGGCGCTGATGTCGGAGGCGGTCAACGTCATCGCCGAAGGCGAAGTGCTGCAGTTGATGAATGTGCACGATCCTGACATCAGCGAAGAAAGCTATATGCGGGTGATCTACAGCAAAACCGCCCGTCTGTTTGAGGCGGCGGCGCAATCGTCGGCGATCCTGTCCGGCGCCAACGCCGAGCAAGAGAAGGCGCTGCAAGATTATGGCCGCTACCTCGGCACCGCTTTCCAGCTGATCGACGATCTGCTCGACTACAGCGCCGACGGCAGCACCCTGGGCAAAAACACCGGTGACGATCTGAATGAAGGGAAACCGACCCTGCCGCTGCTGCACGCGATGCACAACGGCGACGACGCACAGCGTGAGATGATCCGCGGCGCGATTGAGCAAGGCAACGGTCGTCATCTGCTGGAGCCGGTATTGCAGGCGATGCAACAATGCGGTTCGCTGGAATACACTCGCCAACGCGCCGAGGAAGAAGCCGACAAGGCGATCGCCGCGCTGCAGGTCTTGCCGGCCTCGGAGCACCGCACGGCGCTGGAAGGCCTGGCGCATCTGGCAGTGCAACGCGACTTTTAAGAAACAAAAATTTCTTAACGTTCTTATCAGGCCCGCTGATGCGGGCCTGTCTAGGTATTGTTCTCTTCGTCAATGCGTGCCAGCAGGCCGCCTATCCCTTCCCGCATCAGGAAAGCCACCATTTTCTCGCGCTCGCTCTCCGTCAAATGGTAGTAATACTCGATCCATACCGCTAACGGATCCTGGCGTTCTACGTCATACGCCGCCCCATCTTCTTTCAGCATCAGCAGGTTGCGCGCGCCAGGCGGCAGGCTGTCGATATGATACTCCAACGCTTTTCCCTGCACGCCTTTACGCCTGCGGCTTATCCAGCCTTCGCGCCGGGCCATCAGATTGATTCCCTGTGGTGAGGAAGGTAATCCTGCGATGCCTGTCAGTTCCTTGGCGGCAAACCACTCGTTTTTCATAGCCATCATCTCTGGGCAATAGTGGGCAAAGTCATTTTTGGAAATTACTTGGGTATTTTTTAGGAAATTTAATGGTATTCTTGTTTCCGAATAAGCGTTTCACGTTGTTCAAACGCCTAACCCTGATCCGTTAGTTATACCACTAACGCAACTTTGGCTAATCAGAAAAGGAATGTAAACATGAATTCAAGGAACCCAGATTGGCATCCGGCAGATATCATCGCGGCGTTACGCAAACAGGGCACCACGCTGGCGGCGGTGTCGCGCAAGGCCGGATTAAGCTCATCAACGCTGGCCAACGCGCTGTCGCGTCCCTGGCCGAAGGGGGAATGGCTGATCGCCGAAGCAATCGGCATCCACCCATCGGAGATCTGGCCAAGCCGCTATTATGATCCGCACAGCGATTGCCTGCTGGATCGAAAAGCCCGCATCAAATCGTGAACGCGGGGCAAAAAAAACCGCCGGAACAGCGTCCGGCGGCGTTTATCGGCTGACTATCGGCGACGATCAGTTATTGATGAACTTCTCGCCCAGTTCGATATCTTTGTGCAGCACGTCCAGCATCTCATTCAGCGCTTTCTGTTCGAAGGCGCTTAGCGTGCCGATATCCTTGCGTTCTTCAACGCCGTTTTTACCCAGCACCAGCGGCTGTGCGAAGAAGCGAGCGTATTTGCCGTCGCCTTCAACGTAAGCGCATTCCACAACGCCTTTCTCGCCCTGCAGTGCGCGCACCAGAGACAGACCGAAACGCGCGGCCGCCTGGCCCATGGACAGCGTAGCAGACCCGCCACCGGCTTTGGCTTCCACCACTTCGGTGCCGGCGTTCTGAATGCGTTTGGTCAGATCCGCTACTTCCTGATCGGTGAAGCTCACGCCAGGGATCTGCGACAGCAGAGGCAGGATAGTCACGCCAGAGTGGCCGCCGATGACCGGCACATTCAGCTCTTCCGGCTGCTTGCCTTTCAGCTCGGCCACGAAGGTGTTGGAACGGATGATATCCAGCGAAGTCACGCCGAACAGTTTGTTCTTGTCGTAAACGCCGGCTTTTTTCAACACTTCCGCCGCGATGGCGACCGTGGTGTTAACCGGGTTGGTGATGATGCCGATGCAGGCTTTCGGGCAGGTTTTCGCCACTTGCTCAATCAGGTTACGCACGATGCCGGCGTTAACGTTGAACAGGTCAGAGCGATCCATGCCTGGCTTACGGGCCACGCCGGCGGAAATCAGCACCACGTCCGCACCCTGCAGAGCCGGGGTCGCGTCTTCGCCGCTGAAGCCTTTGATTTTAACTGCGGTTGGGATGTGGCTTAAGTCGACGGCAACGCCTGGGGTAACGGGGGCAATGTCGTAGAGAGAGAGTTCAGAACCTGAAGGAAGCTGGGTTTTGAGTAGAAGGGCGAGGGCCTGGCCGATACCGCCAGCAGCACCGAGAACTGCAACTTTCATCCTATACTCCTTTATTGTCTTAAATATATAAAGCGCCGTGAATGTGTTGGTGACGGACCTTAAATTATTACACCTTTAAAAACAATAAATTAGCTAATTGTTGCCTGCAGGTGCAATAAAATGACCGCTGTCGCGCCCATTTTAGATTAAATCGCTTACGCATGAAGGGCATAGCGCACACTAATCAAAAATAGTGCGAGGTTATTCACGAGCAAGTTAACCGGCCGTTACATTACACCCTTACGCAACATCAGAACAACATCATTTTAATAACATTTTATTTACCAGCGCAGGCCGATTTTCCGACGTCAAAAGGGCATATTCATCACGGCCGGATTTTGTTAAAATGCCGCCCTTTCCTCGCCGCCCGGTCATGTTTATTTTCTTTGGGTCGGCCTTTGTTGCATAAAAATTCATCTATATGCATAATCATGACTTCCATTATCAACATTCCACGGTGCAAAATGCGTAATCCCGCAAAACAGGAAGATCTGATCAAGACGTTCAAAGCGTTATTGAAAGAAGAAAAATTCAGTTCTCAAGGCGAGATCGTTTTGGCGCTGCAAGAAGAAGGCTTCGAAAACATTAACCAATCCAAAGTATCGCGCATGCTGACCAAGTTCGGTGCGGTACGTACGCGCAATGCCAAAATGGAAATGGTGTATTGCCTTCCTGCCGAACTCGGCGTGCCGACCACCACCAGCCCGCTGAAGAACCTGGTGCTGGACGTCGACCATAACGACGCCGTCGTGGTGATCCACACCAGTCCGGGCGCCGCACAGCTGATCGCCCGCCTGCTTGACTCCTTGGGCAAATCCCAGGGCATCCTCGGCACTATCGCCGGCGACGACACGATTTTCGTCACGCCGTCCAGCGGCTTTACCGCTCAGAAGCTGCATGAAGCGATCCTGGGCGTGTTCGAGCAAGAGCTGTGAAACCTGGCGCTAACAAAGTGCGGCTACCGCCCGCATTTTGTTAGCGCTTCTTTAACCCTCGCGTTACCTTTCCGGCCTTCAACCGCGTTTAACACTGCTTTTTTATCCCGCAACAACACATTTCCATGACATATCCATGTAACCAGCAGTACCCACTGTGATCTTCCGCACTTTTGGTCAAAAGCACTTACCTTATTGAAATTACATAAATTTAACATCGAAAGATCGTTTTATGAGCGTTTTTTATTCCTTGTAGTTATAAAAAATAAGGTTCATCGGTTTAAAGTTTCACTAGCAACTGTTAGCGAACTATTAATTTTTGGCGTTACTAGCTGTATACTCATTTTCGTGAACTGAATCACAGTTAGTTGGAACTGATAAAAGAATAAGATGAGGTGAGATGATGAAAATTAAAGCTACCGTTGCAACCCTGAGCGTTCTGTCCATGCTTTCCTTTGGCGCATTCGCAGCACAATCTGTTGACGCAACCCAGGCCGCAAAACTGCAGCCCGCCGGTGTGATCACCGTGAGCGGCGTCGCCGCTGCGCCTTCCGACATTCGTCAGGCGCTGTCCGATAAAGCCGACGCCAAAGGGGCGACCGCTTACCGCGTGATCGAAGCGCGCAACGACGGCAACTTCCACGCGACCGCTGAAATCTACAAATAAGTACCGGCATTACCCGGCAACGGGCAATACATCTCTGGAATCAAACGCTGTCATAACGGCCTTCAAGAATAAAAATCGCTGCCAAGCCCTTCCAGGCTGTTATGACCAAGGATCGCTATCATGAACATGAAAACTACTCTCGCTGCACTCGGTTTGCTGTCTGTCATCTCCTTTGGCGCGTCTGCCGCCCAGTTGGTGACTAACGATCAGACCGCCAATCTGCAATCTATCGGCACCATTACCGTCAGCGGTATCGACGGCGCACCGACCGACATTCGCCAGGCGCTGTCGGAGAAAGCCGATGCTAAAGGCGCGACCGCCTACCGCGTGATCGAAGCGCGTAACGAAGGCAACTACCACGCCACCGCCGAGATTTACAAATAACAACTCTGGGAACGGCTTTGCAGAGCTGATTACCCTCGTCACTGCCACTGCCGAGTTCTGACGCAAACGCCGATTTCCCAGAGACCCTCTCGTCGTCCTATCCGACGAACCCCGTTGCCCTCGCTCGCGAGGGCTTTTTTATGGGCGTAAAAAAGGCCGCGAATGCGGCCCTTAGGTTGGCTTATGCGGCTGAACAATCAGTAGGTCACCTTCGGTTCCTGCTTTTTCGCCAACGCGTCCAACAGGCGATCGTGAATGCCGCCGAAACCGCCGTTGCTCATCACCAGAATGTGGTCGCCCGGCTGTGCGGTTTTCACCACCATCTCCACCAGCGTGTCGAGATCCGCGCTCCAGTGCGCCGGCTGCACGCAGGCATCCGCCACTTCCGCAACCTGCCACGGAATGTGATGCGGCTGGAACAGGAACACTTCATCGGCACGGCCGAGCGAAGGCGCCAGATCGTTTTTGCTGATGCCCATTTTCATGGTGTTGGATCGCGGCTCCAGCACCGCCAGAATGCGCGCCGTGCCGCCTACCTTGCCGCGCAGCGCGGCCAGAGTGGCCAGGATCGCCGTCGGGTGGTGCGCGAAATCGTCGTAGACCGTGACGCCGTTGGCTTCGCCACGCAGCTCCAGGCGGCGACGGGCGTTGATGAAGTCGCCCAAGGCGCGGCAGGCGTCCGCCGGCTGCACGCCAACGTGACGGGTCGCCGCGATGGCCATCAGGCCGTTATGCATGTTGTGCTCGCCCACCAGCGCCCAGTTCACTTCGCCAACCTGCTCGCCGTCGAGGAACACCGCGTAATGACTGGCGTCCGGCGTCAGCTTCTGCGCGCGCCAGGTGCCCTCTTCGCCCACCAGCTCCTGTTCGCTCCAGCAGCCCATCGCCATCACCTGCTTCAGGTGGCTGTCGTTGTCCGGCAGGATGATCTTGCCTTTGCCCGGCACCAGGCGCACCAGGTGGTGGAATTGTTTCTGAATGGCTTTCAGATCGTCGAAGATATCGGCGTGGTCGAACTCCAGGTTGTTCATGATCAGCGTGCGCGGGCTGTAGTGCACGAACTTGGAGCGCTTGTCGAAGAACGCGCAGTCATACTCGTCGGCCTCGATCACGAAGAACGGGCTGCCGCCGAGGCGAGCCGAGACGTCGAAGTTGCCCGGCACGCCGCCGATGACGAAGCCCGGCTGGTAGCCGCAGGCTTCGAGGATCCAGGTCGCCATGCCGGCGGTGGTGGTTTTGCCGTGGGTGCCGGCGACCGCCAGTACCCAGCGATCGCGCAACACGGCGTCGTGCAGCCACTGCGGGCCGGAAACGTAAGGGATACCACGCTCCAGCACCGCCTCCACGCACGGGTTGCCGCGCGTCATGGCGTTGCCGATGATCACCAGATCCGGCGCCGGATCCAGCTGGGCCGGATCATAACCCTGAATAAGATCGATCCCCTGGTTCTCCAGCAGCGTGCTCATCGGCGGATAGACGTTGGCGTCCGAACCGGTGACGTCATGCCCCAGTGAGCGCGCCAGCATCGCCAGCCCGCCCATAAAGGTGCCACAGATCCCAAGAATGTGAATGCGCATAGGTTTCTCATGTGAGTGCATCGAATGTCGGCATATTCTAACGCTCAGAATCGTCCAGAAGAAATGGATTTGCCTATGAATGGCGCGCATCTTTGGGCTACACTGCTCGCGAAAACGTTGGCGGTTTGTTAACAGGCCGCTATCCATCCGTAGATTCAGGGATTGTGTCATGAAAACGTTAGGCGAATTTATCGTCGAGAAACAGCACGACTTCTCGCACGCCACCGGCGAGCTGACCGCGTTACTTTCTGCCATTAAACTGGGCGCCAAAATCATTCACCGCGACATCAACAAGGCCGGCCTGGTTGATATTCTGGGGACCAGCGGGGTGTCCAACGTACAGGGCGAAGTTCAGATGAAACTGGACCTGTACGCGAACGAAAAACTGAAAGCGGCGTTGAAAGCGCGTGGTGAAGTTGCGGGTATCGCTTCCGAAGAAGAAGATGAAATCGTGATATTCGACGGCGAGCGAGCTGAAAATGCCAAGTATGTCGTATTGATGGATCCGTTGGACGGTTCGTCCAACATTGATGTCAACGTCTCGGTCGGTACGATTTTCTCTATCTATCGTCGCATCACGCCGGTCGGCACGCCGGTGACCGAAGAAGACTTCCTGCAGCCGGGCAGCGCCCAGGTCGCAGCGGGTTACGTGGTTTACGGTTCGTCCACCATGCTGGTGTACACCACCGGTTACGGCGTCCACGCCTTCACGTACGATCCGTCTCTGGGCGTGTTCTGTCTCTCTCACGAGAAAGTGCGTTTCCCGGCGAGCGGCAACATGTATTCCATCAACGAAGGCAACTACATCAAGTTCCCTCTCGGCGTGAAGAAATACATCAAGTACTGCCAGGAGCAGGATGAAGCGACGCAGCGCCCTTACACCTCGCGCTACATCGGTTCTCTGGTGGCGGACTTCCACCGCAACCTGCTGAAAGGCGGCATCTACATCTACCCAAGCACCGCCAGCCACCCGCAAGGCAAGCTGCGCCTGCTGTACGAATGCAACCCGATGGCGTTCCTGGCCGAACAGGCCGGCGGCAAGGCCAGCGACGGCAAAAACCGCATTCTGGACATCACGCCGGTGAAACTGCACCAGCGCGCGCCATTCTTCGTCGGCACCAAGTCGATGGTGGAAGACGCAGAACGCTTCATCGCCGAAAACCCGGACGAGTAACGCGTTCTTTGCCAGGGTTCGGCGCCTTGCCGAACCCTTATTGCCTTACAGCTTGAACGCCGCCATGCTCTGCGCCAGCAGCTGAGCCTGATCTTCCAGCGAGCGCGTCGCCGCCGCAGACTCCTCCACCAGCGCCGCATTCTGTTGCGCCACCTGATCCATCTGCGCCACCGCCAGGTTCACCTGTTCGATACCGCTGCTTTGTTCGCGCGTCGCCGCCGAGATCTCACGCATCAACGCCGTCACCCGGCCCACTTCACCGGTGATGCCGCTCATGGTCTGCGCCGCCGACTCCACCATCTGTTCGCCTTCCTGCACCCGGTTTTGCGACGCTTCGATCAGCCCTTTGATCTCTTTCGCCGACTGGGCGCTGCGCTGCGCCAGGTTGCGCACTTCACCGGCCACCACCGCGAAACCGCGGCCCTGTTCGCCGGCGCGCGCGGCTTCCACCGCCGCGTTCAGCGCCAGGATGTTGGTCTGGAAGGCGATGCCGTCCATCACGCTGATGATATCGGCGATGCGGCGCGAACTGTCGGTGATCGCCTGCATCTTGCTCATCACCTGGCTGACCACCTCACTGCCCTGGTTGGCGATATCGGACACGCTCAGCGCCAGCTGGTTGGCCTGTTCACAGTTCTCGGCGTTCATTTTCACCGTCGAGGTCAGCTGTTCCATGCTGGCGGCGGTCTCTTCCAGCGACGCGGCCGATTCTTCGGTGCGCTGCGCCAGATGCAGGTTGCCGGCCGCCAGTTCGCGCGAACCGGTGTCGATCTGGCTGCTGGCGTCGCGCACTTTGCTGACCGAACTGGCCAGCGCCTGCTGCATGCGCTGCATCGCCCGCACCAGGCGCCCCATCTCGGTATCGCCCTCGCCGCGGATCTCGTGGGTCAGATCGCCGCCGGCGATGTGTTCCAGCTGCGCGATGGACTCATCCAGCGGACGCAAAATGATCACGCGCAGCGCGAACCAGGCCAGCAACGCCAACAGCACGCTGAGCAGGCCCGCCACCACGATCAGCGAGATCTTGGTGCTGGCGTTGCTTTCCGCCTCATACACCTGCTTCTCGCCGAGCTTCATGGCGAAGCTGCGGAAATCGGTGAGATCCTTTTCAAACGCGATGCTCAAGGCGGAAATGCGCGTCTCCTGGATATGGTAATACTCATCGATCTTGCCGGCCTTGATGGCGGCGGCCATCGGCTTCACGCCCTGCTCCAGATAGGCGCGATAGCTGTTTTGCAGGCGGCTGGAGAGTTCGCGGCCGCGCTCGGTCACGGTGCCGACGCCGACAAAGCGCGCCATTTCCTTGTTCGACTGCTCGAGGTAGCCGTAGATGCGGCCCACGGTGGCGTCGGAGACATCAGTCTGGCCGATCTCCCGTTGGCGCACCGCCAGCGAGGCGGCGGTTCGGGCGCGCAGCGTCAGGTTGGAGCTGTTGGCCAGCGAGCCCAGCTCTTCGCCGAGGATCTGGTTTAAGGTATGGATCGAGCGCGATCCTTCGTTAATCGCGTTGACGCCAATAACGCTGACCATGATCAGCAGCATGGTCATCAGGCTCAGCAGGGCGATCAGCCCAGCCTTCACCGTAATCTTTTTTAGCATGAGTTCTTCCCGGCTTCAGAATAGTGAGATCAGACGTAGTAGGGGTGGCAAAACGCGGAGCCAGCTTTGCTGGCTCATTATTGTTTGTTGAAGTTATCGGCAGGCGGAGGCAAAACTTCATGCCGCGGCGGGATTAATCTGGAAATTATCCCTGCGTCGGCGCGCGGGGTTTTCGACGATGAAAAGGGCAGGAAATCGCAAAAGAGTCCGCTATAATAGCCGCCACTCCATTTCTGGTTTGATGATTAAAGGAAACCGACATGAGCTTGAATCTGGTCCCTGCTGGCAAAGACCTGCCGGAAGACATCTACGTAGTAATCGAAATCCCGGCCAACGCCGATCCAATCAAATACGAAATCGACAAAGAAACCGGCGCACTGTTCGTTGACCGTTTCATGTCCACCGCGATGTTCTACCCGTGCAACTACGGCTACATCAACCACACCCTGTCTCTGGACGGTGACCCGGTTGACGTGCTGGTTCCAACCCCATACCCGCTGCAGCCGGGCTCCGTGATCCGCTGCCGTCCGGTTGGCGTGCTGAAAATGACCGACGAAGCCGGTGAAGACGCCAAGCTGGTTGCGGTGCCGCACAGCAAGCTGACCAAAGAGTACGATCACGTGAAAGACGTGAACGACCTGCCGGAACTGCTGAAAGCCCAGATCGCTCACTTCTTCGAGCACTACAAAGATCTGGAAAAAGGCAAATGGGTGAAAGTGGAAGGCTGGGCAGACGCTGCCGCGGCTAAAGCGGAAATCATCGCCTCCTTCGAACGCGCTGCCAAGAAGTAATTCCAGCCGCCGTCCGATGAAAAAACACCGCTCATTGAGCGGTGTTTTTTTTCTTACTGTTCTTCGAGACGCTTCAGCCAGTCACCGCTGGTAATTCGCGGGTAACCGTCCACGCTGTGTTTGTACAGGTAGATCCACGCACTCCCATAAGGCGTCTGAATCAGCTCGCGCTTATAGTCCTTGGTGTTGCTTTTCAGTTCGTCCAGCTCTGCCAGAATCGATGAGTTAATACGATACACCTCGCAATGTATCGTGCCCTCTCCAGGGATCGCCGCCGGGTAATGGCCCAGATTGTAAATCTGATAGCCTTCGAGCTCGTGCTCGCCGAGCCATTGGGCGTTGGTCATCCAATGGCTGTTTCCCTGTTTGCGTCGTAAACTGCCGTAGACAATTATTCGCATCGCTAAAACTCAAACTGATAGAGCAAATCTAATGCCTGGTCGAGACCAGACACCGCTTCAAGATACAACTTAGGCATCAGGCGATAACGCAACGTCAGCGTGGCCAGCGAGTCGAAAATGCCCACCCCATATTTTACTTGTAAGCCTGGGAGGACATAGCCGCTCACGACAACCTGGGAATTGTCGCCAACCCCTTGAGTGTCCAGAGCCAAATTACTCACGCCGAATGCCTCGCCGATTTTACCCACAAGTTGACCACTTTGTGCAACCCCCATGCCGATTAACATCGACGTCATGGCGTTGCCGTCGGCGCCTGAGCTGTTCAAGCCCTGGCCGCGCAGCAGATAAGACAGGGCTTCCTGTTGCGATTTGGCCGGATCGGAGAACACTTCCAGCTTCGGCGCATCCGCCAGGCCGGTCACGCGCACGCCGGCGGTCACGTCGTCCTCGGTGGATTCCGGGTTGCGGATCGCTTCGATATTGAGCAGCGGCTGATCCGGCGGGCCGGAGAACATCAGCTGCCCTTTACGCACGATCAAATCCTGACCATAAGCATGGAAGCGACCGGAAGGGATGTCAATCTGGCCGTTGAGGCCCAGCCCTTTCTTGTCCTGCACCACTTTCAAATCACCCTTCAGGCGGGCTTTGAGGCCGAAGGCGTCCAGCCGCACGTCATTGCCGACGTGGATCATCAGGTTGCTGTTGATCGGAATCGAGGCGGTCTTCGGTTGAATCGGCTTCAGCTGGTCGTCCAGCATCACTTCGTCGGAAGAGACGCCCACCGCGCTTTCCGGCAGCTCCTGCACCGTGATGCGCGCCCAAGGGATGTCGACCTTGCCGTTGAGCGAGAACAGCTGCGGCGTGGCTTCGAACACCAGATCCGGCGACACGTCGATGCGGATCATCGGCGGCACCGTCACCCGCAGCTTGTCGCCCTTGGCGGCAATGCGCGCACGCCAGGCGTTGATGTCACGCCAGTCGGCATCGCCCGCCAGATTCAGCTGGCCGCGCGTGGTGCTGAGCAGCCCTTCCAGCGTCGAGGTCATGCCATTGAAATTCACCGCCAGCCGCGCGTCGGTCATATCGAACGGCATCCAGTGGCCCTGCACCTTCGCCCGATCCAACGCCAGACGCCCGAACACCAGCGGCTTCTGCGCGCTGCCGCCCAGACGCAGGTTGGCGTTCAGCATGCCCGCCGCGCTTTCGCCCTTCATCAGCGCCGGGTTGATCAGCGCCAGCGAGATGTTGGTGATATTGACGTTGCCGCTGATGGTGCGCCGCACCTGCGGATCCGCCACCTGGATATTGCCGTCGAACTGGCCGTTGTTGGTCAGTTTGATCCGCCAGTCGGCCTGCGCGCGGCCGTTGTTCAGACCGGCGTTGAGGGTCAGCGTATCGAAGGCGATCGGCAGCGCGTTGCCCTGCACCTGCTGCACCACCTTGACGCCGTTGCCGGCCAACGTGACCTTCGCCTCCGGCAGCGCGCCGCCCGGTTTCCAGCTGACGTCGGCCCGGCCGGTGAACACGCCGCTCAGGGCGGTCTCCGGGCCGAGGAACGGCTTGATCATCGCCAGATCGAACCGGTTGAGCACCACGCTGGCCTGGCCGCTCTGGCCGGCTTCGATGGTCTTCGGCACGCACAGCTCGGCATTCGGGTTCTGCCAACAGTGCGGCCCGATGCTGATTTTCTGCGCGGTGTTCAGGTAGTCCAGCGCGATGGCGCGCGTCAGGCGCCACTCCCCCACCGGCGTATCGAAGCGGGTATTGTTCAGATTGCCGCGCCAGCGCTGCTGCTGACGATCGAAGCTGCCCTGCAGCGCCAGCTGGCCGGAGACCGGCTTACCGTCGATCTTCAACTGCAGCTGATGCTGCTTCTCGCTGCCTTTGGCGTCCAGGGTCAGCAGGCTGACTTCCAGCGCGTCCTGCTTCAGCTGCTCGACGCGAACCGCCAACTGCCCCTGGATCTGATCCGTGGAGCGCACGTCACCGTCGATCTTCACCCGGTTGATGCGCAGCGCCTGCCACTGCAAACCGGAGGCGGTCAAATCCGCCAGCAGCTGAGGTGCCTGCAGATTGCCGCGCAGCTTCAGCAGCCCTTTGGCGGTGCCGCCCAGGCCCGGCAGCGCGCCGTCCAGACGCGGCGCGTCGATGTTGGCGTCCAGGTTCCAGCTCTTCTCGTCCAGCTGTCCTTTGACGTTCAGCTGGTTGCGCCCCAACGTCAGATCGATGCCGGGGATTTTCCACTGCCCGGCGGCGTTGCCGCTCAGCGTGCCGCGCGCCGTGACCTTGTTCTGCTTCACGTTGCCGTCCAGCTGCAGCACCGGCACCTGCAGCTGCCAGCTGCCGCCGTGCAGGCTGCCGCGCGTGGTGATCTTGCCGTCGAGTTTCGCCGGCCATTCCGGCCACTGCTTGGCGGTATTGATGCCGCTCAGCGTCAATTGCGAGTTCCAGCTGATGGCCTTGCTCCAGTCCACCAGCGCGGTGAGATCGGTATTGCCCTGCAGCGCCGCCAGCCGCAGGCGCTCCAGCTTGAACTGCTCGACGTTGCCTTTGCCGTCCAGCGTCAGCACCGCCGGCGGCAGATCCTGACCTTTCAGATTGGCGCGCGTCGACAACGCATAGTCGGTCGCCTTGCCGTTAAAGCGCAGGCGGAAATCGTTAATCTGGTACTGCGCCTCGCCGCTCAGCGGCCATTTCAGCTGTTTGCTCTGCAGCGTCAGCGCCAGCGGCAGGCCGGCTTCGGCCAGCCGGGTTTGCACATCGAGCTGGGCGCCGACCGGGCCGGACAGGTTCAGCGCGACCTTCAGCTCATCACGCAACCCGCCGCCGATGTTCAGCTTCACCTTCTCGCCCTTCAACGGGTCGATGTTCAACGCGCTGTTGGCGGTCAGGGCCACCGGCCAATCGCCGGTCAGGGTCGCCTGCCCCTGCACCGACAGCGTACCCTGCGGCGACTTCACGTCGAAGTTGTCCAGCTGGATATGCTGATCCTGCGTGCTGGCCTGCAGCAACAGACTCGTGATCAGCACGTCGGTATCGCCGGTCAAGCGCAGCTGTTCGCCGCTGATCTCTTTCACGGTGATATCCAGCGGCAGGCGGATGTCCGGCAGATCCGGCAACAGCGGTTTAGCGAACAGTTCCTTCAGCGTTTCGCCAAGCGGCTTCTCTTCCGGCTGCGGCGCCGGTTTCGCCGCGTCGGTAACCTGCTCACCGACCTTTTTCGCCACCTCGACCGCCGGTTGCACCGCTTCCGGCAACGGATTTTGCGGCGTTTTCGGCAAGGCGATCAGCAACGAGCCGATCTTGGTCGGCATCAGCGTCAGCGCACGCTCTTGCCACTGTGCGCCGGTGCGGAACTCGGCCAGAGAAATGGCGGTGTCGTCGACGGTGACCTTGACGTTGTTCAGCGCCAACAGGCGCAGGGTGATCGGATAAGGCGTACTGAGATTGGTGGTCGGCTCGCTGCTCTCCTCCACCGGCGCGGAGGGCGCCATCTCTTTGGTGTTCACCGCCACGTCCACGTCCTGAGCAGTCAAGGCGTTGACGCACAGCGAGCTGCGTTTAAAGCAGGAGAGATCGAGGGACAGATGGAATTGCCCGGCGTTGACCGTCACGCCCGGCATCTGATACTTCACGCCCTTCAGCGTCAGATCGCGCCAGCCGCCGCTGACGCCGGCGATCTCCAGCCCCGGCACCCAGCGCGCCGCGCCGTTGATGACGATATGCAAACCGGTGGTGGTCCCCACCAGAAAGGCCAGTCCGCCGATCAGCAGCAGCAGAACGACCAGAAATCCGAGACAAATCTTTTTAACCAGGCTCATAGTTCAGGCCCCAAACCGATGTAGAACTGCATCCCGTGAGTGTCCTTGTCTCCCACGGGCGCGGCGATATCCAGCTTCACCGGCCCCACCGGCGACTGCCAGCGTACGCCTACGCCGGCGCCGGTCTTGAAGTTGCTCTGCTTGATATCGTTCACCGCTTCACCGGAATCGACGAACATCGCCCCCCACCATTTGCCGGTCACGTTGTATTGATACTCCAGCGAGCCGGTCAGCATCTTGGAGGCGCCGGTCAGCTTGCCGTCGTCGCCGCGCGGAGAAATGTCTTTGTACTTGTAGCCGCGAATGCTGCGGTCACCGCCGGCGAAGAAGCGCAAATCCGGCGGCACCTTGTCGAAGTCGTTGGTTTCTATCCATCCCACCTGCCCGCGCGCCACGAAACGATGCTTGTCGGCAAGCGTGCGGATCCAGACGTTCTGCGCCTGCATCAGCGCGAAGTCCACGCCCGAGCCCCAGGTGGTGTCGGATACGTCGATGGAGTAGCGCTGGCTGTCGCCCCAGGTCGGCATCAGGCCGCCGCGCGAGCGGGTGCGGTTGAAGCTGACGCCGGGGTACAGCAGCATGGTGGTGTTGCTGACGTTGCCCTGGGTAAAGTTATCCCAGCGCCAGGTCAGGTTGATCGCCCGCTGCCAGCCGCTGGAGAGATCCCAGTTGCGCGAAGCCACCACTTTGGAGGTCACGGATTTGGTGTCGTTAAGATCGACGTTCTTGAGCCCGCCCTGCAGCAGGTAATACTGCTCCAGCGGATTCTTCAGCAGCGGGATCTTATAGGTCAGATCCAGCTGCTGCTCCGGCGCCGACAGGCTGGCGCTGGTTTCCAGGCTGTGGCCGCGATCGTTGAGCCAGGGCTTTTTCCAGGTGCCTTTCACCCGCGGGCCGACGTCGGTGGAGTAACCGATACCGGTTTCGATGGTATTGCGCGTACGCGGCGTTACCAGCGCGTCCAACGGCAAAATCTTGTTCTCTTTGGCATCGTTGAAATCAGGGGACACCACCACCGAGTTGAACCAGTTGGTGGCGGACAAACGGCGGTTCAGCTCGGCCAAATCCTCCGAACTGTAGTAATCCCCCTGATGAAAGGGCACCAGATTTTGCAGATAGTCTTCGCGGATTTGCGAACCGGTGAATTTCACCTTGCCGAAGCGGTAACGTTCGCCGCTGTTGAAATCGATATCCCAAAACGCCTTGTGCAGATCTTCTGCCACGCCGAGCTGGCTTTTGGTCATGTCGGCGTCGAAGTAGCCTTTGCGCAGCGCCAGGCCGGTCAGCGAGCCTTTGAAACTGTCATACTTGCCGTGGTTGAGGATCTCGCCGATGGTCGGCCGATCCTTCTTTACCAGCGCCAGGTAGTCCTCATCGGTCTTCGCGCCACCTTCCAGCACGATGTTGGCGCCGGCGATGCGCACCGGTTCGCCCGGATTGACCTTGGCATGCAGCACCGGACGCGACATCCCCGGCCGATCGTCCAGCGTAAACTCGATGGTCGGCTGGTAATAACCGAGCGCGCGCAGCCCCTGGCGCACCGCCTCATCCACCCGTGCGCGGAAGCGACCGTCGGTGCCGACCTCTTCAGGCGTGATCGACGACAGCCGCACCCGGACGTTTTTTTCCAACTCTCCGCTTAACCCCTCCACCTGCAGCCGCACGTTGGCCGCATAGGCTGCAGGTGCCGCAAGCAACACAGATATCAAGCACATGACCGGGTACTTTGGCACGTGTTCTCCTTATTGATTTTACTTTCCTGTTATGGTGTTCGCTCCGGGGCCAGGGCAGACTCCGCGCTATCATGACGGCAGCCCTCTTCAACCTTCTTCCGGACGCCGCCCGCCGCGCTTTGCCGCCGCGCAACAGGCGAATTCTTCACTTTTGGCGCTCAAAATACTGCGTTAAGCTTATACAAAATCCCACTTGCCGCTTATTGTGGGCAAAGACGCGGTGAGATACAACCGAACCGCCGCCATGTAGGGTCAATTCTTACTGTGACAACAGGAGTCAACCGTGGTGCCATTTTTTGATAAATCACAAACCGTCGATAAGGCAAGCGCGCTGCCTGGCCGCACCACGCCAATGCCTGTCGCAACGCTCAACGTCGTCACCGAACACTCGATGACTCAGGTGCCGGCCGGCATGGAAGTGGCGATCTTCGCCATGGGCTGTTTCTGGGGCGTTGAGCGTCTGTTCTGGCAACAGCCGGGCGTCTACAGCACCGCCGCCGGCTACAGCGGCGGCTACACGCCGAACCCGACCTACCGCGAAGTGTGCAGCGGCCAGACCGGCCACGCCGAAGTGGTGCGCGTGGTGTTCGATCCGCAGGTCGTCAGCTACAAGCAGCTGCTGCAGGTGTTCTGGGAAAATCACGATCCGGCGCAGGGCATGCGCCAGGGCGGCGACGTCGGCACGCAGTACCGCTCGGCGATTTACACGCTGAGCCCAGAGCAGCAGGCCGAGGCGGAAAGCAGCCTGCAACGCTTCCAGCAGGCGATGGCGGCGGCGGGCGACAAGCGCGTCATCACCACCGAGATCGCGCCGGCGCTGCCGTTCTATTATGCGGAAGACGATCACCAGCAGTACCTGTTCAAAAACCCGGAAGGTTACTGCGGGCTGGGCGGCATCGGCGTTTGCCTGCCGCCGCAGGGCTGATCCGATGCCGGCCGGCGGCACTTTTTTAACCGCTGGCGGCCCCTGTGGGGCAACTGCTATACTGTACGGGCCGCTTCTGCGGCCCGATAGCTTCCCTTCTGGTTGTTATCGCTGCTTTTTTTACTATGTACTACCCTTCCTCAAGAGCGCCGGCATCCCGTCGGCACGTATGGATAGATTATGTTAAACAGTATTTTACTGATTCTTTTTCTGATCGCGGTGAGTGCGTTTTTCTCACTGTCGGAAATCTCTCTGGCCGCCTCGCGCAAGATCAAACTGAAGCTGATGGCGGACGAAGGCAACATCAACGCCGCCAGAGTGCTTAAACTGCAAGAAACCCCTGGCATCTTCTTCACCGTGGTGCAGATCGGCCTGAACGCCGTGGCCATCCTCGGCGGTATCGTCGGCGACGCGGCGTTTTCCGGCACCTTCCAACAGTTCTTTATTCGCTTCCTGTCGCCCGAACTGGCGGAACAGGTCAGCTTCATCTGCTCCTTCGTGCTGGTGACCAGCCTGTTTATCCTGTTCGCCGATTTGACCCCGAAGCGCATCGGTATGATTGCACCAGAGACGGTCGCCGTCCGGATCATCAACCCGATGCGTTTCTCCATCATGATCTTCCGCCCGCTGGTGTGGTTCTTCAACGGCATGGCCAACCTGATCTTCCGCATGTTCAAGCTGCCGATGGTGCGTAAAGACGACATCACCTCCGATGACATCTACGCGGTGGTAGAAGCCGGTGCCCTGGCGGGCGTGCTGCGCAAGCAGGAGCACGAGCTGATTGAAAACGTGTTCGAACTGGAATCGCGCACCGTGCCGTCTTCGATGACCTCGCGCGAAAGCGTGGTGTACTTCGATCTGCGCGAAAGCGAAGAGAGCATCAAGGAGAAGGTCTCGACCCATCCGCACTCCAAGTTCCTGGTGTGCGACGGCCATATCGATCAGGTGGTGGGTTATGTCGATTCCAAAGACCTGCTGAACCGCGTGCTGGGCAACCAGAGCCTGGTGCTGAGCAGCGGCGTGCAGATCCGCTCGGCGCTGATCGTGCCGGACACGTTGACGCTGTCCGAAGCGCTGGAAAGCTTCAAAACCGCCGGCGAAGACTTCGCGGTGATCCTCAATGAATATGCGTTGGTGGTGGGCATCATCACCCTTAACGACGTGATGACCACGCTGATGGGCGATCTGGTCGGCCAGGGCCAGGAAGAGCAGATCGTGGCGCGCGACGAAAGCTCATGGCTGATTGAAGGCGGCACGCCGATCGACGACGTGATGCGCGTGCTGGATATCGACGAGTTCCCGCAGGCGGGCAACTACGAAACCATTGGCGGCTTTATGATGTACATGCTGCGCAAGATCCCGAAACGCACCGACTTCGTCAAATACGCCGGCTACAAGTTCGAAGTGGTGGATATCGACAGCTACAAGATAGATCAGCTGCTGGTCACCCGACTGAGCGACAAACCGGCGGCGGTGCTGCCGAAAGCGCCGGACGACACGCCTGCGGCCTGACGGCGCGAAGGACAAAAACATCAGCGGCCCCATCGGGGCCGCATTTTTTTACCGCTGTCAGCGCCGTGTTCAGCCGACCTCGGCCTGCAGCAGCAGCACCTGGCGGTTCACTTCGGACATCACGCTGAAATGGCGCTTGTCGCGAATCTTCGGCGGCAGGATTTTCCCCTCGTCGAATTCAAATGCGCCCACGTCCTTGATATACAGCCTTCCGCGAAACAGGGTCTTAACGTACTTCGCCACTTTCAAAGGGTTATAACGCTGGAAGATTCTCATTCTTTTACGCTCCTCCCGTTGATCCATGCGCTCAGCGAGCCGCCAAAGGTGGCAGCCTCGAAATTCAGAACGCAACTTGATTGCATGTAGTAGACCCAGTAAAGACCAGATCGTTCACTTCCGCCCGGTGATCTGCACTGGATTTACACTTTTTGACAGAATTGTATATGATGATTTATAACGTTTTCAGGATATCCCTTCAAAATCTGATGATTAGCGAACCAAGGGAAAAACTGCGATCCGGTTAACAGGACAGACCTCTTATCACATCCTATGCTTTAGGCTGTCGAAGTGCTGTCGCACAAATTCCCCCATTTACAAGGAGAAAGCATGAAAACAAGTCGCATGCTGATGGTATCCCTGCTGCTCGCCCCGCTTTTCGCTTCCGCGCACAACTTCCAGCTCCAGCAGCGCGTGGCGCCGGTTGGCGTCAGCGATAAAGGAGAGCTCAATTACGCTGACGGTAATTTTAGCTACCAGAATTGGAACAGCGCGCAGCTCAGTGGAAAAGTGCGGGTGATACAGCACATTGCCGGTCGCAGCTCCGCCAAAGACATGAACGACCCACTGATTGAAGCGATTAAGAAGGCGAAACTACCACACGATCGTTACCAAACGACGACAATCGTCAACACCGACGATGCCCTGATGGGCACCGCCATGTTCGTGCGCAGCAGCATCGAAGACAGCAAGAAAGAGTTCCCGTGGTCGCAGTTTATCGTCGACAGCGACGGCAACGTGCGCAAAGCCTGGGATCTGCAGCCGAAAGGTTCCGCCATCGTGGTGCTGGATAAGCAAGGGCGCATTCAGTTCGCCAAAGACGGCGCGCTGACGCCGGAAGAGGTGCAGCAGGTGATGTCCAAGCTGCACCAGCTGTTGGCGAACTGACTCAGAACAGCGACACCCGGAAGCCGGGGTTGAGGAAAGATTCACGCGGGGTATAGAGCAACGGCTTGCCCTGCCAATCGTGAATTTGCGCCCCGGCGGCCACCGCCACCGCGTGTCCTGCGGCGGTATCCCAAATATTGGTTGGCCCGAAGCGCGGATAGAGCTGCGCCTTGCCTTCCGCCACCAGGCAGAACTTCAGTGAGGAACCGACGGACACGGTCTGGTGCTCGCCCAGCTGCTGCAGATAGTCTTTCAATTCGTCGTCGATATGCGAGCGGCTCACCACCACCAGCGGCGGATGCGCGTTGCTGACGCCGATCGCCTGCCGCACGCCCTTCTCTTCTTTCCAGGCCTTGCCGCGCTCCGCCAGATACAACACGTCGATCGCCGGGGCGTACACCACGCCCATCACCGCCTGCCCGTCTTCAATCAGGGCGATATTGACCGTGAACTCGCCATTGCGATGCAAGAACTCTTTGGTGCCGTCCAGCGGATCGACCAGCCAGTAGCGCGTCCAGTTGCGGCGCTCTTCCCACGCCGGCGGATCCTCTTCCGACAGCAGCGGCACCTCCGGCGTCAGGGCCGCCAGGCCGCGCTTGATGATGTGATGCGCCGCCAGATCGGCCGCCGTCACCGGTGAGTCATCTTTTTTCTGTGCGACATCAAGCGGTTGTTCACCGTCGTACACCGCCATGATCGCCGCCCCCGCCTCGCGGGACAGTTGGCAAATTCGCTCTAACATCATGCACCTCAACTCTGCATCTCCGTGGGAAATTTCCCTCTGTCTCTGCTAGCAGACTAGTTTTTTTTACGCCGAATATCCATCTCAACCGGCTAAGCCACGGGAATTCCTCAGATCTTGTTGGGCACAACTGTGAACTTCCCCGCGTTACCCGCCGCCGTTTTCTGCCACACTTCACAGTTTACTGTGGCAAGCAGTGTTAATTACATTTCCCTCTGCGATAACACTCGAATAATGGAATGGAGAGACCCCCAAATGATGAAGCATCCACTGACGCTGTCCGCGCTTGCGCTGCTGGTATGCGCCTCGGCGCAGGCGGCCACCGTCGATCTGCGCGTGCTGGAAACCACCGATCTGCACAGCAACATGATGGACTTCGATTACTACAAGGACACGCCGACCGACAAGTTCGGCCTGGTGCGCACCGCCAGCCTGATCCAACAGGCGCGCCAGCAGGCCGCCAACGCGGTGTTGGTGGATAACGGCGACATCATTCAGGGCAGCCCGCTCGGCGATTACATGGCGGCCAAGGGGCTGAAACCGGGCGACGTGCACCCGGTCTATAAGGCGATGAACACGCTGGACTATGTGGTCGGCAACATCGGCAACCATGAGTTCAACTACGGGCTGGACTACCTGAAGAACGCCATCGCCGGCGCCAAATTCCCGTACATCAACGCCAACGTCATCGACGCCAAAACGCAAAAACCGCTGTTCACGCCATACATCATCGTCGATACCCCGGTGAAGGATCGCGATGGCAAGGCGCATACGCTGCGCATCGGCTACATCGGCTTCGTGCCGCCGCAGATCCTGGTGTGGGACAAAGCCAACCTGCAGGGCAAAGTGACGGTGGACGACATCACCGCCACCGCCAAGCGCTACGTGCCGCAGATGCGTAAACAGGGCGCCGATCTGGTGGTGGCGATCCCGCATTCCGGGTTGTCCAGCGAGCCTTACAAGGCGATGGCGGAAAACTCGGTCTATTACCTCAGCCAGGTGCCCGGCATCGACGCCATCATGTTCGGCCACGCCCACGCGGTGTTCCCGAGCAAGGACTTCGCCAACATCAAAGGCGCGGATATCGACAAAGGTCTGCTGAATGGCGTACCGGCGGTGATGCCGGGCCAATGGGGCGATCATCTCGGCGTGGTCGATCTGCAGCTCAACAACGATGGCGGTAGCTGGAAAGTGACCGCCGCCAAAGCGGAAGCGCGGCCGATCTACGACAAAGAGAACAAGAAATCGCTGGCGGCGGAAGATGCCGCGCTGGTGAAGGTGTTGGCGGACGATCACAAAGGCACGCGCGAGTTCGTCAGCCAGCCGATCGGTAAATCCGACGGCAACATGTACAGCTACCTGGCGCTGGTGCAGGACGATCCGACGGTGCAGATCGTCAACAATGCGCAGAAGGCCTACGTCGAACATTACATCCAGGGCGACCCGGACCTGGCCGATCTGCCGGTGCTGTCCGCGGCGGCCCCATTCAAGGTCGGCGGCCGCAAGAACGACCCCGCCAGCTTCGTCGAAGTGGAAAAAGGCCAGCTCACCTTCCGCAACGCCGCCGATCTCTATCTCTATCCCAATACGCTGGTGGTGGTGAAGGCCAGCGGCAAAGAGGTGAAAGAGTGGCTGGAGTGCTCCGCCGGCCAGTTCAACCAGATCGACGTCAACAGCGCCAAGCCGCAAGGCTTGATCAACTGGGACGGCTTCCGCACCTATAACTTCGACGTGATCGACGGCGTCAACTACCAGATCGACGTCAGCCAACCGGCGCGCTACGACGGCGAATGCCAGCTGATCAACGCTAAGGCGGAGCGCATCAAGCAGCTGACCTTCAACGGCAAGCCGATCGATCCGAACGCCACCTTCCTGGTTGCCACCAACAACTACCGCGCCTACGGCGGCAAGTTTGCCGGCACCGGCGACAAACATATCGCCTTCGCTTCGCCGGATGAAAACCGCTCGGTGCTGGCGGCCTACATCACCGCCGAAACCCAGCGGCATGGCGCGGTGCGCCCGCAGGCAGACAACAATTGGCGTTTGGCTAACTTCAGCAGCAAGCAGCCGCTGGATATCCGCTTCGAGACCTCGCCTTCGGACAAAGCGACGAAGTTTATCAAAGAGCACGCCCAATACCCGATGAGCGCCGCAGGCAGCGACAGCATCGGCTTCGCGGTTTATCGCATCGATTTAAGCGGTAAGTAACTCACTGTCACTGGCCGGCTCGCCCGGCCATTCATCGCCCGTTTGCGCGACGCATAAAATAAGGGCGCCACGAAGGCGCCCAGAGTAATCCTCGGTGGAATTACAGGATTTCCAGCAGCTCGACGTCGAACACCAGCGCGCTGAACGGCGGGATGGACGCGCCTGCGCCACGCTCGCCGTAGGCCAGGTTGTGCGGGATATACAGCTGCCATTTGGAACCTACCGGCATCAGGGTCAGCGCTTCGATCCAGCCTGGGATCACGCCGCTGACCGGGAATTCTGCCGGCTGGCCGCGTTCAACCGAGCTGTCGAACACGTCGCCGTTGATCAGACGGCCGGTGTAGTGCACACGCACGCGATCCTGACGGGACGGGATTGGGCCGTTGCCCTGCTCCAGTACGGAGAACTGCAGGCCAGACTCGGTCAGCGTCACGTCGTCGCGCTTGGCGTTGTCGTCCAGGAATTTCTGGCCTTCAACGGCCATTGCCTGCTGGCGCTCGCGGCGCACCGCATCCGCACGCTCGTGGATTTCACGCAGCGCACGGTGCACCACGTCTACCGGAACCGCCGGGGCATTCCCTTCCAGCGCGTCGCGCAGACCCGCCAGCAAAGCTTCCGGTTGCAAACCTTCCAGCCCGGACTCTTGCAGCTGCTGGCCGACCTGTAAACCAATCCCGTAACTTGCTTGCGCTTCAACGCTGTCAAAAGAAGGGGTTGTCATGGGGTTTTCCTTAAGTCTGTAAAAAGTCGAAAGCGCAGCATAACAGCGCGTCAATGCCGGGTAAAATCTTGTGTGGAGAATGATGACTTTTGTCGTAGAAAAAGAAACAATAACCTTCTGTTAACGCCCGCAGCCGCAAACCCCGGCCCTGCCGCTCAGCCGCCTTTCACTTCAATCAGTTAGCGGACTATACTGAAAGCAGGATATCGGGCAGGCGACGCGCTTGCCGCGCCGCGCTTATTATTACGCCGTCGAAGAGAGGTCACCATGGGCAGAATCGCGCCCAGGAGAAGGAAAACCACCCGCATCTACCAGCCGCTGCTGCGCACCTGGCTGAACATCAGCCAGCGCCTGAAACCCGGCGCCGCACCCACGCAGGAAGACGCGGAGTCGCCATCGGAACCGCCGTCGGCCAACGACAAGATGCAGCGGGTCAAAGCGCTGCTGGCCAAAGTCTGGCATCTGCCGGACGGTTTCCATTGGATGGAACCACTACCCTACTTTCACCGCCGCTGGGTGCTGATCTTCGGCATCATTCTGCTGCTGGCGTTGCTGTGGCCCTACTCGCCCGAAAGACAGCCGTTCCCGGTCTCTCAGCAGGAAACCAGCGTGCCGCTGCAGGCTGAGCTGCAAAACGGCGGTGGCGCCGCCACGCCGACCAACGAACCGACGCCGGCGGGCAACTGGCAGCGTTATCAGATCCAGCCCGGCCAGACGCTGGCCCAGCTGTTTCGCGACAACAATCTGCCGGTGAATGAGGTGTTCGCCATGGCGCAGGTGGAAGGCGGCGACAAACCGCTGAGCAACATGAAAGCCGGTCAGGAAGTGCGCATCGAACGCGACGCCAACGGCGTGATTAACGCGCTGTCGGTCACCACCGTGGACAACAGCCAGGCGCTGTTCCGCCGCCAGGCCGACGGCAGCTACCGCCGGGAACGCTAATCGCTAAAGCTGCGCCAGCAAAAACTCGCGCAGCACCACGCCCTGGTTGTGCTCGGTATCTTTGCTGCCATACAGCAGCGTCAGCGCCTCCCCCTGCCGCAACAGCGCCACCAGCGGCTGCCAGGCGTCGTTGGCCGCCAGCTGTTGGCGGTAACGCGCCTCGAAGGCTTCCCACTGGTCGGTATGCTGATGGAACCACTTGCGCAGCTCGTCATCCGGCGCCAGCTGTTTCAACCACTGCACGCCCGCCAGCCTCTCCTTGCTGATGCCGCGCGGCCATAGCCTGTCTATCAGATAGCAATGCGCCGGCGCCGGCGCGCTGAAGTCGTAAACTCGCTGTAGCGTAATCGTTGCCATCGCACGCTCTCCCTTTTCATCCCGTCTTCAAGCGTAGCGCGTTTTGCCAGGCGCAGAAAAGCAAAACGCCAGCGCGAGGCTGGCGTTTTAACCGGGTTAACAGCAGCGTAAATTACGCTTCTGCAACCACAACTACATTCAGCTGTGCGAACACGTCGCTGTGTACCTGGAAGTGCACTTCGTGCTCACCAGTGGTACGCAGAACGCCGTTCGGCAGACGAACTTCGCTCTTGGCAACTTCAACGCCTGCCGCAGTCACTGCGTCAGCGATGTCGCGGGTGCCGATAGAGCCGAACAGTTTACCTTCGTCGCCAGATTTGGAAGCGATGGTCACTGAACCCAGTTCGTTGATCTTGGTTGCGCGAGCTTCAGCAGCAGCCAGAACGTCAGCCAGTTTGGCTTCCAGTTCAGCACGGCGTGCTTCGAAGAACTCAACGTTTTTCTTGGTAGCAGGAACAGCTTTGCCCTGTGGTACCAGGAAGTTACGAGCGTAGCCCGCTTTAACGTTAACTTGATCACCCAGGCTGCCCAGGTTTGCTACTTTATCAAGCAGAATAACTTGCATTACCTTATCCTCTCAAAGTCGTTAATGGACAGTGGCCGATTACTGATGACGATCAGTGTACGGCAACAAAGACAGGTAGCGCGCGCGCTTGATAGCACGGGCCAGCTGGCGCTGATATTTTGCACGAGTACCGGTGATACGGCTCGGTACAATTTTACCACTTTCGGTGATGTAGTTTTTCAGCGTAGCGATGTCTTTATAGTCAATCTCTTGAACGCCTTCCGCGGTGAAACGGCAGAACTTGCGACGACGGAAATAACGTGCCATTTGGCTAGTCTCCAGAATCTATCAATTCAATCTGCTCGGCATGCAGAACCAATTTGCTCAGCCCGTTGCGCCCTTGATGGCAGCTTACAAAGCCTTGCACGGTAATCTGACTGCCGACCGTTAATCTTTGAGTTAGTGCTTGTGACTGTTGTCCGCTGACAACCACGGGCATTCGGCACCATGCTTGTCTGCTGAATCCGGCTTCCATCTGCTGCGAACGGTGCTCTAGCACAAATTGGCAGTGCGGTATCCCGGAAGGACTCACTTTTCGAACCGGCGCCTTGCACACAGTGCCCGACAAAACCAGACGATTAGCCGTCACGGCGGCAATTACTCTTCAGAATCCCCAGCATCTGCATCATCTGCGGTTTCGTTAGCGAAGTCTTCGCGGCGATCGCCACGACGTTCGTCTTTCGCTTTAACCATCGGAGATGCTTCAGTTACCGCGTGCTTAACGCGCATAACCATGCTGCGGATAACGGCGTCGTTGAAGCGGAAGTTAGTTTCCAGCTCATCGATCGCTTCCTGCGGCGCTTCAACGTTCAGCAGAACGTAGTGAGCTTTGTGCAGTTTGTTGATCGGATAAGCCAGCTGACGGCGGCCCCAGTCTTCCAGACGGTGAATCTGACCTTGCGCGTTAGTGATGGTAGCACTGTAACGCTCGATCATGCCCGGAACCTGTTCGCTTTGGTCAGGATGGACCATAAAAACGATTTCGTAATGACGCATCGAATTGCTCCTTACGGATTATTCAGCCTCCTGTCAGGGTCAACCGCGGCCCATGGAAGCAAGGAACGTGTTTAGTGTGCGGCTGAAAAATGACGCGTAATCATACTGACGCAGGGCGGGAAACTCAAGGACTGCGTGGGTTTTATTCGCGTTATTGAGAGGGGGTATGGGAAATAGCACGATTTGCTGGCGAGGAAACCTATGTACGCCGATCCATCAGTTTCAAAAATCTTTCAATGAAATCAGCGCTGAGTCACAAATCTATTTCATTTTTTTTGAAAGAGGCCATCAAAACGCCCCGCTTTTTAATCCGCCGCAACCGACTAAAATTAACCTTATCCGCCGCAGACAGCGCGACGAAAAAGATTCCAGGTTATTCAATGCAGATAAATGACTTTTTGCCGCAGCGACACTCGCTGTCAGGCCGTAACGGCAAAAAGTAAGAGAGGCACTATGAAACGCATCATTCTCGCGACGGCGCTTGCCGCCCTGTTCTCCGCCAACGTGATGGCCGCGACGGAGATCTCCTCGCACCAGGCCGATCAACGCCAGAGCGTTGGCTTCGTCACCCTGAACCAGAACGTGGTCTCGCCGGATGACGCCAGCAGCCAGGTCAGTAAAATCGCCGATCAACGCGGTGCAAGCTCTTATCGCATCATCGCCCTGCACGAACCGGGCGACAACAGCACGATGCACGTCAGCGCCGAGCTGTACCGTTAAAAAGACGCGCCACGCCAGGGAAATCCCCAGGGCTTCATCAGAAAGCCCGTTCAGTCCGCACCGGAGCGCCGCCTGTCGGGCGCTCCACTTCCTCACCCATCACAGTTTGAGCAACGTCGGCGCGCTGAACGCTTTGCCCGGATTGTGCAATTGCAGCGCCATCCGCAGATAGTTTGTCCGTGCCTGCAGCAATTCGGCGCTTTCCTCCAGCGTCGCCCGCTGCTCGAAGGAGAGCGAGCCGGCCTTCGCGGTTTGCGCGGCCGCCGCTTTCGGCGCGGAGGCGAACAGCGCCGTCATGTTTTGCACCGTATGCGCGGTGATGCGCGACAGCGGATTCGCCTTGTTTTGCCGCGCCTTGCCGTCGGCTGCCCCCAGCATCTCACTGAAGGCCATTGAGTTAAGATCGGCGCGCGCTTTCATCGTTCCCGCCAGCCCGCGCGCTGTCTCGGCCGTATTGCTGATACCCTTTATCATGCTCTCCGCTCCTTGCCGCCCCTGAAAGAATTCACGCTGACATTCTCCTCCGCCATGCGTCAAACAATGACCGAAACAGCCTACAGAGAGCACCGCAATTCCACGCATCACGCCCGGAGGCGCATTACAATTCGCGGCGAAAGAAATCGGTGGTGGCGGACAGCGCCAGCGGCGTGATGCGATGCTTCACGCCCGGCTCGACGAGCGATGTCAAACGGCCGTCCGCACCTTGCTGCCGCAGTTCAGCCGCCAAACGCAGGCTGTCCGCCGCCGGCACCACGTCGTCCGTCTCGCCGTGCCACAGCAGCAGCGGCCGCCCTGCAATCTGCGCCAAACGTCCTTCCAGCTCATACTCCGCCAGCACGGCGGTGCGCGCCGCAAACGCCGTCGGCGAGAGCGCCTCGCCCGTCTCGCCCAACGGCGGATACAGCGTTTGCGCCAGCGCACGGTAATAGCCGGAACCCATCAGGCTGGCGGCCGCACGGATCCACGGAAAGCGCGCGAAGGCGCCAAGCGCGGTCATGCCGCCCATTGAGGCGCCGGCGACGCCGATGCGGCCGTCGGCGATCAGGCCAAGCCGCTCAAAATGCGCGTTGATCTGCGGCAGTTCGTCGATATTGCTGCGCAGGATCTCCCAGAATGACGCCAGGCGCCGCGCCTCATCGCCGTCGAATCGCTCGCCGTGCCGATCGGCATCCGGCAACACCGCCCGAAAACCGGCGCGCGCCAGCGCATAGGCGAAATAAGCGTATACCTCTTTCGACGAGGTATAGCCATGGCAGAAGAACACCGTCGGCAGCGGCCGATGATACTGCCCCGCCGGCACCGCATGGATCACCGCGATATCGCCAGCCTGCTCGTCATGAATTTCGATCATCCGTTCATCCTCAACTCACCTGTTGGCATTCATCATGACAAACTTGCGCGAAGCAGCGTTAGCTCAATCTGTTACAGCTTATATTGCGTTACACTGAAGCCATCGCACCGGCGCTTACGAGGTCACCATGACGATTGCCCGCACACTCATTACCCTGACGCTGGCCGCACAGCTTTCCGCCTGCGGCATCATGACCACCACGTCGAAACCGCCGCCGCCACCCACCGCTCAGGCGCAGGAGATCGTTCGCGCGCAGACCGCCGAGCTGGTGAAAATGGGCACCGTCACCGCCGTGGTGCGCGGCAGCCCGATGGACGTGGAAGCGGAGATCCAACGCAAGGCCACCGCCGCCGGCGCCCGTTATTACGTGATCATCATGAACAGCGAAACCGTCGTGCCGGGCCAATGGTATTCCCAGGCGATCCTGTATCGCTAAGGCGGGGATTTTTTAAGCAGCTTTACACTGGCTTTGCACTGGCTGAAGAAGGGTGTTGCACACTGAGGGACAGCATGCCGCATGTTGCGGGTGTCGATTCAGGATCTGACGAAGGGGAACGCCATGAAACGCTCCACCGCACTCACCTCCCTCTTGCTTTCCATGGGATTGCTCAGCACCGGCGCACAGTCCGCCGAGCTGGCGCCCGCCGATCGCGTGACGCCGCTCAGTGAAATCGCCGAGATCACCTTCAACGATTTGCCCGGCTCACCGCAGGAGGCGGAACTGGCCATCGCCCGCACCGCCGACCAACACGGCGCCAGCTATTACCGCATTCTGCGGATGGAAGAGCAGGCGTACCCGCTTGGCTGGCGCGCCTCGGCCATCTTATACCTTTAGTAGCTCATGCAAGCCGCATTCAACACCCCGCCGCTGACGCAGACGCCCCCCAGGAAAATCCCGGCGGCCAGGTGATTCGCTTCTATCTTGTCGCTGATGCGCGGCATGTAGATCTTCACGGCGGCGAACAGCAGCAGTTGCACCACCAGCGCCACCACGCCCCACAGCAGGTAATCCAGCAGGCTGATCGAGTTGATCGCCGCGCTGGCCAACGGGATCACATATCCCAGGCAAGCGCCGATAAAAGCGAAGGCGGCGGATTGATTATCGGCCTTGATCAGCGCCCATTCGTCGTGCGGGGTGATGCGGGTATAGACGAACAGAAACACCAAAATCATGGCGAAGCCGCTGAAGAAGTAAGAGGCGAACGCCGCCAACGCGCTGAGAATATCCATGTGCATTTTCCTGTCAGAGTGAGGCTGAATTAAAAAGGTTTTCGCCGCCGGGCGCCACCCTTTTCCCTAACCGCCGATGGCGCGGTTCAGCAGCAGTTCGCACGCCTCGGCCGACAGCAGGCTCTCGCCGCGGTGATCCAGCGTCAGATGACACCAGGCGTCGGCGATCAGCGGGCTGGCGTGCTGCAGCAACTGCGCGGCGCAGCACAGGTCGAACAGCTGTTGAGTCAGCAGCCGCCCCATCTCCTCGCTCGGTTGCCGGGCACGCTGCTGCCACTGCCGCCAGGCGTGATCGAACAACCGATTCTGGCCGCGCACCGGCTGCAGCTCGAACTGCAACATCTCGAGCGCGCCCGGCAGTTTATGCAGACTGCGCAACACGTCCAGACACATGATGTTGCCGGAGCCCTCCCAGATACTGTTCACCGGCATTTCACGGTACAGGCGCGGCAGCTCGCTCTCCTCGCAGTAACCGATGCCGCCCAGCACCTCCATCGCCTCGGCGATGAACGGCATGCCCTGACGGCAAATGCTGTATTTGGCCGCCGGCGTCAGCAGGCGGCTGTAGATCAGCTCGCCTTCATTGCTGCGGCTCTCCCAGGCGCGGGCCAGCCGGAACAGCAACGCGGTATGCCCTTCCAGCCGCAGCGCCATGCGCGCCAAGACCTGGCGCATCAGCGGTTGTTCTATCAACAATTTGCCGAACGCCTGCCGCTGCAGCGCATGATACAGCGCCACCGACAGCCCGCGGCGCATCAGGCCGTGGCTGCCCAGCGAACAGTCGAAACGGGTCAGGCCGCCCATCTTCAGGATATGCCGCACCCCGTCGCCCTCATCGCCCAGCAGCCAGGCCGTGGCGTCCTGAAACTCCACCTCGCTGCTGGCGTTGGAGCGGTTGCCCAGCTTGTCTTTCAACCGCTCAAGGCGAATGGCGTTGCGGCTGCCGTCCGGCAAAATGCGCGGCAGGAAGAAACAGGACAGCCCGCCTTCGGCCTGCGCCAGCACCAGGTGCGCATCGCTTTGCGGCACCGAGAAGAACCACTTGTGCCCCACCAGCCGGTAGGCTTCGCCCGGCCCGCGCGCGCCGAGCGGCGTGGCGGTGGTGGTATTGCTCAAGACATCGGAGCCGCCCTGCTTCTCTGTCATGCCCATGCCGATCAGCAGGCCGCGCTTTTGCCCGCCCGGCAGCAGATGAGCGTCATAACGATCCGACAGCAGCGGCGTCAGCCAGGCGCGAAACTCGGCCGGTAACGCCTGCAGCAACAGCGGCGTGGCGCCGAAGGTCATGGTCACCGGGCAGAGCGTGCCGGCCTCGACCTGCGCATGCAGCATAAAGCGCGCGGCGCGCGCCACGAAGGAACCGATGCGCGCATCCTCCTGCCAGGGCAGGTTGTGCACCCGGTTGGCGATCAGCCCCTGCATCAGGATATGCCAGGCCGGGTGAAAGCGAACGTCGTCCAGCCGCTGGCCGGTGGCGTCGTAGCGCAGCAGCTCCGGCGGGTTGGCGTTGGCCAGCCGCCCCAGCTCCAGCGACTCCTGCGTGCCGAGCTGCTGGCCCAGCGAAGCCAATACCTCGGCGTCCCAACCGCCTTGCTCGCGCTGCAACGCTTCGCGCAGCGGCGTATCGGAGAGAAACAGGTTGCTGTTGCCCAGCGGCTTGGGTTGGTTAAAAACGGTGTGCGTAGTCCAGACCATGAGAGTGCTCCCTGAAAAAAGCGTCAGGAGTAAGTATGGTCGGCGCAGAGATTTCTGCCGCAGGCGGGATCACAAGAGGGGGAATTAACGGGAGCACGGCGCCCCCGTCAGAAGAATCAGCCGCGCTGGCGCACCGCTTCGAACAGGCAGATGCCGGTGGCAACCGACACGTTCAGTGAAGAGACGGTACCGGCCATCGGGATGCTGATCAGCTCATCGCAGTGTTCGCGGGTCAGGCGGCGCATGCCTTCGCCTTCCGCGCCCATCACCAGCGCCATCGGGCCGGTCATTTTGCTCTGATATAGCGTATGGTCGGCTTCGCCGGCGGTGCCGACGACCCAGACATTCATCTCTTGCAGCAGACGCAGCGTGCGCGCCAGGTTGGTCACGCGGATCAACGGCACGTTTTCGGCGGCGCCGCAGGCCACTTTCTTGGCGGTGGCGTTCAACTGGGCGGAACGATCGCGGGGCACGATCACCGCGTGCACGCCGGCAGCATCGGCGCTGCGCAGGCAGGCGCCGAGGTTATGCGGGTCGGTCACGCCGTCCAGCACCAGCAGGAATGGCGTTTCCACGCTCTCCAACAGGCCCGGCAGATCGTTCTCCTGATACTGACGCCCTTCGCGCACCCGGGCGATGATCCCCTGGTGCACCGCGCCTTCAACCTTGTCATCCAGCCATTGGCGGTTCGCCACCTGGATCACGATGCCGGTCGCTTCCAGCTCGGCGATCAGCGGCTGCAGGCGGCGATCTTCGCGGCCTTTCAGGATAAACACTTCCAGGAAGCGTTGCGGATCGCGCTCTAACAGGGCTTTGACGGCGTGGATGCCGTAAATAATTTCGCTCATGATGCTCTTTTAAAGTCGTGCGGCCGGCGATAACCGGCCGATGGTAACGATGTGCGGCAGGTTAAGCCTGCTCGGCACCTTTCTTCTTGGCTGCGCGTTTGGCTTTGGTCGCCGCCGCGATTTTCCGCGTTTTGTCGGACGCTTTCTTGGCTTTCTTTTTCGCCTTCTTCACGTTGTCCGCGGGCTTGGCGTCATCCTGCTTGCGGAAGGCGCTGTCCGGCTCGAAGTTGGCCGGCGGTTTGCCGCCGCGGCGCTTGCCGCGCCCCGCATTGCCGCTGTCGCGCAGCGTGCGCTGGCCGCCCTTCTTGGCGCGTTCGCGCTCGGTTTTGCCTTCACCGCGCGCTTTGCGGGTGCTGGACACCAGCGCGAAGTCGATCTTGCGCTCGTCCATATGCACCGCATCCACGCGGATCTCCACCGTATCCCCCAGGCGATAGACCGTGCCGGAAGACTCGCCGATCAGGCGCTGGCCGATATTATCGTAGCGATAGTAATCATTATCCAGCGTTGATACGTGCACCAGCCCGTCGATGAACAGATCGTTCAGGCGCACGAAGAAGCCGAAGCCGGTCACGCTGGAGATAATGCCGCTGAACACTTCACCGACGTGATCCTGCATGAAGTCGCACTTCAGCCAGTCGGCGACGTTGCGCGTCGCTTCATCCGCGCGGCGCTCGGTCATCGAACAGTGTTCGCCCAGCTGCAGCATCTCTTCGAATTCGCTGTGCCAGCCGCCGGTCGGCGTCCAGCGCTCTTTCGGCTCGCCATGCTCTTTGGCCAGCTGGTATTTGATCGCGCGGTGCAACGCCAGATCCGGATAACGGCGGATCGGCGAGGTGAAGTGGCCGTAAGAGGCCAGCGCCAGGCCGAAGTGGCCGCGGTTTTCCGGATCGTAAATCGCCTGCTTCATCGAGCGCAGCAACATGGTTTGCAGCATTTCGTGGTCAGGGCGCTCGGACACTTCATCCATCAGCACCGCATAGTCCTTCGGCTGCGGCTTGTTGCCGCCGCCCAGCGTCAGCCCCAGCTCGCTCAGCACGCTGCGCAGCGCGGAGATGTGGTCATCGCTCGGACGATCGTGCACGCGGTACAGCGCCGGCTCGTTGCGTTTCTCGACGAAGCGCGCAGCCGCCACGTTGGCCATGATCATGCACTCTTCGATCAGCTTGTGGGCGTCGTTGCGCACCGTCGGCTCCACGCGCTCGATGCGGCGTTCGGCGTTGAAGATGAATTTGGCTTCTTCGGTTTCAAACGCGATGCCGCCGCGCTCGGCGCGCGCCTTATCCAGCACCTTGTACATGGCGTGCAGCTCTTCCAGGTGCTTGACCAGCGGGTGGTAATGCTCGCGCAGCTCCTGATCGCCCTGCAGAATGTGCCACACCTTGTTGTAGGTCAGGCGGGCGTGGGAGCTCATCACCGCCTCGTAGAACTTGGCCGTGGACAGGCGCCCCTGGGCGGAGATGGTCATCTCGCACACCATGCACAGGCGATCGACCTGCGGGTTCAGGGAGCACAGCCCGTTGGACAGCACTTCCGGCAGCATCGGGATCACCTGCGACGGGAAATACACCGAGTTGCCGCGGCTGCGCGCTTCGTCGTCCAGCGCGGTGCGTGGACGCACATAGTAGCTGACATCGGCGATCGCGACCCACAGGCGCCAGCCGCCGCCGCGTTTTTTCTCGCAGTACACGGCGTCATCGAAGTCGCGCGCGTCTTCACCGTCGATGGTGACCAACGGCAGCTTGCGCAGATCGACGCGGCCCTTCTTGGCCGCTTCCGGCACCTGTTCGCTGAGATCGGCCACCTGCTTTTCCACCTGCGGCGGCCAAGTATGCGGGATCTCATGGGTGCGCAGCGCGATATCCACCGCCATGCTGGTGCCCATTTTGTCGCCGAGGATCTCGACGATCTTGCCGACCGCTTTGGTGCGGCGGGTTGGGCGTTGAGTCAGCTCCACCACCACCATATACCCCATGCGCGCGCCGCTGACGCTGTCCGCCGGGATCAGAATATCGAAGCTCAGACGGCTGTCGTCCGGCACCACGAAGCCGGTACCGGCATCCATGAAGAAGCGGCCGACGATCTGGCTGGTTTTCGGCACCAGCACGCGCACGATGCGCGCTTCGCGACGCCCTTTGCGATCCGCGCCCAGCGCCTGCGCCAGCACCACGTCACCGTGGATCGCCATTTTCATCTGTTCGGCGGACAGGTACAGATCGTCTTTGCTGCCTTCAACGCGCAGGAAGCCGTAGCCGTCGCGGTGGCCGATCACCGTGCCGCGCAGCAGATCCAAACGCTCCGGCAGCGCATAGCACTGGCGGCGGGTAAACACTAACTGGCCATCGCGCTCCATGGCGCGCAGGCGGCGGCGCAGCGCTTCCAGCTGTTCTTCGCCGCTGAGGCCCAATTCGTTGCCCAGTTCTTCGCGGCTGGCCGGCGTTTCTCGTTTCGCCAAATGGGCCAGGATATATTCACGGCTGGGGATGGGAGATTCGTATTTTTCTGCTTCTCGTTCCAGGAATGGATCTTGTGACATTGCGGTTCCTCCGTTGTCATCAGCAGGATGACGTTGAGCCTTGTCTTCTCAACGTCGTTTTATTCGACAAGCAATAGCTTGTAGAGCGGCGGATTGTCTTCGACCATGTCGGCCAACGTATGCTTATCCAGCTCTTCAAGGAAATTCTGTACGCCCTGTTGGAGCACCTGCTTCAATCGGCAGGCAGGGGTGATGTGGCAAAACTCGCTGCTGCAGTTAACCAGCGCAAGCGGCTCCAGCGCCCGCACGACATCGCCGAGGCGAATGCTCTCGGCCGGTTTTCCCAAACGGATGCCGCCATGCTTGCCGCGCACCGCCGTGACAAAACCGACCCGGCTCAACTGATTGATGATCTTCACCATATGGTTGCGAGACACGCCATACACCTCGGTCACTTCCGAGATACTGGTCATCTTGTCCTGCGGCAACGAGGCCATGTAGATCAACGCCCGCAGACCATAATCAGTAAAACTTGTTAACTGCACATCTTACCTCTGGGTATGACTTTACCCGTCTGATACGCCGCTTTTCGGCGCTATTCAAAAGATTACTCATTGGATAATAAACCAGCCGGAGAGTTCGTCGCTAATTATTTAGCGAATCCCGCGCCCTAAGGCGGGTTTATGAAAGGATTTTTTGACGTGAAACCGCAATCGGAGGGAGTCAGGATAAAAACAAACCGGGACGCGCCCGGTTTGTTTAATGCCGCAAAGCCTGATTATGCGTCGAACGGGTCGCGCAGGATCATGGTTTCGCTGCGATCCGGGCCGGTAGAGATGATGTCTACCGGTACGCCGGTCACTTCTTCGATGCGCTTGATGTAGTTCAGCGCAGCCTGAGGCAGCTTGCTGTGCTCTTTCACGCCAAAGGTGGTTTCGCTCCAGCCCGGCATGGTTTCGTAGATAGGCTCAATGCCTTCCCAGCCTTCAGCCGCCAGCGGAGTGGTGTCCACTTCACGGCCGTCCGGCATGCGGTAACCCACGCAGATCTTCACTTCTTTCAGGCCGTCCAGGACGTCCAGTTTGGTCAGGCAGAAGCCGGACAGGGAGTTGATCTGCACCGCGCGACGTACCGCTACCGCGTCCAGCCAGCCGGTACGACGACGACGGCCGGTGGTGGCGCCGAACTCGTTACCCTGCTTGCACAGGTACTCGCCGGTTTCATCGAACAGTTCGGTTGGGAACGGGCCTGCACCCACGCGAGTGGAGTAGGCTTTCACGATGCCCAGCACGTAGTCCACATAACGCGGGCCGATGCCGGAACCGGTAGCCACGCCGCCGGCGGTGGTGTTGGAAGAGGTCACGTACGGGTAAGTACCGTGGTCGATATCCAGCAGGGTGCCCTGAGCGCCTTCGAACATGATCAGATCGCCACGCTTGCGCGCGCCGTCCAGCAGTTCGGAAACGTCAACCACCATCGCGGTCAGGATATCGGCGATAGACAGCACGTAGTCCAGCGTCGCCTGATAATCGACGGCTTCAACTTTGTAGTAGTTGACCAGTTGGAAGTTGTGGTAATCGACGATCTCTTTCAGCTTAACGGCGAAGGTTTCTTTGTTGAACAGATCGCCGACGCGCAGACCGCGACGAGCCACTTTATCTTCGTAAGCCGGGCCGATGCCGCGACCGGTGGTGCCGATCGCTTTCGCGCCGCGCGCTTTCTCACGCGCGTTATCCAACGCAACGTGGTAAGGCAGGATCAACGGGCAAGCTTCAGAGAGTAACAGACGTTCGCGTACCGGGATGCCACGCGCTTCGAGTTCACCCATTTCTTTCATCAATGCGTCCGGCGCCAGAACAACACCGTTGCCGATGATGCTGGTGACGTTTTCACGCAGAATGCCTGAAGGAATTAAATGAAGAACGGTTTTTTCACCGTTGATTACCAGAGTGTGGCCAGCGTTATGGCCACCTTGGTAGCGCACAACATATTGAGCCCGTTCAGTCAGCAGGTCTACAACCTTGCCTTTACCTTCGTCACCCCATTGGGTGCCCAGTACGACGACGTTCTTACCCATTTTTCAAAATCACCGATTGCTTAAAAATGGATTCTACCACCGTAATTTTCGATTTTCAGCACTTTTAGCATACGATTGCATAAATTTTGGGCTAGACTTTAAAGACCCGTGCGGCCGCTCAACATGTAGTAGATCACGCAGCCCGCAACCACTATTCCACCGCCAAATCGCCGCAGCGTCGCGTCCGGCAACTGCGACATCGCCACAATCATTTTGCGCCAGGCCTGCGGAAACAGCATCGGCCCCAGTCCTTCCAGCACCAGGACCAGCCCGAGCGCCAGCCAAATCGTTGAGTTCATGCATCCCCCAAAAACGAGAAAGGGCCCGCGAAAACGGGCCCTCGATCAGATTGCCTGCCGCGCTTATTTGCGCAGGGTATCAGGCGACTTCATGTAGCGGAAGAAATCACTGTCCGGGCTCAGTACCAGCACGTCCTGGTTGTCCTTGAAGCTGGCTTCATAGGCACGCAGGCTGCGGATAAAGGCATAGAAGTCCGGATCCTGGCTGAACGCGTTGGCGAACAGCTTGGCTGCTTCAGCATCGCCTTCACCACGGGTGATACGCGCCTGACGCTCGGCTTCCGCCAGGGTACGGGTCACTTCGTAGTCCGCGCTGGCACGCAGTTTCTCGGCTTCTTCCTGGCCCTGCGAGCGCAGGCGACGGGCTACCGCTTCACGCTCGGCGCGCATACGCTGGTAGATGGCGTCGGAGACTTCGGCCGGCAGGTTGATCTGCTTGATACGCACGTCGATCACTTCGATGCCCAACGCCGCCATGCTGTTCGGGTTCACCTGCGGCTGTTTGCCGGTGGTTTCCCGCTCAACGCGCGCCGCCGCAGAGGCGATAGCGTCATCGGCTTCGGTGGTCGCCACTTCTTCGCCGTCACCCACGGTGCCGGTGTTCAGCGCGTCACGCACGTCAGACATCAGCTTGCCGCGCGAGTCGGTCACGATGTCTTTCACGTCCAGGCGGCCGATTTCGGAACGCAGACGGTCGCTGAACTTACGCTTCAGCAGCACTTCGGCCTGGGAGACGTCGCCGCCGCCGGTCGCCAGATAGTAGCGGCTGAAGTCGCTGATGCGCCACTTCAGATAGGAGTCAACGATCAGGTCTTTCTTCTCGCTGGTCACGAAGCGATCGGCCTGGTTGTCCATGGTCTGGATACGCGCATCCAGGTTCTTCACGGTCTCAATGAATGGGATCTTGAGGTGCAGACCCGGCGCATACACCAGCGGCTTGTTTTCGCCGTCGCGCAGCACTTTGCCGAAGCGCAGCACAATGCCGCGCTGGCCTTCCTGCACCACGAACAGCGAAGCGTACAGCACCACCAGCACCGCGAGGACAATAACTACAAAAGACTTACGCATTGATTACTCTCTCCCTACGCGAGTGGTGTCGTCACGCTGCGCATTCGCCCGGCGCTGATCCATAACCGATCCGCTGCTGGTGCGCGGGGTGCTGCTGTTGGCAGCCGGTGCTGGATTCGGATTGAGGCGAATCAGGCTGGTATCCTTGTTGCCGCTCTCCGTCGCCGCGCCTTGGCCGCGCAGCATCTGATCCAGCGGCAGCACCATCAGGTTGTTGCCTTTGTCGCTCACCAACACCTTACGGGTATGGCCCAGCACTTTTTCCATGGTTTCGATATACAGACGCTCGCGGGTGATCTGCGGAGCGGACTTGTATTCCGGCAACAGCTTGGCAAAGCGCGCCACCTCACCCTGAGCTTCCAGGACGGTGCGGTCTTTATAAGCCTTGGAGTCTTCCAGCAAACGCTGCGCCTGGCCGTTCGCACGCGGCTGAACTTCGTTGGCGTAAGCTTCCGCTTCACGGATGTATTGCTGCTCGTTCTCACGCGCGGCGATCGCATCGTCGAACGACGCCTTCACCTCTTCCGGCGGACGCGCCGCCTGGAAGTTGACGTCCAGCAGCGTGATGCCCATGTTGTAAGGACGAATAGTCTCTTCCAGCATGCGCTGCGTATCGTTACGCACCACGGTACGGCCTTCGGTCAGGATGCGATCCATCGAGTATTTGCCGATCACGCCGCGCAGGGCGCTGTCGGTCGCCTGGCTCAGGCTGTCGTCGGCATTGACGACGCTGAACAGGTACGCTTCCGGATTGGTCACGCGGTACTGTACGTTCATTTCCACGCGCACCACGTTTTCATCGGAGGTCAGCATCACGCCGGACGCCGCCAGCTCACGCACGGATTCCACGTTCACCGGACGCACGTCGTCGATGAAGGTCGGCTTCCAGTTCAGGCCCGGCTGCACCAGGTGGCTGAACTTACCGAAACGCGTCACGACGCCGCGCTCGGCTTCCTTGATGGTGTAGAAGCCGCTGGCGGCCCAGATCACCACCACGGCAACCGCCGCGATACCGATAATGCGGCCGCTGAAGCCCGGACCGGAGGCCCCGGTGCCGCCGCTATTGCTGTTGGAGCCTTTGCCCCCGCCAAAACCGCTCAATTTCTTGCTCAGTTTGCGGAAGATATCATCCAAATCAGGTGGCCCTTGATCACGACCGCCTTTGTTGTTACCGCCAGAGTTGCCGCCATTGTTATTGCTGCTCCCCCACGGGTCGCGGTCCTGTCCGTTATTACCGGGCTGATTCCACGCCATGTTTTAGCTCCATATTCTGTGATTGGGTACTTCAGGCTTTCGCGAAGCATAAATGTAACAGGATATGATCATACGATAAAGTCAATCAGGTCCTGTTCTTGCTTGCAGAGACGACGCCATTCGACGATCGGCATTCGCACCACCACGCCAATGCTGCCGTCCTCTTCGTTCCACTCTTTTTCAATCGCCTGAAGCTGGTAAAAACGGCTGCGAAGACGGCCTGCCCGTGGCGGTAAGCGCAATTCGTAATGCGCGATCTCCCCCGATAAGCGCTCCGTCAACGCCTGATACAGCAACGGAATACCCTCTCCGCTGGCGGCGGACAGCCACACCCGGATCGGCAGGTTTTCGTCGTTGCGGTCGATACGCGGCACAAAATCGTCCAGCATATCTATTTTGTTCATCACTAACAGTGTAGGGATTTCATCCGAGTCTATCTCCGCCAGCACGGTGTTCACCGCATCGATGTTCTCGTCGACACGCGGATCCGCCGCGTCGATGACGTGCAGCAGCAAAGAGGCCTGGCGCGTCTCCTGCAGCGTCGCCTTGAAGGCGGCCACCAGATCGTGCGGCAGGTGCCGGATAAAGCCTACGGTATCCGCCAACACGGTATCCCCCACGTCCGGCACGTCAATGCGCCGCAACGTAGGATCCAAGGTGGCAAATAGCTGGTCCGCCGCATACACCTCGGCAGACGTTATTCGGTTAAACAGGGTGGATTTGCCGGCGTTGGTGTAGCCCACCAGCGATACGGTCGGCACATCGGCGCGGGTCCGCGCGCGTCGGCCTTGTTCACGCTGCTTTTCTACCCGCTCCAGGCGGCGCAGAATCAAGCTGATGCGATCGCGCAACAGGCGACGGTCGGTCTCAAGCTGGGTTTCCCCCGGCCCGCGCAGGCCAATCCCCCCTTTTTGCCGCTCCAGGTGCGTCCAGCCGCGTACCAGACGCGTGGCAATGTGACGCAACTGCGCCAGCTCCACCTGCAGCTTACCTTCATGGGTGCGGGCACGCTGGGCAAAGATGTCTAAAATCAGCCCGGTGCGATCGATCACCCGGCATTCGCACAGGCGCTCGAGGTTTCTTTCCTGCGCCGGGGAAAGGGAATGATCAAACAGGACAACAGACGCGCCGCTGGCTTTCACCGCATCTGCAATTTCTTCGGCCTTTCCTTCGCCGACAAAGTACTTCGGATGCGGGGCTTTGCGGCTACCAGTCACCACTTGCAAAGCTTCGACACCGGCTGAGGAGACCAGCGATTCGAACTCGTTGAGGTCTTCCGTATCTTTGTCTTGCGAGAAATAGATATGAACCAGTACGGCCTGCTCACCGGCTTCATAACGGTCAAACAAGCGTGCAACCTCTCAAACGGACACTCACCGTGAGTTTGGGGGACATAAACAGCCCGCGGCTGCTTATGCTCCCCGTCATGGTTGACTTGCAACGCGCTTTATTCAGCGTCATCGCTTTCCTGCTGCGGCTGTTGCTGCGCAGACGGATTGTTGCCATGGTGATAGTTGCTTGAACCGCCGCTCGGGTTGTTGCTGTGATGCGAAACCGGGCGTGACGGGACAACGGTAGAGATAGCGTGCTTGTACACCATCTGGCTAACCGTGTTCTTCAACAGGATGACAAACTGGTCAAAAGACTCAATCTGGCCTTGCAGCTTAATACCATTCACCAAATAAATAGAAACCGGAACACGTTCACGACGCAATGCGTTCAGGAACGGATCTTGCAAAGATTGCCCCTTAGCCATTCTATCTTTTCCTTATTTGCTTGTTGTTTGTAACTAAGAACCTGTCGGCTCTAAAATAAACGACGTAAAAAATTTGCGCGCTGAATACTCAGCAATTGTACACAATCACCCAACCTATGCACTAACAACCTGTGTCACCGAGTCCAAAGCCTCTCCCGGCTTTTCACTGTCCAACCAATGGACCGACTCCCAACCCCGTAACCAGGTCATCTGGCGTTTAGCCAACTGACGTGTTGCGCAAATACCACGATAAACCATCTCATCGTAACTAATTTCACCAGACAAGTATGACCACATCTGGCGGTAACCGACACAGCGAATGGAGGGCAAGTCCGTATGCAAATCACCCCGTGCGAAAAGTGCACGCGCTTCCGTCTCAAAACCCGCCGCCAACATTTGATGGTACCGCAGCTCGATGCGTTGATGGATCAACTCACGGCTGGTCGGCGCTATCGCAAATTGGTGAACTTGATACGGTAACGATTCACCCGAAATTTTAGTCAGTTCCGTTAAAGTTTTACCCGAAATAAAAAAAACTTCCAGTGCTCTGGACAGTCTCTGCGGATCATTCGGATGAATTCTCACTGCCGCGACCGGATCGATCGCCTGTAACTGACGGTGCAACGCCTCCCAGCCCTGCTCCGCCGCTTGCCGTTCGATGCGCTCGCGCACCGCGGGATCGGCGGACGGCAACGGCGACAATCCTTCCAGCAACGCCTTGAAATACAACATGGTGCCGCCCACCAACAGCGGAATGCGGCCGGCGGCAGTGATATCGGCCATCTCTTTCAGCGCATCGGCGCGGAACTCCGCAGCCGAGTAAGCTTCGGCGGGATCGCGAATATCGATCAGCCGATGCGGCGCCTGCGCCAATTCTTCGGCGCTCGGCTTGGCGGTGCCGATATCCATGCCGCGATAAATCAGCGCGGAATCGACGCTGATCAGTTCCACCGGCAGGCGCTCGCGCAGCGCGATCGCCAGCGCGGTCTTGCCCGAGGCGGTCGGCCCCATAATGAAAATAGCCGGGGGACGTGATGTCATTTCAGTTTCAGTCATGCTTGAGGGCCGCCAGTGCGGCCTGTAAATCAACGGGTTGTAAAAGTCCGCTCGGTGGCGATTTGACCAGCTGCGGGCAAAGTCGTTCAACGTCGGTCAGCAATTGTATCGCTTGCGAGGTGTTCCACTGTTCATGTTCGCTGCCGAGACGGCGAGCGAGCCAGGTGGCCAACACCGCGGGCGACATCTCCTGATGCTCGGCCAGATAGCCTAACAGTTCGGGTATCAGTTTTTGTAAATTTTGTTGGCGTAATGGTAAAGGCACTGCGCGCAGCGTCACACGGCCGTGATCCGTCTGCAAATCCAGCCCCATCATCGTCAGCAGCGCCTGATGCCGCGCGATGGCCGCCGCTTCGTTCTTGTCCAACGTCAGCTTGACTGGGATCAGCAGCGGCTGCGGCCGCAGCCCTTCCGTCGGCGGATTGAGCTGCGCCTGGCGCAGCCAGCGCTCGGCCACCGTCAGGTTGAGCAACACCGGCTGCTGGCGCTGTTCAATCAGCGCGTAGCACGGCGGATGGATCATCAGCACCCGGCCAAAGCTGTGTTGCCCGCTCGCCAACGGCGTTTCCACGGCGGCTTTCACCGGTGGGAACAGCGGCGGCCGACTCGGGGCTTCCGGCGCGGCCTCAGCCTGCGGCTCGGCGGCAGGCCGCATCAGTTTGCCGTACAGCTCGCCTTCGCGTTTCTGGTAACCGCCCGCCGTTTGCCAACCGGGCTGCGGCGCGCGCTCGCGGGCAGCGCCGGCCGGTGGCGGCGTTTCGCGAAGCGGCGCCGGCTGTGAAAAATGGTTGCCGCCGGCGGCGACGCGGTTTTCCTGCTGCCAGACCGGCGCAGGCGCCTCGTCAGGCGTTTCCGCCAGCGGCAGCGACGGCGTCTGCCCGGCCTGTTGCAGCACCGTGGTCACCGCCTGGTAGATAAAATCGTGCACCAGCCGCGCCTGATGGAAACGCACCTCGTGCTTGGCGGGATGAACGTTGACGTCCACCTGGTGCGGATCCACCTCCAGATACAACACGTAAGCGGGCTGCTGATCGTCTTTCAGCTGATCCTGATAGGCCTGACGAATGGCGTGGTTGATCAAGCGATCGCGCATCATGCGGCTGTTGACGTAGCAGTACTGCATTTCACCCAGCTGGCGCGCCCCGTCCGGATCCGCCACCCAACCGCGGATGCTCAGATCGCCGTGCTGCCAGTCGATGTTCAGCGCATGCTGCAAAAACGCCGGGCCGCAGATGCTGCCCAAACGGCGCTCGTGCTGGCTTTCTTCCTTCGCCGCCCGATATTGGCGGATCAGTTTGCCGTTGTGGCTGAGGTTGATCGCCACATCGAAGCGCGCCAGCGCGATGCGCCGCACCACTTCATCGATATGGCCGAATTCGGTTTTCTCGGTGCGCATGAACTTGCGGCGCGCCGGGGTGTTGTAAAACAGATCCAGCACTTCCAGCGTGCTGCCGACCGGGTGCGCAGCGGGTTTGACCGTCACCGCCTGTTCGCGCCCTTCGGCATAGGCTTGCCACGCTTCGCTCTGGTCTGCGGTGCGCGACGTCAGGGTCAAACGGGAAACCGAGCTGATGCTGGCCAGCGCTTCGCCGCGAAAACCGAGGCTGACGATAGCCTCCAGGTCGTCGAGCGTGCTGATTTTACTGGTGGCGTGCCGCGCCAGCGCCAGCGCCAGATCGTCCTTGCCGATGCCGCAGCCGTTGTCGCGAATGCGGATCAACTTGGCGCCGCCGCGTTCGATATCGATATCGATGCGCGTCGCACCGGCGTCCAGGCTGTTTTCCACCAGCTCTTTGACGACCGACGCGGGGCGTTCGACCACCTCTCCGGCGGCGATCTGGTTGGCGAGCTGTGGCGGTAACACCTGGATAGGCATGCTGACTCCTGTAGCGGTGGCGCTAGGCCTGCGGAATGGTCAGCGTCCGATCCAGCGGCGCGACGTCCGACTTCAGATTATTGACCCGTTTCAAATCGCCGACGCTGACCCCGTAGCGAGAAGCGATGGAGGACAGCGTGTCCCCGCGGGCCACTTTATGTTTAGACGGCTTCTTCGCCGGCGTTTTCGCTTTGGCGACGGCGGTGACGGCGGCGGTTTTCCCCGCCGGCACCTTCAGGCGTTGCCCGACCCACACGCCGTCTTTCTTCAGTTTGTTCAGATCCCGCAGCGCCGCCATGGTCGTGCCGTAGCTGTCGGCGATGCCGGACAGCGTCTCCGCCCGTTTCACCACGTGGATCTGGGTCTTGCCGCTTACGCTGCGGCTCGCGCCGGCCGAGCTGACGATAGGCTCAGGCTGGCGCACGTCTGGTGTTGAGGTGTTAACCGCCGCTGCGACGTCCAGCGGTCGGTTTTCCACCTTTGGGTCGGCTTGCAGCGGATGCGCCAGGAAGTAGCTGCGCAGGCCGTTATGAATGGCCTTGGCAATCTTCTCCTGATACGCGCTACTGCCCAGCAGCCGCTCCTCCGTGCTATTACTGATAAATCCTGTTTCCACCAGCAGCGATGGAATATCCGGCGAACGCAGCACGCCCAGGCTGGCGTGTTCCGGCCGGCGTTTATGCAACGATCCGACGCTCTGCAGCTGCTGCAGCACCTTCACCGCCACATCGTAGCCAACGCGCTGCGAGTGGCCGAACTGCAGATCCAGCACCGCCTGGCTCAGATAAGGATCGGCCTGGCTGTTGGCCAGCAAGTCGCCGGCGCCGCCGAGCAGCTCGGACTGCTTCTCATGCTGTTCGAGCCAACCGGCCATTTCGCTGTTGGCGCGGCGATTGGACAGCACCCAGACGGAAGCCCCGCTGGCGCTGCGGTTTGGCGCGGCGTCGGCGTGGATGGAGACCAGCACGTTGGCGCCCTGTTTACGCGCAACGTCGGAACGCCCCATCACCGAAATAAAATAGTCGCCGTTACGTGTCAGCACCGGCTTGAACTGCGGATCGGCGTCCAGCATCGCCTGCAGGCGACGCGCGATGGCGATAGTGACATTCTTCTCCTTCAACCCGCTCGGGCCGATGGCGCCCGGATCCTGGCCGCCGTGGCCTGCGTCGATCGCCACCACCACCCGATCGCCGGAACCGGCGGAAACGCGGCTGCTGCGCGGCGTCACCTCAGTGGCGGTGCCCGCGACAACGCTCTGTTTATTGGTAAAGGGATTCGATCCCGTCGGCACTTTGCGCAGCGGCGGCTCCGGCGCTTCACGCACCGCGACCGGCGCCTGACGCGGCGGTTGGCTGACGGCGACCGGCGCAGGCGTTTGGACCGGCGCTTTACGCGCCACGGTATTGACGCCGCCTTCGGCCGTAAGGGTGAATACCACGGTGTGTACGCCGCCGTTCTGGCGGGTGGAGACGCGGGTTTTAGCGCGCTGAGTCAGATCAAACACCAGGCGCACGCTCCGAGCGTCTTTCGGCGCGCTGGAGCGAATGCTTTTCACCAGGTTTTGGCCGCTGAAATTGAGCGGCAGCCCGCCGACCTTGCCTTTCTGGTTGACGTCCAGCACCACGCGCTCCGGGCCGTGCAGCGGGAAAAACGCGTAGTCCGGCGGGCCATTGAAGCTCACCGACACCGTCGCTTCGCGCTGGGCGTTGGACACTTTGATATCGGACAGCGAGGACGCCGCCAGCGCGTTCAACGCGCCGAGCGGCCCCAGCACGGCGATCAGCATGATGACCGCAAATTTTTTCAACGCATGCGTCATTGCAGCATCATCCCTGTGATCCATGAATACGGTCTAACAGCTGGCTGCCGTAAGCAGAAATCGCCTCGATCTTCGCCTCTCGCCCCTCGCCCTGATAGCTGAGGTGCAGCGCCAGATCCGGCTCCGGCAGCACGCCGGTGCCCTGCTGCGGCCATTCGACCAGGCAGATGGCGTCTTGCGCGAAGTAATCGCGAATGCCCATAAATTCAAGCTCTTCCGGATCGGCCAGGCGATACAGATCGAAGTGATATACCGCCAAGGGCTGCAAGGCATAGGGCTCCACCAGCGTGTAGGTCGGGCTTTTGACATTGCCCTGATGCCCCAACGCCTGCAGGAAGCCACGGCTGAAGGTGGTTTTACCGGCGCCCAGGTCGCCGTAGAGATAGATGACGCTGGCGCGATCGCAGGCCTTGGCCAAAGTGGTGCCCAAAGCGACAGTCGCTGCCTCGTCCGGCAGAGGTAAAACGAGTTCTTTCATTCGATAAAGTCTATTTTGCCCACTCAGGGTTAACGAAATGAAGGATGTCCGGCAGTAAATCGGTCGCCAACATGCCTCTTGTTCCTTGTCTTTCCGCTACGCGATCGCCGGCCGCGCCGTGTACGACGCAGCCCGCACAGGCGGCATCATACAGCGAGAGCTTTTGCGCCAGCAAACCGCCGATGATGCCCGACAGCACATCGCCCATGCCGCCGGAGGCCATGCCAGCGTTGCCGACGTCGGCGATCGCCATCTGGCCCTGCTCATCGGCGATCAGCGTGCCGGCGCCTTTCAGCACCGCCACGCCGCCGTAGCGCGCCGTCAGGTTACGCACGGCAAGTAAGCGATCACTCTCGATGTCGGCAGTGCTGCAGCTCAACAGCCGCGCCGCCTCTCCGGGATGCGGAGTCATCACGCGATTCTGCCGTTTCTCGGGATTTAATGCCAGCAAGTTCAGCGCATCGGCGTCCCACAAGGCCGGTTTATCGCTGGTTTGCAGCACGTTCAAGGCGTTTTTGCCCCACTCAGCCTGGCCCAGCCCCGGGCCAATCACCAGCACGTCCGCCCATTGCATCGCCTGCCGCAAGGTCGTCTCGTCCAGCGCCTGCGCCATCAACTCCGGCCTGGCCGCCAGCAGCGGCGCGACGTGCTCAATGTGAGTAAGCACTCGCACCAATCCAGCCCCGCTGCGCAGCGCCGCTTCCGCCGCCATGCGAATGGCACCGCCGAATCCGCGGTCGCCGCCCACCAGCAGCAGACGGCCATGCTCGCCCTTATGGGCGCAGGGGCGCCGCGGATGCAGCCAGCGCGGCAACGCCTCGGCGGTAAGCCGCTGAATCTGTTCCGGTTGCTTCGCCAACCAATCCGATAAGCCTAGCGTATTCTGATGAAGTTGCCCGACCCAGTCGCGCGCCTGCCCGGTCAGCAAACCCGGCTTGAGGCCAATGAACGTGACGGTATGCGCGGCACGCACGACCGCGCCCGGCGCCGCGCCGCTTTCCGCCAGCAGCCCGGACGGAATATCGAGCGCCACCACCGGCGCCGAATGGCGGTTGGCGGCCTCGATCAGCGCATCGTAAGGCGCGCGCGGCGCGCTGCCCAGGCCGGTGCCTAACAGACCGTCGATAATAAGAGAGACGGACGCCGGCCAGCGGCTGTTCGCCGGCAGAATATCGCCGCCAGCGGCCAGCCAGGCCTCGCGGGCCGCTGCGGCCTCCGGCGGCAAAGGGCGTGCGCCTTCGCAGGCGATCACCGTCACCTGCACGCCCGCCGCCTTCGCCAAACGCGCCACCACATAGCCGTCGCCGCCGTTGTTGCCGTGGCCACAGAGCACCAGCCAGTGGTTGCAGGAGGGATAAGTGTCGCGCGCCAGTACGTAGGCCGCCTGACCGGCGCGCAGCATTAAATCGTAAAGAGAAAGACCGAGCGAGGCCGCCGCCGCAGGTTCCGAACGACGGATCCAATCCGCAGGCCAGACAGAGTGTGGTAAACTGTCAGCGTATGCTTTTTCACTGTGGCCCGTCATGACGCACCCCCTCGATCTCCATCAACTCGCCCAACATATCAAGCAATGGGGGCAATCGCTAGGATTCCAGCAGGTTGGCATCTGCGATACCGATCTCAGCCTGGAAGAGCCGAAGCTGCAGGCCTGGCTCGACAAACAGTACCACGGCGAGATGGAGTGGATGGCGCGCCACGGCATGCTGCGCGCGCGCCCTCACGAGCTGTTGCCGGGCACGCTGCGGGTGATCAGCGTGCGCATGAACTACCTGCCGGCCAAGGCGGCGTTCGCCAGCACCCTGCAGAACCCGCAATTGGGCTACGTCAGCCGCTATGCACTGGGGCGCGATTATCACAAGCTGTTGCGTCAGCGCCTGAAAAAGTTGGGCGATCAGATCCAGGCCTACTGCGGCGAACTGAATTTCCGCCCCTTTGTCGACTCGGCGCCGGTCATGGAGCGCGCGCTGGCCGCCAAGGCGGGCATCGGCTGGGTTGGTAAACACTCACTAATTCTTAACCGCGAAGCCGGATCCTGGTTTTTCCTCGGCGAACTGCTGATCGACCTGCCGCTGCCGGTGGATCAGCCGCAGGAAGAGCAGTGCGGCCGCTGCGTCGCCTGCATCACCACTTGCCCGACCGGGGCCATCGTCGCGCCCTACACCGTCGATGCCCGGCGCTGCATTTCCTATCTGACCATCGAACTGGAAGGCGCGATCCCGGAGGAATTCCGGCCGCTGCTCGGCAACCGTATCTACGGCTGCGACGACTGCCAGCTGATCTGCCCGTGGAACCGATTTTCGCAACTCACCGACGAAGACGATTTCAGCCCGCGCGCCGCGCTGCATGCGCCGCAACTGATCGATCTGTTCAGTTGGACGGAAGAAAAATTCCTGCGCATCACCGAAGGCTCGGCGATACGCCGCATCGGTCACCTGCGCTGGCTGCGCAACATCGCCGTGGCGCTGGGCAATGCGCCTTATGAGGACAGCATCGTGCTCGCGCTGCGCACGCGTTTGGACCAGGACGCCATGCTGGACGAACATATCCACTGGGCGCTGGCGCAACAGCTCGCTCGCCGTGAAGCGCTGGGCATCGAGGTGCAAACGACGCAGAAAAAACGGTTGATACGGGCTGTGGAAAAAGGTTTGCCAAGGGATGCCTGACGGGGTGCGCCGCGCGGGCGTATCGCCCGAAATCTCACTCTGTGGATTTGTGCATAAAAATAAAAACACGTTGTCTTTCAACTGCAACAAAAAGAGCAAGTGATCGGCATAACGTTTTGGGATAAATAAATAAGCTTATAAATCAAATGCATAAATATTTAATTTGTATGACGTTGATTTTTCAGGCTGGCGGGTTTATGTACAGAGGCTGTGGATAACTCTGTTCACAACGTTTTTAGCAGGTGTGTAAAACGGGACAAAAACCCGCGCCGGATAAGGCGTTGGATTTGAGTTTGAAACGAAGAGAAAATTGGAGCGGGAAACGAGACTCGAACTCGCGACCCCGACCTTGGCAAGGTCGTGCTCTACCAACTGAGCTATTCCCGCATTGAGATGCTTTTGGCATCCGGTCACCAAACACTGGCGTGACCTTTGAATTTTTGGAGCGGGAAACGAGGCTCGAACTCGCGACCTCAACCTTGGCAAGGTTGCGCTCTACCAACTGAGCTATTCCCGCGTCGCATAGGTACTGCTTGATACTGCTTTATTTATTCATCATGCCGCATCGCGACATTGTTGAATTTGGAGCGGGAAACGAGACTCGAACTCGCGACCCCGACCTTGGCAAGGTCGTGCTCTACCAACTGAGCTATTCCCGCCCGGCGTATCGATGGTGGAACGTTACGAAATTCTTCATCGGTACGGGGTGCGCATTATACGAGAAATCCTTTTTGTCGCAAGCCCCTGAAAGCAAAAAAACGCGATTTTTGTTTGATTGCCGATTAAAGCGCCAGATTGGCGAATTAAGCGGCTAAAAACGGCGTTTTTTCCCCGCAGAGGCCGCCATCGCCTTAAAGCTGAATGAAATGTTCGCGGTAATAAGCCAGTTCGGCCACCGATTCGCGGATGTCATCCAGCGCCTGATGGGTGCCCTGCTTCTTAAAGCCGCCGAGAATTTCCGGCTTCCAACGGCGCGCCAGTTCTTTCAGCGTGCTGACGTCCAGGTAGCGGTAATGGAAGTAGGCCTCCAGCTCCGGCATGTAGCGGAACAGGAAACGGCGATCCTGGCCCACGCTGTTGCCGCAGATCGGTGATTTGCCGGCCGGCACCCATTGCTGCAGGAAGGCGATGGTTTCCAGCTCGGCGGCGCGATCGTCCTGCCGACTGGCTTTCACCCGCTCCACCAGCCCGCTGCCGGTATGGGTGCGCACGTTCCACTCGTCCATCAAGGCCAGCTGCTCGTCGGATTGGTGCACGGCGATCACCGGCCCTTCCGCCAGGATGTTCAGATTGGCGTCGGTGACCAGCGTGGCGATCTCGATAATGCGGTCACGCTCGGGATCCAGCCCGGTCATCTCCAAATCGATCCAAATCAGGTTATTTTCGTTTGCTGTCATGATGTTTCCTGCCTAAAAGCCGAGAGAAAAACGCTGTGCGGACGAGACGACGGCCGCCGCCGATGGCGACACGCCGCAGCCGGCGGCTAACAACGGTTATTTAATATAAAATAGCGTGTATCATAGTCTTTTTGGTCGCCATGGGCGACATATACCCTGACGGGTTCAAGGCTGCGCCCGGGGCAAGTCCCCCGCCGCGGCTGTGCGTATACGTAAAGGTATAAAACCGATTCAAGTGAGGCGCAGTGAGTAAGAACAAACTGTCCAAAGGTCAGCAACGCCGCGTGCAGGCGAACCATCAGCGCCGTCTGAAGCGCGCCGATAACAAACCGGAACCGGATGATTCCCAGCTGGGCGAGCCGCAGGAAGGCGTCGTCATCAGCCGTTTCGGCATGCACGCCGACGTTGAGGCGCCGGATGGCACTCAGCACCGCTGCAACATCCGCCGCACGCTGCGTTCGCTGGTGACCGGCGATCGCGTGGTGTGGCGCCCCGGCCTGGGCGCCCATGAAGGGGTAAAAGGCATTGTGGAAGCGGTGCACGAACGCACCTCGGTGCTGACGCGCCCGGACTTCTATGACGGCGTGAAGCCGATCGCCGCCAATATCAATCAGATCGTCATCGTGTCGGCGATCCTGCCCGAGCTGTCACTGAACATCATCGACCGTTATCTGGTGGCCTGCGAAACGCTCGAAGTCGAGCCGCTGATCGTGCTCAACAAAATTGACCTGCTGGACGCCGAAGCGCGCAAGCTGGTCGACGGCATGATGGATATCTATCGCAAGATTGGCTACCGGGTGCTGGAAGTCTCCAGCCAAACGCGGGAAGGCATGGCGGAGTTCGAACAGGCGCTGGCCGGGCGCATCAGCATCTTCGCCGGTCAGTCCGGGGTCGGCAAGTCCAGCTTGCTGAACGCGCTGCTGCCGCCGTCTGAAGAGCAAATTCTGGTAAATCAGGTTTCCGACGTCTCGGGCCTCGGGCAACATACCACCACCGCCGCGCGGCTGTACCATTTCCAGCACGGCGGCGACGTGATCGACTCCCCGGGGGTGCGCGAGTTTGGCCTGTGGCACCTGGAGCCGGAACAAATCACCCGCGGCTTTGTCGAATTCCGTGATTATTTAGGCGGTTGCAAATTCCGCGACTGCCGCCACGATACCGATCCCGGCTGCGCCATTCGCGCGGCGATGGAGAAAGGCGATATCGCGCAAGAGCGGTTCGACAACTATCACCGTATTCTGGAAAGCATGGCGCAGGTGAAGGTTCGCAAGAACTTCACGGACGCCGCAGACTGACACTGACGAGCGAACATTGACGACGGCGGAGCCCTCGTTACAATGCGCGCCCTTTACCCTGATTCACGAGGTTAACGTGCTGGATAGCATCAAGATTAAACTGCAATATTGGCTGCCGAAGCTGGCGCTGACCCGCCTGGCGGGCTGGGGCGCCGACAAACGGGCCGGCTGGCTGACCCAACTGGTGGTCAAAACCTTCGCCCGCTTCTACCGCGTGGACATGCAGGAAGCGCAAAATCCGGATCTGGCGTCTTACGCCACCTTCAACGACTTCTTCGTGCGCCCGCTGCGCGATGGCGCGCGCCCCATCATCGCCGACGCCAACTGGCTGGCGCTGCCTGCCGATGGCGCCATCAGCCAGCTCGGCCCGATCCGCGAGGATCAAATCTTCCAGGCCAAAGGCCACCACTACAGCCTCGAAGCGCTGCTGGCCGGCAACTATCTGTTGGCCGAGCCGTTCCGCAACGGCCTGTTCGCCACCACCTATCTGGCGCCGCGCGACTATCACCGCGTACACATGCCGTGCGCCGGCGTGCTGCGCGAAATGATCTATGTGCCGGGCGATTTGTTCTCGGTCAACCCGCTCACCGCCGCCAACGTGCCTAATCTGTTCGCGCGCAACGAGCGCGTGATCTGCGTATTCGACACCGACATTGGGCCGATGGTGCAAATCCTGGTCGGCGCCACCATCGTCGGCAGCATCGAAACCGTCTGGGCCGGCACCGTCACGCCGCCGCGCGAAGGCATCATCAAGCGCTGGACCTACCCGGCCGCCGGCGAAGAAGGCGCTATCGCGCTGGAAAAAGGCGCCGAGATGGGCCGTTTCAAACTCGGCTCCACGGTGATCAACCTGTTTACCGCAGGCAGCGTGCAGTTTGCGCCGCAGCTGCATAACGGCACCGTCACCCGCATGGGTGAAGCCTTCGCCGAAATTCCGGCCGCCGCTGAAACGCCACAGACCCCGCTCTAAAGGAATCGACGCCGTGCGCCTTTTCATCACGCTTTTGCTCGGTTGCCTGCTGTGGCAACCGGCGCTGGCCGCCCCCGTGCCGACCGAGACCCAGCTCAAACAGGAGCTGAAGCAGGCGGAAAGCAGCAAAAACGCGCCGAATCAGGCGGAAACCACCGAGGCGCTGCAAAGCGCCCTCAACTGGCTGACGGAGCGCAAAGAGTCGCAGACTCGCTCCGAACAGTATCAGAGGGTGATCGACGATTTTCCGAAGATGACGCAGGAGCTGCGCCGTCAGCTGGTGCTGGAAAGCAACAAGATCTTGCCTAACGGCGACGATCTGCCGGCCGCCGAGCTGGAACAGCAGATCCTGCAAACCAGCAGCCTGCTGCTGGAACAGGCGCGCCTGCTGCAGCAAGAACAGGATCGCACGCGGGAGATCAGCGATTCGCTCGGCCAGCTGCCGCAGCAGCAGACCGACGCCCGCCGTGCGCTGACGGAAGTGCAGCGCCGCCTGCAGCCGCAGCCCGCCAACCCGACCACACCGTATGCGCAGGCCGCCCTGGCCCTGCTGCAGGCCGAAGCCGCGGCGCGCAAAGCCAAAGTGGACGAGCTGGAGCTGGCGCAGCTGTCGGCCAACAACCGTCAGGAGCTGGCGCGCATGCGCGCCGAGGTCTATAAAAAGCGCCACGAGAAAATAGACGTTCAACTGCAGGCGCTGCGCAATAACCTCAACGCCCAACGCCAACGCGAAGCAGAGCTGGCGCTGGAAAAAACCGAGCAGTTGGCCGAGCAGAACGGCGATTTGCCAAAAAGCATCAGCCAGCAGCTGCAGATCAACCGCGAACTGTCCGCCGCGCTGAACAGCCAGGCGCAGCGCATGGATCTGATTTCATCGCAGCAGCGGCAGGCGGCGGCGCAGACGCTGCAGGTGCGCCAGGCGCTGAGCACCATCATCGAGCAGGCCCAGTGGCTCGGTTCGTCGTCGGCGCTGGGGGAAACCCTGCGCGCCCAGGTGGCGACACTGCCGGAAATGCCCAAGCCGCAACAGCTGGACGGCGACATGGCCCAGCTGCGCGTGCAGCGCCTGCAGTTTGAAAACCAGCTGGAAAAACTGTCGCAGCGCGAATTCAAACGCGACGACGGCAGCGCGCTGACCAATCAGGAGCAACGCATCGTCGATGCCCAGCTGCGCACCCAGCGCGAGCTGCTCAACTCGTTGTTATCCGGGTGCGACACCCAAATCCTCGAGCTGACCAAGCTGAAGGTGGCCAACACCCAGCTGATCGAAGCCTTGAACGAAATTCGCGACGCCACCCACCGCTATCTGTTCTGGGTGCCGGACGTCAATCCGATCAACTTCTCCTACCCGCTCAACGTGGCGCACGATCTGACGCGCGTCCTGTCACTGGACACGCTGTCTCAACTCGGCGGCGCCTTCATGATGATGGTGACCAGCCGCGAAACGCTGATCCCGATCTTCGGCGCCCTGCTGCTGGTGATTTTCAGCATCAGCTCGCGCAAGCACTACCACGCCTTCCTCGAGCGCGCGAGCAGCCGCGTCGGCAAGGTGACGCAGGACGAATTCTTCCTGACGGTGCGCACCGTGTTCTGGTCGATTCTGGTGGCGATGCCGCTGCCGGTGCTGTGGGCCGCGCTCGGTTACGGCCTGCAAAGCGCCTGGAACTACCCGGTGGCGGAAGCGATCGGCAAAGGGGTAACCGCCACGCTGCCGATCCTGTGGATCTGCATGATCTGCGCCGCCTTCGCCCACCCGCAGGGACTGTTCATCGTGCACTTCCGCTGGCCGGCGAAGCAGGTTTCGCGCGCCATGCGCTACTACAAGATGTCGATCTGGCTGATCGTGCCGCTGATCATGGCGCTGATCACCTTCGATAGCCTGAAAGAACGCGAGTTCGCCAACACCCTGGGGCGGCTGTGCTTCATCCTGCTGTGTCTGGCGCTGGCGCTGGTCACCCACAGCCTGAAACGCGCCGGCATTCCGCTGTATCTGGATAAAAACGGCTCCGGCGACAACATGCTCAACAGCGCCTTCTGGGGGCTGCTGCTGTCGGCGCCGCTGCTGGCGGCGCTGGCCTCGACCGTCGGTTACCTCACCACCGCGCAGGCGCTGTTGGCGCGTCTGGAAACTTCGGTGGCGATCTGGTTCCTGCTGCTGGTCGTCTACCACATCATCCGCCGTTGGATGTTGATCCAGCGGCGGCGCATCGCCTTCGATCGCGCCAAGCAGCGCCGCGCCGACATTCTGGCCCAGCGCGCCCGCGGCGAAGACGAAACTTCACATACCCCGAACAGCACCGAAGGCGCCATCGATCCGGACGATTCGGACTTCGATCTGGACACCATCAGCGCCCAGTCGCTGCGGCTGGTGCGTTCGATCCTGACGCTGATCGCGCTGGTGTCGGTGATCGTACTGTGGTCGGAGATCCACTCCGCGTTCGCCTTCCTGGAAAACATCTCGCTGTGGGACGTAACCTCGACGGTGAACGGCGTGGAAACCGCCCATCCGATCACCCTCGGCGCGGTTCTGATCGCCATTCTGGTGTTGATCATCACCATGCAGCTGGTGCGCAACCTGCCGGCGCTGCTGGAGCTGGCGGTGCTGCAGCACCTGGATCTGTCCCCGGGCACCGGCTACGCCATCACCACCATCACCAAGTACCTGCTGCTGCTGTTCGGCGCGGTGCTCAGCTTCGCCTGGATCGGCATCGAATGGTCGAAACTGCAGTGGGTGGTTACCGCGCTCAGTCTGGGGTTGGGCTTCGGCATGCAGGAGATCTTCTCCAACTTCATCTCCGGCTTGATCATCCTGTTCGAGAAACCGATCCGCATCGGCGACACCGTGACGATCCGCAACCTGACCGGCACCGTCACCAAGATCAATACCCGCGCCACCACCATCTCGGACTGGGACCGCAAAGAGATCATCGTGCCGAACAAAGCGTTTATCACCGAGCAGTTCGTCAACTGGTCGCTGTCGGATACCCTGACCCGTGTGGTGCTGACCGTACCGGCGCCGGGCGAGGCCAACAGCGAAGAAGTGACCAAGATCCTGATGAACGCCGCCGAGCGCTGCGCGCTGGTGCTGGATAACCCGGCGCCGGAGGTCTATCTGGTCGATCTGCAGCAAGGCATTCAGATCTTCGAGATGCGTATTTACGCCGCCGAGATGGGCCACCGTATGCCGCTGCGCCATGAGATCCACCAGCTGATCCTGGCGGGCTACCGCGAGCACGGCATCACGCTGCCGTACCCGCCGTTCCAGGTGCGTACCGAGACGCTGTCGCGGCTAACCAACAACGGCCGCACGCCGCCGTCCACGCCGGCGCCGAACACCAAGCGCGACGCCGGGGGGTTGTAAGCGCTTCTCGCGATAAAAAAGGGGGTCGGCAAATGCCGACCCCCTTTTTGCTTTTTCGCCGCCTGAAACGTCAGGCGATCCCGACCGGGAAGGCTAATACGTCGCTCAGGCTCTCGGCGCCCAGCGCCAGCATCACCAGACGATCCACGCCCAACGCCACGCCGGAACACTCCGGCATGCCGTGCTGCAACGCCGCCAACAGGTTGTAGTCGATCGGTTGCTGCGGCAGGCCGCGCTCCGCGCGTTTGCGGTTGTCCTGCTCGAAACGCTGCTGTTGTTCACGGCCGTCGGTCAGCTCGCGGAAACCGTTCGCCAGCTCGATACCCTTGAAGTACACCTCGAAACGCTCCGCCACGCGGTGATCTTCGGTGCTGATCTCCGCCAACGCCGCCTGGCTGGCCGGGAAGTGGTACACGAACGCCGGTTTTTCACGGCCGATATGCGGTTCCACGCCCACGGTGAACAGCAGCTGCAGCAGCGTATCGCGATCTTCTTCGGTATCGGCGATGTTGCTCAGATCGAGTTTGGCCGCCGCTTCGCGCAGCTGCGCCTTCTCCGCCGACAGCGGATCGATGTCCAGATGGCGCAGGAACGCCTGCTGATAGGACAGGGTCTCCGCGCTCTCGCAGTCCAGCACCTGTTGCAGCAGATCGTCCACTTCATTCATCAGGCGGTACATGTCGTAGTGCGGACGGTACCACTCCAGCATGGTGAATTCCGGGTTGTGATGCCGCCCGGCTTCTTCATTGCGGAAGCTGCGCCCCATTTGGTAGATCGGGCCGCTGCCCGCCGCCAACAGGCGCTTCATGTGATATTCCGGGCTGGTCATCATGTATAGCGTCAGGCCCTCTGCCGCTCCCGGCCCGACGAAACGCGTCTCGAACGGGAACAGGTGAACGTCGGTGACCGTCGCCTGGCTCATGGTGGGCGTCTCAACTTCCAGCACGCCACGATCGGCGAAGAAACGCCGGATCTCAGCCAGAATCGCTGCGCGTTTCAACAAATTGGCGATGGGTGCACTAGGCTGCCAGCTTGCCGTTTCGCTCATGGTAATTAACTCCGAAATCAAACAGGGGATGCAGTCTACTCGCATCCTTGCAGCCAAACAAATTCTTCACGATGCGCAACCGGCGATAACACCAATTTCCGATAAAAGGGCGGTAAAAGCGCGTTAAAAAGGGTAAAGCCGGCCGAACGCGCAAAAAAACAGACAAGCCTGCCGGGCAAGCGTTAATCGACAAAACAATCGATCACATCAAATTTCGACTACTTAACTTTAGGTATAGTTAATTCCCCATTATTGGTGGGAGATATCTATCCTTAACCTTTAAGCAACATTAATCGGTTCAATTAGTTAGCACCCGAAGAGTTCGCTAAATTTTAAGCATAGATATTTAACTTGCCGTTCTTAACAAGAACATTGGAGGAATGCAGTGCAAACCTTTAACGCCGATCTTGCCATTATTGGGGCCGGGGGCGCTGGTTTACGTGCAGCAATAGCCGCAGCGGAAGCCAATCCCCAACTGAAAATCGCGCTGATCTCTAAGGTCTACCCGATGCGCAGCCACACGGTCGCCGCCGAGGGGGGCTCCGCCGCCGTCACCCAGGATCACGATACCTTCGACTACCACTTCCACGACACCGTCGCCGGTGGCGACTGGCTGTGCGAGCAGGACGTGGTCGATCACTTCGTGCATCAGTGCCCGCGCGAGATGACCCAGCTTGAGCAGTGGGGCTGCCCGTGGAGCCGCAAACCGGACGGTTCGGTCAACGTGCGGCGTTTCGGCGGCATGAAGATCGAACGCACCTGGTTCGCCGCCGACAAGACCGGCTTCCACATGCTGCACACCCTGTTCCAGACCTCGCTGAAATACCCGCAAATTCAACGCTTCGACGAGCACTTCGTACTGGATATCCTGGTGGATGACGGCCAGGCGCGCGGCCTGGTGGCGCTCAACATGATGGAAGGCACCCGCGTGCAGATCCGCGCCAACGCGGTGGTGATGGCCACCGGCGGCGCCGGGCGCGTTTACCGCTACAACACCAACGGCGGCATCGTCACCGGCGACGGCATGGGCATGGCGTTCCACCACGGCGTACCGCTGCGCGACATGGAGTTCGTGCAGTATCACCCGACCGGCCTGCCCGGTTCCGGCATCCTGATGACCGAGGGCTGCCGCGGCGAAGGCGGCATCCTGGTGAACAAGGATGGCTACCGCTACCTGCAAGACTACGGCATGGGCCCGGAAACCCCGCTGGGCGAGCCGAAGAACAAATACATGGAGCTGGGCCCACGCGACAAAGTGTCCCAGGCCTTCTGGCACGAATGGCGCGCCGGCCGCACCATCGCCACCCCGCGCGGCGACGTGGTCTACCTCGATCTGCGCCACCTGGGCGAGAAAAAGCTGCTGGAGCGGCTGCCGTTCATCTGTGAACTGGCCAAAGCCTACGTCGGCGTCGATCCGGTGAAAGATCCGATCCCGGTGCGCCCTACCGCGCACTACACCATGGGCGGCATTGAAACCGACCAGAACTGCGAAACCCGCATCAAAGGGCTGTTCGCAGTCGGCGAATGCTCCTCCGTCGGCCTGCACGGCGCCAACCGTCTCGGCTCCAACTCGCTGGCGGAACTGGTGGTATTCGGCCGCGTCGCCGGTGAACACGCCGCGCGCCGCGCGCTGGAAACCGCGCCGGCCAACGGCAGCGCGCTGGATGCGCAAACCCGCGACGTCGAAACCCGCCTGAGCAACCTGATGAAGCAGGAAGGCAACGAAAACTGGGCGAAGATCCGCGACGAAATGGGGCTGTCGATGGAAGAAGGCTGCGGCATCTACCGCACGCCGGAGCTGATGCAAAAAACCATCGATAAGCTGGCCGAGCTGAAAGAACGTTTCAAGCGCGTCAAAATCACCGACAACACCAGCGTGTTCAATACCGATCTGCTGTACACCATCGAGCTGGGTTATGGTCTGGACGTCGCTGAATGCATGGCGCACTCCGCATTTAACCGCAAAGAGTCGCGCGGCGCCCACCAGCGCCTGGACGAAGGCTGCACCGAGCGTGACGACGTAAACTTCCTCAAGCATACGCTGGCGTTCCACAATCCGCAGGGCGCGCCGCGTCTTGAATACAGCGACGTGAAAATCACCAAGCTGCCGCCGGCCAAACGCGTCTACGGCGCAGAAGCCGAAGCGCAGGAGAAAAAGAATAAGGAGCAGGCAAATGGCTGAGATGCAAACCCTGAAGATCGAAGTCATGCGCTATAACCCGGAAAGCGACGCCGAGCCGCATTTCGTCACTTACGCCGTGCCTTACGACGAACAGACCTCGCTGCTCGACGCGCTGGGCTATATCAAGGATAACCTGGCGCCGGACCTCTCCTACCGCTGGTCTTGCCGCATGGCGATCTGCGGCTCCTGCGGCATGATGGTCAACCGCGTGCCGAAGCTGGCGTGCAAAACCTTCCTGCGCGACTACGTCGGCGGCATGAAGGTCGAAGCGCTGGGCAACTTCCCGATCGAGCGCGATCTGGTGGTCGACATGACCCACTTCATCGAAAGCCTGGAGGCGATCAAACCGTACATCATCGGCAACGATCGCAAACCGGAGGATGGCCCGAACGTGCAGACTCCGGCGCAGATGGCCAAATACCACCAGTTCTCCGGCTGCATCAACTGCGGCCTGTGCTACGCGGCGTGCCCGCAGTTCGGCCTCAACCCCGAGTTTATCGGCCCGGCGGCGATCACGCTGGCGCACCGCTATAACCTGGACAACCGCGACCACGGCAAGAAACAGCGCATGCCGCAGCTCAACGGCCAAAACGGCGTCTGGAGCTGCACCTTCGTCGGCTATTGCTCCGAAGTCTGTCCGAAACACGTCGATCCCGCCGCCGCTATCCAGCAAGGCAAGGTGGAGAGCGCCAAAGACTTCATGATCGCCATGCTGAAGCCGCAATAAGGGAGAAAATTGCCATGACAACTCAACGTAAGCCCTATGTGCGCACCATGACGCCCACCTGGTGGCAAAAGCTCGGCTTCTACCGTTTCTACATGCTGCGCGAAGGCACCTCGGTGCTGGCGGTCTGGTTCAGCATCGTGCTGCTCTACGGCGTGTTCGCGCTGAAGGGCGGCGCCGAGAGCTGGGCCGGCTTCGTCGGTTTCTTGCAGAATCCGCTGGTGCTGTTAATCAACGTCGTCGCATTGCTGGCGGCGGCGCTGCACACCAAAACCTGGTTCGATCTGGCGCCGAAGGCCGCCAATATCGTGGTCAACAGCGAGAAAATGGGACCGGGCCCCATCGTGAAAGGGCTGTGGGCCGTCACGATCGTCGTCAGCGTGGTCATCCTGGCCGTGGCCCTGTTCTAATCCGGAGGAAACATGATAAATCAAGCACCTAAACGCTCCGACGAGCCGGTTTTCTGGGGATTGTTCGGCGCCGGCGGCATGTGGGGCGCGATCGTCGCGCCGGCTATCGTGCTGCTGGTCGGCATCCTGCTGCCGCTGGGGCTGTTCCCCGGTGAAGCGCTGGGTTACGAGCGCGTGCTGGCGTTCAGCCAGAGCCTGATCGGCCGCCTGTTCCTGCTGCTGATGATCATTCTGCCGCTGTGGTGCGGCCTGCACCGCATCCACCATGCGATGCACGATCTGAAGATCCACGTGCCGGCCGGCAAGTGGGTGTTCTACGGTCTGGCGGCAATCCTCAGCGTCGTCACCGTCATCGGCGTCGTCACTCTGTAAACCGCTCGGGTGGCCAACGCCCGTTGGCCGCCCTTTTCTCATCGGCTACACTGTCTACTCGCCCCCGGTAAACAGGAGTCACCGATGCGTTTATGGTCAAAGCTTTGCGTCATGCTTTCCGCCCTGATCTCCGTCGCCTGCAGCGTCTCTCCGCCTAAAGACATCAAGGTCGTGAACAATTTCGACAGCCAGCGCTATCTCGGCACCTGGTACGAAATCGCGCGTCTGGATCATCGTTTTGAACGCGGTTTGCAGCAGGTGACCGCCCACTACAGCCCACGCGCCGACGGCGGGCTGAAAGTCATCAATCGCGGCTTCAATCCGCAGAAACAGCAATGGCAAGAAAGCGAAGGCAAAGCCTACTTTATCGGTTCACCGCAGGTCGCGGCGCTGAAAGTGTCGTTCTTCGGCCCCTTCTATGGCGGCTACAACGTCATTGCCTTGGATCCGGCGTATCGCTACGCGCTGGTTTGCGGCCCGAACCGCGACTATCTGTGGATCCTGTCGCGCACGCCGACGCTTGACGCCGCCGTGCGCGACCGCTTATTGCAGACAGCCAAAGGCTACGGTTTCGCCACCGACAAGCTGATTTGGGTGCAGCAGTCCGCCGATCAGTGACTGCTGAACTTCAGCCCGAGTATGCCGACCACGATCAGGCACAGGCTGATGATGCGCGCGATATTGGTCGATTCGCCCAACAGCACCATGCCCATGATGGCCGCGCCCACCGCGCCGATGCCGGTCCACACCGCGTAGGCGGTGCCGGCGGGCAGCGTTTTCATGGCGTTGGCCAACAGCAACATGCTGACCACCATCGCGGCGATGGTGATGATGCTCGGCGTCAGCCGGGTAAAACCGTGGGTGTATTTCAGACCGATAGCCCAAACCACTTCGAGCAAACCGGCGATAAGCAGAATAATCCAGGCCATGAGACGGCCTCCCTACCACTGGGGTCGTCCCCGATAAAATGACGCGTAAACGGGTCGTCCCGTTTAGCGAGGTGATGCATGACGGGTAACCTCACCCGCACTGCGGCAGGATAGCAGCAGCGTTAACGCTCAGGCAAGGGATAGAAATGTGGCGGCTCTCCGCAGCCGGAACGCCGCCGGGTGGAATGCGGATTATTCCGCGCTGCGCTGAATAGCCTTGCCGCCGGCCTGAATGTCTTCACCCACACCGCGGGTGGTATTACAGGCGGTCAGCGAGCTCAAAATCATCAAAGAGAAGATCGCGATAATACTTTTCTTCAGCATAAGAAAGTCCTTATTTGTCGTTGATGAAAAAGTACGGCTTTCTAAGCGTAGTCAAAATTGACGGAGGGTGTGGGATCGTGACCGGCTTTGTGGCGCAAATACATCGGGTTAAAGGCGGGATCAGCTGGCCGTGCGGGAGATGGCGCCGCCGAGATGCTGAACGTCTTCGCCGAAACCGCGAAACGTATTGCAACTGCTGAGGGAGAAAAGGAACAACAGGGAGAGCACGGCCAACAGCGTTTTCTTGAACATGCGGATTTTCTGCCAACGAACGGGGATGGGATAAAACAGAGGAACCGCGGGGGTTCCTCTGTTTTGAAACTTACTTAACGCGAGAGACGTATTCGCCAGAGCGAGTGTCAACCTTGATCACTTCGCCGATCTGGACGAACAACGGCACTTTTACCACGGCGCCGGTGCTCAGGGTAGCCGGCTTGCCGCCAGTCCCTGCGGTATCGCCTTTCAGGCCAGGATCGGTATCGGTGATTTCCGCTTCGATGAAGTTCGGCGGCTGAACGGCGATTGGACGGCCATCCCACAGGGTGATGATGCACTCTGCGTTATCCTGCAGCCATTTGGCAGCGTCGCCGACGGTTTTGCCGTCAACCTGATGCTGTTCGAAAGACTCAGGGTGCATGAAGTGGTAGAACTCACCGTCGCTGTACAGGTAGTTCATGTTGGTGTCCATCACGTCTGCGCCTTCGCAAGAATCGGTAGACTTGAAGGTTTTTTCCACGCGAGTGCCGGTCAGCAGACGGCGCATTTTCACGCGCGCGAACGCCTGGCCTTTGCCCGGCTTAACGAACTCACTGGCTTCGACGGCGTAAGGTTCGCCCTCGAACATGATTTTAAGACCCGGACGGAAATCGTTGCTAGAATAAGTCGCCATGATGGCCCTCTGAATATTTGAACTGGTAGCTTAGCCAAAAAAATGGCACACATTATAACCCAAAGTACGGCACATAGAGAAGATTGGTTGCATCAACTCGCCGATGTTATTACCGATCCCGATGAATTACTGCAGCTTTTGTCACTGAATACGCACCCGGAACTGCCGCAGGGGCGCGATGCCCGTCGGCTGTTTGCCCTGCGCGTGCCGCGCGCCTTCGCTGCGCGCATGCGCCCCGGCGATGACAACGACCCGCTGCTGCGCCAGGTGCTGACCGCCAGAGAGGAGTTCATCAACGCCCCAGGGTTCACCACCGATCCGCTGGATGAACAGCGCAGCGTGGTGCCGGGCCTGCTGCACAAATACCGCAATCGCGCGCTGCTGCTGGTCAAAGGCGGCTGTGCGGTCAACTGCCGTTACTGTTTCCGCCGTCACTTCCCCTATCAGGATAATCAGGGCAACAAGAACAACTGGCGGCAGGCGCTGGATTATATCCGCCAACACCCGGAACTGGACGAGATCATTTTTTCCGGCGGCGATCCGCTGATGGCCAAAGACAGCGAGCTGGAGTGGCTGGTCGGCGAGCTGGAGGCCATCCCGCACCTGAAACGCCTGCGCATTCACACCCGTCTGCCGGTGGTGATCCCGGCGCGCATTACGCCGGCGCTGTGCCGCCTGCTGTCGGCCTCGCGCCTGCAGGTGCTGATGGTCACCCACATCAACCACGCCAACGAAATCGACCGCGAGCTGCAGAGCGCCATGGCCCAGCTGCGCCTCGCCGGCGTCACGCTGCTCAACCAGAGCGTGCTACTGCGCGACGTCAACGACGATGCCGATACGCTGGCGGCGCTCAGCAACGCGCTGTTCGACGCCGGCATCCTGCCCTATTACATCCACGTGCTGGACAAGGTGCAGGGCGCGGCGCATTTCATGGTCAGCGACGATGAAGCGCGCGTCATCATGCAGGCGCTGCTGAGCAAAGTGTCCGGTTATCTGGTGCCGCGCCTGACGCGTGAAGTGGGCGGCGAACCGAGCAAAACGCCGATCGACCTGCGCCTGATGCAGGAGTGACGCGCGCCACAGGGCTCGACGAAACGAAAAGAGGAATGCCGTGGCATTCCTCTTTTTTATCTCTTCGCGGCGTTAGGCCTCAGCGCCTTACGGGCACTTGTAAACCTGGCCGACCATTTTGCTGTCCAGCGGCGCGAAGCTGGAGAGCAGGTTCTGGCTTGGGCTGTTGGCGCCGTAAATGACGTTGCCGCCCATCGCCGCTGCCTTGTTGCGCAGATCGTTGGCCGCACCGCGCATGGAGCTGCCTTCACCGCCGTTGCCGGACAGCCAGTTGCTCTGGGTGCCGGTCACTTCCCCCAGCAGCTGGCATTCCGCCGCCGGCTTGCTGTCGGTGAACTTGATCTGCTGACCCGCAGCGGTCAGTTCATGAGTGGTGCTGCAACCCGCCAGCAGCATCGCTGCCGAAAGACCCAGTAAGGCTTTAATCCGCATCTTGTTCCCCATTCGATGTTGAGAATTACGCAAAATCTTCTACCCGTCGCCTTTCAAGCTGTAGCGTTGTTGACTGCACTCGCTCACCCCAGTTACTTACTCAAGTAAGCGCCTGGGGACTCACGAGCTGGCCGCCTAGCTACAACTTGAAATTCATAGGGTATATCAGAAAGCGATGCCATCTCTTAAGCATCCGTTGCCACGCGAGCGGGCCAACGTCTTGAGCGACAGCTGATGACTTACCAGTTTACCAGCTAAATCGCCCCGGGCGGCAAAAATATCATCAAATACAGTGCGGCGGCGTTATACCCAACCGGCAACGGCCGCCGATGCCTGCGCCAGCTCCTCGCCCTGACGCGGTTCCCCCTCCGCCAGTTTGAATACCGCCACCGCCTGCGCCAGCAGGGCCACCTGTTCCTCCACGCCGACGGCGGTGGTCGCCACCTCCTCCACCAGCGCGGCATTCTGCTGGGTCACCTGATCCATCTGGGTCACCGCCACCCCGACCTGCTCGACGCCTTTGCTTTGCTCTTCCGACGCATAGGAGATGTTATCCATCAGCGACGTCACCTGGTTCACCGAGCCGACGATGGCATTCATCGTCTCGCCCGCCTGTTCCACCAGCCGCACGCCGGCGGCGATATCGCCGGTTACGCCGTCGACCAGACCGCTGATCTCCTTGGCCGAAGTCGCGCAGCGCTGCGCCAGATTGCGCACTTCGCCGGCTACCACCGCAAAACCCCGCCCCTGCTCCCCGGCACGCGCGGCCTCGACGGCGGCGTTCAGCGCCAGAATGTTGGTCTGGAAGGCGATGCCGTCGATCACGCTGGTGATATCCCCCACCTGACGCGCGCTGTCGTTGATCGCCCGCATCTTGTCGACCGCGCTGGCCATCAGCGTTTCGCCGTTGCGGGCAATGGCGGCGGTCTGATTGACCATGCCGGCGGCCTGAGTGGCGTTATCGGCGTTTTGCCGCACCGTGGCGGTGATCTGCTCCATGCTGGCGGCGGTTTCCGTCAGTGCGCTGGCTTGTTCTTCGGTGCGGCTGGAGAGATCGGCGTTGCCGACGGCGATCTCATGCGTACCGTGGTTGATCGACTCCACGCCATCACGCACCTGCTGCACGGTGGCACTCAGCTCCTGCTGCATCGCGCGTAGGCTGGCGAACAGCATGCCGATCTCATTGTTGTTGCGTACCGCGATCTCGCTGCGTAGATCGCCGCGCCCAACCTTTTGCAAGTGTTCGGCGATCTGGCGCAGCGGCAGAATCAAGCGTCGGCGGAAATCACGCTGCACGGCGACCAGCAGCAGCAGGATCGCCGCCAGGGTGCCGCTCAGCAGACGGGCGAAGACTTTTTGGGTCTGCTCCGCCTCTTCCACTGCCAGACGGTGGGCGGCCACCGTGGCCCGCATGTAGTCGGCAAACTGGTTATCCAGCCGCTGGCGCACCTGGCGCTTCTCTGCCGCCATGGCGTGCAGCCGCTCGATCAGCGCCGCCTGCGGCGTGTCGGCCAACAGCGTCAGTTCTTGCTTCAGCACCGCCTGCTGCGCCAGGTAGACCTTTTTCATCGCCTCGCCCAGATCCGGGCGCGATACCGTCAGGCCCGGCGTCTCCCAAAACAGGTTGAACGCGACGTCGGCGCTGCGCAGCTCACCGCGCGCCTCATCGATACCCTGTTGAATATCGGCTCTGCTGGTCTGCGCCCAGCGCTCGAACGCCATGTTGTCGATCAGCGTCTGCGTTTGCAGCAAAGCACGCCAACTGCGGTTCAGCGCCGCTTCCTCGTCGGAGAAGGTGCTCATCCTGTCGATGCTGTGGCCGTTTTGCTGCATGAAATAGAAGGCGATGGCGCCGGTTCCCATGGGCATCAAGCCCAGCAGCAACAGCATTAACATCAGCCAGGTGGCTATTTTCATATTTTTCAGCATAAGTCGTCTCCGTTGACAGTCACACCGGCGAGGGGAAATTCCCCGCTCGGTAAGGGCTATATCGGTACGAAACGACAACGGTTTAGGGTAAAAGCAAAATAATGCAATAATTCATTCATTGAATTAATAACAAGCTAAATAAACATTCTTTTTATTGATTTTTAAGCTAAAAAAAACCCCGGTCATTTGACCGGGGTTCTCAGCACACAAGCGTGTGGGGGATGATTACATCATGCCGCCCATACCGCCCATGCCACCCATGCCGCCTGCTGCGCCCAGATCCGGTGCGTCAGCCTTCGGCAGGTCGGTAACCATGCATTCGGTGGTGATCATCAGGCCAGCCACGGAAGCCGCGTACTGCAGAGCAGAACGGGTCACTTTGGTTGGATCCAGGATACCCATCGCGATCATGTCGCCGTATTCTTCAGAGTAAGCGTTGTAGCCGTAGCTGCCTTCGCCCGCTTTCACCTGGTTGGCGATAACGGAAGCTTCTTCACCGGCGTTGACCACTATCTGACGCAGAGGGGCTTCCATTGCGCGCAGCGCAACTTTGATACCCACGTTCTGGTCTTCGTTGTCGCCTTTCAGCGCGGCGATTTTGCCTGCAACGCGGATCAGCGCTACGCCGCCGCCGGCAACCACGCCTTCTTCCACTGCGGCGCGGGTCGCGTGCAGGGCGTCTTCAACGCGGGCTTTCTTCTCTTTCATTTCAACTTCAGTGGCTGCGCCAACCTTGATAACGGCAACGCCGCCGGCCAGTTTCGCTACGCGCTCCTGCAGTTTTTCACGATCGTAGTCAGAGGTCGCTTCTTCGATCTGCTGACGAATTTGAGCAACGCGGCCCTGGATGGTCGCTTCGTCGCCCACGCCATCGATGATGATGGTGGTGTCTTTGTTGATGACAACGCGTTTCGCCTGACCCAGGTCTTCCAGGGTGGCTTTTTCCAGCTCCAGACCGATCTCTTCAGAGATAACGGTACCGGCAGTCAGGGTAGCGATGTCCTGCAGCATGGCTTTACGACGGTCGCCGAAGCCAGGCGCCTTAACGGCAGCCACTTTCACGATGCCGCGCATGGTGTTGACCACCAGGGTCGCCAGCGCTTCACCTTCTACGTCTTCAGCGATGATCAGCAGCGGTTTGCCTGCTTTGGCAACGGCTTCCAGCACCGGCAGCATTTCGCGGATGTTGGAGATCTTCTTGTCAGCCAGCAGGATGAACGGGCTTTCCAGCTCAACAGAACCGGTTTCCGGCTTGTTGATGAAGTATGGGGACAGGTAACCGCGGTCGAACTGCATACCTTCAACCACGTCCAGCTCGTCTTGCAGGCCGGTGCCTTCTTCAACGGTGATAACGCCTTCTTTGCCCACTTTCTCCATCGCTTCCGCGATCAGTTTACCCACGGTTTCGTCGGAGTTGGCGGAGATGGTGCCGACCTGAGCGATAGCTTTGGAATCGGAGCAAGGTACGGACAGTTTTTTCAGTTCTTCAACCGCAGCGACAACCGCTTTGTCGATGCCGCGCTTCAGATCCATCGGGTTCATGCCTGCAGCAACCGCTTTCAGGCCTTCGGTGATGATGGATTGAGCCAGTACGGTTGCAGTGGTGGTGCCGTCGCCCGCCGCGTCGTTCGCTTTGGAGGCCACTTCTTTCACCATCTGTGCGCCCATGTTCTCGAACTTGTCTTCCAGTTCGATTTCACGCGCAACGGAAACGCCGTCTTTGGTGATGGTCGGTGCGCCGAAAGATTTATCCAGCACTACGTTACGGCCTTTCGGGCCCAGGGTCACTTTTACTGCATCAGCGAGAACATTCACGCCGCGGAGCATTTTCACGCGAGCGTCATTGCCGAATTTTACGTCTTTAGCTGCCATTGGTATTTCCCTTCAACTCGTTCAGTTCAGAAGATAAAGCGCAATTACGCTTCAACAATTGCCAGAATGTCGCTTTCGGACATGATCAACACTTCTTCATTGTCGATCTTCTCTGCTTTCACGCCGTAGCCGTCGTTGAAAATCACGATATCGCCAACTTTCACATCCAGCGGTTGGATGTTGCCGTTTTCCAGCACACGCCCTTTACCCACTGCAACCACTTCACCGCGAGTGGATTTACCCGCAGCAGAGCCAGTCAGGACGATGCCGCCAGCAGATTTTGATTCAACTTCTTTGCGCTTGACGATAACGCGGTCATGCAATGGACGAATACTCATTGAACGCTCTCCTGTAAGAAGGTCTCTATCAGATTTAGGGTTGTACACCGGATGGTTGTTATTACCGGCCTCGTGGCATTTGAGATGGGGGCGTTCCAGCCCCCTTCAAGGGGGCGAACAAAAAAAATTTCGCATTTTTGGTCCGACGAGTGCCGCAGAGATGAAAAACGCGGCCAGAGCCGCGTTTGCTTAACGATCGTGAGGTTTGCGATCCTCGTCCGGGCGGTGTTCCAGCACCGGGCGTTCGTCGTCCTTGCGCTGGAATTCGCCGTCGAAGGTATTGCCGTTGGCGGCGTCGCCGCCCGTCCAACCGCCGGGGCGATACACCGACAGGTGCGGCATCAGTTTCAGCGTCAGCGATTTCTGCACCGGCGGCAGCAGCAGCAACAGGCCGAGGAAATCGGTGAAGAAGCCCGGTATCAGCAGCAGGAAGCCCGCCAGCACCAGCGAAACGCTTTTCACCATTTCCGCCGCCGGGCTTTCGCCGGCCGCCAGTTTTTGCTGCATCTGCACGAAGGTTTTCATGCCCTGATTGCGCACCAGCGAAATGCCGACGCAGGAGCTGAACACCACCAGCAGCAGGGTGACAGCCACGCCGAGCACGGCGGCGACTTTGATAAAGATGGATATTTCTATGTAAGCCAGCAGAAATATCAGCAGTAGCGGTAACCAGCGCACCTGGTTCTCCTATCGGTAGGTAAGGCACGGCCGCCACGGGGCGACGGCGCGAAAAAAGAGGCCGTAAACGGCCGACACTATTACAATGAGGGCATCCCCCCACCATTTCAACCGAGAGCCGGTTTTTATTGCTAAAGTTCACAAACGTGAAAGAAGTCACAGAACCGAAAAAGGGCATATCCTTAAACACCATAAGGTGATCTGGATTCAGTCATTTCTTACCAACCAGCATATGATCTGGGCAGCTACGGGCGATTTGGTTAATCGTTTCACGCACCAAGCCTTCGGCAATATTAATTTAGGCTGTGCCCTTACTAGCCTTGACCTGACAAATTATTAATTCGGCAGCAACACATAGAGAAGGTTCTCATGTCAAACAACATTCGTATCGAAGAAGACCTGTTAGGAACACGTGAAGTCCCCGCAGACGCTTACTACGGAGTTCACACTCTGCGTGCGATTGAAAACTTCTACATCAGCAACAGCAAAATCAGCGATGTCCCCGAGTTCGTTCGCGGCATGGTGATGGTGAAAAAGGCCGCGGCGATGGCCAACAAAGAACTCAAAACCATCCCGCGCAAAATCGCCGACGTGATCATCCAGGCCTGCGACGAGGTGCTGGATAAAGGCAAGTGCATGGATCAGTTCCCGGTGGACGTATTCCAGGGCGGCGCGGGCACCTCGCTGAACATGAACACCAACGAAGTGCTGGCGAACATCGGCCTGGAGCTGATGGGCCATCAAAAAGGCGAATACCAGTACCTGAACCCGAACGATCACCTCAATAAATGCCAGTCCACCAACGACGCCTACCCAACCGGGTTCCGCATCGCGGTGTACGCCTCCAACCAGAAACTGATCGACGCCATCAACCAGCTGCGCGAAGGCTTCGATCGCAAGGCGAAAGAGTTCGAAACCATCCTGAAAATGGGCCGCACCCAGCTGCAGGACGCGGTGCCGATGACCCTCGGCCAGGAATTCCACGCCTTCAGCGTGCTGCTGAACGAAGAGACCCGCAACCTGCACCGCACCGCGGAGCTGCTGCTGGAAGTGAACCTCGGCGCCACCGCCATCGGCACCGCGCTCAACACCCCGGAAGGCTACCAGCCGCTGGCGGTGCAAAAACTGGCGGAAGTCAGCGGCCTGCCGGTGGTGCCGGCGGAAGACCTGATCGAAGCCACCTCCGACTGCGGCGCCTACGTGATGGTGCACAGCGCGCTCAAACGCCTGGCGGTAAAACTGTCCAAAATCTGTAACGACCTGCGCCTGCTCTCCTCCGGCCCGCGCGCCGGCCTGAACGAAATCAACCTGCCGGAGCTGCAGGCGGGGTCGTCCATCATGCCGGCCAAAGTGAACCCGGTGGTGCCGGAAGTGGTCAATCAGGTGTGTTTCAAGGTGATTGGCAACGACACTTGCGTTACCATGGCGGCCGAAGCGGGCCAGCTGCAGCTGAACGTGATGGAGCCGGTGATCGGCCAGGCGATGTTCGAGTCGATCCACATCCTGACCAACGCCTGCTACAACCTGCTGGAAAAATGCATTAACGGCATCACCGCGAATAAAGAAGTCTGCGAACACTACGTCTTCAACTCGATCGGTATCGTCACCTATCTGAACCCGTTCATCGGCCACCATAACGGTGACATCGTCGGGAAGATCTGCGCCGAAACCGGCAAGAGCGTGCGCGAAGTGGTGCTGGAACGCGGCCTGCTGACCGAAGCCGAGCTGGATGACATCTTCTCCGTGGAGAACCTGATGCACCCGGCCTATAAAGCCAAACGCTATACGGATGAAAATGAACAATAACAGACCTACCCGGTAGCCCTGAAAGGCACGCTAAATCCTCTGGATAGCGTGCCTTTTTACTTTTAGGCGCCCACAAAATTTTAACGTTTTATTTTCAATTTACACCCTAAATCATTGGGACTGCATCAAGGCGGCAAGAGCGCAAGTCCCCAGGAGCTTACTTAAGTAAGTGACTGGGGTGAGTGCTCGCAGCCAACACCGATGCTGTTTCAAGGATGACGGGATATCTCATTTTAAGGAGTAAACACTATGCTAGCCGTAGAATTGGTTATCGTTCTGCTGGCCATCTTTTTAGGGGCCAGGTTGGGCGGTATCGGTATCGGGTTCGCGGGGGGATTGGGCGTTCTGGTCCTGGCGCTGATCGGCGTCAAGCCGGGCAGCATTCCCTTCGACGTGATTTCCATCATCATGGCGGTGATCGCGGCGATCTCCGCGATGCAGGTCGCCGGGGGGATGGACTATCTGGTGCAGCAGACCGAAAAGCTGCTGCGCAAGAACCCCAAGCACATCACCATTCTCGCCCCTATCGTCACCTACTTCCTGACCATCTTCGCCGGCACCGGCAACATCTCGCTCTCGGCGCTGCCGGTGATCGCCGAAGTGGCGAAAGAACAGGGCATCAAGCCTTGCCGGCCGCTGTCCACCGCCGTGGTGTCCGCCCAGATCGCCATCACCGCCTCGCCGATCTCCGCCGCGGTGGTGTACATGTCTTCGGTGATGGAAGGCCACGGCGTCAGCTACCTGCACCTGCTAATGGTGGTGATCCCGTCCACCTTCTGCGCCGTGCTGGTGATGTCGCTGCTGGTGACCTGGCTGTTCGACTCCAAGCTGTCTAACGATCCGGTGTACCTGAAACGCCTGGAAGAAGGCCTGATCACCCTGCGCGGCAACAACGCGCTGGCGATCAAACCGCGCGCCAAAGCCTCGGTGCTGCTGTTCCTGCTGGGCGTGCTGTGCGTTGTCGCCTATGCCATCATCAACAGCCCGGGCCTGGGCCTGGTGGCCAAGCCGCTGATGAACACCACCAACGCCATCCTGATCATCATGCTGAGCGTCGCCACGCTGACTACCCTGCTGTGCCGCGTCGACACCGACATGGTGCTGAACTCCAGCACCTTCAAGGCCGGCATGAGCGCCTGTATTTGTATCCTCGGCGTCGCCTGGCTGGGCGATACCTTCGTGCAGGCCAACATCGACTGGATCAAAGAGACGGCCGGCAGCGTCATTCAGGCGCACCCGTGGCTGCTGGCGGTGATCTTCTTCTTCTGCTCGGCGCTGCTGTATTCGCAGGCCGCCACCGCCAAGGCGCTGATGCCGATGGCGCTGGCGCTGAACGTGTCGCCGCTGACCGCCGTCGCCTCCTTCGCCGCCGTTTCCGGCCTGTTCATCCTGCCGACCTACCCGACGCTGGTCGCCGCGGTGCAGATGGACGATACCGGCACCACGCGCATCGGCCGCTTCGTGTTCAACCATCCGTTCTTCATTCCCGGCACCATGGGCGTGATCTTCGCGGTGGTATTCGGCTTCCTGCTCGGCAGCGTCATGCTGTAACGCTTCGACCGGGGCTGCGGCCCCGGTTTTCCTTCTGGCGATAAACTCGCCTTCTAGCCAATCCGCCTTCAGGGTATAGTGCCCATTCGAATCGATGAGAGGGCTGAAGATGTCTGATTGCGAAGCTGTCGTCATACTCTGTACCGCACCCGATGAAGCCAGCGCCCAGGAACTGGCGGCGCGGGTCTTGGGCGATAAGCTGGCGGCCTGCGCCACGCTGCTGCCTGGCGCCACTTCGCTGTATTACTGGGAAGGGAAACTGGAACAGGAATACGAAGTGCAGATGCTGTTCAAAAGCGATCGCCGCCGTCAGCAGGCCCTGCTCGACACCCTGAAACAACATCACCCCTACCAGACGCCCGAGTTGCTGGTGCTACCGGTGATGGCCGGAGATAAAGACTACCTGTTATGGATCAACGCTTCCTTAAACTGATTTTGCTGCTGTGCAGCCTGTTCTTCCTGCCGCAGGCGGCGCAGGCTTCGCTGTTCGCGCCGAAAGGCGGCAGCCAGTTCGTGCCCGTCGATCAGGCCTTCGCCTTCGATTTCAAACAGCAAGGCAGCCAGGTAACGCTGAACTGGCAGATCCGCCCCGGCTACTACCTGTATCGCCAGCAGATCAAACTGGTGCCGCAGCAGGCGACGCTCGGCGCCTTTACCCTGCCCGAAGGGCTGAGCCACAAGGACGAGTTCTTCGGCGAAGTGGCAATTTTCAAGCAACAGCTGAATCTGCAAATACCGCTGCAACAGGCGGCGGCCAACGCCAGCCTCAGCGTCACCTATCAGGGCTGTGCCGAGGCCGGCTTCTGCTATCCGCCGGAAACCCGAACCATCCCGCTGGACGCGGTCAGCGCCACTGCAGCCGCGCCGCTCTCGGCCTCTGTACCGGCTGAAACGCCCGCCGCACCGGCCAGCCTGCCGTTCTCGCCGCTGTGGGCATTGCTGATCGGCATCGGCATCGCCTTCACCCCGTGCGTACTGCCGATGTATCCGCTGATCTCCGGCATCATCCTCGGCCGCGACCGGCCGCAAAGCAGCGGCCGCATTCTGGCGCTGGCAGTGGTTTACGTACAGGGCATGGCGCTCACCTACACCCTGCTGGGGCTGGTGGTGGCCGCCGCCGGCCTGCAGTTCCAGGCGGCGCTGCAGCATCCTTACGTCCTGATTGGCCTGTCGGCGCTGTTCATCGCGCTGGCGCTGTCGATGTTCGGCCTCTATTCCCTGCAGCTGCCCTCGGCGCTGCAAACCCGGCTGGCGAGCTGGAGCAACACCCAGCGCGGCGGCTCACTGACCGGCGTATTCCTGATGGGCGCGCTGGCCGGGCTAATTTGTTCCCCCTGCACCACCGCGCCGCTCAGCGCCATCCTGTTGTATATCGCCCAGAGCGGCAATCTGTGGGCCGGCGGCGGCACGTTGTACCTGTACGCGCTGGGGATGGGCATTCCGTTGGTGATCGTCACCCTGTTCGGCAATCGCCTGCTGCCGCGCAGCGGCCCGTGGATGCAGTACGTGAAAGAGGCCTTCGGTTTCGTCATTCTGGCGCTGCCGGTGTTCCTGCTGGAGCGGGTGATCGGCGATCTGTGGGGCCTGCGCCTGTGGAGCCTGCTCGGCCTGGCGTTCTTCGGCTGGGCCTTCGCCCTGAGCCTGAGAAGCGCACGCGGCTGGGCGCGCGCTCTGCAACTGCTGCTGCTGGCGGCGGCGGTGATCGCCGCGCGGCCGCTGCAGGACTGGGCTTTCGGCACCGACCAGGCGCAGCAGGCGGCTCAACCGCATATGGCCTTTACCCGCATCAACAACGTCGAACAGCTCAATCTCGCGCTGCAACAGGCGCGGGGCAAGCCGGTGATGCTGGATCTGTACGCCGACTGGTGCGTGGCCTGTAAAGAGTTCGAAAAATACACCTTCAGCGATGCGGCGGTGCAGGCGAGCCTGGCCAACGCGGTGCTGCTGCAGGCGGATGTGACCGCCAACGGTGCGGAACAGGCGGCGCTGCTGAAGCACCTGCAGGTGCTGGGGCTACCGACGATCCTGTTCTTCGATCCGGCGGGCCAGGAGCTGACGGCGCAGCGGGTCACCGGTTTTATGAAGGCGGAGGCCTTCAACGCGCATTTGCAGAAAGTGATGTGATAAATAACACTGAGGTTCTGAACCGAAGAGGAGGAAGCACAAGTGCAACGTGAACACGTCCTTGATACCGCGCTGGGCCTGTTGGAACAACAGGGCCTGGCGACCGCCACATTAGAGATGCTGGCGGAAAAACTCGACGTTCAGCCCGGCGATCTCAAACGGTTCTGGCCGGATCGCGAAGCGCTGCTGTACGACTGCCTGCGCTACCACGGCCAGCAGATCGACACCTGGCGCCGCCAGCTGCTGCTGGATGAAAACCTGAGCCCGCAGCAAAAGCTGCTGGCGCGCTATGACGTACTGGCGGAATACGTGCAGCAAGACCGTTATCCCGGCTGCCTGTTTATCGCCGCCTGCAGCTTCTTCCCAGAAACGGATCATCCGATCCACCAACTGGCGGAGCAACAGAAGTTGACCTCGCTGGAGCTGACCCGTGAACTGCTGCGCGACATGGACGCCGACGACGCCGACATGGTGGCGCAGCAAATGGAGCTGATTCAGGAAGGCTGCCTGAGCAAACTGCTGGTAAAACGTCAGCTCCAGGACGTATCGGTCGCCAAACGGCTGGCGGAAGACATCTTGCAGGTGGCGCAGTGCCGCCGCAACGGCGCGTTGAGCTGAATCGGCAGGGTTGGCGGCGCAGCCAACCCAAGGTGATAGCCAGAACAGGCGCATTTTTTGCGCCCTTTGCCTGAAAAGCCAGCAACCGGAGGCGTTTTAACGTCTTTCACGCATAAAGCCGTTGACGGCTTTCGGCCAATACGGTTTAATGCTGCCCGTTGCCCGGATAGCTCAGTCGGTAGAGCAGGGGATTGAAAATCCCCGTGTCCTTGGTTCGATTCCGAGTCCGGGCACCATCTTCAGAAGAACCCGCCTATGGCGGGTTTTTCGCTTTCTGAGATACGGACTCTCCATCGAACTGCGTTCGATTATTCGGCCTAAAGGCCTCACCCTACGGGCCAGCGCTGAAGCGCTGTTCAACGCGGCGCCAGCGCCGGTTGTCCGAGTCCGGGCACCATCTTCAGAAGAACCCGCCTATGGCGGGTTTTTCGCTTTCTGGGATACGGACTCTCCATCGAACTGCGTTCGATTATTCGGCCTAAAGGCCTCACCCTGCGGGCCAGCGACATAAGACGAATGCACCCTTATCTGCTTGGCATCCCCCCAGAAACGTTGGCTTCAAGGATAACCGGGTTACCGTATTCTCGGCATTAAGCGTGAAAGTGGCGGCGCCAGGCGAGTCGTGCTCCATTTCGTTGAGGCGGAACTCACTCCCTGATAAAAATGCTACGCCATACAATGCCGAAGCAGCGTCAATGATGACGTCGTAATGCCAACCACCTGGAAGCATGGCCGTAGCCTCGAATAGACAACTGCCTTTTCTTCATCCGCTGCGCATGTTTGTAGAATGAATAGATGCTTAAACAGAACAAGAATATCGCAAAATAAAACAAATCCACTTCACCTTTCCCTTGGTGTAGATAATACCCAACGTAAATTACGCACAGCTACCTTCGCTGCCAACGATAACAATTCACCGAAATTATGCTTTGGATCGAAACAACAGGCTATTTAATCAATAGTCACAAAAAAAGCAGGGAGGATGGCCCTGCTTGTTATTTAAAAATCAATATTATTGACATAGTGGCGAGTATTTTTTCATAAACGGCGATTCGCAGATCGCATTCATGACTTCGCCTTTATCTTTCTCTTTAGGCTTAGCGCCTGAGTTGGTGTTGCCTGCACATTGCCCGCCATTTTTCCCCTGGCCATTGATGCATTGGCCAAAATCGCTATTGCCGGCGCCGCTGGCGTTGCCATTATTGCCCTGCACGTTCTGATTGCCGTTAAAACCGGCATGGGCATAAGACGCCATCATGATACAAGCGCCGAGAAGCAAAGCCGCCGTCTTTTTCATAACTTTCCCTTTCTTTTATTTAATAAATGAATAAAACAAGAATTAATATTTCCCTGAGGAATTTAAGGCATAATCCACTATCATTTAGCGTTATAAAGATAACAGATATGAATACTTTAAATTATCCCCCATCACGGTTAGGAATAGTCTTCCTTTTGCGATAGCAGCCAGTAAATAAACTCATGATTGCGGTTCAACATCAGTTTACCCATCACCGAACGTTTATGGCTGTGCACCGTTTTAACGCTCACGCCCATTACTCTGGCGGTTTGCGATTGATCCAACCCGCGCCGCAAATACCCGACTACCTGCCGCTCACGGGGGGTCAGCGATTGGCTGGGAAAAAGGCAGAATGGGCGTACTTCGTCCTTCAGCGCCTCGGCTAACACCTCAAATACCCTGCTTTTATCGTCCATTCGGTACAAGACCAGAGTCGCGTCGCTCACCGGGACGCTGCGCCGCGCTTTAATCGTCACCGTACGGGTTCCCGCGCAGGCGGGCCAATGCCGGGTGCGGCGCGCTGCCGAAACCAGCAACAGGTCTGGCCGCTCGCCACAGCCCGGCGTTAAGAAGTTCAGCGCTTTATTGTGGCCTTGCGCATATTTTACGAGACAATGTTTTAACCCTGCTGCAAAGTAATGGTTTTCATCGTCGATGATAATTTTCATTGATTTCATTATGCTTCCTCTCCACGCATGTTTTTATTGAAAAATACGGTTCATCAACGGCCTGGGTTTTAAAATAAAGTGTTCATGCCGCCCCAGCCAGGAATAAACCGGGAGACATATCACACAATGCGTTCGTTATTATTAATTTCTGCCCAATTAAATTACGGCATCACTTTCCCAACCCATCGGCTTATAGCGTAAGGTGAAAAATGTCAACGGATGCGCTCAGTCCGTTATTGCTATCAGCATTTAGGGTTGAGGCTTCGCCGCAGGTTAAGCATTTCGCTCTCTCTTTTCCTCTTCTCCATCAGAGCAAACCAAGAATAATGACCGTCGATCCCTGAAACTCCCCTTCGCCCTGGCTATAACCGTTTAGCGTGGAGGTGATGGTGAACGTTTGCGCCGTTGGCGTGAGCCTGACGCTCATCCCCTCGGCCAGATCGACCCCATTGACTTTCAAATCACTTTTCAACCCCTCCCCCATTTCCAGCACGCTCTTTTTGTCGGCAGACCTAATCCGGACCCAGTAGGGTGTCGTGCAGCTCGCGCTTATTTGCGCGCTTGCCGTATGGCCATTGACCTGATCGGGCGTCAACCGGCCATGGTTTAATTCAAGAGACGTTTCGGTAAAGTCACAAAAGGTCGGAATCAACTCAGACGGCTGACACACGCTGCTCCCGCCGGGCAGTCTGACAAAGCCTGAACCTGAGGTATGCACTTTCCGATAAGCAAGGAGAAAGCAATATGATTCAGGTTGAAACAACACATTCTGTGATTTAAATACTCGGTTTAAATAACCGGCATCAGCAAATATCTTCGCCAACTCCCCCATCGTTTGGGCATGCTCTGCCCCAGGAACCGGCATCGTTTCCGTGAAAGCAGTGCCCGCTGATAAAGAACTCGTATATACTATGGCCATTTCACACATAAGACGCTGAGCCGAAAAAACTCCACATTCTCTATACAGAGGGTTGGGAGAGGGATCATTCTGCTCAAAACTGACCACGCTGACATAAAATACCCTCTTATTATCATCCCTCGGATCGTACTGCACATTCAGCGTCCATGCAGCCGCCGCCGAACCAGAATAAAGCAGAGGAACAAGCATCAACCATTTAAATAGTTTCATTAGTACACCTAATTTACAACCCTTCCTTTTCATCTCATTTCTCTTAATCCGTTGGCACCACAAGAAATTTATTTATCACAATCTACAAAACGCTACCATTCAGGTATCCCTGAAGAATCTCTTCTATTCAAAAACACTTAACATCAGGTTTTATTTTACCTATGGAAAATCCACAATAACCACGGTTGAACCCTGAAAGGTACCCACACCAGCTTTATAACCACTTAGCGTTGAGGTTAAGGTCAGTGTTTTCTCCATCGCTCCAAGCATTTCACTATATCCGTTACCCAGATCGACACCGTTAATCTTTAACGTGCTGTTTAACCCATTCCCTAAGGGGACTGTGCCTTTTTTATCAAACATCCAAATGACCACCGAGTAGTCTTGATTACATGAGGCATGAATCTGCGCGCTCGCCGTATGCCCATTGACGCCGTTGGCACTGATGACGATATTGAGTGATTTCATTTGCCCTATTCATAACTGAATGACTTTAGCTTTCTCAAGATAAGTGAATAAGCATCGGACCGATCATATTTCCCTTATTGCTCCTGACACATCAGGGGATACTTAGCATTATCACTTTCGAACCTTGAAATTCACCGACGCCGCTGGGGGAACCGCTCAGCGTTGAACTTAATGTAAACGTCTTTCCTGCCGGACCGACCACCGCCTTATGCCCAATACCGAGATCGTCGCCGTTTACTTTCAAGTGACTGGTGATCCCACCACCCAGCTGAAGATCGCCTTTTCCATCCTGTGCGACAATCAATAATTTGAAATCTTTATTACAGACCGCTCTAAAGGAACTGCTGACGGTATGGCCATTCACCCCTTTACTCGTTACCGAACCGTGCTTCAACTCAATATAGGGCTCCTCAATGCTGCAGTATGTGGGGATAATTTCCGCCATCGTGCAATTCAGAGCCCCTCCGTCTATTGGTGCAGCTTGCCCCGTGTTTTGCATATATCCCAATGCATAGCAGTTCTGTTCGAAGGCAGACGTAGTGTAAGATTTTACCACCTGATTTAAATAGCCTTTCCTGGCGAAAAGATCGGCTAACTCCCCCATCGTTTTTAAGTCTGATGCCTCCTGACCTAAGTAAAATGATTCATTAAACCAGCTCATATGGGTGGGAGAGTTATAGTATATTACAATACGGCACCTACTATCATTGCCCGTAACAGGGCTATAACAGAAACGTATAGGGTTCGGGCTGGAGTCGTCCACGTCCCATCTTATAACTTTAACTAAATACTGGCCAACCGGTGGTGAGTATTTTACGTCTAACTCCCAGCTACCTTTAGCCTGAAGTGAAAAAATCAGCATAAAAAAAAGCAAAAACGGTTTCATATCTCACTCCATAAAAACATGATTCCTCTTTATAAGAGACCCATAAAAACTCAGCCCAGAACCCCTGGCTATTTATTGATATTTAGCCAGAGACATTACCTGGCTTGATAAAACATAAAATGAATAAAGAGATCGATGTAGATCATCCGCGAAGACCCATTCTTCATAGCGAATATGTCAGAAAAATAGACTCATAATAAGCTACTTGAAAATTAAATTTGGCCCACCAATTATCCACTTTTAATCGTAATTGAGGCTAAAATCCACTGTTGCCCCAAAACTCCCCGCCCGCAAAGGCGCGCCGGTACGTTCAGCCATCACGCTGTAGTTCAACACATTGCTGCCCGGCGTCAGCCACAGTGGCTTGCCGCGGCTGCCCAAACGAATGTCTTCGCCCTGGGCATCCAGCAGGCGCAGCCCCATACCGCTCACGCCCTGCGCTTTCACCAACTGCGGGTTGTCCGCATCGGCCGGTGCACGGAAGCTCACCCGCACCGCCGGCTGATCCGCCGCCCAGCTCAGCGCACCGGTGCGTTCATCCCGGCTCGCCGCCGGGCTGCGCAGGCAATCACGCAGCCGCAACGCAAAGCGCACCACCGCGCCGCGATCGCCGGTTTGCGTCAATGACCCGGTCGCTACCTCACCCAGCCAGACTTCCTGCCGCAGGCTGTCCATCTCCAGCCGGCAGGCGCTTTCGGTCAATGCCCCCCTGACATAAAGCACACCGTTAGCGCCATCCACCTCCCAGTTATCGACGGCCTGCGCAGCCGGCAGCAGCCACATCATGGCCGCCAAACTGAGCGGCGCCATCAGCGCCAGGCCACCCAACGAGGCGTAATAACCCAGTTCTCCGCGCAGGTATGCCCAGTCACGCACCGTCTGTTTCCCTGTCATAGTTCTCTCCTGATAAAATGGGGGCTTAGGGCCGTTTGCCGTCACGCTAAACATGCTTACTCATATTCCAGGCCGAAAGTCGCCACGGCGGAAAACGCTCCCAGGCCAATGCTCTTCTGCGCTAGCGCCTGCGGTTCCCCTTGCACATAAACCTGCAGCTGCAGGCTATTGTTCCCCTTGGCGATCGAATAGCTCTCGCTCGGTTTATTCATCGCCAACGGCTCACCCGTCGCCGTCTCCAGCCCCAAAGCGATCCCGGTCGCCATACTGGCGCCATCCGGTTTTAGCAACCCTGGCAGCGCACCGCTTTCGGCACCGGTGAAGGTCACCTTCACCGTGTTGCCCAGGCTGATGTCACAGTCCTGCAGCACCAGACTGAACGCCTTACCGGGAGTACGGCCATAGGTATACAGGTACTTATCGATCACCGTACCGAAATCCAAGCGGATATCCTCATCACCCGGCCGCAGCGTGCAAGGCTCGGCGACCAATGCCCCGCTGAACTGCATATTGTCCGCCGCGCCGCACAGCGCCGGCGCCCACATCGCCAACCCCCCCAACGCCGCCGTACCGATCCCTAACCGTTTCATTGCATTATCCTTATTGGTAGTTCGCCTGCAGCGTCGCCGTGGCGGAGAATGCCCCTTCCGTCAGCGTCGCTCCCGGCTTGGCCACCGGCATCGCTTCCAGCCGCGGCGGATTCGCCGGATCGACCTTAATCGCGCTGTTGATGAGCAGCGAGGCGCCATTCTGATAAAGCCGGATGCCGAGATCGGTTTTGTTCGTTTGCACCGCCGTCTTGTCGAAGGCGGTCGCCGTCCCTTTGACCATCAACACCACCTCCCACGGCAGTGCGCCCGGCGAATCGCAGCGGATGGTATAATCCACCTTCTGCCGGTAGTTCTCACCGTTCACCTTGTTGATACCGACCCGATCGCCGAATTCGATCGCCAGCGTGCCACCGTCGCTGATCGTGCAGGGAGGCGGTGCGCGCAGCCCTCCCTTCAATGTCATGCCGGCCTCCACCGCGCCCCTGGCCGGAGAGCCCGTTAACGCGATGGCGCAGCACAACATCAAGATCGCCTCTTTTCTCATCCTGCTCTCCCGTTTACTGGTAATCGACGCGCAGTGTGGCAGAGGCGGTAAACGCCCCTTCCGGCAACGTGGCTGCCCCTAATTTTACCGGCGCCGCTTCCAGCTTCGGTGGATTCCCGGAGGAATACGTGAAGTTCTGCCAGCTGTTCAGCTTGACTTTTACCCCATCTTGAAAAAACACAATCCCCAATCCACCAAAATTGGTTTTCAATGCAGAGCCGTCAAACGTCGTCGGTGTGCCTGCAATCTGCATCATCATGGCGTTCTTTCCCGGGTTCTTGCAGCTGATGGAATAGTCCACCAGCGTCTTGTAATTGCTGCCATTGATACGCGTGGTCAACACCTCGTCGCCGAAATCCACCTCAATGGGTTTGCCGCCGTTGATCTCACAAGGCAGCGGAGCCAGTATGGTAACTTTCACGGTCAGCGGCGTCCCTGCCCAGGCGGGAGACAAAATCCCCACCAGCAGGATTGCCCCCAGCACCCGATGCCGTCTGTTCCTTCTCTTCATCCGCTCTACCCTTTTTTGCCGTTCGCCGCCATCACGTCAGTCATAACTCAGGCTAGAATCCACCACCGCACGGTAACTCCCCGCCATCAGCGGCGCGGCGGTGCGTTCCGGTGCCACCTGGTAGGTCAACGTATCGCTGCCCGGCGTCAGCCACAGCGGCTTGCCGCGGCTGCCGAGCCGCACGTCTTCACCACCCGCGTCCAGAAACCGCAGCCCCAGCCCGCTCACACCCTGAGCTTTCACCAGCTGCGGGTTATCCACGTCCGCCGGGCCGCGCAGGCAGTCGCGCAATCGCAGCTCCAGCACCACCGCCGCACCGCGATCACCCACCCTCGCCAGACGCCCCGTCGCCACGTCTCCCAGCCAGATGTCCTGACGGGCGCTGTCCATCTCTAACCGGCAGGCGCTTTCCGTCAACGCGCCGCGCACCTCAAGCACGCCGTTGGCACCGTCTACCTGCCAGTTATCCACGGCATGCGCCGGCGGCAGCAGCCACAGTAACGTCGTCAGGCTGAGCGGCGCCATCAGCGCCAACCCGCCCAACGCGGCGTAGTAACGCAGCTCTTTCAGCACATAGACCCTTTCATGCGCCTCATCATTCATCCTTGCCATCCTCCCCTCCAGCCATATCCTGGCTGCATTACGACGCTTTCTTCTCCGGCACCACTTTGCAGACCGTACCCGCACAGTTGAAGCTCAACTGCGGGCGGCCGCCGTAGTCGTTGATGTAGGTCAACACCGGGCTGTTACCCAAGCTCCCGGCACTCACCGCCAGCGGCGCGCTGCCCTTCGGCTCGATCATTAACGGTTCGAACCCCTTGGCGCCTTCAATGCCTTTGCGGCTGGCGGCGTCAATCAGCGTGACGTAAAACGGCGTCGGGTTGTTCACCACATACTTGTCACCCTGCTTGCTCAGCGTCAGCTGCTCCTGCCACGGCGCCGCGTTGCGCTCCGGCGCGATCGCCGCCGGGCGGTAGAACAGCTTGATGCGCGTTTGCAGCGCGATTTGCAGCGAGTTCGGTTTGTTGCTCTTCGGCGGGATCTCGCGCAGGTTGAAGTAGTACAGCGTCTCGCGGTCCTGCGGCAGCATCTTCGCCGCCGGCAGCGCCTGGATCTTCACCTGGCTCGGCTTACCCGGCTCGATGCGCTGCACCGGCGGCAGCACCGTCAACGGGCTCTGGATCTTGTTGCCCTGCGCGTCTTCCAGCCAGCCCTGCGCCAGGTACGGCAGCTGCTTGTTCTGGTTGCTCACGCTCAGGCTCACCGACTGCACGCTGCCGTCGAAAATCACCCGGGTGCGATCCAGCGCAATGGCCGCCTGCGCGGTTGGCGCCAGGGTGCCGGCCAGCAACGACGTGGTGGCCAGCAGGCCGATGGCGTTACGTTTGCTCATCATAAAAAACTCCTCAATTCAGTGTTCTTCGCCGCCCGCACCGGCGCTTAACGCCCGGCACGGCAGCAGTAAATTGGCTGTCAGCATCTCGGCTGGCAGCGGTGTTGGCATGTGCACTTCGCACTGTTCAGCGCCGTTCCAGCGCACCGTCATGCGTTCCCCGGCGTTGATGCCGCTCAGGTAAACGCTGCCACCGTCATTGACGATGCCGGTCTCCTGCTTACGGGCATTCAGCACTGTGGCACCGAACGGCGGTTCACTGCCGTCCGCCAGCTTGATCACCGCCATCGCCTTCTCACCGGCGATCACTTCAAATTTGCGATAACCGATGGCGCCCTCGGTCAGCGTCGCCTGCACCACCGATTTGGTGGCCTCGGCGTTGTCGCCGAGCTTGTCCAGATCGATGCTGGCCCGGTTGCGGTAGTAACTGTTGACGTCCGACACCACCGCTTTGCCCCAGCGGTTGGTCGCCACCGCGCTGCCGTAGCCGCGCACCGGCACCCCAGCCACGCCTTCGGTATCCAGCAGCAATCGGGTGCCGCCTGCGATGCTGCTGCGGTGCAGCGCCCCCCCTTCGGGGGTTAGCGTCATGCCGCCCTGCAGCGAGCCGCCGACTGCGCTGTACCTGTCCTGCAGGTAGCTGGCGTTGGCGCTCAGCCGCGCCATATCACCATCGCGGTTGTAGTAACCGCTCAGGTTGGCGCCGCTGCGCGAACTGCCGGCGCTGAGCTGGTAGTTACTGCGATCGTCGATGCGATCGTAGTACCCCACCCGGTGGGTGTTGTCATCACGGTTCACCGTGGTGTTGTAGCTCAGCGTGGCACCGTTGCCCCACGGCACCGACAGCCCCAGATACATGCCGTCGTCATTGCGCTCGTTGTAGCGGTTACGGTACGCCGTCAACGACAGGCTCAGGTTTTTAAACCGCCCCAGATCGAAATAGCGCGCCACCGTCAGGTTGTAACGATCGTTGGATGGCCGATCCCAGTAGGTCTGGTGCTCATAGTTGAGGTAGGCGCTCAACCCCAGCTCGCGCAGTTGCTGGTTGTAGGTGATGGTGTACATCTCCTTGTTGCCGCCGAAACGCTCCCCATACTGACGTGCCGACAAGAACTCGCTCATGCTCATAAAGTTCTCTTCGGAGAAACGGTAGCCGGCGAAGGTCACCTGGCTGTCCAGCTCGTCGAAGGTCTTCGAGTAGCTGAGGCTGTAAGACTTGCCGCTCAGCGTCTGCTCATCCTGCGGCAAGCGGGCGCGCGATTGGGTAATGTCGAAAGACAGCGCCCCCAACAGCATCAGATCGCGGCCAATCCCCACGGAAGCTGCGTTGTAGTCCCCGCCCAGCAGCGCGCCGCCGTACAGCGACCAGCCGTTGCTCACCCCCCAGGAAAATTCGCCGGTGCCGAACAGCGGCCCCTGATAACGGTGATCCATATCCGACGGCTTGCCCATCGCCAGCTTGTAGCGCAGCGAGCCCGGCCGCGTCAGGTACGGGATGCTGGCAGTGCTCATTTTGAATTCCTGCACGCTGCCGTCCTGCTCCTCCACCCGCACATCCAGATCACCCGATACCGCATCGTTCAGATCCTGAATGCGGAATGGCCCCGCAGCGACCGTGGTCTCATACAGCACCCGCCCCTGCTGGCTGACGGTCACCTTGGCGTTGCTCTTCGCTACCCCGACCACCTCCGGCGCGTAACCGCGCAGGTTGGGCGGCAACATGTTGTCGTCAGAGCGCAAACTCACCCCGCCGAAACGGAAGCTGCCAAACATGCGAAAGTCGAGATAGTCCTCACCCAACGTCAGGTTCGAGCGCAGCGCCGGCACGGCCCGGTAGGCATAGTAACGGCTCCAGTCCAGCCGCTTTTGCGTCGGCAAATCTGAACCGCTTTGGTGGTTTACGTTCGCCTGCCAGTCGGCGCGTAGCCGCCAGGCCCCCAGGTTGGCGCCCGCCGTGCCGTTGCCGCTGACGCTGTAGCCCCGCGTGCCGCTCTGCTGTTGATGCTGGGCCTGCGCATTGAGGTTGTAATCCAGCAGCACGCCCGGAATGCCTTCATCCCAGCGCGACGGCGGATCCCAGTCTTCCGAGACATAGTCCAGGTAGGCCTGCGGGATGCTCAGATAGAGCGACGAGGTGGCCAGCTCGCTGCGCATTTCCATGCCCGGTAGGCTGGCTTCATCCAGGCAGGTGCCGTCACGCCACCACGTCAGCGTTTTCAGCTTTGCTTCCTTGAGCCCCAGTTGCGCCACCAGTTCAGGCGTCAGGCAGGCGCGGCTGCCATTGGTATCATTGTCAGGTGCGTAAAACGCGATCGGCTGCTCCTGCAGATCGTTCTTGTTCACATGCACCACCATGCTGTACTGACCGGGCATGATGTAGCCGCTGCGCGAGAACTGGCTCAGATCGATGTTTTTACGATCGTTCACGTCCAGCACGTCGGTGTTGAACTGAATGTCCTCGGCTGCGCCGACTTTGCCCATCAGGCAGCCCAACGCCACGCAGGCGCTCAGAATATGCAAACGAAACGGTTTCCCGGCAGGCGACAACATCATGTTCACAACCTTTTATTTATTGGCTTTCCTTAAAACATCGGGCTCAGTAATAATCCATTTTGAAACGCACCGATGAAAAATAACTGCCGGCCTTCAATGGCCGCTGATTGCTGATTAACGTCATGGCGTAATTCAGACGGTAACTCCCCGGCAAAATATCCACCAACGGCAAAGGAATGCCTGGCCTGGCGATATTTCCCGCCGAGTCGGTAATTCTCAGCGCCACGCCGGAGATATCACCACCAATACCAAACAGCTCGCCATCGGCGTGACCGTCAAAGGTCACCTGGAATTGCCTCCAGTCCGGCAATGTTTTATTTTGTCGTTCAAGAATGCAGTTCACTAATTCAATACTGAAAGGCACATGTTTACCTTCCCCACCGCGCGCAATATCAGAAAATGGCGTGATATCCATTTCAATAATCTGCTCCCGGCTCTCCGTCGCGATGGCGCAGGCAGTATCGATAATGGCGCCTTGCATATTGACTCGCCCTTGCCCTTGCGGTGCAGATATAACCGAACCGACGCAGCCAAGCAGCAATACCAATAGGCAAGAAGCCCGAAAGCCCATTAACCAACGTTTCATACTCATTCCTTTGCGAAATAAAACGCCTTGCGTTAAATGGCATGCGGGTTACCCCGCATGCCCGATAATCACACGTCTGCCGTCAGGCTAGGGCTTACTGGTAAGCCAGGGTGAAGTCGGCTACGGACTGGAATTCGCCCGGGGTGATCACAGCATTAGAAGCGCTGGCGCCCTGCAGGTAAGCGGAGAAGGCCAGGGTGTTGCTGCCGTTCTGCAGAGTTTGCGGCTTAGACGCTTTGCCCAGTTCGATGTTGGTGCCGGCGCCGTCGGTGATGGCGATGCCTGCACCTTTGGCGGAACCGGTGATGCCCAGCAGCTTGTCGTTGGCTTCGGACTGCGCACCGCTGAAGGTCAGCGCGACGGATTTCTCGTCGGACAACTCACAGTTTTCCAGCTTGATTTCAAAGTTACGCGGGGTGGACTTGCCACCGTTTTTCAGCGCTACGTTGGAAATCGCGCCCAGCGCAACAGTCTGGTCCAAAGAGTCTGGCGCGATAGAGCAAGGTGCTTCGATAATAGAACCCGAGAAAGTCACTTTACCGTGGCCCTGGTCAGCGGCGTGCGCCAGAGAAGAAACACCCAGTGCCATTGCGGCGGCCAGCATAATTTTATTCAGTTTCATATAAATCCCTTACATTCCTTAGTAAGCAGTGGAGTAAATTAAATCCGTAATTCACGCATGCAATGCCGCAGCTTTATTCCTGAGCGTTGTATTCGTGGCTAATACATAGCGTTTTTGCGCTCCGTATCAGTGGGAACAAATTTACACCCTCCGATCTCATTTTGAAATGTTATGTCGATAAAATACAAAAACACAGGATTATTATCGATAAAATAATAATTAAATAGATTTTAAAACTAAAAAATAGAATTTAATTATCAATATTTATTTAAAAAAACTTGTAAGCAGATAAACATTTCATGTCAATTATACGGATAGAGAGAAAAATCCTATTTACACGCAGGGTGAAGGATTGAAAAAAGCCGCATCAGGTCTCAGAATAATCCCTCGACAGGAAAGTTGATGGGTAAATGAAATGATTTTTATCATAAATGAAGACATCCTCTTTAATGAGGATGAGGGCACGCTGTCGCATGTCGATAATGCCAGTAATAAAATAGCGTTACTTAAACCTACCAGCAGATTGCTTTCGTTGTTTATCCGCAATAATGATAAACTGCTGCTGCGAGAGAGGTTGCTTAATGACGTCTGGGTTGAGCATGGGCTCAAAGCCTCCAATAACAACCTGAATAATTACGTTTCGGGCCTGCGTAAGTCATTGGCGCAGTTCGGCGTGGAAGATATTATTGTGACTTACCCCCGCCAGGGGTTTAAATTTAATGCTGCAAGCATTCAACAGATGGATATAAATACCGATGAGATTAATAATAATGATTATAGCGAAACCGAAGTAGCGTCAACACCGCCACCTATTACACGAACGCCGAGCTTTCGCCGTGCTGTACAGCGTTTAATTATGATTGTGGCCGCTTGTTTAGTGCCGTTTGCCGCAATTGTGCTTTACCAAAACAGCACGCGCATCAGCGTTTATCCGCTGGGCAATGAGCAAAATTGCCAAATTTACACCATGCGGTTAGGCAGCGGCGAGCTGGCAAACATTAAGAAAGAGATACGGCAAGCCGGCTTCGACTGCCAATACCGGGCGGATGTCTATTACTATGACAACATTCGCAATGAGGGCGCCGAGAAGGACGAACAGTGGTTAACCTATTGTCCACGTGCAAGCAACAGTCCCTGCATAAATAATTATATCGATAACCACCAGCCTTAACTTTTCTGCATTGACACCCAGGGTCAATAAACATCGCTCCCCGGCATCAAGCCGGGGTAAGCGTCAGGTTGTGATGCACTACCGGCTGCTAGTACAGACAAAGCTCGGCGAATAATTGTTAACAAACAGGTAATGATGCTTATCCAATTGCTCCACACGCAAATGCAACTGCTGCCCCACCACGGGTAGTAGGTTGCTCAGCGTCTCGCTCGCGACTGAGTCTTGCGGATTAAGACGGTTTTCTCTGATCTGCATGTTGTAATAACTGCCTCTGCGTTGATAATTGACCACGAGTGCTCTGTCGATGTTGTATCGCACGCCGTTACTGTAGAGACTGCCGTTCAGCAGTATTATCGCTTGCCCCGCCCCCTCGGGCACAACGCTCACCAGCAATATTCGCTGCAATGTGGCATCCTTCAATTGGTTCGTCACCCTCACCGTCGCACGACATTCCGGAATGCCGGGTTTCATAAACAAAAAATAAGCGGACACCGCACAGATCGCCAGGGCCAAGGCGCTCAGCAGAACATAACGTCTGCGCCACATAAACTTAAAAAACCTGATTTTCATGGATGTTCTCGCATTGCGCTTTGGCACCGGCCATTTTCACCTGCGGGCAATAATAAAAATATGAGTTCCTAAATCGTTCGTGGGTACCTTTAACGATCGACCGGCTGTCGTAATAGAGCAAGGTGGCCGGCTCATCACATTGAATATTATTGTTTTTCTTCAGCAGCGCTTTCAGCTGAGTTAAATCAACCATTTCGGGTGTTACCTTGTGGTAAGACGTGATGAATTTCACCTCGCACTCCCCAATTTTACCGACAGACAGCGTTCTCACCGGCTCATATCCTGTATCGTTCCAGGCCCATATCGCACTGCCCAGCGCCGCAATCATCAGTGCGGCAACGCCAATGCGTTTACCACGCGCCTGACTGCGTCGGGGGGCAAACTCGCCCCCTCTTTCGCCCAAGTTCTGCACCTCAGAAACTTCCCGAATCGTCTCGAGCGCTACGGGAGCCAGACTGTCCGTCGTCTTCAACGAAGCGGCAGTGAACATAAATCCCTGGCGCGGCAACGTGACGATAATGTCGTCCTCGCCCATGGCGGCGAACATCTTGCGCAGGATGGAAATGGTGTTATTGAGGTTATTGCCGGAGGCCACCTGGCCGTGCGCTTCCCATACTTGCGTCAGCAGGGTATCGCGGGAGACCACCAGATTATTGTTTCTGACCAACGCGGACAGCAGGCGGTTCAGCGTGGCGGTGAGCGGTTGAGGCGGCAGCTCAGCGTTGAGATCCACCAACTCTGATCTATCCTCATGATATTTAATCTTATTATTAATTACGTATCTCATTGTTCCCCGCTCAAAAAACTAATTAATAATAATTAGCCCTTGTTAAACATGAGAATAGTAGCACACGGCATGAGTTAAGAAAATTCCTAGAAAAACGCATAAAAAGCTAAATAAACATAAATATAGGAAATAACATTGCGCTGTCTCACAGGGCGCCAAACATTTAACTGATGATTGTCGATTTTTATCATGTCGATATTAAAAATGCCGCCCGGCAAATACCGGGCGGCACGAGAAATATCCATTTTCACCAGGCTCAACCGCCGCCGGGCTTACGTCTTTAAACGCCGCAGTTGCCGATCCTGCCAGCCACCGAACAGCCATTGACCGGCTATCGCGCCGAGCAAGGCGCAGAACATGTCGGACTGCGTGTCCCACGGGTCGCCCTGGGTGCCGAGAAACTCATCGGCGCCCTGGCCCAGCGCCAGCGCCGCCCACCACTCGATCAGTTCGTACACCGCGCTGATGGCCAGCGCGATACAGCACACCACGAAGCCCAACATCTTGCGGCCCTGCACATAACCGCCGCGCAGCAGGATCTCGCGCGCCGCCAGCGCCGGCACCAATCCCTGGAAGAAATGCCCCAGTTTGTCGTACGGGTTGCGGCCAAGATCCAGCCACTGCTGCACCTCAAATCCCAGCGGCACGCGGGCATAGCTGTACATGCCACCGAAAATCAGGATCAGCGCGTGGAAGAAAATCAGCGTATAGAGCAGCGGCGTCAGCGGATAACGGCGATGGGTCAGCCACAGCAGCGGCAAAACGATCAATACCGGCGCCACCTCCATCAACCAGGTGGTGCGATCGTAAGGGCTGATGCCGCTGTGGATCAGCGCGGCCAGCAGCAGCAGGGTGATAACGGACAACAACAGCGGTGTGCGTGAGGCAGGCATAACCAACGTTCCTTCGGATCAATAAGGCAATCCCCTCTTTATACCGCAGATCGCACGGCGAAAAAAAACAGGCGGAGCGTCGCCGCTTCGCCTGTTCGAGGGGGGTTATTCTACGCGGGATTACTTCAGCGCTACGCGGATCACGTCGTCCGGCGCGGTCGCCTCTTTTTCGCGGCTGGAAGCCTGCTTGACGCTGACGTACAGCGTCTGGCCATCCGGCGACAGCGCCAGGCTGTTCGGATGGGTCGGCGTCTTGATGGTGTTCAGCACCTTGTAGCTCTTGGCGTCAATCACGCTCACTTCGCCCGCCTGGCGGTGGGTGACGTAGACTTCATTGCGCACCGGGTTGAACAGCACCGCCAGCGATTCCGGCACGTCGATCTTGCTCAGGATGTTGCCGTTGCGGGTATCCACCACCAGTACCTGCGGCTGCTTGGAATCGGTGATGAAGGCGCGGTGAGTGGCGGTATCGAGGCTGAGGTTCAGGAAGAAGTGCTCTTTAGCTTCATCCAGCTTCTTGCGCGACAGCACCTTGTTGCTCTGGGTATCGATGGTCACCAGCTCGCCGTCGGCGTTGGTGACGTACAGGCGCTTGGCGGCGGCGTCCAGCGCCAGGCCGGTGCCGTATTTGCCGGTGTCGGTCACGGTGGCGCGCAGGGTCAGATCCTTGCCGTCCACCACCCACACCACGCTGGATTCACCCAGCCCGGTAATGTACAGGGTATCGCTGTCGGCATCCGCCACCAGCTCGCGCGGCGCCAGCGGCTTGACGGTTTCGGAGCGCTGGCGCGCGTCCAGCACCAGGCGGCCTTTCACGTCGCCGGTCTTGGCGTCGATGGCAGTCACCGAATTATTGACGGTATTGCCGAAGAACAGCGTACCGGTCTTGGCGTTGACGGCTGCGCCAAACGGCTTGATGTCGTTATGGATAATCTGGGTCACGTCCAGCGTGGCCGGATCCAAACGGTAGACGATGCCGCCCTTGTCCAGCTTGCGGCTCTGCGACGTCGCCAGGTAGAGCGCGTTCTCGCTCGGGCTGTAGGCCATTTCATAGGCACCCTTGCCGACCGGCTTGCGCAGCACGTCCGGCGCGGTCTGCGCCAGCAAGGTGTTGGAGAACAGCAGCGTAGACAGCAGCATCAGCGGAAATGCCGCCCGTCTTCCCTTGGTGATCAAAGCATTCATCGAAATTTCCTTATAGAGCTAACGGGGCGACCGCGCGGCCGCCCTCTTTTCATTATTAAAATCAGGCTTTCTCTTCGGAAAGCAGCGCCCACCAGCTGTCGATGGTCGGGTTGCGCGCCAGCGCGATAAAGTCGATATCGCCGCGGATCTTGCGCCAGCGGGTCGCCAGCTCCATGATGCGCACCGAATCCAGACCGTAATCGATCAGGTTTTCATCGTTGCCCATCTCTTCGCTGTCTTCGTCCAGCAGCGGCAGGATTTGCTGACGCAACGCGTCGATGCTGGCGATGCCGGCCGCCGGCAGCAGAGACGCGGTGGTCACCACCCGGCCGCAGCGGCCGGCGGTGTAGCGCAGCGCCATCAGGTGTTCGTCACGCGAGAAGTCCGCCAGGCCGTCGGCCACCATGAAAGGCTGGATGTTGCGCATGAAGGCGTCGATGGCGGTGGTCAGGCAGCCGATGTGCGCATACACGCCGCAGATGATCAGCTGATCGCGGCCGGACTCCTGCAGGATCTCCTGCAGCGGCGAGCGGTGGAAAGCGCTGTAGCGCCATTTCACCAGCACCGTGTCGTCTTCGTCCGGCGCCAGCGCGGCGGTCACCGCCTGCTGCTCGGGGTGTTTGTTCAGGCCCGGCCCCCACATGTCGTTCAACAGCGCGCGGTCTTCATCGCTCTGCTGGTTCGGCTGCGCGGTATAGAACACCGGAATGCCCTGCTGTTTGCAGTAGCGACGCAGGTTGGCGATGTTCTCCACCACCTGTTTAATCAGCGCGCTGTCTTCGCCCCAGAAATTGAGGAAATACTGCTGCATGTCGTGGATCAGCAGCGCGGCGCGCTGCGGTTCTACCTGCCAGGTGACTTTATTTTGCGGCAGTTCGTCCGCCGTCGGCAGCGCGTAATCATTAAGTTTTGGAATGGCCATCAATTAATCTCCCTGAGCCTGAGTCTGTAGTTGCGCGTCGAGCTGCTCGCGCAGCCGTTTTTTGTCCACTTTGCCGACCGGAGTCAGCGGCAGGCTGTCCACCTGAATAAAGCGATCCGGCAGTTTGAAGTCCGCCACGCCCTGTTCGCGCAGGTGGCGACGCAGCACCACCGGCTTCAGCGGCGCGTTGGCGATGATATAGGCGCAACTCTTCTCCCCCATCAGCGCGTCCGGCATCGACACCAGCGCGGCGTTGATCACGTCCGAATGACGCAGCAGCAGGTTCTCGATCTCCTCGGCGGCGATCTTCTCTCCGCCTCGGTTGATCTGGTCTTTTTGCCGCCCTTGTACGGTGATGTAACCGTCTTCGCTAATGCTGATCAGATCGCCGGAGCAGTAAAAACCGTCGGCGTCGAAGGCGTCCGCGTTGTGCGCCGGGCTCTGGTAGTAACCGCGGAAGGTGTAAGGCCCGCGCGTCATCAACCGCCCGATCTCACCCGCCGGCAACGGATTGCCGTCGTCGTCCGCCACCCACACTTCGTCGTCCGGCGACATCGGCCGCCCTTGCGTCGTCAGGATGTGGCGTTCGTCGTCGTCCAGCCGGGTGTAGTTCACCAGCCCTTCCGCCATGCCGAACACCTGCTGCAGTTGGCAGCCGATTTCGTTCTGAATACGCGCCGCCAGCGTTTCGCCCAGCTTGGCGCCGCCCACCTGCAGCAGTTTCAGGCTGGCGAGCTGGGCATTGCCGCCCCACTCTTCGATCGCCTGCAGCCACAGCGTGACCGCCGGCGGCACCAGCGCCGTCACGTTGATTTGATGCTGTTCGATCAGGCGGAAGCACTGCGCGGCGTCCGGATCGGCGGCGAACACCACCAGTCCGGCGCCATAAAACACGCCCAGCACGCCCGGCGAACTCATCGGGTAGTTGTGCGCCACCGGCAGCGCGCACAGATAGCGGGTCTGCGCGTCGAAACGGCAGATCTCCACGCTGCGGCGAATGCTGTAGTAGTAATCGTTGTGGGTGCGCGGGATCAGCTTCGGCGTGCCGGTGCTGCCGCCGGAAAGCTGGAAGAACGCCACCTGATCGGCCGCGGAAGGCCGCGCGACAAAGCCATCGCTCGCTTCTTCCAGCCAGGCGGCCAGCGCCAGCTCGCCCTCGGGCTGGCTGCGCAGCGCCACGGCACGCAGCGAAGGATGCGCATCGCGGAAGGCGTTCAGGAATTGATCGTCGGCAAACAGCGCGTGCCGGCGATCGGCGATCAGCAGCGCCGGTTTGATCTGCTCGGCATAGGCGTTCAGCTCGCTGCGCTGATGGCTGAACAGCGCGTTGACCGGCGCCACGCCAATTTTCAGCAGCGCGAAGAACACGATATAAAATTCCGCCACGTTGCCCAGCTGCACCAGCGCGGTGTCGCCGGATTTCACGCCGCGGCGCAGCAAAGCGGCCGCCAGGCGATCGGCGCGCTGCTGCAGCTCGCGGTAGGTCAGGCTGCCCTGGGCGTCGATAATCGCCGGAGCGTCGTTGTTGGCCTGGCGGTCGAGGATCTCGGTCAGCGGCTTGTCAATCCAGTAGCCGCGCTCGCGATAGCGGCTGGCGAACTCCGCCGGCCAGGGGGTAAAGGCAATGCTCATCTTGTCGTTATCCTTGATTCATACCAAAGGCACGCAGAATGGTGCTGAGTTTGGTACCTGTTTCATGCCATTCAGATTCGGGTGAAGAGTCTTCCACAATGCCGGCGCCGGCGAACAGTCGCACCCGGTTGCCGTCAACGGTGCCGCAGCGGATAGTCACAACCCACTCGCCGTTGCCTTCGTCGTCGCACCAGCCGACGATGCCGCCGAACAGGCCGCGATCGAACGGCTCCAGCTTGCCGATCAGGGCGTGCGCCTCGGCCGTCGGCATGCCGCACAGCGCCGGCGTCGGGTGCAACAGGCAGGCCAGCGACAGGGCGTTTTCGTCCGGAGACGCCGCCTCGCCGTCGATCGGCGTGGAGAGATGCCACAGCGTGGTGGTGGTCAGCAGTTCAGGGGTGTGCGGCACGTTCAGGTAGCGGCAGCGGCCGGCCAGCACGTCGCGCATGCTTTCGGTGACGATGCGGTGCTCGTGGCGATCTTTCGCCGAGGCCATCAGCCGCTCCCCCACTTCGCGATCGCGCTGCGGATCGGCCTCGCGCCGGGCGGAACCGGCCAGCGGGTTGGAATAGAAACGGCCGCCGTCCTGGCGCAGCAGCAGCTCTGGGCTGGCGCCCAACAGCGCGCCCTGCTCCAGCGGCACATGGAAGTGAAAACCGTGCGGGTTCTGGGCGATCACGCGCGCCATCAGCGCATGGCGATCCACCGGCTGGCGCGTTTCGATCTCCAGCAGGCGCGACAAGACCACTTTATCCAGCTCACCGGCCTTCATCGCGGCAACGGCGTCGCTGACCATGTTCATGAACGTCTGCTGCGGCGGCAGCTCCGTCACCCCGGCCAGTTCAGGGCCGTTCGCCGAAGGCCGAACGCCGGCCATAAAGGCGGCGCGGTCGAACCAGCGGCTCTGCTGGGGAACAAACAGCGCCGAAGGCTGCCGGGTATCGAACGGGATGGCGCCGCACAGCAGCGGCTTTTTGATGCCGGCCTGACGGGCCTCGGCAAACGCCTGCCGCACGCGGCGCTGGAACTCGCCGTTCAGATCGGCGCCGTCCGCGGCCGGCAGGCGAATGCGGCTGAAACAACCGGTGGTGGTCAAGCTGCGGTAAGGGGAGGTAAAGAAGAAGCCCGACGCCGGAGAAAAATCAGCGGCGAACCGGTGTTCTTCGCGCTCCTGCATTTCCTTTCGATTGATGTCGTTCACGGCAGTAACCATCGCTTCGCCCTCAAGAATTTGAAGTGATAACCAATATAATAATGATTATCATTTGAGTTGATTCCGCGCTAAATTACTCGCCGATATTTGCTATGTCAATAAACGTAAGCACTTCTTTCATTTCGAAATCATGACATAAACGCTGTGGGTTTTACGCATGCCGATGATAAGCCAGGCTGCGCCCCACCCTTGACCGTGGCGCCGTCGCAGACCCAAAAGCCCGTAATCAAGGCGGAGGGTGCAGGGCATAGCGGGCCTATGTTCCAGCCCGACAAAGCGGAGTACGGGCTTTTGGGGCGCGTCCCGAAGGGCTGGGGCCATTTGGACGCGCATCGGTGTTGCGAGTCGCTTATTTGGCCCACCAAACCTCACGACTCGCGCCTTGCTGCGCGCCCAAATGACCGCCAGCGGCGCTCACGTGCAAGGGTGGGACGCAGCCTTTTATTTGATCCCACAGCGTTGTCTTAACGCGTTCGACTACTTTTCTGTGGCGGGCTGCGGCTCCGGTTTGTGCAGCGTAACTTGGCGCAAACCGGTCATGGCGAACAGCAACAGGATGCCGAGCAGCGCCGCGCCGAAGCCGAAACCGCTGGCGCTCATCGCCGGCAGCATAAAGGCGCCCATCGCCCCCAGCAGCAACGCGCCCAGCGCATCGCCCACCACGTTCTGCGCCGTCCACAGGCCGTTGATGCGGCCAAGGAAATTGTCCGGCGTCAGGCCCTGGATCAGGCCGTATTGCAGCAGCGAGTTCAGCGCGCTCAGGTAGCCGAACGCCACCAGGCACAGCAACGCCAGGCTGTACCACGGCATCAGGCCGAACAGGCCAATAGAGGCGAAAGCCGCGATCGCCGTCAGCAGCATCACCCAACCGGGGCGCGCCACGTGCGCCACGCGCCCGCTGGTGAACGCACCAATAGTCGCGCCGAGCGGCACGGCGGCGTACATATAACCGAGGTGGGCTGCGTCGATGCGCCAGCTTTCCGCCATCGCCGGGTACAGCACGCGCACCGCGCTGGCCATGGTCAGCAACGCGCCGATCAGCGCCACCATGCCTATCACCTTGTTCTGGAACAGGAAGGCGAAACCGCCCGCCAGCGCGCGCAGCGGATGTTCACGCGGCTGCGGCGGCGGCATCAGCTGCGGCAGGCTCAGCAGCGGCAGCAACGTCAACAGGGTGCCGAACGCCGCCAGGCCGTAGTTCCAGGCGATGCCCATATGGGCGATCACCAGGCCGCCGATGGCCGGGGAAAGAATCGAGCCGAAGCGCACCGTCAGCATGCTGATGGCGCCCGCCTGCACGATGTTTTCGCGACCCACCAGCGCCGGCGTGGCCGCCAGCAGCGCCGTCACCCCCACGGCGCCGAAGAAACCGTCCCACACCGCCAGCAGATAAATGGCCGCCAGCGAAGGTGACGGCAACAGGGCGTTGAGGCACAGGCCGACGAACCCGATGCCGCAAGTGGAGCGCGCGAACAGGATCAACCGGCGCCGCTCATAGCGATCGGCCAATACGCCGCCCATCAGCAGCCCGGCGAACATGCCGCCGCCGGCCAGCGTCACCGCCAACCCGACCTGCAGGGTGGAACCGGTCAGCGCCTGGATCTGCACCGGGATGGCGATCGCCATCAGCCCCAGCGCCACAATGGAGATGAAACGCGCGCAGAATACCGCGCGAAAGGCCCGGTGGGTTTTCAGCAGGCTAAAATCAAGCAGGATGGAGGGTTTGCTACTCATCGGTTGTTCACCACATCTTTAAACGGGGATTCTGCAGTTGCGGAGCGCTATGCTAGCACAGATAACGAAATCAATAATGATAATAGAAATCATTGATATTCAATTGTGAGCGGACGCAAGAAACGCCGCCAAACGCGGGGCAATCCCCGTGCCTGGCGGCGAGATGACGGGCGTCATTACAGCGTGCGCAAAATCCGGTTCAGCAGCGGCCCCAGCACTTTGAACGACACCGGCGAAACGATATCGACATGCGCGCAGTCGAGTTCGTGCGCCTGCAGCGCATCGACGTACTGCGACCAGGTCTGCTGCACGTCCATCCCTGCCTGCAACGTGCGTTTGGCGACGAACAGCGTCGCCTGGCCGTGGAAGCGGGCGGTCCGCGTGTGCGACAGCAACCGCACCGAATCGGCGTAGTTGGCTTCGATGTTGTCGAACATCAGGGTGCGCGTCTCGCCCAGCGCCGGATCGAGCGTATCCTGCGACACCGCCAGGAACTGTTCGCGCTCGCGCTGCACTTCCTTCAACACGTTGTCGTCCAGCATCACGTCCCAGTTTTGGGTCTCCGGCGGATAGGTATCCAGCAGGCCGAGGAACGCCACCTGCTCGCCGCGCGCCTGCAGCCGGGCGGCGATGCCCTGGGCCAGCGTGCCGCCCAGCGAGTAGCCGATGAAGTGGTACGGCCCGTGCGGCTGCACCTGCAGCACCGTCTGCAGGTGCGCCTCCACCACCTGGTCCATGTCTTCGCTCAGCGCCAGCGGGCCGTCCGGCCGCGGCGACTGAATGCCGACCAGCGACCAGTGCTGATCGAGATAGCGCGGCAATACGCTGAACTGCCAGGAGAAACCGGACGCCGGATGCAGACAGAACAGCGTCGGCCCCTCGGTGACGCGCAGCGGCAATACGCTGTCGAAGCCACTGCGATCGGCCTCTTCCTGCGTGCGATCTTCCGCCAGCAAGGCGGCCAGTTGCTCGACGCGCGACGCCACCATCACCTGGCCGACGGACACCGCCTTGCCCAGATCGCGGCGCAGCTCGGCCGCCAGACGCATCGCCAGCAGCGAATGGCCGCCCAGCGCGAAGAAATCGTCGTCGGCGAACACCTGCTCGCGCTGCAGCAGGCGGGCGAATACCGCGGCGATCTCGCTTTCCAACCCGGCCTGCGGCGGACGCCCTGCCTTGCGCTCACCGCCCTGCGGCTGCGGCAGAGCCTTGCGATCCAGCTTGCCGTTGGCGCTCAGCGGCAAATCGCGCATTTCCACCAACGCCACCGGCACCATGTGCGGCGGCAGACGGTCGGCCAGCGCCGCGCGCAGGGCTTCCGCATCCCAGCTCGCGCCAGGCTGCATCACCAGATAGCCCACCAGCTGGCGCGCATCGCCGCCGGCGTCCACCGGCGTGCCCTGCAGCACCCGCGCGTGCGTCACCGCCTGGCGCACGCCCGGCAGCGACAGCAGGGCGTGGTCGATTTCACTCAGCTCGATACGCTGCCCGCGGATCTTCAGCTGATCGTCGCTGCGGCCCAAATATTCCACCGCGCCGTCCGGCAGCCAGCGCGCCACGTCGCCGGTGCGGTACATGCGCCCCCCCTCACCGAACGGATCGGCGACAAAGCGGCTGGCGGTCAGATCCGGCCGGCCAAGGTAGCCGTGCGCCAACTGGACGCCGGTCAGATACAGATCGCCCGCCACGCCCGGCGGCACCGGCCGCAGACGCGCGTCCAGAATGCGCAGCCCGGTGTTCCACACCGGCAGGCCAATCGGCACGTTGGCGCCGGTCACCTTCGCCAATGCCTCGCCGTAGGCCGGATGCCAGGTCACGTCCACCGCCGCTTCGGTCGGGCCGTAGAGGTTGTGCAGCGGCACCGCCGTGCGGCTTTGCCACAGGCGGCACAGCTCCGCCGGCAGCGCTTCGCCGCTGCAGAACACCTGGCGCAGCGCGGCGCAGCTCGCCACCGCCGCGTCGTCGTCCAGGGCGGCAACGAAAGCCGCCAGCATCGACGGTACGAAGTGCATCGTGGTAATGCGGTGTTGGGCGATCAGCTGTTGCAGCTGCTGCGGATCGCGGTGCGCCTCCGGCGGCGCCATCACCAGCCGGGCGCCGACCATCAATGGCCAGAAGAATTCCCACACCGAGACATCGAAACTGCACGGCGTTTTCTGCAGCACCGCGTCGTTCGCCCCCAGCGGATACTGGTGTTGCATCCACAGCAGGCGGTTGACGATCGCCTGATGGCCGACCAGCACGCCTTTCGGGCGCCCGGTGGAACCGGAGGTAAAGATGATATAGGCCGCATGGTCCGGCGTCGGGCCCGCGATCGCCACCCCGGCGGCGTGATCGGCCGCCAGCGGCGCGTCATACAGCAACATGTCGCCCTTGTCGGCGAAACGCGCCTGCTGCGCCGGGTGAGTGATGATCAAGCGGGGCGCGGCGTCTTCCAGCATCATCGCCAGCCGCTCGTCCGGATAACCGGTGTCCAGCGGCAGGTAGGCGGCGCCCGCTTCGACGATCGCCATCAACGCCAGCGACAGGAACACCGAGCGCGGCAGCGCCACCGCCACGATGTCGCCCGGCCGCACGCCCTGCGCCACCAGTTGGCGCGCCAGCGCCGTGACCTGCTCGCGCGTTTCGCGGTAGGTGAAGCTGAAATGCGCATCCGCCAACGCCGGCGCGTCCGGCGTGGCTTGCGCCTGCTGCGCCAGCAATTGGCTCAGCGTGGTCGCCGGCACCGGATGCGCCGTGTCGTTGATCCGCGCCAGCAGCGCGCGATCGTCGGCGGTCAGCATATCGGCCTCGCCGATCGGCAACGTTGCCTGCGCGGCGAACTGCGCCAGCAGCAGCGGCAACCGTTGCAGGTGCGCCTGCAGCTCCTGGCGGCTGTAACGTTCGGCATTGGCCAGCAGCTCCACCTTCAATTGGTGGTGTTCATCGATAAACAGCGCAATCTCCAGATCGCGCACCGGCCCGGAGGCCAGATCGTGGGTAATGCCCTCGATGCCGGCGAAATCCAGCTGGTAATCGAACATTTTGAAGTTGAAGACCGTGCCGTACAGCGGTTCGCCGTCGCCGATGCGCCCCAGATCGCGCTGCACCTGTTCGGCGTCGTAGCGCTGATGGCGGCGCACCGTTTTCAGCTCACGGCTGATGCGTGCGGCGGCCTCATACAGCGTGGCCTGCGGCTCGAGATGCATCTCCATCGGCAGCACATTGATCACCGGGCCGGCGGCGCACAGGGCGGCCGAGCCGGTACGGCGCATGAAGATAAAACCGGCGCTGAAGCTCGGTTGGCCGCTCAGACGCGACACCCACAGCGCCACCAACGCCACCGCCATATCGGCGGCGTTCAGCTTCTGCTGCGCGCCACGCTGCACCAGTTCGGCGAAGGCCTGCGGATCGCAGCGCTGTTCCAGCCGGTGGATGCGCGGCGTGGGCGTTTGCCCGGCCAGCGGCTGCGGGCAGATCGTGGCCGGCGGCGGCAGCTGCCGCGCTTTTTCGCGCCAGAAATCGGCGTCGCGTTGCCAGGCCGGCGCCTGCCGGTAAGCCTGGTATTCCGCCACCACGTCGCTGAACGCCGTGAAAGGCGTCGGCTCCAGCGCGTCGCCGCGGCAAAGATGGGTATAAATCGCCGCCACGCGGCGAGCGATGGCGGTGAAGCTGAAACCGTCCACCAGCAGATGGTGATAACGCTGATACCAGAACCAGCGATCGTCCGCCAGGCGCATCACCACATGGCGATACAGCGGTGCGCCGTTGCCGGCGCGCAGATCGCTCGCCAGATCGATATCCATCAGCGCGCGAGCGGCGGCTTCGGGATCCGACGACGTCGTCAGATCGACAAGTTCCGGCGCATGCACCGCCAGCGAGTCATCCAGCCATTGCACCGGCACGCCGTCGCGTTCCGCAAAACGCAGCCGCAGCATGTCCACCTCGCCGAGACCCCGGGTGATGGCCTGCAGCAGGGGCTCCACGGCGACGGGGCCGTTGAGTTCGATGGCATGCGCCACCGCGTAAGCATTGCGATGCGGAGAGATTTGATCGGCGACCCAAATGCCGGGTTGCGCCGCGACCAGCGGCCATTCGCCCGCAAGCGCCGGGCCGCTGAGAGAGTTAGGGGTGTGTGACACTGCTTATTGCTCCCGTGATTACCAGGCGCCGGTCACGCCTTGCGTGCTGCGACCGGCAGAATATCTTGCCAATGCTGTTCCAGCCACTCGGCGCACTCGGTGCGCGCCGCCGGGCCAAATACGATCGTCCAATCGGGTGGAATGGCGCGGAAATCCGGCCACAAACTGTATTGTTGTTGTACGTTGCGCAGCACCAGGCTGCGCTGCTGTTGATCATCGAACGGATTCAGGCTTTCCATCCTGCGTTCCTTGTGCCGCCGTCGTTACCGATGCCGGATAAGCGGTGGCGAAAGCGGAAGCCCACACCGCCTGCAGCCCGTCGGTCAGGCCGCTGCGCCAGCACAGCGCGTCGTGCCCGCCTTCCACCACCCGGTAGTGCACCCGATGGCCGGCTTCGCTCAGGCGCACCGCCATTTGCCCGCTGACCTGATGCACCAGCTTTTCCTGCGTACCGGCTTCCATAAATACCTTCAGCGCGCCGTGGTTGCCCAGGCCGTGGCGTTCGACCTGTTGCATCAACCAGCAGGCGTCGTCGGGAATGCTCGGCAGCTGCAGCATGTCGCGCCGCGGCCACCAATAGGAGCCGGACTGGGTGATCACCGCGCCGAAGCGCTGTGGCCAGCGCAGCCCGGCGTACAGAGAGGCCAGGCCGCCAAAGCTTTGCCCCGCCACCACCGTCTCGGCCGGATTGTCGCTGTGCGGCGCCCATTCGGCCAGTTGCGGCATCAGTTCTTCCTGCACCGCCAGCCAGAAATCGTCCTTGCAGGTCAGCTCACGCGCCCGGTGCGGCAGATCGATAATGTCGATCAGCACATACACCGCTTCCGGCAACGCCCCCTCGCGGGTCAGTTGCATCAACGGCGCCCAGACCGGCATTTGCTTCGCCCAGAACTGGCCGTCGAGCAGGATCGCGAGCGGGCGTTCGGCCGGCTTGCTGTCGCCGGTGGTGTAGATCCAGACATCGCGGCTGTTGCCCAGACGCTCGCTCTGCCAGGTATGGCGCTGCAAACGCGCCGGCAGCGGCGGCGTGCAGCGCCCGCTGGCGATCTCATACTCATCGAACGAGCGCCACACCGGCTGCGGCGGCGCATCCGGCATATGCAGACCGGAAACGCTGTGGCCGCTGGCGCTTTGCCAGGAGCGATAGGGGTTGAGCAGATCGGGAGTGGCGCAGGCGAACACCTGGTGCCACCAGTGACGCAGGTTGTGCATGTTGGCGTGCGCGTCGTCGTCGCTGAACGCCGGCGGCCGCTCGTCAAAACAAGGAATAAAGCAGTAGCTGCCGCGCCAGGCGCCGTTCAGCTCGGTCTGCCAGTACCATACGTCGGTACCGGCCAAACGCAGCAGGCTTTGCGGCGGATTCGGCTGATGGTGGTCGGTCAGGCAGTTGATGTTGATCCACACCCGGCGGTAGGCAGAAGTCAATTCACATCCCTGCGGATCGCGCCAGAAAAAGGTGGTTCGCCACCGGCCGTTACCCGCCGGTTCTACCCATGGCGTACCGCGTCGTGCCACCGTCAACCACCACCCTGGACTGCCCGCATTGCTGCTGGCCAATAATCTGCTGCTTTCTGATTCTAGTTCTGTATTCACAACGCCTACCCATTTTGTAGTTGGCGGCACCGGGAACGTCGACTTTTCCCTATCGCCGGCCACCGCCCGAACACACTGTAGGCCAAATACTATTGATAATAATTTGCATTTGCAATAGTGTGTAAGGCTTGGAGATCGTGCTGGTATTGCGCGCAACGGACAGGGATCGGGGATACATCAATGGCATCCCTTGCCGCAGCCGATTTTCTATTCCGACTACACAAAAACTACAACCGCCTTTCCCCCATTCGGCGAGGGAGGGCAGCAAGGTAGGGCACTCAAATGAAAAGCAAGCTATCACGTTATTCTTTGGCCACTCTTATCGGCTTGGGATTGGGCGCGTCCGCGTTCGCCAACGCCGCGCAGCAGACCGACACCCCCACCACGGAAGAAAACAGCGGCACAGCGGATAAAAAGCCGCGCGGCGAAGACACCATCGTCGTGACCGCCGCCCGGCAGAACCTGCAGGCGCCGGGGGTATCCACCATCACCGCCGACGAGATCAAGAAACGCCCGCCGGCGCGCGACATCAGCGAGCTGATCCGCACCATGCCCGGGGTTAACCTGACCGGCAACTCCACCAGCGGCCAGCGCGGCAACAACCGCCAGATCGATATCCGCGGCATGGGCCCGGAAAACACCCTGATTCTGATCGACGGCAAACCGGCCTCCAGTCGCAACTCGGTGCGTCAAGGCTGGCGCGGCGAACGTGACTCACGCGGCGATACCGCCTGGGTGCCGCCGGAAATGATCGAACGCATCGAAGTGCTGCGCGGCCCGGCTGCGGCGCGCTATGGCAACGGCGCCGCGGGCGGCGTGGTCAACATCATCACCAAGAAGGCCGGCGATGCGCTGCACGGCTCGCTGAACGGCTACTTCAACGTGCCGCAGCACAAGCAGGAAGGCGCCACCAAGCGCACCGATTTCAGCCTGTCCGGCCCGCTGAGCGATTCCCTGAGCTTCCGCCTGTTCGGCGGCTACAGCAAAACGCAGGCCGACGCCTGGGACATTAACGAATCGCACAAATCCGAACGCGTCGGCGCCTACGCCAACAGCGTGCCCGCCGGGCGCGAAGGGGTGGTCGATAAAAACATCGACGCCCTGCTGCACTGGGATTTCGCCCATCTGCAGTCGCTGGAGTTCGAATACGCCTATGGCCGCCAGGGCAACCTGTACGCCGGCGATACTCAGAACACCAACACCAACGCCCTGGTGCAGAACAACTACGGCAAAGAGACCAACCGCATCTACCGTGAAACCTTCGGCCTGACCCACCGCGGCGCCTGGGACAACGGCGTGAGCACCAACAACTACGTGCAGTTCGAACGCACCCGCAACACCCGTATAAACGAAGGGTTGGCCGGCGGCACCGAAGGCATCTTCGATACCAAGAACACCGGTTTCGGCACCACCAAGCTGGATGACTTCCTGGCGCACAGCGAAGTCAGCGTGCCGTTCGAGCTGGGCGTCGCGCAAACCGCTACGCTGGGTACCGAGTGGAGCCAACAACGCATGAAGGACGGCACCTCCACCAGCCAAACGCTGATGGGCGGCACCATTCCCGGCATGACGACCGGTACGCGCAGCCCTTACGCTTCCGCGCATATCTTCTCGCTGTTCGCCGAAGACAACATTGAACTGACCGACACCACCATGCTGACACCGGGTTTGCGCTACGATCTGCATTCGGAATCCGGCAACAACTGGAGCCCGGCGCTGAACCTGTCGCAGGAACTGGGCGACTACTTCACGCTGAAGATGGGCATCGCCCGTTCCTACAAGGCGCCGACCCTGTTCCAGACCAACGGCAACTATCTGCTGTACAGCAAAGGCCAGGGATGCGCCGGTAGCGATACCAGAAACGGCTGCTACCTGCTCGGCAACGACGATCTGAAGGCGGAAACCAGCGTCAACAAAGAGATCGGGTTGGAGTTCCATAACAACGGCTGGCTGGCCGGCGTGACCTACTTCCGCAACGATTACCACAACAAGATTGAAGCGGGTAACTCCCGCATCGCCACCAGCAGCACCGGCACGGCGGTCTATCAGTGGGAAAACGTGCCGAAGGCGGTGGTGCAAGGGCTGGAAGGCTCGCTGAACGTGCCGGTCAGCGAGACCGTCACCTGGAGCAACAACGCCACCTACATGATCGAGAACAAGAACAAGACCACCGGCGATTACCTGTCGGTGATCCCGAAGTTCACCGTCAACTCGACCCTCAGCTGGCAGGCCACGCAGGATCTGTCGATGCAGTCCACCCTGACCTGGTACGGCCGGCAGAAGCCGAAGAAGTACAACTACCAGGGTAAACCGGCCACCGGCGGCGAAACCCGCGAGGTTAGCCCTTACGCCGTCGTCGGCGCCAGTGCGACCTATGATCTGACCAAAAACGTCAGCCTCACCGCCGGCATCGACAACCTGTTCGATAAACGCCAGTTCCGCGCCGGCAACGCGCAGAACGTCGGCGACCCGAACACTGGCGCGATCAACATCGCCGGTGCGGGCGCGGCCACCTACAACGAACCGGGCCGCACCTACTACATGAGCATCAACACCCACTTCTGATGACATGAACCAACGACAAAGGGGTGCTCAGCACCCCTTGAGGTAAATGACAAAGCGGATGACGTTGCCGGGCTTTCATTAGGCGACAGATAGAAAACAAGGAAAATCAATTCATTGATTTTCGGCTGATAACCACAAAGGAGGAAAAACCACGCTTTTTCCTCCTTTGTCAGCCACGAGAAAGGGCGCCGCGGCGCCCTTTTTTTATCTTTCCATTCAGTTATTTGGTGTGTAGCTGAATGCGCACCACGCTTTCGGCTTTGCCGGCCTTGGTGGCAGCGCCGTCGTTTTTCACCGTTACGAACAGCGCATCGCCTTTCGGATCCAACGCCAGGCTGTTAGGGTGCGGCGGCAGGTCTACGGTTTGCAGGCGCTTGAGGGTCTTGGCGTCGAACACCGTCAGCGTCCCGGCGCCGTGATCCACGCGCACGCCCTTGCGGTTGGCGACATACAGCCGCTGGCTGCGCTCGTCGAGCAGCAGACCGATCGGCACTTCATCCGTCAGTTCGCTGGCCAGCACCTTGCCGCTGTCCGCATCCAGCGCAAACACCCGGTGGCCGCTGCTGCGCTTCACGTAGTCGCGCCCCAGATGATGGTTGCGGTAGTCGTCGCGGTCGATGCCCTGATCGACGCCCAACAGGCGGTTGCTCGCCGGGTCATACACCAGGTTCAGCAACTGATCGGCCTGCACCTCGTGCGTGGCGGCGATCGCCAGCGTGTCGGCGTTCAGGGTGATCACCTGCCCCTGCATGTTGGAGACGAACACCCTGCGGCCCTTCTCATCCAGCGTGATGCCCACCGCGTTGTAACCGAAGCCCGGGATCACTTTTTCCAGCTTGCCGGCCTTGGTATCGACCACGTACAGCACGCTGTCGACGCCGAAGCCCAGCCCCGGCAGGAACAGGCGGCCGCTTTGCGCGTCATATTTAATCTCGCGGATGCGGTACAGGTAGTCCTCAGTGATCTTGAACTTCTTCAGCTCCGCCAGCAGGAAATCCAGGCGCTTGCCGCTGATGCCCGCCTGCTTGTAGGCCTGCTCCAGCACCGCTTTATCCAGCAGCTTGATGCTGTCGAGCGCATGGTTGGTGGTGGTGTCCACCACCCCGACTTCGCCGTTGAAGGCCTGCGTCAGGTACAAACGGTTGCCCGCATCGTTCAGCGCCACGCCGAAGCCTTTCACCTTCAGCGGGATCTCCGCCTTGATCGCCAGGGTGTTGGGATCCAGCCGCAGCACGCGGGAGCGCGCTTCTTCCTTCCAGTCCGGCGCGCTGACGAACAGCGCCTGCTGCGAGGTGCTGTAGGCCATCTCCACCACCGCCGACGACAGCGCCTGGCGCTTGATGTCCTGCGGTTTGATGCCGGCATCGTCCGCCTGCGCGGCGCCGGCGACCACCAGAGAGGCCGCCACCAGCAGCGACAGTAACGCGCGCGGGGTTGCTAGGGTTCCAGACATCCTTTTATCTCCTTGAAAATCATGCTTTCGGTTAGAGTGAAACAACGTCATGCCTGCGGCCCGGGCGGCAGCGCCGCCAGAGCGATATCACCAGCGATGTGCTGCGCAAACTGGGTAAAGACATGCTGAACGCCGTCGGCGATCAGAGTGGCCTGCTCCCTGCTGTAGTGATCCTGGCGATAGGTCATCATCACCCGCAGGGATTTCTTCCCGGCCAGATCGTCTTCCATCACCTCAAACTGCAGGCCGAGCAGCGATTCGGCTTTCTCCGGCTCCACCTGACGGTAGGCGATCGCACGGCCGTCCTGCAGCCGGAACTCGCCGTTCAGCTTGATGCGGCTGTGGATCTGGATGAACACTTCGAACATGTGGTTTTTGCGGTCGGCATCCACGCCGAACAGCCCTTCTTCCACCAGGTCGATCGGAATGTCGGTGTACGGCAGCGAGCCATTGATGGTGTTTTTCACCTGACTGACCAACCCGGCGACCGTCAGCCCTTCGTCGAAGCGCACGCGGTGCACCACCACGGTGGTGAAGTAGCCGACGGTATCGAAGAACTCGGCGTCGTTACGGCCGGAGGTCGAAGTGCCCACCAGCAGATCCGCCGGGCCGCCCAGCAGGCGCAGCGCCGAGGTAATCCCGGCATACACTACGTTAAACAACGAAGCGTTGTTGCGGCGAGCGAGCTGATACAGGCCTTCCGCCACGGCGGGATCGACCTCGAACTCCAGCCAGCCGCCGTTGACGTCCGCCGGCGCCGGCACCGCCGGATGGGTGGACGGTTCTTGCCGGAAGATCGGCTGGCCGACCGGCGCGCCGCGCAGCGCGTCGAGCCAGTAATCCAGATGTTGCTGCTGCACCCCGGAGGCCCGCTGCTGCCGGGCGAAGGTGTGGAACTGTGGCGGCTGCCCATGCCACTGCGGCGCCTGGCCGACGACGCGATGGCGGTAGGCGACGCCCAGCTCATCCATCATCAGGTTGAGCGACCATTCATCCAATACCACGTGGTGGAACAGCAGCGACAGCAGCTGCTGGCCGTTGTCCGCATCGCGCAGCAGCGTGACGCGCAGCGGCAGCTCGGCGGCCAGATCGAAACGGTGCTGGCCGGCGTCGGCCAACAGGGCGGCGGCGTTGCCCGCCGGCGTTTCCTGAGAGAAGCGGAACCATTGGTAATCTGACAGTTCGGCAGCCGGCACCACCACCTGCACCACCTCGCCCTGCTGCTCGACGAAGCGTGAACGCAGCACGGTATGGCGAGTCATGACGTCGATAAACGCCTGACGCAGCGCCGTTTCATCCACCTCATCGAAGAAACGCAGAGAGAACGGCAGGTTGAAGATCTCGTCATGACCAAAGGCTTCATACACCTTCCACAACGATTCCTGCGCCAACGACAGCGGCGCCTGCGCCCGCTCATGATCGTCGGCGGTCGTCAGTGCGGCATTCGGCTGCGCGACGTTCAGGCGTTTGGCGTACCCCGCCAGCCCGCGCGCCGTCGGATGGCTGAACAGATCGTTAATGTTGATTTCGATCTGATGCAGGCTCAGCAAGCGGCCGATCACCCGGGTGGCGACCAGCGAATGGCCGCCGCGATCGAAGAAATCTTCATCCAGGGTCATTTCCGGCGCCGCCAGCGCCTCGCTGAACGCCTGCAAAATCAGTGATGCAATGCTTTCGTCCGCGTCGCCGTTCGCCACCGACGCGGCCATCGCCGGGGAAACGGCCTCAGCCGCCGGCAATGCGACGGCAATCCGCTGCCCGGCCAGGAACGCGCTGAACTGCTCCAGCAGGAAAGGCGCCGCGTGCGGAGACAGACGCGGATCGGTGACCAGCTCCAGCGTCAGCGTTTCCGCCTCGGGCGAGCTCAACAGCAGCGCCAGTTCAAACGGCGTATGCAGCGGCGGCAGCAACAGGCGTTCGGCGTGAACGCCTTCCAACCGCCACTCTGCAGCCAGATCGTCGCGCCAGGCCACCAGCAGCTGCGCCCGCTGCGGATCCGGCTGTTCAGCCACGGGCTGCGCCAGCAGCCGTTGCCCGGCATCGCCGTCGCCGTGACGTACGGTCAGGCGCATCAGCGGCGCTGCCGTCAGGCCCAGCTCCAGACCGACGCACTCCGCCGTTTCTGCCGCCGGCACGCACAGCTGCACCGCTTGCCCGCCGGCCTGCGCGGCGATGAACTCGGCAAAACGCGCCGCCACCGCCGCCAGCAACACCCGCGGCGCGTCATTGGCGGGCAACAGCGAGCGCGCAATGCGCGTGACCACGCGCCCACCCACCGGCGGCAACGCTTCAGCACGCTGCGCCGGGCTGCGGTAATCCTGCAGCGAGACCGCCTGGCGCGCCCAGGGCAGCTGTGGCTCCGGGATTTCCGGCGGCTCGACCGGCTCCGCCGCGAAAGGCAGAGGCATCGCATCTCCGTTATAGCGGGCGGCCAGCATCGCCGGCAGATGGCGCCACGGCAGCGTTTCCGCCAGGATGTCATGCAAGACCGCGCCCAACATCACGTCACCGCCCGGCGTGAGCAACAGCAAGAAGCGCAGCGGCGCTTCGCCTTCCAGTTCAAACGGCGCCGCCTGCGCCTGCAGCAGGCAATCCATGGCGTGTTGTTCATCCGCCACCTGACGCAGGCTCACCGGCAACGGCGCCGAATCGGCGGCGCGTTTAATCAGACCGTTTTCATCATCAAAAACGTAATGCACGTTCACGCCCGGCGTTTCCCGCACCAGCGCCTGCAGCGCCGCCGTCAGTTGGGCGATATCCACCTCTCCCGTCAGGCGCCAGGCCAGCGCCCGCTGCCCGCGTGCGTCACCCTGCTGCAGATGGGCAAACCATGCCCGTTCTTCGGCTTCGCTTACCGGCCGCTCGCCGTTCGCCGCCCCCGCGCCCAGCGCCTGAAACGCGCTCTCCAGCCGCTGGGCCTCTTCATCGCTCAGAATGCTGTCAAAATCACCGATCACTGCGTTATCTCCTTTGCCCGGCCGTGCCGGGATAGCGCATAAAACGGGGGACATTCGTCCCCCGTCACCGCGATAGCGTTAGAAAGTCAGCTCAACCGCTGCGCCGACCAGGCGGCCTCGCTGGAGCGTCGCCGTGTAAATGTCATTGCTTCTGACCATCTCGCGGCGGTCGGAATCAAACAGGTTTTTCGCATACAGCGTGGCGCGACCGTAGTCAAAGGTGTAAGCCAGCTGGGCGTTGGCCGTCCAATAGGAGCCGATGCGCCCGCGCGAGTCGTTGTCGTATTGCGAATAGTAGGAGTCGGTAAACGCCACGTTGCTGCTCAGCTCCCACCCTTTCAGGAACTGATATTTGGCGCCCATGTTGGCGGTGTAAGCCGGCGCGCGCGCCAGCTCATGCCCTTCCACGCCGCTGCCCGAGAACTTCTTGATGTCGGTTTTCAACAGGCCGAGGTTGCCGAACAGTTCGAAATCCCAGCGCGGCTGCCAGGTAGCGCCGATTTCCGCGCCGTAGGTTTCCACCTTGTCGGCGTTGCGGATCACGCTGGAGTTCTCGCCCAGCGAGTACGGCAGCTGCATATCCTTGTAATCGTTGTAAAAGATGTTACCCGTCAGCACCACGTTGGCGTCTTTCAGGTGATGGCGGGTGTACAGCTCGTAGTTCCAGACATACTCGGAACCGTAGGTGTAGCTGACCACCGGCGTACCGATCGTGATGCCGCCGCCGCCGGCGTTATAGCCGCGTGCGATCTTGGCGCCGTAGGTTTGGGTATCCGTCGGTTTCCAGGCCACGTCCAGCTTCGGCAGGAACACGGTGTAGGTTTCATCGAAATCGATGCGCACCGCCTGGCTGCCACCGTCTCGGCGACGATGTTCGCGCTCCAGACGGCTGGCGGCGGTCACATCCACCTGCGGCGTCAGCGCATAGGTCAGCTCGGCGAACGCCGAATGGGTATCGGTCTTATCCTTGAAGGTCGAGCCGCCGAAGATGTTGACGAACTCATCCTGCGTGCCGTGGAAGTAACGCAGCCCCGCCAGCCCGTGCAGGCGGCTGTCCGCGCCGCCGAAGCGCACTACCGGCTCCACGTGAACTTCCTGGCCGTCGATCTCGGCGTATTGGATGTTGTAAGCGGTCGGACGGTTGATGTTGAAATCGGTGTAGATAACGCGGTTTTCCAACGTCAGTGCGTCGGACTGCTCCCAGGCCAGATCCCAGATGGTGCTGTTCATGTTGCTTTTGAACACGGCGCGGCGCGGATCGTGGCGCGGGTTGGTCGGATGCGGCTGAGGGTTGAGGCTTTCGTTCTGCGGCGCGGTGCTGCCGAAGTGGTTGAAGGTCAGCTTGGTGGTCAGATCGCGCAGGCCGGCCGGGTTGAACAACAGCTTGGCGCGGGCGGTGGTGGCTTCCACTTCGCGCGGATCGCCCACCGGCGCATAGGCCGGCAGATCGGCTTCGCTGCGGCGGCGCTGGCGATCGACGCTGACGCGGAACGCCAGCTGATCTTCCACCAGCGGGCCGGACGCCATGGCCGCCAACTGTGAAGAGTGCTGGTTGCCGGCCCCGCCCTTGAAGGCGCTTTCCCACTCGAAGGTCGGATCCTTACTGGCCATGACGATGGCGCCGGCGATGGCGTTGCGCCCCTGGATGTAGCTTTGCGGGCCGAGGAACACTTCGACGCGATCCAGATCCCACAGCGACTGCGGACCGAACGCCTGTTCGTTATAAGTCAGCGAACGGCCGTCCAATGACAGATTGAGGCGCGGGCGGGTGCCGCTGAGGAAAGCGTTGGCGCCGACGTTCGGGCCGGAACCGTCGATGCCGCGCACGGTCGGCAGTTCGTTGCCGATGCCCAAATCCACCACGTTGGGGGTCATGCGCAGCAGATCGGGGATCTGCACCGCATCGGGCATCGAGGCGATGCGGTTGCTGTCGAACACCTGCACGCTGGAGCCGGTGTCGAAAATGGACCGTTTGATCTTCTCACCGGTGACCAGCAGCGTTTCCGCGTCCTGGTAGGTTTCGTTGCTCTTGGTTTCCGCCGCGTTGACGTTACCGATCGCCAGTGAACAAACCCCTAAAAATACGGAGGAAAATGCCCCAATGGCTTTCAACCCCGCCTTTTCCCCGTTTCCTACGCTTTCATGCCGTTGAGCCGCAAAATGCTTGCCCATAGATGTCTTCTCCTTTCATCCCAGAGGTGCACAAAATTTGATTTTTTTTTACACAACCTACATCGACACTCACACAGATCATGACGCTGCGGCCTTCCCGGCCTTGCTGTTGCTTATCCCTGCGGCAAACCCATGTCTTTCGCGGCCGAACGGGCGCGGCCCCGTCCACGGCCAAGCCGCCGGCGGAGCGGCCGGCAGCTTGTATAAAAACGTAAAATAATGTTAAGAATGATAATATTTTGCATTTTCTAATGCAAATCATTATCAACAAAGGTGTGAGGGCTGACAAGATAACTGCCAGAAACCCTTATACTTTCGCAGGAAAAACGAGCGCTGCAATAACAAGCAATCATTTCAATGCTAAGAATAATATAGATAAATTATTCACACCCAACGCCCTCTCTGCTCGGTGTTGCTAAAACGCCTTATAGATAGCACCCGTGCGCCAAATGGATCAAATAATAATAATTTTCATTCCTATTAACATTTGGATATATTCTTGCAGTCTCGTTGGCTGAATCAAAATGGATACCCGATGAAAGCGTTAACCACGATGCAGGCCGCCTATTGGGTAGGCCGACAGTCCGCTCCCCCTCTGGGCGGCATGGCCGCCCACCTGTATGCGGAGTTCGACGGCGGCGAGCTGGATGCCGCTCGGCTGCGCCAGGCCGTAGAGATGTTGTACCTGCATCATCCGCTGCTGCGCCTGCGCATTACCGACGATGGCCGACAGACGATCGCGCCCCCCGGTCCCCGGCATACCTTGCATCTCGACGACTGGCGACACGCCGATGAAGCGACGCTGGCGGCCGCGCTCGCCGCCAAACGCCAGGCGAAAAGCACCCAGCTGCTGCCGCTGGAACAGGGCGTTCCCTGCGATATCAGCCTGAGCCTGTTGCCGGAAGGGCGCAGCCGCCTGCATGTCGATCTCGACATGATCGCCGGCGATGCCATGAGCTTTCGCCTGTTGATGGAGGATCTGACGGCGTTTTATCACCGGTGTCCGCCGCCCCCCTCCGATGACGCGCCACCGGCCTACTTCGAACACCTCGAACGACGCGACGCCGACGACGGGCTACGCCAACGGCGCGAACGCGGCCAGCGTTGGTGGCGTGAACGCCTGGCGCAGGTGCCGCCAGCGCCGCGCCTGCTGCGCACGCCGGACCGCTGCCGCAGCGATCGCCTGGCCATCCAGTTGAATGCAGAAGAAAGCCGCGCGTTGGAAAGCGTCGCCAAACGGCACCACACCTCCCTCTCGACGCTGTTTCTGGCGCTGTTCGCCCTGGCCGTCGGCCAGGGTTGGAATATGACGCGCTTCCGGCTCAACGTGCCGCTGTTCCACCGCGAGAGCGAACGGGAGGACGCGCATCGCCTCATCGGCGATTTCTCTAACCTGGTGCTGCTCGGCGTGGAGCTGAACCCGACGGAAAATCTAAGCGCCTTCTGCCGGCGCCTGATGGCGCAGCTGGCGGAGCTTATCGAGCATGCGGATTACCCCGGCGTGAGCGTAATGCGCGATCTGTCGCGTCTGCACGGCAGCCTGCAGCCTTCGCCGGTGGTGTTTACCGCCGGTTTCGGCATCCGCGGCAAGACGCTGTTTTCCGAACGGGTCACCGACACCTTCGGCCGTCTCGGCTGGGTCATCTCTCAAGGCCCGCAGGTTGCGCTGGATGCGCAGGTCGCCCACGTCGACGACGGCATTCTGATCAACTGGGACGTACGGCAGGACGCGTTCCCCGAGCAGGTGCTGCCGCGCCTGCTGGCCTGTTACCGGGCGCTGCTGCACCTGGCCGCACGGCAAACGGAGGCGTTCGATCGCCCGCTGTCGCAGCTGTTGGCGCAATGTACGCCCGACGCGCTGGCGCAGCAGGCGCCGGTGCGCCAGGTGCTGCACCGGCTGCTGACGCGGGTGGCCCCCGAGGCAGGCTTGCACGACCACGACGATATCCACCGCTTGGCCCTGCCGGATGCCGGGGTGAACGCGCTGCTGACGGTGCTCAACAAGTATCTGGCGGCGGCGCTGACGGCGCAGGATCTGGCGGCGCATCCCTCTCCGGCGGCGCTGGCGGCATTGATCTGCCAACGCTCGCCCGAGGCAGGACGGAATGCGAAAACGCTGCTCGCCGCGTTGGCACCGCAGCACTGAGATCGGTTTCCGGGCGCGCAGCGCCCGGCTCGTTTTAATCGGTTAGCGACTATAGGGAAGTACCATGGAGACACCATTAACCGCACTGCAGCAGGCCTATCTTCTGGGCCGCAGCGATCGATGGCCGCTGGGCGGCGTGGCGATGCACGACTTTCGCGAATACCGCGCCCGGCAGCTGGACGTACCGCGCCTTGAAGCGCGCCTGGCCGAGCTGGTACAGCACTACCCGGCGTTGCGCACCTGCATCGATGTGCAGCGCGGCACGCAGCACGTGCGCCCGGAAATCACGCTGCATCTGGATCGCCACGACCTACGCTCGCTGGATGACGAAGCGGCGCAGCGCCAGACGGAACAACTGCGCGAGCGTTACTCCCACCAGCGCCACGATCCGAGCCAACCGCTGTGGCGCATCGCCGTGATCCAACTTGCCGAACAGCAGGATCCGACGGGATCGCCGTACGATACGCTGATCTTTACCAGCTTTGATGCCTTGATCCTCGACGGCCAGGGGATCTCCGCCGTGATCGCGCGCCTGTTCGACGATCGCCCTCTGACGCCGACCACCGCCGCGCTGCCGCCCCCCGCCGCATCGGCGGCGCAGCGCCAGGCCGATGCCGCCTACTGGCGCGAAAAGCTGCAGGATGTCACCACCCCGTCGGCGTTGCCGTGGCGCGCCCCGCTCGCCAATCTCACCTCATCACGCTATCGCCGCGCCACCCTGACGCTGCCGCGCGATACGATAAAACAGCTCGGCCGCCTGGGATCGCCGCATGCGCTGCTGCGCAACAGCCTGCTCTCGGCGCTGATCCTCGATACGCTGGCCCACTGGACCACCGACGGCGAGCTGTGCGTCGGGGTGCCGGTGGCGTTCCCCGCCGCCGACGGCGCGCTGGGCAACGCCTCCAGCTTCGTGGCGGTGCGCTATTCGCGCTATGGCGAAGACTTTATCCAGCGCGCGCAAGCCTTGCAGGACGATGTGCTCGGCGCGCTCGATCACCTGGCGTTTTCCGGCGTCGATCTGGCGCGTCAGTTGCTCGGCCAAAGCCAGGGCGGCCCGGCGCTGCCGGTGATCCTGACCAACTGTTTAGGTTGGGAAACGCTGCCGGCCGAGGCGCCGGTGCGCTTCCACGATGGCCTGACCCAAACGCCGCAGGTCGCCATTGATATCCGTCTGACGCTGGACAGCGAAAAAAACCTGCAGCTGTGCGTGGATTACGCCGAGCAGGCGCTGCACGGCGAGCAGGTAGCGGCCATGCTGGCGGCCTTGCAGCGGCGCATCCTGCACAGTTGCCAACGCGCCGATCTGGCGATCGCCCCGCGAGATTTCATCGATCTGGCGCATTACCGCCACAACGACAGCGAAGCGAATTACGCGCCTTATCCTTATCTGGCGCAGCTGGCCGAGCGGCTGTTCGGCGCGCATAACGGCGGCAACGCGCTTATCTGTGGCGAGCAGACGCTGACCTATCGCAAGCTGGGCCAGCGGATCGCCACGGCGATCGCCAACCTGCAGAGCCGCGGCGTACAGCCGGGCAACGTGGTGGCGCTGTATTTGCCGCGCAGCCCGGAACAGATCATCTTCAGCCTCGCCTGCGCCCTGCAGGGGGTGATCTGGGTGCCTATCGACATCAACTCGCCGCCGGAGCGCACCGCCTACCTGCTGGAGAACTGCCGGCCGACGCTGGTGGTGCACGGCGGCGATCTGGAGACGCCGATCGGCGTGACGCCGGCTACCCTGCTGACGCCGACGGATCGCGCGCCCGCGCTGCCGGATGAACAGGCGTTGGCGGAACGCAGCGCCAGCCAGGCCGCGAGCTATTACCTGTATACCTCCGGCACCACCGGTAAACCCAAGTGCGTGGTGCTCAACAACCGCGCCACCGCCAACGTCGTGCACCAAACCCAACAGCGCTGGAGAGTCACCGCCGACGACGTCTTTATTTCCGTGACGCCGCCGCACCATGACATGTCGATGTTCGATCTGTTCGGTTCGCTGTGCGCCGGCGCCACGCTGGTGCTGCCGGCGCCGCATCAGGAAAAAGACGCCATCAGTTGGAACCAACTGGTGGAAAAACATCGGGTCAGCCTGTGGTGCTCGGTGCCCGCCATTCTGGAGATGCTGCTCACCTGTAAAACGGCCGACAGCCTGCGCTCGCTGCGCTTGGTGGCGCAGGGCGGCGACTACATCAAGCCGGCGACGGTGCAAACCCTGCGCACCCTGCGCCCGGATCTCGCGCTGTTCTCACTCGGCGGGCCGACCGAAACCACCATCTGGAGCATCTGGCACCCGATCGCCCCGCAGGAGAGCGGCACCGTGCCTTACGGCCGCCCGCTGCCGGCCAACCGCTATTTCATCTGCCATGACGACGGCAGCCACTGCCCGGCCGGCGTGGTCGGCCGCATCCATACCGCCGGGGTCAACCTGGCGTTGGGCTACCTGGAGCAGGGGGAGCTGAAGCAGCACGACTTCGTCACCCTCGCAGGGCCGGACGGGCAGCCGCTGCGCGCTTTCCGTACCGGCGATCAGGGCTATTACCGTCCGGACGGCAACATCATGTTCGCCACCCGGGTGAACGGCTATGTGAAGATCCGCGGCGTGCGCGTCTCGCTGCCGGAAATCGAAGACGTGCTGCGCCGCCATCCGGCGATCCGGGATATGGTGGTCGTGGATTATCCCAGCGGAGAGAACAACGAGGCGGCGCTCGGCGCCCTGTATCTGACCCGCGACGGCAAGCCGCTGCCGCTGTCCGAGATCCGCGCCTTCGCCACCGGCTATCTGCCCTGTACCCATATTCCCACGCGCTTTATCCACGCCGAGGCGCTGCCGCTGTCTGCCAACGGCAAAACCGACCGCCATCGTATCCGCGCCGACCTGAGCCAGCGGCAAACCGCGCCGGCGCTGAACGCCTGCGCAGCCCCGCCGCCGAACGCGCCTTTGGCGCGCAGCGCAGAGATCCTGACCATCTATTGGCAGGCGATCGGCGTGACGCCGCGCCCGGAATGGGGAGAAGAGACGGCGTTTATCGCCATGGGGCTGAAGCTGCCGCATATCAAACAGGTGGCGGAGCGCCTCAATGACGCTTTCGGCACCCGGCTGGTGAGCAGTGCGCTCTTGCCGTGCAAGAATGCGCGCGAAGTGGCGGCGTTACTGACCAGCTGAAGCCACACCACTCGGGCGGGGATATCCCCCGCCCGCAGGTTATCAGGCGGGCAATGCCGTCAGGGCCGCGAGCGGTTGCTCCCAGGCTTCCCGCTGCAGCGCGCGCAGCAGAAATTCTTGCAGCGCCTCGCCATAGTCCAGCGCATCCTCCGTCGGGAACTGTTCCAGATAAATATCGATATCCACCTGCAGATCGCGGGCGTCGGTGCGGCCGCGATACGTCAGGTTGAAACCGTCGCCCGAGCCGCCGGCCAATACGCGCCGTGCGCCGCGACAGCCGACAAAACGGGGCGCATCGAAGGGTTGCACGTTGATGAAGGGAGAAATAAAGAAGCGCGAGTTCGGATCCACGCCGCGATCGGCGGCCAGTTGGCGCAGACGATAGCCGGCGTGGCTGCGCAGCTCGCGCAGCTGCTGCGTCAGGGTGGTCAGAAAGCTCCCCAGCGTCTCCATTGGCGACGGCGATACCAGCAGCGGCAAGGTATTAACCGCCAGCGAAGGGACGTTGGTGGCGGCTTGCCCGCGGCGATTCATTGCCGGCATCCACATCGGCAACGCATCGCCCTGCCGGGCGTGGCGCGGTATGACCTGAAACAGCCAGGCCGCCGACAGCGCCACCAGCAAGTCGGGCCAATTGATGCCACTGCGTTCCGACTGCTGCGCCAGACGTTGCGCGACTTCTGTCGGCAACCGACGGTTGACGCTCAGGCGTCGCACGCCATACTCCCCGCCGCCCTTACGCACCGTCGGCAGCGCCTGCGACGGCGGCAGATAGGCCTGCCAAAAGCGCCGATCGCGCTCGCAGCGTTCAGAATCGACGTAGGCCAACTCGGCCTGTTGAAAGGGGGCGAAAGCACCCAAAGGGATGCCCGCGCTCCCCTGGCCGAGGTAGTGCGCATAGAGCGCGGCGCAGCGGTGTTCGATTAGCGCCATGCCGAAACCGTCGACCAGAATATGGTGCGCACGCACGTACCAGAGGTAACGCTCCGGTCCCAGCTTCAGCAGCCAGGCGGCGGCTAACGGTTCGCGGTGCAACGCCCGGTGCTGCGCGATATCCTCGTGCATCAGGCTTTGCGCCGCCTGCCAGGGATCGCGATGCGTTTGCAGATCGATACGTTGCAATGACGGTATGCGCTGTGGCTCGTGCCGTAGCGGCGGAGGATGGTCGCCACGCCGTTCGCCAAAGCGCAGGGCAAACGCCTGCGTCTCGGCGAGGGTGGCGGCGATCGCCCGGCAGAGCGCCGCTTCCTCTATTGCGCCGCACAGTTCGGTGCAATGGGCGACGGTGGATAAGGTCTGCCCAGGGTGCAAGGTGTATTCTTCCCAGAAATCAAGCTGCGCTGGCGCCAGCGGCAACCATTCAGAGGCCAAAGCGGTGTCCGACATGTTACCTACCTTTGATAAGCCTGAATAAAAGCGCCGAACGGGCGATACCCCGCCATTCAACGGCTTTTGTGTGTCTCCATACATCATCAAATGAAAATGATAATAACATCTATTATCATTTCCAATAATTTGGTAACACTTTAGATTCTGTTAAGCGGGGATGCAAGCGACGCAGTGGGGGCAGAGAAAAGAAAGTGGCAGGCTGAAAGGGCATAAAAACAAATCGCCCCGGGCACGGATGCCCGGGGCGTTTTTCATATCCCGCTAGCCGGTGATTAGCCTTGATTGGCCGGCTTCACCTTCTGCGCCAGGAACTCCGTTTCGTAGGCCAGCGCCTTCTTGCGATCGAACTGGTGCTCCCACTTGGCGATAACCAGTACCGCCAGCGCGTTGCCCACGACGTTCAGCGCGGTGCGCGCCATATCCAGGATACGGTCCACGCCGGCGATAAACGCCAGACCTTCCAGCGGAATGCCGACGCTGCCCAACGTCGCCAGCAGCACCACGAACGAGACGCCCGGCACGCCGGCGATCCCTTTCGAGGTCACCATCAGCGTCAGCACCAGCACGATCTCCTGCCCCAACGACAGCTCGATGCCGTACAGCTGGGCGATAAAGATGGCGGCGATGCTCTGGTACAGCGTCGAACCATCCAAATTAAAGGAGTAACCGGTCGGCACCACGAAACTGGTGATCGACTTGGGCGCGCCGTAAGCCTCCATCTTTTCGATGATGCGCGGCAGCACCGTTTCCGAACTGGCGGTGGAATAAGCCAGGATCAGTTCGTCTTTCAGGATGCGGATCAGCGTCCAGATGCGCAGGTTGCACAGCCGAGCGACCGCCCCCAGCACCACCAGGGCGAAGAACGCGATGGCGAAGTACACCAGCACCACCAGCTTGGCCAACGGCAGCAGCGAAGCGAAACCGAAGTTCGCCACCGTGACCGAAATCAGACCAAACACCCCGATCGGCGCATAGCGCATGATCATGTGGGTGACTTTGAACATGCTCTCGGACACGGCTTTGAAGACCTTCAGCAGCGGCTCTTTGGTCTCTTTCGGCAACGACGACAGCCCCAGACCGAACAGCACCGAGAAGAAGATAATCGGCAGCATGTCGCCCTTGGCCATCGACGAGAAGACGTTCGACGGGATCAGCGACAGAATGGTCGCCACCAGGCTGTGCGAACCGCTTTGCACCTGTTCGGTGGTTTTCTCATACTGCGAAATGTCCACCGTGGTCAGCGTCGACATATCGATGCCGTGGCCCGGTTGGAAGACGTTGGCCAAGGTGAGCCCCACCACGATGGCGATCGTGGTGATCACTTCGAAGTAAATAATGGTTTTCAATCCGATGCGGCCCAGCTTTTTCGCATCCCCCACGCCGGCAATACCGACGATCAGCGTGGAAATAACGATCGGCACCACAATCATCTTAATCAGACGAATAAAGATATCACCCGCCGGGCTGAGAATATTGCTCACCAGCCACTCACGAGATTCGGTCTGGTTGTGCAATACCGCGCCAACAATAATACCCAGCACCAACGCGATCAGGATTTGCCAAGCCAGGCTAATTTTTACACTTTTCATACCCAAAAAGTCCTCAAAGACTCTTTGCGCCGTACAAAGTCGCAACACGGCGAAAAGAATACTTAATCATTTATTACAGGCTTATGTTAATTCAGTGGAAGCGTTCACCTGCCCTGGGTGCGACGCAGTATAAATCTGTATCATCCGGGCGGCATGCTCTGCAAGCCTTGATTTGTCAGGGTTGAGCGCTGAATCGAATCACAAAAAATTCGCGCAACTATTTCAAATGGCATAATTGCTTGTTATTAAAAACATAATTTTTCATATAATGAAGCACATAACCGCGCCGGCGACGTTTTTTTGAACGCGATTAAAATGCGTTATTTTTCGTCCATTCTGCATATTTAGTCCGCATCAAATGTTTATATTTTGTTACTCAAAAGTCAAATAAATGGGAATTGGCCGAGTGACATTTTCACCCATAAATGCAGCGCCGTTTTATATTCAGATTAAAAATCGAACAATTCAGCATGATGAATGCCACACGGTATTTCCCGAGTTTTCATCAGGAATTAAGCGTTAATAGAACGTTATTTCACGATGTGCCGTCCATCGTTATATCGCGTTAATACCAACTTCGAATATTAATAGCGAAAAATAATCAAAAAAGATTTATAGCGCGAAATAATGTCGGTCTCTCCCCCCCTTATTAAGCACGAGGCAAACACCCTCGCCTTTGTTTATTCTTTTTTGTTCTTTAGATAAGTGTTTTTGGCTAAAAAAGCGGGTTTATGATGATTTAAACGCCAAATAGATAGATACGTACTGCAAATACGACAGAACTATTACAAATCAATATCTTTGTTGCGTGATCTGCCGCGCAAAAAAGAAACAAAGAATCGTAGCAAACTATACTTAACCTTCAGTTGACATATCATTAACAACTTCAAGGAGAAAAGCTATGAGCCAACTGCATAAACACGCTATTCCTTCTGCAATTGCAGAACGCGCCCTGATTAATCCGGCACAATACCAACAGTATTATCAACAGTCGGTTCAAGACCCAGAAGCTTTCTGGGGTGAGCATGGCAAAATCCTGGACTGGATCAAACCCTATACCAAAGTCAAAAACACCTCGTTCGATCCGGGCCACGTCAGCATCCGTTGGTTTGAAGACGGCACGTTGAACCTGGCAGCCAACTGCCTGGACCGTCATTTGGCCGAGCGCGGCGACCAGACCGCCATTATCTGGGAAGGCGATGACCCGACCCAATCCAAGAAAGTGACCTACAAACAGCTGCACCATGATGTCTGCCAATTCGCCAACGTGCTGAAAAAGCTCGGCGTGAAAAAAGGCGACGTGGTGGCTATCTATATGCCGATGGTGCCGGAAGCGGCGGTCGCGATGCTGGCCTGCGCCCGCATCGGCGCCGTACATTCGGTGATCTTCGGCGGCTTCTCACCGGAAGCGGTCGCCGGGCGCATTATCGACTCCAACGCCAAACTGGTGATCACCGCCGATGAAGGCCTGCGCGCCGGCCGCGCCGTGCCGCTGAAAAAGAACGTCGACGATGCGCTGAAAAACCCCGGCGTGGTCAGCGTGGCCAACGTCGTGGTGTTCCAGCGCACCGGCAAACCGGGTTACTGGCAGGAAGGGCGCGATCTGTGGTGGCATGAGCTGACCCAGGGCGTTTCCGCCGATTGCCCGCCGGAAGAAGTGAACGCCGAAGATCCGCTGTTTATCCTGTACACCTCCGGCTCGACCGGCAAGCCAAAAGGCGTGCTGCACACCACTGGCGGCTACCTGGTGTACGCCGCGATGACCTTTAAGTATGTGTTCGACTATCACGACGGCGACATTTACTGGTGCACCGCCGACGTGGGCTGGGTCACCGGTCACAGCTATCTGCTGTACGGCCCGCTGGCCTGCGGCGCCACCACGCTGATGTTCGAAGGCGTACCTAACTATCCGGGCGTCAATCGTCTGTCGCAGGTGATAGACAAACACCAGGTCAACATTCTGTATACCGCGCCGACCGCCATTCGTGCCCTGATGGCCGAAGGCGACAAGGCGATCGAAGGCACCCGGCGCGATTCGCTGCGCATCATGGGCTCGGTCGGCGAACCGATCAACCCGGAAGCCTGGGAGTGGTACTACAACAAGATAGGCAACGCCAAATGCCCGATCGTCGACACCTGGTGGCAAACTGAAACCGGCGGCTTCATGATTACCCCGCTGCCGGGCGCCACCGAGCTGAAGGCCGGTTCCGCCACGCGGCCTTTCTTCGGCGTACAGCCGGCGCTGGTCGATAATGTCGGCACGCCGCAGGAAGGCGCCTGCGAAGGCAACCTGGTGATCGTCGATTCCTGGCCGGGCCAGGCGCGCACCCTGTTCGGCGATCATGACCGCTTCGAGCAAACCTACTTCTCGACCTTCAAAGGCATGTATTTCAGCGGCGACGGCGCCCGCCGCGACGAGGACGGTTACTACTGGATCACCGGCCGCGTCGATGACGTGCTGAACGTCTCCGGCCACCGTTTGGGCACCGCCGAGATCGAGTCCGCGCTGGTATCTCACCCGAAAATCGCCGAAGCGGCGGTGGTCGGCATTCCTCATAACATCAAAGGCCAGGCGATCTACGCCTATATCACGCTGAACCACGGCGAAGAACCGACGCCGGAGCTCTATGCCGAAGTGCGCAACTGGGTGCGCAAAGAGATAGGGCCGATCGCCACGCCGGACGTGCTGCACTGGACAGACTCGCTGCCCAAAACGCGCTCCGGCAAGATCATGCGGCGTATCCTGCGCAAAATTGCCGCCGGCGACACCAGCAACCTGGGGGATACCTCCACGCTGGCGGATCCGGCTGTAGTCGACAAGCTGTTGGAAGAAAAACAATCAATGAAAGTGCCGTCATAATTTACGCCGCTTCAGGCCGCTCATTCGGATAACGCGCCGTTGAGCGGCCCTGGCGCGGCGTACTCTATCAATACCTACTGGAGACACTCTGATGAATGACACCATTTATCAAGGGATTGAAGAAAACCCGCGCTTTAAAGAGCTGGTGAGAAAACGCGGCCGGTTCGCCTGGCTGCTTTCGCTGATTACGCTGGCGCTGTACGTCGGCTTCATTTTGTTGATCGCCTTCGATCCCCAATGGCTCGGCACGCCGATCGCCGCCGGATCGACCATTACCCGCGGGATCCCGGTCGGCGTCGGGCTGATCGTGATCTCTTTCGTCTTGACCGGGATCTATGTGTTCCGCGCCAACGGCGAATTCGATCGCCTCACCGCAGAGATTCTGCGCGAGGTGAAACAATGAAGCGCTTATTGTCCGCCGCCGCGCTGCTGTTGCTGCCGGGCCTGGCCTGCGCCGACGCCATTGGCGGCGAGGTGCATCGTCAGCCGCTGAACATCCAGGCGATCGTGATGTTTATCCTGTTTGTCGGCGCCACGCTCTACATCACCTATTGGGCCTCCAAACGCACCCGTTCCCGTCAGGACTACTACACTGCGGGCGGGCGCATCACCGGTCTGCAAAACGGGCTGGCGATCGCCGGCGACTTCATGTCCGCCGCCTCGTTCCTCGGCATCTCCGCACTGGTCTATACCTCGGGCTATGACGGCCTGATCTACTCCATCGGCTTCCTCATCGGCTGGCCGATCATTCTGTTCCTGATCGCGGAACGCCTGCGCAATCTCGGCCGCTATACCTTCGCCGATGTCGCCTCTTACCGTCTGCAGCAGAAACCGATCCGCACCCTCTCGGCCTGCGGCTCGTTGGTGGTGGTGGCGTTGTATCTGATCGCGCAGATGGTCGGCGCCGGCAAGCTGATCCAGCTGCTGTTCGGGCTCAACTACCATGTGGCGGTGATCCTGGTCGGCATCCTGATGGTACTGTACGTGCTGTTCGGCGGCATGCTGGCCACCACCTGGGTGCAGATCATCAAAGCGGTGCTGCTGTTGGCCGGCGCCAGCTTTATGGCGCTGATGGTGATGAAGTCGGTTAACTTCGACTTCAATACCCTGTTCGCCGAAGCGGTGAAGGTGCATCCGAAAGGCATCGCCATCATGAGCCCCGGCGGGCTGGTGTCCGATCCGATTTCCGCGCTGTCGCTTGGCCTGGCGCTGATGTTCGGCACCGCCGGTCTGCCGCACATCTTGATGCGTTTCTTCACCGTGAGTGACGCCAAGGAAGCGCGCAAGAGCGTGTTCTACGCCACCGGCTTTATCGGTTACTTCTATATTCTGACCTTTATCATCGGCTTCGGCGCCATCTTGCTGGTCAGCGCCAATCCGGCGTTCAAAGACGCCACCGGCGCGCTGCTGGGCGGCACCAACATGGCGGCGGTGCATCTGGCCAATGCCGTTGGCGGCAACTTCTTCCTCGGCTTTATCTCGGCGGTGGCGTTCGCCACCATTCTGGCGGTGGTGGCGGGCCTGACGCTGGCCGGCGCCTCGGCCGTGTCCCACGATCTGTACGCCAGCGTGATTAAAAACGGCAAGGCGACCGAGCGCGATGAGCTGAAGGTCTCCAAGATCACCGTCGTGGTATTAGGCCTGGTCGCCATTGCCCTGGGGATTTTGTTCGAGAAGCAGAATATCGCCTTTATGGTCGGGCTGGCGTTCTCCATCGCCGCCAGCTGTAACTTCCCTATCATCATCCTGTCGATGTACTGGTCGCGTTTGACGACCCGCGGCGCGATGATTGGCGGCTGGTTAGGCCTGCTGACAGCGGTGATTCTGATGATCCTCGGCCCGACGATCTGGGTGCAGATCCTCGGCCATGAGAAACCGATTTACCCGTACGAATACCCGGCGCTGTTCTCGATGATCGTGGCCTTTGTCGGCACCTGGCTGTTCTCGATCACCGACAGCTCGCTGGCCGGGCAGCAAGAGCGGGAACGCTTCCGGGCGCAGTTTGTTCGTTCGCAAACCGGGCTGGGTATTTCTCAGGGCAGCTCGCATTGACCGAATAATAAGTGAAAAAAGCAAACACACCCTAATCAAAGGCCCTTCGGGGCCTTTTCTCTGGCTCGCTGACGGAGAATAAGGAGGGGAAAGCAGCGCAGCGTAGCTGCGCTTTTTTACGTTTTACGCACAGCAAAAAGCCCTGAACGTCAGTTCAGGGCTTTCGGCTTTATTTGATGCCTGGCAGTGTCCTACTCTCGCATGGGGAGACCCCACACTACCATCGGCGCTACGGCGTTTCACTTCTGAGTTCGGCATGGGGTCAGGTGGGACCACCGCGCTATTGCCGCCAGGC
>NZ_JBPIYZ010000003.1:0-385213 GCF_051172415.1 Serratia sp. H402Y
CCAAGCTGCTGCCGGCCGAGCAGTACAAGAATGCGTACCCGATCGCCGATCCGGCGGCCTGGGAACAGAGCGCCAAAGCGCTGCCGCGTCTGTGGCAGGAAAACGTCATTATGTTTATGCAGCAGTGAGTTAACGCACCATGAAAACGATCCTCGTGCTGCTGGACGGCCTCAACTACCGGGTGGCGCACGACGCCATGGGGTATCTGCAGGCCGAATGCGCGGCGGGACGCGGGCGGTTGTACCTGCTGGAGAGCGAGTTGCCCTCGCTCTCCCGGCCGCTGTATGAATGCATCCTCACCGGCGTCACGCCGGTGGAGAGCGGCGTGGTGCACAACCACGTCTCGCGCCTTTCTCATCAACAAAGCGTGTTTCATTACGCGCGCGCCGCCGGGCTGACCACCGCCGCCGCCGCGTATCATTGGTTCAGCGAATTGTATAACCGTACGCCGTTCGACGCCGCGCGCGACCGCCACACCGACGCTCCCGAGCTGCCGATTCAGCACGGCCATTTCTATTACGACGACGGCTATCCCGACAGCCATCTGTTCGACGACGCCGAAAGCCTGCGCCAGCGTCATCAGCCGGATTTCCTGCTGATCCACCCGATGAACATCGACGACGCCGGGCACCGCTTCGGCCTCTCTTCGCCGCAGTACCGCAACGCGGCGCGCCGCGCCGACGGCTCGCTGTCGCGCTATCTGCCCGAGTGGCTGGCGGCCGGTTATCAGGTGCTGGTTACCGCCGACCACGGCATGAACGACGATCGCAGCCACGGCGGGGTGTTGCCGGAAGAGCGCCAGGTGCCGCTGTTCGTGTTCGGCGCGGGCTTCAGCCTGGACGACGCCGATCCGCAGCAAACCGAGCTGTGCGGCACGATCTGCGATCTGCTGCAGGCGCCGCACGACAAGCCGCGCTGTCGGGCGCTGCTGGCGCAGGATGCGCGATGAACAGCAAAACCAAATGGATCGCCGCGCTGTGCCTGCTGCCGTTTATCGTGCTGTTCGGCGCGTTTCAGATCGCCCCGCTGGTGTGGATCGCGGTTCACAGCTTTTTCAGCGAGAGCGGCGGCTGGGGATGGGGCAACTATGTCGATATCCTCACGTCGCCGTTCTACCTGCAGGCCTTTCAGTTCTCGCTGGAGATCTCGCTGTGGTCGAGCGTCTACGGCTTGCTGATTGCATTAGTGGGCAGTTACTCACTTCGCCAGCTCGGCCAGACCCGCTTTCATGACTTCGTGATGTCGTTCACCAACATGACCAGCAACTTCGCCGGGGTGCCGCTGGCGTTCGCCTTCGTCATTCTGTTGGGGTTGAACGGCTGCCTGACGCTGCTGCTGCGCAAATACGGTTTGATGGAGAGCTTCAACCTCTATTCGAAGAGCGGCCTGATCGTGCTGTATACCTACTTCCAGATCCCGTTGGGCGTGCTGTTGCTGTATCCGGCGTTCGATGCGCTGCGCGCCGATTGGCGCGAGTCGGCGGCGCTGCTCGGCGCCGGCCCCTGGCGCTACTGGCGGCATATCGGCCTGCCGGTGTTGGCGCCGGCGCTGATGGGCACCTTCGTCATCCTGCTGGCCAACGCGCTGGGCGCCTACGCCACGGTGTACGCGCTGACCACCGGCAACTTCAACGTGATCCCGATCCGCATCTCGGCGCTGGTGGCGGGGGACATCTCCCTCGATCCGAACCTGGCCAGCGCGTTGGCGATGCTGCTGGTGGCGATGATGGCGTTTATCACGGTGATCCACCAATGGATGCTGCGCAGGAGCTACCTCAATGCGCGCTCATAATCGGATGGAGAATGCTCATGTCGCGTGTTGAACGCCTGTACCACCGCACGGTGACCGGCCTGCTGCTGTTGATTCTGCTGCTGCCGCTGGCGGCGACGCTGGTTTACGCGCTGGCCACCCAGTGGGGCGCCACCATTTTGCCGGACGGTTTTACCCTGAAATGGCTGACGGCGTTGTGGAGCGATTCGCGCTTTTTGCTGGCGCTGTGGCACTCGCTGCTGATCTGCTTTGGCACGTTGCTGCTGTCGGTGGTGGTGATCCTGCCGGCGATGTTTGTGATCGCTTACTACTTCCCCAAGCTGGACGCGGTGATGAACGTGCTGATCCTGCTGCCGTTCGCCGTGCCGCCGGTGGTGTCGGCGGTGGGGCTGATGCAGCTGTTCGCCGCCGATCCGCTGCCGCTGCTCGGCACCCCCTGGATTTTGGTGGGCTGCTATTTCACCATCGCGCTGCCGTTTATCTACCGCGCCATCAGCAACAACATGCAGGCGATCAACCTGCGCGATCTGATGGACGCCGCGCACCTGCTCGGCGCCAGCACCTGGCAGGCGGCGCTGTGGGTGGTGCTGCCGAACCTGCGCAAGGGCGGAACGATCGCCGTGCTGCTGTCGTTTTCGTTCCTGATCGGCGAGTTCGTGTTCGCCAACCTGCTGGTGGGCAGCCAGTATGAAACGCTGCAGGTCTATCTGTTCAATATGCGCAACGGCAGCGGGCACTTTACCAGCGCGCTGGTCATCTCCTATTTCGCCGTGGTGCTGCTCGTCACCTGGCTGGCGAACCTGCTGAATAAAAACAAGGGCTAACCCGATGGCTTATCTCAACGTCACCCGCCTGAACAAACACTATGGCCAGACCCAGGTGTTTCAGGATATCGATTTCACCGCCGAAGAGGGGGAGTTCGTCACCCTGCTGGGGCCTAGCGGCTGCGGCAAATCGACGCTGCTGCGCTGTCTGGCCGGCCTGACCCCGGTCGACAGCGGGCAAATTTTGCTGCAGGGCCAGGATCTGGTGCCGCTGGCGCCGCAAAAGCGCGGCATCGGCATGGTGTTTCAAAGTTATGCGCTGTTTCCCAATATGACGGTGGAAGGCAACGTGGCCTTCGGCCTGAAAATGCAGAAGCTGGCGGCCGGGCAGATCGGCCAGCGGGTGCAGGAAGCGCTGGCGCTGGTGGAGCTGAGCGATCTGGCGAAGCGCTATCCGCATCAGTTGTCGGGCGGCCAGTGTCAGCGCGTGGCGTTGGCGCGATCGCTGGTCACTCGCCCGCGTCTGCTGCTGCTCGACGAACCGCTGTCGGCGCTGGATGCGCGTATTCGCAAACACCTGCGCGAGCAGATCCGGCGCATTCAGCGCGAGCTGAACCTGACGGCGATCTTCGTCACCCACGATCAGGAAGAGGCGCTGACCTTGTCGGATCGCATCGTGCTGATGAATAAGGGGCAGATCGTGCAGAGCGGCGATGCGGAAACCCTGTATACCCAGCCGGCGGATGCCTTCGCCGCCGGGTTTATCGGCAACTACAACCTGCTGAGCGCCGAACAGGCCGGCCGCTTGACCGGGCGCAGCTATGTCGGCAAGGTGGCGATCCGCCCCGAATCGATCGGCCTGTTGCCGGCCGGACAGGGGATCGGCGGGGTGATCCTGGGTCACAGTTTGCTCGGGAATGTGGTACGGTATCGGATTCAGGTTTGCGAGGTAGAATTGCTGGTTGACGTGCTCAATCGTTCGGTGGCCGACCTGCGGCCCGACGGCGCGGAAATTGGGCTACACTTGGAACCTGTTGTATTGCGGGAAGTTGCATGACTTCGCAGCGCGGCGCCGGGGCCTTCCCGCCGCCGCATTAACCCTTCTCTTCTGCGGTCTGCCGCCCGCCCGCTGTCCTGCCAGACCCACGCCCGGCAGGCGGGACCGCGCGCTGTATCCGTCATCCTTTGGCTCGCCTCTCTGCGTCGCGTGACAAGCATCGGGTATCAGCCTCCTTTGGCCGGGCGTTAATGGAGCGTATCTTCCGTGCTGACCCTTCTTCACCTGCTTTCGTCCGTGGCGCTGTTGGTGTGGGGCACCCACATCGTGCGCACCGGGATCATGCGGGTTTACGGCGCCAATCTGCGGCGCGTGTTGAGCGACAGCGTTGAGAAAAAACCGCTGGCGTTCGTTTCCGGCATCGGCGTGACCGCGCTGGTGCAAAGCAGCAACGCCACCGCACTGCTGGTGACCTCTTTCGTCGCGCAGGGGCTGGTGGGGCTGGCGCCTGCGCTGGTGATCATGCTGGGCGCCGACGTCGGCACCGCGCTGATGGCGCGCGTGTTGACCTTCGATCTTTCCTGGCTGTCGCCGCTGCTGATCCTGGTCGGCGTCTTCCTGTTCCTCAGCCGCAAACAGATGCGGATCGGCCAGATCGGGCGCGTCCTGATCGGCCTTGGGCTGATCGTGCTGGCGCTGGAGCTGATCGTCGCCGCCGCCACGCCGATCACCCAGGCGGCCGGGGTGAAAGTGCTGTTCTCGTCGCTGACCGGCGACGTGATGCTGGATGCCCTGACCGGCGCGCTGTTCGCCATCGTCAGCTATTCCAGCCTGGCGGCGGTGCTGCTGACCGCCACCCTGACCGCATCCGGCGTGATTTCGCTGAAGGTGGCGCTCTGTCTGGTGATCGGCGCCAACCTCGGCAGCGGCCTGCTGGCGATGATCAACGCCAGCGGCCAGAACGCCGCGGGGCGGCGCGTGGCGCTCGGCAGCCTGCTGTTCAAGCTGGTGGGCTGCATACTGGTGCTGCCGTTCGTCTCCTATCTGGCGGATTTGATGGCTCAACTGCCGGGCGGCAGCGAAGAGCTGGTGATCTATTTCCACGTGTTCTACAACCTGATCCGCTGCCTGGTGATGATCCCGTTGGCCGGGCCGATGGCGACGCTGTGCGAACGGCTGATCGTCGACGAAGCGGCTGACGATCCGCGCATGCGGCCGCGCCATCTGGACGCCAGCGCGCTGGACACGCCGACGCTGGCGTTGGCCAACGCGGCGCGCGAAACGCTGCGCATGGGCGACGTGGTGGAACACATGATGATCCTGCAACGTGAGGTGCTGCACGGTAAGCAGGGGGTCGATAAAGAGGTGCGGCGCCTCGACGATGACGTCGACGTGCTGTACACCGCCATCAAGCTGTATCTGGCGCAGATCCAGAAGGAAGATCTGGGCGAGGAAGACTCGCGCCGCTGGGCGGAGATCATCGAAATGGCGCTCAACCTGGAACAGGCGGGCGACATCATCGAGCGCATGGCCGGCGATGTGGGCGCCAAGTCGCACGCCGCGCGCCGCGCTTTCTCGGCGGAAGGGTTGGCGGAGCTGGACGGACTGCACGAACGGCTGATCGGCAATCTGCGCCTGGGGCTGTCGGTGTTCCTGTCCGGCGACGTCACCAGCGCCAAGCGCCTGCGCCGTTCCAAGCACCGTTTCCGCATTCTGGATCGCCGCTACGCGCACGCGCACGTCGATCGTTTGCACCAGCAAAACGTGCAGAGCATCGAGACCAGTTCGTTGCATTTGGGATTGTTGGGGGACATGAAGCGCCTGAACTCGCTGTTCTGCGCCGTGGCTTACAACGTGTTGGATCAGGATGCCAAGGACGACGATCGCGACTGGGAAGACACCCCGAGCACGCTGTAAAAAAAACGCCCCCGGTTTTAACCGGGGGCGTTGCGTTGGGGGGCGTGTTATTTGCCGCTGAACACCCCGGCTTTGGCGTCCGCTTGCTGAGTTGAAGCATGGCCGCTGGCGAACGGTACGTTGCCGTCAACGCTTTGCTTCGCCGCGCCGCCTAGCAGCCCGCCGATCGTGGCGGCCGCATCGACGCGGCCGCCGCCCTGATAGCGCTGGCCGCTGACGTCCTGCTGGCTGACCTTGCCGCCGCCCAGTTCCACCTTGCCCTGCTGGCTGCGGATCTCGCCGCCGGTCAGTTGGGTTTGGCCGCCGACCTGCAGCGCCACGCCGTTCTTGCCGGTAATCGCCGACTGCTCGCCAACCGCGTTGTTGTTCACCACGTCGGCATTGACCTTGAGGTGCCCCTGGCGACCGGCCGGGCCGGTGATGCTGTCTTTCACCGCGCCGCCGACGGTGCGTGCGCCGCGATCCCACAGCGGGCCTTGCGGTTTTTCACCGGCCGGCGTTGCCGGCAGCGTGACTTTGCCGTCGGCCTTGCTGAAGCTGACCGCGCCGGTGGTGTCCTGCTGCGGATCGAGGCGACGCGCCACGCTGTTGTACTTGTCGGTGGTGGCGTCGGCCACTTTGTTTACCCCGGCCTCCAGTTTCTCTTTCACCTTACCGGCGTAGCGCGGCGTGCCCACCTTCGACAGCTTGGAGGTGACGCTGCTGCCCGGATCGTTGCTGTGGCTCAGGCCGGCATCCACATCCACCTTCACGCCTTTCTCAACGTCTTTGCGGCTTTCAATGCGCAGATCGCCGCCCACCTTGCCCTGGACGCTGTCGGCATCGACGCGCGCCCCGGCGAGACGGGTGTCCTTGCCGCTGTTGATCGCCACGTCGCCCGCGGTGATGCCGGCGTTGGCGTGGGTGGTTTTATCCTGCTGTTCCACGCCGACCTTCAGACCGGCCCCCAGCGTATGGGTGTCTTTGCCGGTGTTCGGATCGATCTTGCCGCCGGCGTCCTTGTTGAACGTTTGGCCGCCTCTGGCGTTGGCTTTGATGCCCAGATTCCAGTTGTCCTTATGCTGCTCGTTTTTGGCGGACTCCAGCAGGATGCCGCCGTTTTTCGCCTCGAGCGCGGCGCTGCCGCCGCTGACTTTGGCACCCTGCAGATGCAGCGCGTCATCGCCTTTGCCGTTGGCGGACAGGGTGACCTTGCCGTCTGAGGCGATAGTGGCGCCCTGGCGTTCTGTCGCGGACTCATTCACCTTGGCGATGTCGAATGCGACGCCGGCGGAGAGGCTGCCGCCGGTTTTTTCCTTGCTGTCGCTGCTGCCGGCGCCCAGATCGATATTGCCGGACAGCTTGCTCTCCTTACGCGTTTGGGTCGATTCCGCCGCCCGCAGCGCGACCTGATTGCCCGCGCTCAGAGTGACGTCGCCCCGGCTCTTGACGTCGGTGCCCTGCAGCGTCAGATCGCGGCCCGCCTTCAGCTCAACGCCCTGTTGGCCGCTGACGTTGCCGACCTGCGCGGTGCTGCTGCTGCTTTCGCCGTTATGGGTGCCGCCGCCGAACCCGGCGCCGAAGTTTTTACTGTCGGCGGTGAAACCGCCCTTGGCGGAGGCTTTGACGTTAAAGCCGCTGTGGCTTTCGCTCTGTTTGTCGCTGGCCTGATCAAGACGGATATCGCCGCCGGCGTTGACGGCGGTTTTACCGCTGCCCCCGTTCAGCGCGGTGCCCTGATAGACCGCGTCTTTTTTCACGTTGACGTTGATGCCGTTGGCCGCGTCGATCGAGCCGGTCACCGCCTGGCTCGCGCTGCTGTTGCTGCGCTGAGTGCCGCCTTCGCCCTTGGCGTCCACGGTCAGATCGCTGCCGGTGGTGGTGTAGACGCGCACGCCGGCGCTGCCGCGGGTGTCGCGGCTCTGCTCGTCCTGACGGTTCGCCGCGGCTTCGCTGCGGTGGCTGTCCGCCGTCAGCGTGACCGCGCCTTTGTCAGCTTGATATTGCGTGCCCTGATCGCGCACTTCGCCTTTGGCGTTGATGTCGATGCTGCCGGCTTTCACCGAGCTGACCACCGCCTGCGAGCTGCTGCTGCGTTTTTCGCTGCTGCCGCCCTGTGCGCCGATATCCAGGCCGACGTTAGGCGCGCCGATGCCGCCGATGTCGTTGATGACGCCGGTGGCGTCCAGCTTGGCCGCCTTGCCGACCGCACGCTCGACCGGACGAGTGACGGCGCTGTAATCGACGTTGGCGCCGATGTTCACGCCGACGTCGGTTTTGGTGGTGGTGCTGCTGGTGGTGTCGGCGGCGGCCAGATGATCGACGCCCGCGGCGTTTTCTTGATAGGCGCCGCCGACGCTGTGTTGCGCGCCTTGCTGGGTCAATTTGTCACGGGCGTTGACAGTCAGGTTGCCTTTGACGTCGCTGCCGGAGGTGACTGCCTTGCTGCTCTGCGCCTGCGTTTTGCTGTTCTCGTAACCGGCCTCTACGCCGCTGCCGAGCTTGTCGATGCCGCCGGTGTAGTAGAAACCGCCGCCGACCTTGGTCTGCTCGGTGTTCGAGGTGGTTTTGTCGTCGGCCGCCAGGAACGAAACCTTATTGCCGCTGACGCTGGCGTCGCCTTTGTCGGCGACCAATTTGGAGCCGCTGAAGGTCACGTCCTTATCCGCTTCGAGCTTCACGCTGCCGCCGCTGAGGGTGGCGCCACGATTCTCGGTGCGGGTAGTTTTCTCGCTGTCGCGGGTGTGTTCGATGCGTACACCGGCGCGGTATTGCTTGTCGCCGGCTTCTTTGGCGTAGCCGTTGACGGTAAGCGCGGTCTTCTGCTCGTCGATGTTCTGCTGCTGCTCGGCGGCCTTGACGTTGATGTTGCCGGTCTGTGAGGTGACGTTCAGTTCGCCGCCGCTGGCGACCTGGCTGCCGATCACGTCGGTATCCTTACGGCTGACCAGCTTCAGGTTGGTGTCGGACTTCAGTTCGCTGGCGGTACTGCTCTGGTAGCTGTTGTCTGCCTTGTGCGAGCTGCTGGTGATGTTGAACACGGTGCCGGTGCGCGCGTCGATTTTGTCCACGGTGGTGCTCAGCGCGTTGTCGATGCGCAGGCCGCCGTGGGTGGCGGTGACTTCGCCACCTTTCTGGCCGCGCGCCTTGCTGCCGGTGATGGTGACGCCCTGCTGGCCGTTCAGGCGCAGGGTGCCGCCGCTGGTCAGTTCGGAAGCGTGGCTGACTTCGCGGCGGTTGCTGTTGTTCTTGTTGTCGCCGCCGCCGATGCCGCCCCAGGAGGTTTTGTCATCGCGCACCGCTTTGGCGTTGGCGGTTTTCTGCACCCCGATCTGGATCTGGTTGTCTGCGTCGATCGTCAGATCGCGCTGGGCGTGGACCCTGGCGCCCTGGGTTGCGACATTGCGGCCGGCTTTCAACGTCAGTTCGCCCTGGCTGCGCAGTTCGCTGGCCTTCAGGCTTTCGCTTTCGTCGCTGCTGCTCCAACTGCCGGTGCGCAGGCTGGAGGTGTGGTTGCGCTGGTAGCCGCGTTCGCTGGACTTATCCTTCTCCACCAGCCCGGCGAGGTGCGCGTCGCGCGCCGCTTTGACGCTCAACGCCCGGTCGGCGCTGACGTTGGCGCCCAGCAGCGTCACGTCTTCCCGGGTGCTGACGAGTTTGGCGTTGCCGCTGGCGGCGACGGTGCTGCCCGCCTGCTGCTGCTGCTCGCGCTCGCGGGTGACGTCGTATTGCCAGGAGTAGAACCAGCGGTTGTCGGTGTGACCTTGGGTTTGCTTCAGCTGTTGGCCGTCGAGCGTCAGCTTGCCGCCCTGCAGGGTAATGTCTTCGCCGCGAATATCGGTGGCGGTAAGGTGCGCGTGATTATCCGCCACCAGGCTGATGTTCTTGCCTTTCAGCTCGGTGCGGGTCAGCTTCTGGCTGCTGCTGCGATCGTTGACGTAGATGCCGCCGCGGTAGTTCTGGTAGTTGTCGCCGCCGTTGCGGTTGCTGCCGGCGTCGTCGACGCGGCTTTCGCTGCGGATATCATAGGCTTTCACCTTGAGCTCGTTGCCGGCGGCCAGCTTGCCGGCCAGCTTCACGCCGCTGCCTTGCGCGGTGTTGATGATGTTGATGCGCCCGGCCTGCATGCTGCCGAGGTAGTAGCTGTCCAGCGCGGTCGTCGGTTGCTCGCTGGCCAGCACCTTGCCGTCGCGCGCCACGCGGTTAAGGCCGCTGATGGCGTTGATCGCCGCCGGCGTCACTTTGCCGTTGCGGTGGGTGAAGTCTTGTACGATGACGTCGCCGCGGCTGTCTATCTTCGGCGCGATCAAATCCAGCACGCCGCCGGCGTTCAGGGTGCCGTTGAGGCTCAGGGTATTGCGGTTGCCCAGAGTGCTGTAGCCCTGCAGCAGGCCGTTTTCCACCAGCGGGTTGCCGACCACCAGCGAGGAGCGGCTGGTGTTGATGAACCCGCAGCCCTGGCAACTGATGCCGTTCGGGTTGGCCAGCACGTAGTCGGCCGCCATGCCGAAGATCTCTTGCTGGCCGTGCAGCAGCGACGGATTGCGGCCGATCACTTCATTGAGGATCACGCTGGCTTCGCGCCCGCCCAGATTGGGGTTGGCGCCCAGTTGGCCGGCCAGCTGCGACAGCCCCGCCTCGCGGGAGTTGTTCAGCACCGCGCCGGGCTGGTTGACGTTGAAGTCCTGATATTGGTTATGCGACAGCCCGTTGCCGTTCGGCGCGACGATGTCGACCACCTGGGCGCCGGTGGCGGCGGTGGAAACGCCGGGGCCGTTGGCGCCGTTGGCCGCGACGATCTCACCGGCGTAGGCGCCGGCGGAAGCGGCGAGAATTATCGCCAGCGCGGCGGCCAGTTTGCCTGCCGCCGAAAGTCTGAAGTTATTATTTTTCATCCATGTATCTCCGTATATTGCCGTGGGGTCCTGCAAACTGCTGATTAAAAGGTGTAAGAAAAGCGCGCCAGCACCTGAACGGGATCTTCAGGCGTGGCGTGGTTCGACAAAATCCAGCCGCGGCTGACCTCCAGATCGACCAGCGCCTGCCGGTAGCGTAACGTGGCGCCGCTGCTCACCCCGGCGCTGCTGCGCCAGCCCGAGTTGTCCTGACGCGGCAGAATGCGGCCGACGTCGGCGCCAAGGCGCGGCGTCAGCGTGGCGGCACCTAAATTGAAGCTGCGCGACAGCGTGTTCTGCAGATACCAGCCGTTGTCGCCGGACTGGGTGCTGCGGCTGAAGCCGCGCACGGCGCTGCGATCGGTAAGGCTAAGCCACTCCACGCCGGGCAGCGGGTCGCGGCTGTATTGGCCGTAGAACAGGTTGTTGAGCTGATAGGTGGCGTCACCCAGCTTGAGGCGCTGGCTCAGGTTGGCGAACAGCTTGCCCTTGGTGAACTGGCTGTCGAGGTGCACCGAACTCGGGTGGCGATCGGCGCCCAGCCAGGGCAGGCCCTGCTCGACGCTGAGGTTGGCGCTGAATACCCCATGGGGCAGAATTTGCAGGTGGCTGGCGCTCAGCTCGGCCAGGGTCAGCGTTGGGCTGCTGACCTCAAGACGCACGCTTTCGAAGTAGTTGTCGATGCGCTTGTAGGTCAACTGGCCGCTCAGGCTGTCTATCTGATCGTGGTCGCGATAAAACACGTAGTCGCTGCGCAGCCCGTACTGTTGAGTCTGACCGTGCAGTTTGACCACGTTGTGCGGCAGCTGCTGGTGGTTCTCATAGGACGAGAAGCTGGCGAACCCGCTGAAGGTGAACGCGCCGTACGGCAGCGAATAGAGCAGGGTGTAGGCGCGGTTGTAGCGGTGAGCCGGGTTTTCCAGCGTGCTGTTGGCGTTCAGGCTGACGAAGTCCGACAGGCCGAACGGGCTGTCCAGCGTGGCGGTGGCGCGCGCCAGCCACTGGCCGGTGCTTTTCTGACCGTAATTATCCGTGCCGGCGGTAATCAGCCAGGGCTTGGCGTGCTGATTGCGCAAACGAATGACCGAACCGCCAACCTGGCGGCCGGGTAATATATCCAGCTTGGTGGTATTCGATTGCAAACGATTGGCCTGATCCAATCCTTGATCGAGTTCGGTTAATTTCAGCGGCTTGCCTTCCAGCCCAGGAAATAATAATCGGCTGTTGACCCAGCGATCGCCGCCTTCTATTTTCTCGATAAATCCTTCGGTCACGCTCAGCCCCAATTCCCCCTGCGAATTAGGGCGAACAATTTGCACGCGCGCGGTGATATAGCCTTTTTGCACATAAAGGCGCGTTAATTCGCGGGTCAGGCGATTGATATCGTTGCTGCTGATGCAGTTTTCCGGCAGCGCGCTCAGGGCCGACAAATCGGCCGGCGAGAGCAGGGTAATGCCTTGCAGGTAAACGCCGGCGATCGGCAGGCACTGCGCGGATTGCGGCAGGGCGGGCGCGGCCGGTTCCGGTTCCGCCAGCAGGCGCTGTTGCTTCAGTTGCTGATAGCGGCGCTGTTCAATCAGCTGGTTGACTTCACGCGTGCTGTCTTGCAGCGCGCGGCGTGATTCCCCCATCGACATATCCCGCATCATGTGGGCATCCGGCAGGGTTTCAGCGGAAAGGGCCGTGCTGACCAGCAGCATCAAGGCGGTGATTTTTTTTATCATTGTAATCCATTATGAGAGGCTGCCGGGGCAGCCAGCCCAATCCATGAGGTTAACCACGGGCGACCGACGGCCGGCCCGAAATAATGAGCGACATGCACATTGCGAGGTATCTCGATTTGCCGCAGCAAATAAGACGGTGGGTATAGATCTAAATAATAATTAGGCTGCTTCTTTTTTGGCGGGCAACCCTGGTGACTTAATTAATTAAAAAAAGTGGAGCATCTCTCCCCCTTGCCAACATTATCGGCATGGATAGGAAGAATCTGAATTTTTATTTTTCACGGATGATAGAGGATGGGGGGAATTATGACAATCCGACCAGTGGGAAATACGAAATTTCGCAGAGAAGAACGGGGACGCAATTGTTTGCGTCCCCGCAGGCGGTTTATTTTTTCTTGATGGGGCGGCCGGACCAATAACCCGCCAGCAGCGAGCCGGAGAGATTGTGCCAGACCGAGAACAGCGCGCCCGGCAGCGCGGCCAGCGGCGAGAAGTAGATTTTGCCCAGCGTGGCCGCCAGCCCGGAGTTCTGCATGCCGACTTCAATCGCCAGCGTGCGGCAGGTGGATTCGTCGAAGCCGAACAGCTTGCCGCCCCAGTAGCCGCTCAACAGACCGATGCCGTTGTGCAGGATCACCGCGACGATCACCACCAGGCCGACCGAGGCGATGTGGCTTTGGCTGCCCGCCACCACCGCGCTGATGATCGCCAGGATGCACACCATCGACAGCGCCGGCAGCAGCGGCTCAATGCGCTTCACCGTTTTGGTCAGGGTATGGTGGACGATCAGGCCCAGGCCGATCGGGATCACCACGATCTGCAGGATGCTGAGCAGCATGCCCATGATATCGACGCTGATTTCGGCATCGACGTACAGGCGGGTCAACAGCGGCGTGGCGAACACCCCCACCAGCGTCGAAACTGCCGAGATGGTCACCGACAGCGCCACGTCCCCCTTGGCCAGGTAGATCATCACGTTGGACGCGGTGCCGCTGGCCACGCTGCCCACCAGCACCATGCCGGCGGACAGATCCGGCGGCATGCGGAACAGCATCGCCAGGATCCAGGCCGCCAGCGGCATGATCAGATAATGCAGGAAGATGCCTGCCGCCACCGGGCCGGGGCGCGCCAGCACGCGTTTGAAGTCGTCGAGCCGCAGCGTGACGCCCATGGCGAACATGATCAGCATCAGCAGCGGGCTGACGTAGGGGCCGATGCCGGTAAAGGTGCTCGGCGTGTAATAGGCGGCGACGGACAGCAGTATCGCCCACAGGGGGAATAAGCGCGTGAGTATTGCCAGCATGCAGGTTTTCCTTAGCCAGATTGAGAACGGTGGGTGTGGTTGTGTTTTTTTGCGGGTTCAACAAGCTGAACCCCTGCCGGTTTTGAACGGATTTTTTAGACGCAGGGGCGCAGCATGCTGCGCCCGCAATCAGGGATAATGACTTATTCGAACAGGTTGTGGTGCAGGGTGCGCACCACCTGCTCGGCTTCTTCGCCCGGCACCAGGAAGCACAGGTTATAGCTGCTGGCGCCGTAGCAGATCAGGCGGATGTTGAACGGATCGAGCACGCCGAACACCTCTTTGCCCACGCCGCAGGCCCGCGACAGCTGGTTGCCGATGATCGCCACCAGCGCCAGGTTTTCTTCCACTTCCACCCGGCACAGCGACGACAGCTCGGTCAACAGCGAGGTAGTCAGCAGGCTGCCGCCGACGGAGGTGGCGCCGGTGGTATCCATGGTCAGCGCGATGCTGACTTCCGAGGTGGTGATCAGATCGACGGAGATATTGTGGCGCGCCAGAATGTTGAACACCTCGGCTAGGAAGCCGCGCGCGTGCAACATGTTCAGGCTGTGCAGCGTCAGCAGCGTTTGCTTGCGTCGCAGCGCCAGCGCGCGGAACAGCGGCGGGTTCTCGGTGGTGTTGCACACCAGCGTGCCGCCGGCCGCCGGATCCTTGCTGGAGCCGACGAACACCGGAATGTCGCTGCGCACTGCCGGCAGCAGGGTGGCCGGATGCAGCACTTTGGCGCCGAAGGTGGCCATTTCCGCCGCCTCTTCGAAACCGATTTTATCGATGCGCTTGGCCGCCGGCACCACGCGCGGATCGGTGGTGTAGATGCCCGGCACGTCGGTCCAGATATCCACCCGGCCGACGCCGAGCGCCTCGCCGAGCAGCGCGGCGGTATAGTCGCTGCCGCCGCGGCCGAGCGTGGTGGTGCGGCCTTTCGGTTCGCTGCCGATAAAGCCCTGGGTGACCACCAGCGCCTCTTGCAGACGCGGCCGCAACTGCGCCTGCGCCAGTTCGCTGAGCGCGGCGCTGTCCGGCACGGCGCGGCCGAAGTGATCGTCGGTGCGCATCACTTTACGCACGTCGAACCATTCGGCCTGCACGTTGCGGGCGCGCAGGATTTCAACGAACAGCAGGGTGGACATCAGCTCCCCATGGCTGACCAGCTCGTCGGTCAACGCCGTCGAGGTGGCCAGCGACGCGGCCTCCGACAGCATGGCGATGTTTTCCAGCAGGCGGTCTATCTCGTCGCGGATCACCGCAGGTGCCGCGAGGCGATCGAGGATGGCGTACTGGATGCGACGAATTTCATCAAGCTGGTAGTTGCGCTTCTCGGCCTCGCAACCTTCGGCCAGGGCGACCAACAGGTTGGTGACGCCCGCCGAGGCGGACAACACCACCAGGCGGACCTGCGGGTTGGCCAGCACGACGTCGGCGCTGCGGTTCATGGCTTCAAAGTCGGCGACGCTGGTGCCGCCGAACTTGGCTACCACGGTGGAATTCTGGGGTACTGCTTGGTTCATGTAGAAACCTCGTGTCAGGGATGCCCGTTTGGGGGCACTGTAATTCCATAGCCTTGGCACAAGGGGAGAGCGGTAAACAGGGGGCAGGCGTAGAGGTCAGGCTACGATACACCCAGAAGCGCCCCACCTTGTCGATCGCCCTGCGGGCGATCCCCTGGTGACAACCCAGGGGATTCAGCCCCTGTAGTCGATACGATAATGGCCGGCCATTACCCTACCTCGGCGTCGCTCCCCCTCGGGTGCCGTCAACGGAGAAACGGCTCCTCTGACACTCTACCTGGGCGACGCGCCTCTTCTGGCTTGCGCACCGGGTGCGCAAGTAGGCTGTTAGGAATAGCCGGTTATCGTCATTCTGTCAACGTACAGACGGTGAGGGATTTTCATCTTGCACCAGCGCGATAAGCGTACAGGGCATCGCAGGCGTGGAACCGGCGCCAATCGGTTGCAGAGAACCGTCTTCCTTTTGGCTGAATAACGGGATAACGCCCTGATGTTTTTCCAAATACTCCAACCAACCGAAATTTTCGTTCAATTTGGTCGCTTTGATGGTGGCCCCCCTGGCGAGCAGGCTGCTCAGACGGCCGTAGGTGGCTTCCTGATTAAATAAAATTTCGTGCCGGCGGAAACGCGAACTTTCCGCGCTGGCGCCGCGCCCTTTCAACGGCGCCCCCGAACGAATGGCGAACACGTGATCCTCGCCGAAGAGGTGGCCGAAGTGATAGACGGCCAGCGCGTTTTGGTGACGATTGGGCGACAGCGCCAGCACCTGGGCGATATTGCTCAGATCGAGATAGTTCTCGGCGTGTTCGGAGTAGGCGTGGCCATAGTAGGCCGGAATGCCGTCCATGCGCGCCTGACGGTAGTATTCCCAGCTGCTGTCGGTGACGATCACCGGCACGTTCAGCTTGATCAGCGCCTGCGCCAGCATGCGCGCCACGCTGTTGGCGCCGACGATCAGCACGCCGCGCGGTTTCTGCTGCTGCACCCGCAGCCAGCGCGCCATCATGCCGCTGGTCAGGCTTTGCAACACCACGGTGCCGATGATGATGGCGAACACCACGGTCACCAGCCGGTCGGCGCCCTGATAGCCACTGCGCTGCAGCGTCAGCGCGAACAGCGAGCTGACCGCCGCGGCGACGATGCCGCGCGGGGCGATCCAGCACAGCAGCAGCCGATCGCGCCAGTGCAGGGAAGAGCGCCAGGTCGACACCGCGATGCACAGCGGCCGGGCGATGAACTGCACCGCCAGCAGCAGCAGCAGCAGCGGCCAGCCCATGTTCCACAGCGCCTGGATGTCGAGCCGCGCCGCCAGAATGATGAACAGCGCCGAGATCAGGATCGCCGACAGCTCCTCTTTGAACGCCAGAATATCGCTGGTGTCCACGTCGCGCATGTTGGCCAGCCAGATGCCCATGACCGTGACGGTCAGCAAACCGGATTCGTCGGCGATGGCGTTGGAAACGCCGAAGGCGGTCAGCATGATCGCCAGCACCGCCAGGTTCTGCAGGTAGCGCGGCAGCCAGACGCGGCGCAGCGCCAGGCCCAGCAGGTAGCCGAACAGCGCGCCGGCGATCAGGCCGACGGCGGCGGTCACGCCCAGCGTCCAAAACAGGTGGGTATAGGATTCCGCATTCTGCTTCAGCACGATGAACTCGAACACCAGCAGGGTGAAGATGGCGCCGACCGGATCGATGACGATCCCTTCCCAGCGCAGCACCTGGTTGATATTGGCGTTCGGCCGCACGACGCGCATCAGCGGGGCGATCACCGTCGGCCCGGTCACCACCGTCACCGCGCCGATCAACGCCGCCAGCTCCGGCGGGAAATCCAGCAGCCACCAGCTGGCGAGGCTGATGACCAGAAAGGTGACCAGCATGCCGACGGTGACCAGATTGCGCACCACGCCGCCAAGGCCGCGAATTTCCTCGAAACGCAGCGTCAGCGCCCCTTCGAACAGGATGATCGCCACCGACAGCGACACCAGCGGAAACAGCAGATCGCCAAACAGCAGATCCGGCTGCACCAGATGCACCGTCGGGCCGAGCACGATGCCGAACAGCAGCAGCGGCAAGATGGCCGGCAGGCGCAGCAGCCAGGCCAGCCACTGCGCCAGCAGCGACGCCAGGCCGATAAGCACCAACATGAGTGGGGCGGATAATTCCATAAGCGAGATCCCTTTCAAATGACGAAATAAGCGACGATGACACAGCCTGATGACAATTCGGCAACCCCGATAACAGGCCGTTAGCCAAAAGTATAGAGTGAAAGCTGAAACGAGGCGGCAATGCGTTGACAGTTAGCGCCTATCGCAAGAAAAGCGATCATAATCACAGTCGAACAGGCTACAATCGGACAAACGCGTCATTTTTATTCTCAAGCCTAAGAGTGTTGCTATGAAAAATATCAATCCTAGTCAAACCGCTGCTTGGCAAGCCCTGCAGCAACATTATGCACAGATGAAAGACGTACGGATCGCCGACCTGTTCGCCGAGGACAGCGATCGTTTCTCCAGGTTCTCCGCGACCTTCAACGATCAAATGTTGGTGGACTATTCCAAGAACCGCATCACGCAGGAAACCCTGGAGAAGCTGCAGGCGTTGGCGAAAGAAACCGATCTGCAAGGCGCCATCAAATCGATGTTCGCCGGTGAGAAGATCAACCGCACCGAAGATCGCGCGGTGCTGCACATTGCCCTGCGCAACCGCAGCAACAGCCCGATCCTGGTCGACGGCAAAGACGTGATGCCGGAAGTGAACGCGGTGCTGGCCAAGATCAAACAGTTCTGCGCGCGCGTCATCGGCGGCGAGTGGAAAGGCTACACCGGCAAGCCGATCACCGACGTGGTGAACATCGGCATCGGCGGTTCGGATCTCGGCCCTTACATGGTGACCGAAGCGCTGCGCCCTTATAAAAACCACCTGAACATGCACTTCGTCTCCAACGTTGACGGCACCCACATCGCCGAAACGCTGCAGCCGCTGAACCCGGAAACCACGCTGTTCCTGGTGGCGTCCAAAACCTTCACCACTCAGGAAACCATGACCAACGCCCACAGCGCGCGCGACTGGTTCCTGAGCAGTGCCGTCGATCAACAACACGTGGCCAAGCACTTCGCTGCGTTGTCCACCAACGGCAAAGCGGTGGCCGAGTTCGGCATCGATACCGACAACATGTTCGAATTCTGGGACTGGGTCGGCGGCCGTTACTCGCTGTGGTCGGCGATCGGTCTGTCGATCGCGTTGTCCATCGGTTACGACAACTTCGAGCAGCTGCTGAGCGGCGCGCACGCCATGGATAAGCACTTCGCCGAAACGCCGGCGGAGAAAAACCTGCCGGTGCTGCTGGCGCTGATCGGTATTTGGTACAACAACTTCTTCGGCGCCGAAACCGAAGCCATTCTGCCGTACGATCAGTACATGCACCGTTTTGCCGCTTACTTCCAGCAGGGCAACATGGAATCCAACGGCAAGTATGTCGATCGCAACGGCAATCCGGTGGATTACCAGACCGGCCCGATCATCTGGGGCGAGCCGGGCACTAACGGTCAGCACGCGTTCTACCAACTGATCCACCAGGGCACCAAGCTGGTGCCGTGCGATTTCATCGCGCCGGCCATCAGCCATAACCCACTGGGCGATCACCACGCCAAACTGCTGTCCAACTTCTTCGCCCAGACCGAAGCGCTGGCGTTCGGCAAGTCGCTGGAGACGGTGGAAGCCGAGTTCGCGGCGCAGGGTAAAACCCCTGAGCAGGTCAAACACGTGGCGCCGTTCAAAGTGTTTGAAGGCAACCGTCCGACCAACTCGATCCTGCTGCGTGAAATCACCCCGTTCAGCCTGGGCAGCCTGATTGCGCTGTATGAGCACAAGATTTTCACCCAGGGCGCAATCCTGAACATCTTCACCTTCGATCAGTGGGGCGTGGAGTTGGGCAAACAGCTGGCCAACCGCATCCTGCCGGAACTGGCGGGCAGCGAGAAAATCAGCAGCCACGACAGCTCGACCAATGCGCTGATCAACCGCTTCAAGGAATGGCGCTAATCGCCTGATCTGAGCCAATAAAAAAACCCGCCGCGGCGGGTTTTTTTACGTCTGCGAAAAGTTACAGGTTGATAGGCACTTCGAAGCTGACGCCCGCACCTACGTCATCAGCGGTGCTGTGATCGTTGTCGGTGTACCACAGGCTGGTGTCGAACTTAACCTGTGACGGGAAGGTGTAACCCCAGCCGAGCTGAATGCCTTTCAGCGTATCGGAACGCGGGAATGCCCGGTTGATGGTTTGGTTGTTCGGATTCACCTTGGCGTATACCAAGCGGGTGCTCCAACGCTGGCTGTCGTCCAGCACCAGCTCGACGCGACCGGACAGCATCTGGCCGTCGCCGCCCATCGCATGGCCCAGCGGGTAACCTTGCTGGTAGTAACCGCCCCGATAGACGTAGTGGTTGTACATCACGTTGTTGGCGTTGCCGTTAGAACGGGTATCAGAACCTTCGATATGCCAGTTGATGGTGGTCGGGCCCCATTCCGGATGGCCTTCAAGCCCCAACATATAGGCATTATGCGAAGGCAACATGCCGGCTTCATCTTCGCCGGTGATTTGGCCATAAAGGCTGACCGGCATGCCGACTAGCGGCTGCAGCTTGAGTTTGAAGTCAAAACCGCCCAACTGGTTGCCCGGATCGTTTTTCGGATCGCCGGTATTGTCGTTGCCGGTTACGCCATCCCAGAAGGAACGCCAGGAGTGCGGACGGCCATCACCGCCCCACATCATGACGCGTGAAGCGCCCAGCTCCAGGAAGTCGGTCGGCATCATGGTCAGGCGACCGCCGAACAGTTTGGTATCCGGCACGGCAGCGTACTGCGACAGCTGGCCGGCGGACAACTGGTATTGCCAGCGGCCGATCCACGACAGCCACGGGGTTTCAAATGGCGATTGGTCGGCGCGCTGCAGCATGAAGCCGGCGACCGGGCGCGCGGCATCGGAGCGGATCAGGCTGCCGTCGTAACCCGGGCCCCACCACTGGGAGACCTCGCCGAAGGAGAGCCATTGGTTCCAGATTTTCACCGCGCCGTAGGAGCCGTTCATATTGAATTTGGAGCCATCGCTGACGCGCTGGTCGCCTTCCACCGAGCCTTGCAGACGCACGTCCCAGAACTCGCCGTTGGCGCCGGCGCCGATGGTCAGGCGATCGTCGGCGTACTCGTTTTGGCCGAAGCCCTGCGGGGTGCCGGGTTTATCGGTCGAGGCGTAACCGCTGACGCGGATGTTGGCTTTCAGGGCGTCAACGCGGCGTTGCACGCGGTCGATGACGTTTTTCTCGGTATTGGTGACCGGTTTGGCCTGCGCGATAACGGAACTGATCTCTTCCTGACTCAGCGGCCAGGTGGACAGGCTGACGTTGATGACGCCGCGGTCAGACAACCAGGCGAGATCGTTACGCAGATCGTTGTCAGGGGCTACCAGGCCGGCGGCGTGGCCGGACAATGCACAGGTAAACAGGCCCGCAGCGACCAGTCCGTTAAGTTTAGCGCGCATAAAGAATTCCCTTGTTAATTCGAGGTTATTGGTTTTATGTAAAGATCTCTGTGACCCATGATAGTTGACATTTCGATTTGCTACAAATCTATAAGCCAGAAACATCTTATTATAACTTTATGAATTAAATGGGGTTTAAAGTGCTTTCGCGAAGGGCGTAATTTTTAGGACAATGCCTATATTGGCAAGCTTGAATCATATAAGCGGTATTCAGAGAGAGGTTTTATGGCAAAAACGTCGCGTTCGATAATGATAGCGAAAGGGCTGCAGCGAGTGCTGAACGTGGGCCTTCTGCTGCTGGCGGCAATTCTGGTGGTGTTTCTGGTCAAGGAAACCATCCATCTGGCGAAGGTGTTATTTATCAACAGCGAAGAGTCGTCCTCTTACCTGTTGATTGAAGGCATCGTGATTTATTTTCTGTACTTTGAATTTATCGCCTTGATCGTCAAGTATTTTGAGTCGGGTTATCATTTCCCGCTGCGCTATTTTATTTATATCGGCATTACCGCGATTATTCGTTTGATTATCGTGGATCACAAAAATCCCATCGACACCCTGATCTACGCGGCGGCGATATTGGTGCTGGTGGTGACGCTCTATCTGGCCAACACCGATCGCCTGAAACGGGAGTAGCGATAAAAATGGCGGCCAAAGGCCGCCAAAGACACAGGATATCATTACCCGTCGTCTTTCAAGCGACAGCGTTGTTGACTGCACTCGCTAACCCCAGTTACTTACTGAAGTAAGCGCCTGGGCTTAGCGAGCTGGTCGCCTGGCTGTAACTTGAAATCCATAGGGTAAAAGATAAGGAAAAACATCAAACGCACTGCAGTGGCACAAATTACCCCTTCACGCCGCCGGCCGTCAGGCCGCCCACCAACCAGCGCTGCGCCAGCAGGAACACGGCGGTAATCGGTATCGCCGACAGCACCGCGGCGGCGGCGAAATCGCCCCACAGGTAGTTCTGCGGGTTGAGATATTGCTGCATGCCCACCGCCAGCGTGTAGCTGTTTACATCGCGCAGCAGCAGCGACGCCACCGGCACCTCGGTGATGGCGGCGATAAACGACAGAATGAACACCACCGCCAGAATCGGCACCGACAGCGGCAGGAGCACCAGCCGGAACGCCTGCCACGGCGTGGCGCCGTCCAGCGCCGCCGCCTCTTCCAGCGAATTGTCGATGGTTTCGAAATAGCCCTTGATGGTCCAGACATGCAGCGCGATGCCGCCCATATAGGCGAAGATCACGCCGCCGTGGGTGTTGAGGCCGATAAACGGAATGTACTGGCCCAGGCGATCGAACAAGGCGTACAGCGCCACCAGCGACAGCACCGCTGGAAACATCTGGAAGATCAGCATGCTTTTCAGCAGCGTGCTCTTGCCGCGAAAACGCATGCGGGCGAAGGCGTAGGCGCAGGTGGTGGACAGCGTCACGATGCCGATGGCGGTGATCGCCGCGATCTTGACTGAGTTCCACAGCCACAGCAGCACCGGGAACGGCGGCGGCGTCACGCTGCCGTCGGCGTGGGTGACGCTGAAGCCGAGCGCCAGCCGCCAGTGATCCCAGGAGAGGGTTTCCGGTATCAGGCTGCCGGTGGCGAAGTTGCCGGCGCGCAGCGAGATGGCCACCACCATCAGCAGCGGGAACATGATCAGGGCGATAAAGCACAGCATCAAAATGTGGGTCATCCACAGGCGCAGGCGCTGGGATTTGGGTTGAACCATGGCCATCGTTATTCTCCCTAATCGAAGTTCATCTTGCTGGCTTTCAAATTCAGGATCGCCAGCGCGCCCACCAACAGGAAGATCAGCGTGGCGATGGCGGCCGCCAGCCCGAAGTCTTGCCCGCCGCCGCCTTCGAAGGCGATGCGGTAGGTGTAGCTGACCAGCAGATCGGTATAGCCGGCCGGCGTGGTGGTGCCGATCATGTCCGGGCCGCCGTTGGTCAGCAGCTGGATCAGCACGAAGTTGTTAAAGTTGAAGGCGAAGCTGGCGATCATCAGCGGCGTCAGCGGCTTGATCAGCAGCGGGAAGGTGATGCGGAAGAAGTTTTGCCACGGGTTGGCGCCGTCCATCGCCGAGGCCTCGTACAGATCGTCCGGGATGGCCTTCAGCAGCCCCATGCACAGGATCATCATGTACGGGTAGCCGAGCCAGGTGTTGACGATCAGGATCATGCTCTTGGCGGTGAGCGGATCGCTGAACCAGGCCGGTTTGATGCCGAACAGGTGGCTGAGCATCATGTTGATCTCGCCGAAGCTCTGGTTGAACAAGCCTTTGAAGATCAGGATCGAGATGAACGACGGTACCGCATAGGGCAGGATCAGCAGCACGCGGTAGATAGCCTTGCCTTTCAGCGCTTCCCACTGCACCACGCAGGCCAGCACCATGCCGACCGCCACGGTGAGGATCACCGTCATCACCGAGAACACGAGGGTCCAGATGAAGATCGACACGAACGGTTTTTTGATGCCCTCGTCCTGCAGCACCCGCAGGAAGTTTTTCCAGCCGGTGGTGACGGTATAGCCTGGGCTCAGGGTTTCCTGCGCCCAGCCGCCGTCGGCGTTGATCGCCTGATAGAAGCCGATGTCGCCGTTCGGCCGGTAGCGCACCTGAGTCTGGTTATTGGTCAGCGTGCTGCCGTCTTGGTCCAGCGTATACAGCGGACGGGTGCCGGAGAACTGGCGCAGGGAGCTCATGCGCAATTCATCGCCGTCCGGCAGCTGCGCCACCAGTTGGCTCAGCGCCTGCCGGTTCTGGGTGATCACCCGCAGCGTGGCGGGTTCGCCCTGCGGCGCGGCGCTCTGGGCCGTCAATTTCAGGGGGAGCGGCGGCGTCGCGTCGAGGCGGAAAGGCTCGGAAATCAGCGGCTGTTCACTGTCCGGCGAGGTCAGCTGCAGGCGCCACTGCTGGTTTTCCGCCGGGTAGAGGCCGAAGGTGAACGTTTTGCCGCTTTGGAACTGACGCTGCATCAATACCGATTGCGCGCGCTCAAACGTCAGCTGGTTGGTGCTGCTGTAGTTGGTAAAGGCGATGGCGATGGTGCAGATCAGCGGGAACAGGACGAACAATCCCATGCCGGCGACGCCGGGATACACATAGCGCCAGGCGTAGGCGCGGCGGTTGGCGAAGACGTAAAGCCCGGCGCTGACCAGGATCAGCGTCAGGATAGCGAACAGGTATTCACCCTGTGCATACATCAACACAATCAGGTAGCAGGTCACCAGGCTGAACAGGCCGACCACCAGCCATTTCAGCGCGTCGCTTTGCCACCACTTCGATTTTTTACGCGCGGGCGTCCCGGCGTGAGCGAATTGCATAGGGCGTTCCTTTCTGTGAAGCAACGGCGGGGCGCCACGGCGCCCCGCACGACGACATTACTTGGTGATACGGGTCTGCACATCGTCCAACGCGGCTTTCACCGTTTGGCGGCCGCTGACGGCGTTGAGCACCGCGCTGCGTTCGGCGTACCAGAAAGCGCTCATCTGCGGAATGTTCGGCATGATCTCCCCGTTTTGCGAGTTCTGCATGGTGGCGGCGATCTTCGGATCTTTGGCCAGCGTTTCCTGGTAGGACTTCAGCGCCACCGCGCCCAGCGGTTTGTCTTTGTTGACGTCCGCCAGCCCTTCGTTGGTCAGCAGATAGTTCTCGAGGAACTCGGTCGCCAGTTCTTTATTCGGGCTGGCGGCGTTGATGCCGGCGGTCAGCACGCCGACGAACGGTTTGGACGGTTTGCCTTTGAAGGTCGGCAGCAGCGTCACGCCGTAGTTGATTTTGCTCTGCTCGATGTTGTTCCAGGCCCACGGGCCGTTGATGGTCATCGCGGTCTGGCCTTTGTTGAACGCGGCTTCGGCGATCGAGTAATCGGTATCGGCGTTGATGTGTTTGTTTTTCACCAGATCGACGATGAACTGCAGGCCGGCCTGCGAACCGGCGTTGGCGACGCCGACATCCTTGATGTTGTATTTGCCGTTCTCATACTTGAAGGCATAACCGCCGTCGGCGGCGATGATAGGCCAGGTGAAGTAGGGTTCCTGCAGGTTCCACATGATGGCGCTTTTGCCGCTGGCGCGCAGCTGTTTGTCCAGCGCCGGGATCTCTTCCCAGGTCTTCGGCGGCTGTTTGACCAGGTCTTTATTGTAAATCAGCGACAGCGCTTCGACGGCGATCGGGTAGCCGATCAGCTTGCCGTCATAGCGCACGGCGTCCCAGGTGAACGGGAACAGCTTGTCCTGGAAGGCTTTGGACGGGTGGACTTCGGCCAGCAGGCCGGACTGCGCATAGCCGCCGAAGCGATCGTGGGCCCAGAGGATGATGTCCGGGCCGTCGCCGGTGGCGGCCACCTGCGGATATTTCTCTTCCAGCTTGTCGGGATGCTCGACGGTGACTTTGATGCCGGTGTCTTTTTCGAATTTCTTGCCGACTTCGGCCAGGCCGTTATAGCCCTTGTCGCCGTTGATCCAGATAACCAGTTTGCCTTCCTCTATCTTGGCGAAGGCGGAAGAAGAGAGCACCAGAGTAGCCAGTGCCGAGAGCGCCAGCGTACGGGCGAGGGTAATGCTGCGAGTCATAATCCAGTCCTTCTTTTTGTGGGCACATAAATCAAGGAGAGACGTTTCGCGATCATAGTGGGTCACAACGCGACATATTCTCATCCTCCCCCCCTCTACGCCCCAGAGATGAGGAGTGTGATCCAGTTAACGTTGCGCTCTATTCTGTGGCGTCAGGCACAAAATAGGGGGGCGATTTTTGCCGGTTTGATCACAGATTTGCCTTAAGCGCGGAACTTCTCATCGCCGCGGTCGTTCTCTCATCCTCCCGTCTCCTCCCCCATGAAAAATCCTGTTACGGATGATTACCCTTTCCGGCGACTCCCGCACTATCGGCCCATCGATTTTCAACGCCACGCGCAGCAGGGATACCGGATTTATGTCGTCAATGCCTATCGCCACTCAGCCCACCCTGTACCGGATCCATCCGGCCAGTTTCCGTGACGGAAACGGGGACGGCGTGGGCGACGCGCACGGCATGCTGGCGGCGCTGCCGTACCTGAAAGCACTGTCGATCGACGGTCTGTTGCTGCCGCAGACGCTGGCGCCGGAGGCCGAAACGGCGGTGACGGGCGAAGGGCTGACGCTGTGGTATGCCGACGAAGCCCATCGCGTTCGTCATGCCGCCGCCGCGCAGCGGTTCGCCCACGGCGCGCTGGCGCTCGACGTGATGCCGTTCAGCGCGGAAAAGCTGGTGGCGGTGCTGCACGCCCGCCGCGCCACGTTGGCGGACAGCCTGTGGAGCACCGGCGACGCCGATCAGCCTCGGGTGGTCAGCCGCTGGGGGCAGGGCGACCTGCGTTCCGCCGCCGCCTTTTTGACGCTGCTGGCGATGTTGCCGGCGCCGATCTGCCTGTACCAGGGCGAGGAGCTGGGGCTGCCGCACGCCGCCGGCCTGCAGGATCCGCGCGGCGCGCAAACGCCGATGCCGTGGCATGAAGCCCCCGAACAGGTCACCGCCGGGGAGATCAGCTGGTATCAGCAGGTGGCGATCGAACACCGCGCGTTGGCCATCAGTCGCCAACAGCACGACAGCCACTCCACCTTGCGTTACTGCCAGACGCTGCTGGCCCTGCGCCGTTCGCCGCTTTTCCAGCGCGGCGAGCTGAGCGCGGTCAGCCAGCGCGATGGCGTGGTGCGCTTACTTATTACCCATCAGGATCAATGCCTTGAAGCGCTGATAAACCTGCAGCCTTATACTCAGGCGGCCGCGCCGTCTGAGGCGACCTTGCCGTTGGCATGGCAGCACGGCGCGCAGCAAGAGGGTCATCAATGGGTTTTGGCGGGTTTTGCCTCCGCCATTTTCACACGACATGTTAACTGCGAAAGCAGGGGAGTAACGCATGGCTAGCGTGACACTGCGCAGCGTTTATAAGGCCTTCGGTGAGGCCGTGATTTCCAAAGACGTCAATCTGACCATCGAAGACGGCGAGTTTGTGGTGTTTGTCGGGCCGTCGGGCTGCGGCAAATCGACGCTGCTGCGCATGATCGCCGGGCTGGAGGACATCACCTCCGGCGACCTGCTGATCGGCGAGAAACGCATGAATGAAGTGCCGCCTTCCGAGCGCGGCATCGGCATGGTGTTCCAGTCTTACGCGCTGTATCCGCACCTGTCGGTGGCGGACAACATGTCGTTCGGCCTGAAGCTGGCCGGCGCCAAGAAAGCGGAAATCAATCAACGGGTGAACCAGGTTTCCGAGGTGCTGCAGTTGGCGCACCTGCTCGATCGGCGGCCGAAGGCGCTGTCCGGCGGGCAGCGTCAGCGCGTGGCGATCGGCCGCACGCTGGTGGCCGAGCCGGACGTGTTCCTGCTCGACGAGCCGCTGTCCAACCTCGACGCCGCGCTGCGGGTGCAGATGCGCATTGAGATCTCCCGTCTGCACAAGCGCCTGCAGCGCACCATGATTTACGTCACCCATGATCAGGTCGAAGCGATGACGCTGGCCGACAAGATCGTGGTGCTCGACGCCGGTCGCGTGGCGCAGGTCGGCAAGCCGCTGGAGCTGTATCACTACCCGGCCAACCGCTTCGTCGCCGGGTTTATCGGCTCACCGAAGATGAACTTCCTGCCGGTCAAGGTCACCGCGGCGGAGCCGCGACAGGTGCAGGTCGAACTGCCCAACCGCCAGCTGGTCTGGCTGCCGGTGGAAGGCGCGGGCGTCCAACCCGGCGCCAACCTGTCATTGGGCATTCGCCCTGAACATCTGCTGCCCGGCGAAGCCTCTGAAGTGCGGCTTACCGGCGACGTGCAGGTGGTGGAGCAGCTCGGCAACGAGACGCAAATCCATATCCAAATCCCGGCCATCCGTCAAAACCTGGTGTACCGCCAGAATGACGTGGTGCTGGTAGAAGAAGGTGCCACATTCGCCATCGGCCTGCCGCCTCACCGCTGCCACCTGTTCCGTGAAGACGGTACGGCATGTAAACGGCTGCACCAGGAGCCGGGCGTTTAAAGCATCAAAGTCGGTATAACAGGAGAATAATGATGACTACTCTGCGCAAACTTCCTCTGGCACTGGCTGTCGCCGCCGGTGTTCTCTCTACTCAGGCGCTGGCCGTGGATTTCCACGGTTACGCCCGTTCCGGCATCGGCTGGACCGGCAGCGGCGGTGAGCAACAGTGCTTCAAGGCCACCGGCGCCGCGAGCAAATACCGTCTCGGCAACGAGTGCGAAACCTACGCCGAGCTGAAACTGGGGCAGGAAGTGTGGAAAGAAGGCGACAAGAGCTTCTATTTCGACACTAACCTGGCCTATTCGGTTTCGCAGCGTTCTGACTGGGAAGACGTGACCCCGGGCTTCCGCGAAGTGAACGTGCAGGGTAAAAACCTGATCGAATGGCTGCCGGGCTCCACGCTGTGGGCCGGTAAGCGTTTCTATCAGCGTCATGACGTTCACATGATCGACTTCTACTACTGGGATATCTCCGGCCCGGGCGCCGGTCTGGAAAACATCGATCTGGGCTTCGGCAAGCTGTCCGCCGCCGTGACCCGCAACTCGGAATCCGGCGGCTCTTACGGCTACCTGGATAACGAATGGAAACAGCGTCCGACCGTCAACGATACCTTCGACGTGCGCTTGGCCGGGCTGGAGCTGAACCCGGGCGGCACCCTGGAGCTGGGCGTGGACTACGGCCGAGCCAATGCGCAGGACCACTACCGCCTGGCCGACGGCGCCAGCAAAGACGGCTGGATGTTCACCGCCGAACACACGCAAAGCATCCTGAACGGTTACAACAAATTCGTGCTGCAGTACGCCACCGACTCGATGACCTCGCAGAACAACGGCCGCAACGAAGGCGCCACCATCGATAACAACGGCAAGATGATCCGCGTGTTGGATCACGGCGCCATCGACTTCAACGATCAGTGGGCGCTGATGTACGTCGCCATGTTCCAGGACATTGACCGCGACAACAACAACGGCACCACCTGGTACACCGTCGGCGTGCGTCCGATGTACAAATGGACGCCGATCATGAGCACCCTGCTGGAAGCCGGCTACGACAACGTCAAATCTCAGCGCACCGGCGATCGCAACGGCCAGTATAAAGTGACCCTGGCGCAGCAATGGCAGGCGGGCAACAGCATTTGGTCGCGTCCGGCCATCCGCCTGTTCGCCACCTACGCCAAGTGGGACGAGAAGTGGGGCTACGCCACCGGCGATGACACCGGGTATAACGCCGGCACCGCTTACAACGACACCAGCATGCATACCTTCAGCCGCGGCAAGGATGACGAAGTCACCTTCGGCGCCCAGATGGAAATTTGGTGGTAACGACAGGGCGGGGAGGGCCGCCGGCTCTCCCCCAACCGCATTCGCCGCGACCCGATCTCTTGCCTGATCCGCCGCGGTGCTGAAAGAGGATATAACGATGAAAAAGAATCTGCTGTCACTCTGCCTGTCGCTGGCGCTGACCGTCGGCGCGCCTTTGGCGGCCAACGCCGATACGCCGGCCAACGTTTCCGTCGCCCCGGCCATCAGCGCCGACACGCTGCAAAGCCTGACGTGGCAGCCGCTGCAGCCGCCGGTGTCGCAAGAAGTGAAGCTCGACGCCGTTAGCCCGCAGCTCAATCAGGGCGACATTCAGGGGGCGATCGCCGCCTATACGCTGCCGGCCGATCGCGGTTCGCTGGAAGTGACGCTGAGCAGCCTCGCCAAGAACAATTCGCTGTACGCGCCGAGCGTGCTGGTGCTGGACGAGCATCTGCGCCCGGCGGCGTATTACCCGAGCAGCTATTTCCCTTACCAGCCGCCGGGAGCGATGTCCTCCGATCGCCTCGAAGGCACGTTGAAACTGACGCCGGCGCTCGGTCAAAAACAGATTTACCTGCTGGTGTACACCACCCGTCAGGATTTGGCGAAAACCACGCAGCTGACTAACCCGGCCAAGGCCTACGCGCAGGGCGTGGGTAACGCGGTGCCGGATATCCCGGATCCGATCGCCGGCCACGCGACGACCGGCACGCTGAAGCTCAAGGTGACCGCGGAACAGGGCACCGGCAACGTGATGATCGGCATGCTGCAGCCTGCGCCGACCGTGGCGCCGGTGGTGGTGGGATCAACCGCACCGGCCGCCGTGACGGCGCCTGCACCGACGCCGGAGAAACCGGCGGAGCCGATGCTCAACGATACCGAAAGCTACTTCAATAACGGCATCAAGCAGGCGGTGAAGGCGGGCGATATCGACAAGGCGCTGAAACTGATGAATGAGGCCGAGAAACTGGGCTCGACCACTGCGCGTAAAACGTTTATCAGCAGCGTAAAAGGCAAGGGGTAACACCCGACGCTGCCGATGCTGGCTCGATGATTGGTGCGCTTTGGCGCACCTTTTTTCATCCGCGGGCCAGCGTTGCGCCAATCAACGCCAGCAGACGGGCGTTATCGACCTGCTGCATGATGCGCACCGGCTTACCCTGCGGCGGCGGCATGCCGACCGTCAGGCGCAGGCTGTCCGGCCGCCAACGGCGTGAGCTGCCGCGCGTCAGCGCCCCTTCCAGCGCCACATCCACATGGAACATCTCGGTCGTGACCAGCTGCGGTGCCAGCAGCCAGGCGATCACCAGCGCATCATGGATCCAGCAGCCCGGCAGGCGCCGCGTATGGCGCGAATAATCGATCCACGGCTGCGTGGTGGCGCGCAAATAGCGGCACAGCGGCGTATCCGGCTGCGTCAGTGCGGCCAGATCCGCCTGGGTCAGCATGGTCTGGGTGGTGACGTCCAGCGGCGCCAGCGTGATAGCGGCGCCGCTGTTCAGCACCAGCCGCGCGGCTTCCGGATCCAGGCCGAAATTGGTGTCCTTGATGTATCCCTCGACGTTGAACACGCCGCCCATGATCACGATCTCTTTTACCGCCTGCGCCATCTGCGGGTACAGCTGCATGGCGTGCGCAACGTTGGTCAGCGGGCCGATCGCCGCCAGCGTTATCTCGCCGGGATGGCGGCAGATCAGCTCGCCGATGGCGATGGCGGCGTCCGGTGCGGGCGCGTTGGCGAGTGAGGGCGCAGGCAAGTCGCGCCACAGCGCCGCCAGCTTGGGATCGGCGATCGGCCTGTCCAGATGCGCGCGCCATGGCTCCGGCGGCTCGCTCAGGGCGCGCGCCGCGCCGAGGGCGACCGGCACCTGGTAGCCGCTTTGCGCCAGCAGCTCGCTGGCGACGGCGAAGCCCACTTCGCGCGGGGTGTTGCCGGCCACGATGCTGATCAGTTCCAGCTGCAGCTGCGGTTTGGCCGCCAGCGCCAGGGCCAGCGCCAGGCCGTCGTCGACGTTGGCACCGGGAACGCCGTTGCCGGGATCGCAATCAATGATCAAACGCATAGAAGGTGTCCTGAAAAACCGCTAACAGCCGCACGAGCGGCGGATGCGCAGTTGAAAAGCGAATTCATGCAGCTCGGCGGGCGCGGCGCCGGCGGCCAGCATGGCGATGGCCCGCTTGGCCATGGCGTCGATAGGCTGCTCGACCGCGCTGAGCGGCGGCACGCTGAATTCGGATTGCTGCGTGCCGTTAAAACAGATCAGCGCCAGATCGTCCGGCGCGCGCAACCCATGCTCCGCCAGCGCCGACAGGCAGCCGAGCGCCTGCTGCTCGTTGGAGGTGAAAACGGCGCGCGGGCGCGGGCCTTGCACCAGGCGCTGGGTGGCCTGGTAGCCGCCCTGGCGGGTGTAAGGCGCCTCGAAAATCCACTCGTCGCGCGGCGCAATGCCCGCCTCCAGCAGCGCATCGCGCCAACCGTTCAGGCGATCCTGCGCGTTGAGCATGGTTAGCGGACCGATAAAAATGCCGATGTCGCGATAGCCGTGCTGCAGCAGATGGCGGGTCGCCTGGCAGGCGGCGTCGCGCTCGTCGACGCGGATGGCGCAGACGCCAGCCTGGCTGTCGATAGTGTCTATCATCACGCAGGGCGTGCCGGAGGCGCGGATCAGCTCGAACCACGGATGGCGATCGACGCTGGTGTACAGCAGGCCGTCGACCTGGCGACGCAGCAGGTTATTGATCAGCTCATACTCGCGCTGCCGGTCATCGCCGGCGTCGCCCAGCAGCAGCACGCGGCCGCGGCTGAAGGCCTCCTGCTGCAGCGCCCGCGCCAGCGTGGCGAAGAACGGGTTGGAAATATCCGGCACCACCAGCCCGTAGGTTTGCGTGCTGCCGGAGGCCAATGCCCGCGCGATGTCGTTCGGCCGGTAGCCGGTCTGCTCGATCGCCGCCAGCACGCGCAGCCGGGTGGCTTCCGCCACCGGGCGCGGGCCGTTGTTGATCACATAGCTGACCACGGCGACGGAGGTGCCCGCTACGCGGGCCACGTCGGCGCGGGTAACGCGTCGCGCGGAGTGATTATCCAAATTGAGGTCCTGTTCGCCTTCTCGCTACGCGGCATCCTGCGGCAGGTTGAGATCGCGGCCGCGGGTTTCGGGAGCAAAGAAGGTGGTGATTAAGCCGATGGCCGCCATTACAACAAAATAGCAGGCGACAGGCCACCAGTGACCGAAACCGGACAGCAGCGCGGTGGCGATCAGCGGCGCGGTGCCGCCCGAGAGGATCGAACCGAGCTCTTTGGCGAACGCCATCTTGGAGTAGCGATTCTTCACGCCGAACAGTTCGACGCCGTAGGCCGCCTGAACGCCGAAGATCCCCAGCGACGCGATGCACATGCCGACCACGATCACCGAGATGACGATAGCCGGTTCACGGCTGTCGAGCAGCCAGAACGCCGGGAAGGCATACAGCACCAGCAGCAGGCAGAACCAGCGGTAGGTAATGCGGCGGCCGAAACGATCGGACAGCCAGCCGGCCAGCGGGATCACCAGAAAACCGCACAGCGAGGCGATCAACACCGCCAGCGCCGGCACCGATTTATCGACCATCAGCACCTTGGCGACATAGCCGACGATAAAGCCCTGGCACAGGTAGGAAGGGCCGTTTTCGCCGATGCGCAGGCCGAGCATCACCCAGAACGCTTTGGTACGTTGCAGGTAGCTGCGCGTATCCGGCGCGGCCTGGGCGGCGTCCAGCATGCGCTGGTGGTTTTGCTGCAGCTCGCGTTCGAACACCGGCGTTTCCCGCACGTGACGGCGCAGGTACAGCGCCACCCCGGCGATCAGAATGCTGGCGAGGAACGGAATGCGCCAGCCCCAGCTCATCAGATCTTCCTTGTCCAGCTGCAGCACCAGCAGCCATACCAGCGACGCCAGCAGGGTGCCGCTGTTGGAGCCGATGGCGATGATCGACGCCACCAGCCCGCGCCGCTTGGCCGGCGCGTATTCCGCCAGCATCACCGCGCCGCCGGACAGCTCCGCACCGGCGCCGAACCCCTGCGCGAAGCGCAGGATCACCAGGCAGGCGGGCGCCCAGACGCCGATTTGCGCATAGGACGGGATCAGGCCGATCAGCGTGGTGGAGAGGCCCATCAGCGCCACGGTGGTGATCAGCACCACGCGGCGGCCTTTGCGGTCGCCGATCCAGCCGAACACCAGCGCGCCGATCGGCCGCGCGACGAAGCCGACGGAGTAGGTGGCGAAACTGGCCAGCAGCGCCACCAGCGGCGTGGCTTCCGGGAAGAACACGTCGCCGAACACCATGCCGGCCGCCAGGCCGTACAGCGCGAAGTCGACGTATTCCATGGCGGTGCCGAGCCAGCAGGAGAAGGTGGCGCGCCAAAATTGGCTGCGCCCCTCTTTGGTCGCCAGGCGTTCATCGGCCGCCAGCGCGGCGTCGGCGGTCTGTGAAGGGGCAAGCGTTGTTTCGCTCATGGCAGTGCTATCCTCTTTTGTTCTGCGCCTGGAGGGGCGCGGTTAAAGATGGTTTCCCTGGTGCCGGCAACAAAGGTGTGCCGACAAATCATGTCGGACGCATGGCGATTCAACGCTGCTGTATCAGGGTATCTACGCGCGTAGATAACACAACGCGAGGAAGCTGAAACTTTGCGGGCGATCACAGAATCGTCAGCGCGCCGGGAAATGAAGATAGAGAATGCGGATGGCAAAAAGATGACAGAACCCCGGTTTTTCCGGCCGATAGGCCTGCCGTTTTCGCCACGAATCAGCCTGCCGCTTTCGCATTTCTGCGCTACAATGGGGGCCTGTTAACAGTTTGTATCGTCTGGCGCGCCGTACCGGCTGCGGTTCAGGCGAGGAGTAAAGCAATGTCTGGCATCAGGGATTCCATCCTGCCGCCGCTGGAGTGGTTATCCGAACAGGATCCTCCGGCGCCCGCCGCCGTCAGCGACTGGCTGATGGAGTTAGGCTCCATGACCCGCCGATTTGAACGCCATTGCGCCCAGGTGCGCGTTGAACCGCAGCGCGAATGCTTCGTCACGCGCGAGGCGCTGGGCGACGAGGCGAACCACCTGCCCGACAGCCCGCGCTACTGGCTGCGCGAAGTGGTGCTGCTGGGCGACGACCAGCCCTGGCTGCTGGGGCGCACGGTGATCCCGGAACATACGCTGACCGGCCCCGATCAGGCGTTGGTGGATCTGGGGACGCTGCCGCTCGGGCGCTATCTGTTCAGCAGCGGCGATCTGACCCGCGACTATATCCATATCGGCCGGCAGGACGCGCTGTGGGCGCGTCGTTCACGGCTGCGGCTGGCGGGCAAGCCGCTGCTGCTGACCGAACTGTTTTTACCGGCTTCGCCGCTGTATTCAGCGGTTCCCGCATAAGAGAGGAGAGCAAGACGTTGGAGGGAAGCGTGACTCAAAGTAAATGGCGGGCTTACAGCCATTTGATGCGCATTGATAAACCGATCGGCACGCTGTTGCTGTTGTGGCCGACGCTGTGGGCGCTGTGGCTGGCCGGGAAAGGCGTGCCGCCGCTGTCGATTCTGGTGGTGTTCGTGCTCGGCGTGTTCCTGATGCGCGCCGCCGGCTGCGTGGTGAATGATTACGCCGATCGCGCGGTGGACGGCTACGTAAAGCGCACCGCCGGGCGGCCGATGCCGAGCGGCCGGGTGAGTGCGAAAGAGGCCAAGGTGCTGTTCGTGGTGCTGGTGCTGATCTCGTTCTGCCTGGTGTTGACGCTGAATGCGATGACCATCTGGCTGTCGCTGGCGGCGCTGGCGCTGGCCTGGGTGTATCCTTTTATGAAGCGGGTGACCAACCTGCCGCAGTTCGTGCTGGGCGCCGCGTTCGGCTGGGGCATTCCGATGGGCTATGCGGCGGTCAGCGAATCGCTGCCGCTCAGCTGCTGGCTGCTGCTGCTGGCGAACATCTGCTGGACGGTGGCCTATGACACGCTGTATGCGATGGTCGATCGCGACGATGATCTGAAAATAGGCATCAAGTCCACCGCTATCCTGTTCGGGCGTTATGACAAGCTGATCGTCGGGCTGTTGCAGTTCGCGACGCTGTTGTTGCTGGTGTGGGTCGGTTATCTGGCACAGCTCGGCGGCGCGTTTTACTGGTCGCTGTTGCTGGCGGGCGCGCTGTTCATTCACCAGCAGAAGCAGATCGCCGGGCGCGAGCGCGAGGCCTGTTTCAAGGCCTTCCTGCAGAACAATTATGTCGGGCTGGTGGTGTTTATCGGCATCGCGCTCAGCTATCTGCCGGCGTAACGGTTTCCTGCAGCAAGAAAAAAGGCACCCCTCGGGGTGCCTTTTGTGTTTCCGCGCCGGGCGAAATCACTCGTCTTTCTCTTCTTGCGCATCGGTTTGCGGCAGAGCGTTGGTCTCTTCCGGCATGTTGACGCTTTCGATAGTCAGCTTGATTTCCGGCGTGATCAGATCGCTCAGCATGTTGTACACCTCGAGGGTGTGCTCGCGGATCGCATCGCCGCTGTCGTTGATGTAGCCTTCTTCGCGCAGCGTCGCCACCAGGGTGGAGAATACCGCCTTGTCGAAGAACTCCGGCGCGTTGATGCCGTGCAGCACCGACAGACGCTGCGCCATGATGCGGCTCTCTTTCTCCAGCGCGCCGCGGTTGATGCTCGGGTTGGCGCTGAGGATCGACATAGTGATGGCGTAGCGTTGCAGGGTTTCGCGCACCCCGGCGGCCAGCAGCTGCAGCGGGCGAATGCGCGCCGGGTTCAGCACCAGCTCGTCGCCTTTGTCGCAGATCAGCTGTTGGCGGATCAGCTCGTCGATCATCGGCCGCAGTACGTCCGGCAGCTGCTCCTTGTCGTTATGCAGGAACAGCTCGGCTTTCAGCATCGGGTAAATCATGCCAATCTGGCGCAGCAGTTCGGCGCGCGATACCCGGCGATGATGCATGACGATGCTGGCGATCAGCGACGGCAACACCAGCAGGTGGTGGATGTTGTTGCGGTAATAGGTCATCAGCACCGCCTGCTCGCGCGGCAGAATGATGATGTCGCCGATGTTGTCCTTTTCCACCTCGAACTTGTTCATGTTCAGCGCGTGATCCAGCAGCTCGTCCGGCGTCTGCGACGGTACGGTGACGTCATGCGCGTAAGGCGCGTTGCGCATCAGCTGCAGGTAGCACTCGAGCTGCTCGAGCAATTGTTCGCGGGTCAGCGAACGCTGGCGCGAGGCCAGCAGCGCGGTGGAACACAGGTTCATGGCGTTGGCCGCGGCGGCATTGTTGATGCGCACCATGATCTGGCCGGCGAGATCGTTGACCGTCGGCGTCAACCAGCTTGGGCGCTGAGCTTCGATCGGATCGATCGACTCGCGCCACTGCGGCACGTGCTGGTTGAGGTAAGCGGTCAACGGCAGCGGTTCGCCGAAGTTGACGTAACCCTGGCCCAGATTGCGCAGTTTGCGCAGGCCGCGCAGCATCTGCAGCAGGCTCTCTTTTTCCTTGGTGGCGCCGCGCAGCTCTTTGGCGTAGGTGCCCACTTCCATCACATGCTCGTAGCCGATGTAGATAGGCACCAGCGTGATCGGACGGGCGCCGCCGCGCAGCATCGCCTGGATGGTCATCGACAGGGTGCCGGTTTTCGGTTCCAGCAGACGCCCGGTGCGGGAACGGCCGCCTTCCACGAAGTATTCCACCGAGTAACCGCGGGTGAACAGCTCGCCGAGGTATTCGCGGAACACCGTCGAGTAAAGCTTGTTGCCCTTGAAGGTGCGGCGGATGAAGAACGCGCCCAGACGACGGAAGATCGGGCCGGCCGGCCAGAAGTTGAGGTTGATGCCCGCAGCGATGTGCGGCGGCACCAGGCCCTGGTGATACAGCACGTAGGACAGCAGCAGATAGTCCATGTGGCTGCGGTGGCAGGGCACGTAGACGATCTCGTGGCCGTCCTGCGCCAGCTGGCGCACGCGCTCGGCGTTGGTGACGTTGATGCCCTGATACAGCCGGTTCCAGGTCCAGCTCAGCACGCGATCGGACAGACGCACGGTTTCGTAGGAGAAGTCGGCGGCGATCTCTTCCATCAGCGCGATGGCGTTCTGCTGGGCCTTCTCGTGCGAGATCTTCTTGCTGCGCGCTTCGTCCTCGACCGCTTTTTCGATCGCTTTGGACGCCAACAGCTTGTTGAACAGATCCTGACGGGCCGGCAGGCTTGGGCCTACTGCGGCCAGGCGCTGACGCGAGAAGTGCATGCGCGCCACGCGCGCCAGTTTCTGCGCGATGGTTTTATCCGTGCCGTGTTCGGTGGCCATGCGGCGCAGCGAAACGGTGTTGGAGAAGCGCACGAAGCTGTCGCGGCCGAGCCACAGCACGGCGAAGAATTTTTGCACGCCGTTCAACAGACGCAGGTGCGGCGTGCCGTGGCCTTCGCGGCCCGGCGAGCGGCCGAACATGACCGAAACCGGCAGCATCTGAATGTCGAGATCCGGATTGCTGCGATGCAGATCCAGGTAGTCGTGGAACAGCTTTACCGACTCTTCTTTCGGGGTGTAGTAGCGGAACACGCGCGGGCCGTCGTGAATGAACACGTAGCTCGGCAGCACGGTGCCGTCGATCTCCAGCGCGTTGAGCGGATCGGGCAGATCCTGCGCCAGGCACTGGGTGCGCAGCGTCAGCAAATCCGCCTTGGAATTGTAAGGTAAAACATACAAAATCGGCCGTGAGGGATCCAACCCTAGCTCGGTAACCGGATCTGAAGGGATGACCTTACTTCTTACCAACAATTTAAGTGGTAAATTCAATATTTTATAATAAATTTTACGCCAACCTGACATAACAACGTGAAGCCTCTTGTTAGCAATGCGCCGCAAGCATACCAGAAACCGGGTAGCAGATCTGTGGTGTTCGAAAACCGAGAGCCGTCAGCGCGGACTGTTCTAGACTCTTTTTATTATGACCGACCTCTGAGAAAGGCACGAAAACATGGCAAACCAAGCAACCGGATTGACCCGCATCATCAAGGCCGCCGGCTATTCTTATAAAGGGCTTTCCGCCGCCTGGCAACACGAGGCGGCGTTCCGCCAGGAACTGGTGGTGACCCTCCTGGCTATCATACTGGCTGTCTGGCTGGACGTGGGTGCGATAGCGCGCATTTTATTGATCGGATCGGTGACGCTGGTGATGATCGTCGAGATCCTGAACAGCGCGATCGAGGCGGTGGTGGATCGCATCGGCAGCGAACACCATGAGCTGTCCGGGCGGGCCAAGGACATGGGATCGGCGGCGGTATCGCTGGCGATCGTACTCGCGCTGTTCGTTTGGGGCACGGTCTTGTGGCAGCATTTTGGCTGACGCAAAGCGCCTACTGACTGATTTTTATTTATTCTTCGGTTCCCAATCCGCGCTTACCTGTATATACTCACAGCAAGACTGTATAAACAAACAGGGGGCGGAATGAAAGCACTAACTACCAGACAGCAAGAGGTCTACGATCTGATTCGCGATCATATTTCGCAAACGGGCATGCCGCCGACGCGTGCCGAGATCGCGATGCGTCTGGGGTTCCGTTCGCCTAACGCCGCCGAAGAGCACCTGAAGGCGCTGGCACGCAAAGGCGTGATCGAAATCGTCTCCGGCGCGTCGCGCGGTATCCGCCTGCTGATGGAAGAAGAAGAAGGGCTGCCGCTGATCGGCCGCGTCGCCGCCGGCGAGCCGCTGCTGGCGCAGCAGCACATCGAAGGGCACTACCAGGTGGATCCATCCCTGTTCAAACCGAGCGCCGATTTCCTGTTGCGGGTGAACGGCATGTCGATGCGCGACATCGGCATTCTGGACGGCGATCTGCTGGCGGTGCACAAAACGCAAGACGTGCGCAATGGCCAGGTCGTGGTCGCGCGCATCGAAGACGAAGTGACGGTCAAACGCTTGAAAAAGCACGGCAACGTGGTTGAACTGCTGCCGGAGAACAACGAATTCCAACCGATCGTGGTCGATCTGCGCCAGCAGAATTTCACGATCGAAGGGCTGGCGGTCGGCGTGATCCGCAACGGCGACTGGATTTAATCGCCGCGCCATTACCGCCGCTCCCTGTATCAATCGCCCCTGTTTTGGGGCGTTTTTGTTTCTGACTTCGCCCTTCGTCACTCTGTCACAGGAACATCCCATCATGCGCCTGATTTCCGCCTTCACCAGCGACACCGATAAAGCCCTGTGGCGCCTCGCCCTGCCGATGATTTTCTCCAATATCACCGTGCCGCTGCTCGGGCTGGTGGACACCGCGGTGATCGGCCACCTCGACAGCCCGATCTATTTGGGAGGCGTGGCGATCGGCGCGGTGGCGACCAGCTTCCTGTTCATGCTGCTGCTGTTCCTGCGCATGAGCACCACCGGCCTCGCGGCGCAGGCGCTGGGAGCGAAGAACCCGCAGGCGCTGGCGCGCGCCTTTATGCAACCGCTGCTGCTGGCGTTGTTGGCCGGAGGGGCGATCGTCCTGTTGCGCTACCCGCTGATCGAACTGGCGCTGCGGATCGTCGGCGGCGATGGCGAGGTGCTGGAGCAGGCGCGGCGTTTTCTTGAGATCCGCTGGTTGAGCGCGCCGGCGGCGCTGGCCAACCTGGTGCTGCTGGGCTGGCTGCTCGGCGTGCAGTACGTGCGTGCGCCGGTGATCCTGCTGATCGTCGGCAACCTGCTGAACATCGTGCTGGATATTTGGCTGGTGATGGGCCTGGGTTGGAACGTGCGAGGGGCGGCGGCGGCCACCGCCATCGCCGAATATGCCACGCTATTGCTCGGCCTGTGGCTGGCGTGGCGGGTGATGCGTCTGCGCGGTATTACCCTGGCGATGTTGCGTCAGGCCTGGCGTGGCGATCTGCGTCGCCTGCTGGCGCTCAATCGCGACATCATGTTGCGTTCATTGCTGCTGCAGCTGTGCTTTGCGTCGCTGACCATTTTCGGCGCTCGCCTGGGGAGCGATGTGGTGGCGGTTAACGCGGTGTTGATGAACCTGCTGACGTTTACCGCCTATGCGCTCGACGGCTTCGCTTATGCGGTGGAGGCCCATTCCGGCCACGCCTACGGCGCCCGGGACGGCAGTCAACTGCGTAAGGTGTGGCACGCGGCCTGCAGGCAGGCGGGGCTGGTCGCGTTGGCCTTCGGCCTGGCGTATGCCGTTACCGGCCAGCAGATCGTGGCGGCGTTGACCTCCCTACCGGAGCTGCGCGCGTTGGCCGCCCACTATTTACCGTGGCAGGTCATTTTGCCGCTGGTCGGGGTGTGGTGCTATTTGCTGGATGGTATGTTTATCGGCGCCACGCGGGGCGCTGAGATGCGTAACAGCATGGCGGTGGCCGCGGCAGGGTACGGTCTGACGCTGTTCAGCGTGCCGTTGCTTGGCAACCACGGGCTTTGGCTGGCGCTGGCGGTGTTTCTGACGTTGCGTGGCGTGGCATTGGGCTGGATTTGGCACCGCCACCAGGTGCGCGGCAGTTGGTTTACTGCACATTAAACCGGACGTTTTGTTGGGTTAATGGTTAGTTTTTCTTATGATTTTGGTCATGTTTGCTTACATGTTTTCAGCCTTGGTCTGTTCGCGTTAGTTTGTTGTTTGTTGGCGTTTTTTGTTTTTATTTTGTTTGTTAATGGTTTTTTATTCTGTGCTTTGGCTTTTTTATTTCCATGTTTAACTAGAATGAATCATGTGGCTGGTAAATGAAGGGGAGCGGTGCTTCTTAAGGTGAAGGAAACATCGGCCAGAAAAATTTCTGGTTAACCCCGGCCGGCAACAGGGATCACTGATTCACCACAGGTTAACGGAGAGACTATGAATAAAGATCAAGCCGACGGTAACTGGAAGCAGCTGAAAGGCAAAGTGAAAGAGAAATGGGGCAAGCTGACCGATGACGATCTGACGGTCATCGAAGGGAAACGCGAACAGCTGGTCGGCAAAATTCAGGAGCGCTACGGTTACCAGAAAGAGGCGGCCGAAAAAGAGGTGAAGGCCTGGGAAGATCACACCAAACACCGCTGGTAACACGCAGGGCCGCCACTGACGGCGGCCGGCAACAGCGCAGGTCGGCGTCGCTCCATCCTCTGGCGCCCCGGCCGCAGGTACAGGGAAGTACCTGACTTCGTCTTACTTCTTCTTGATGGCGATGCTGTGATCGTGTTCGGCGCAGTCATGCTTGCTGTCACAAGCTTCAACTTCAACGCAACCGGCGCACAGACCGTGCGCTTCCACCACGCTGTGCCGCAGTGCAAATCCGGCTTCCTGTGCCAGCTTCTGCAGCGTTTCCTCCACGCCTTCGGTGGTGCGTTCGGTCACCTGGCCGCAGCGGTCGCAGATAAACAGCGCGGACGTATGCATCGGCTGTTCGAAATGGTGGCACAGCACGTAGCTGTTGGCCGATTCCACTCTATGGATAAACCCTTGCTCCAGCAGAAAATCCAGCGCGCGGTATACCGTCGGCGGCTTGGCCTGCGGTTCGGCGACGCGCAGCAGATCGAGCAGGTCATATGCGCTGATTGCACCGGGTTGCTGAGTCATCAGACGCAGCACTTCCAGCCGTTGCGGCGTCAATCGCACATTGCGTTGCTGGCAGAGGCGTTCAGCCTGCGCCAGCAGCTTTTCCTGGGTGGTTGAGTTCATCGCAAATATCCCGGTACGTAAAAAAGCCGATTTTACCATGATTACGGCGAATCGCCGAGAGTTGCCCCCTTTTCCCCTGATGATAGCGCAGGGAAAGGCGCGTCGATCGCGCTAAAAGAGAGATGCGTCACAACTTTTCCCCGCCGTCGGGTGGCAAATCAACGTTGCCGGTTTTAGCGCTGGAGAGCGGGGGGCGAGCGCGGTATAACGCCTTTCACCCGCGTGATGAGCAGGAGCCCTGTGTGATGACGGAAAGAGAGAAGCTGTTAAGCGGCCTGGAGTACAACAGCCGCGATGAAGAACTGATCGGGATGTACCATCGGGCGAGGGCGTTGATCAAAAGCTTGGGGGCGCTGGACTCGCATCAGGCGGACGAGAAAAACCGCCTGCTCGGTGAGCTGTTCGGCGCCTGGGGGGAGGCGAGCTGGATTGAAACGCCATTCTGGTGCGACTACGGGCAGCATGTCCGCATCGGTAAAAACTGTTTTATCAACGTCAACGCGGTGTTCCTCGACTGCAATACCATCACCATCGGCGACAACACGCTGATCGGCCCCAACGTGCAAATCTATACGCCGAGCCACCCGCTGAAGGCCGCAGAGCGCTTCACCGGCGATCCGGATTTCCCTTTCCGCACCTCGGCGCAGCCGGTGTCCATCGGCAACAACGTCTGGATCGGCGGCAACGTAGTGATCCTGCCGGGAGTGACTATCGGCGACGGCACCACCATCGGCGCGGGCAGCATCGTCACCGGCGACATCCCGGCCAACGTGCTGGCGCTGGGGCAGCCATGCCGGGTTATCCGCTCGTTGGAATAGGGCGTTATCGACGAGCAGGAGGCAAGGGGGCGGGATGGCGTTCTTTGCGGTGCGGGCCGTCGTTTGCCAACGGGCGGTCATCGGCCAATGCCAGGCGTGCGGCCGCCAAACGGCTCATGACGGTGCCGATCGGCACCGCCAGCACTTTTGCGGCCTCCCGGTAAGACAGCCCTTCGACATACACCAGAAACAGCGCGTTGCGCTGGGCCGTCGGCAGCCGGCTGACGCGCCGCATCACTTCATGGAGCCAGACCGGCTGTTCGCCGTTGTCCGCATCGCCCAGCTCTTCCGCCGCCATGCAGCCTTGCCCCTGGCGAAGATGTTGGGCGCGAACTTCATTGAGCCAAATGGAGTGCAAGATGGAAAACAGCCAGCGATCCAGGTGTGAACCGGGGGTGAATTGCGCGGCGCGCTCCAGCGCACGCAGGCAGGTGGCCTGCACCAGATCGTCGGCGACATCCCGCCGGTGCGAGAGCACCAGCGCATAGCGCCACAGGCGGGAGAGATAGTGGCCGAGTTCATCGCGTATCGCATCGCCGCTGATAGTCACCTCCGCAGGCGCGTCGGATCACGATTCCGGGTGGCGGTCGATGGCCGCCGCCAAATCGCGGTACTCCTCGCACCCGGTGCCGCACAGCGACTGGATCACCTGCAGCTGTTGGCGAGCCAGATCGGGCCGGCCTTTCAGCATATAGGCTTCCCCCAGGTACTCGCGCACTTTGGGGTATTTCGGATCGAGGGCTACTGATTTTAAATAATAGCCGATCCCTTCATCGGTGCGGCCAAGCTTGCGCGTGGCGTAGCCACGATAGTTCAGCGCAACGGCGGTGTTGGGATTTTTCAACGTATTGAGCATATCGAGCGCTTCCTGATAACGGCCGCTTTTCGCCAGTGCATAGGCGTAGTGAGTGCGGTCGGCGTCGTCGACCTTGCCGCTTTTATCTACCATGCAAGTCTGAGTTTTGCTGTCGTAGACCTGGCCTTTCGGACAGGTTGGCGGGGTTTGGCCGCTGCCGTCGCCGCCCATCGCCAGCGCCGCGCCGGACAACAGCAGGCAGCCGGCAATGGCCGATGCCAGCAGGCGTTTAATGAAGCTGTTCATGGTTATGTCCTCAAGGCAGAGGCGCCGTGCGCGCCCGTAATGAGATAACACCTGAACGAGCGGGTTTATTCGCCTTGTCTCCGCTTATTTTTGCCGGCGGCAAGCGGGTTTTCCCAACGGCGCCGATTGTCGTTATAATAGCCGTTTGCGGCCGCGTGCCGTTCGTTGAACCCAGACAGACTCAGGTAGCCAGTAACTCAGCATGACGAAAGACAACCACGCCCCAACCTACGCCGCCAATCGTTTCTCCATCGCGCCGATGCTCGACTGGACCGATCGTCATTGCCGTTACTTCCACCGCCTGCTGACCAAGGAAACGCTGCTGTACACCGAGATGGTGACCACCGGCGCGATCATCCACGGCAAGGGCGACTATCTGGCCTACAGCGAAGAAGAGCATCCGGTGGCGCTGCAGCTGGGCGGCAGCGATCCGGCCGCGCTGGCGCATTGCGCCAAGCTGGCGGAGCAGCGCGGTTACGATGAGATTAACCTCAACGTCGGCTGCCCGTCCGATCGGGTGCAAAACGGCATGTTCGGCGCCTGTCTGATGGGCCAGGCGGCGCTGGTCGCCGATTGCATCAAGGCGATGCGCGACGTGGTGTCGATCCCGGTGACGGTGAAGACCCGCATCGGCATCGACGATCAGGACAGCTACGCCTTCCTGTGTGACTTTATCCAGACCGTCGCCGGGCGCGGCGAGTGCGACATGTTCACCATCCACGCGCGCAAGGCCTGGCTCTCCGGCCTCAGCCCGAAAGAAAACCGCGAAGTGCCGCCGCTGGACTATCCGCGCGTCTATCAGCTGAAGCGGGATTTCCCGGCGTTGACCATCGCCATTAACGGCGGGGTGAAAACGCTGGAAGAGGCGCGGCAGCACCTGCAGCACTTGGACGGCGTGATGATGGGGCGCGAGGCGTATCAGAATCCGGGTATCCTGGCGCGGGTCGACAGCGAACTGTTCGGCGCGCAGACCGCGGTGCCGGACAGCGTGGCGATCGTCGAAGCGCTGTATCCGTATATCGAGCGCGAGCTGTCTAACGGCACCTATCTTGGCCACATTACTCGCCATATTCTCGGTCTGTTCCAGGGCGTGCCGGGCGCGCGCCAGTGGCGTCGCCATCTGAGCGAGAACGCCCACAAGCCGGGCGCCGATGCGCGGGTGGTCGAGCAGGCGCTGGCGCTGGTGCGTCAGCCGCGCGTCGAAATGGCGTAATCCACAAAAAATTTGACCAACAGTTAGTCTTTTTCGCCAGGCGTTCGGTGCGTTACCGGATGCCTGTCCTCTGTTTTCAATAGGTTAGCCCATCCGCCGTTCTGGCACGCTTCTTGTAATCCACTCTGCAGATACGTTGTATTGCAAAGGAGCAATCATGTTGGAAATCTTCTTTCTCATTGGTTTTGTGGTGATGCTGACGGTGACCGGCATCTCGCTGCTGGGGATCTTCGCTGCGCTGTTGGTGGCGGCGGCATTCATGCTGTTGGGCGGGCTGTTCGCGGTGGTCATTAAGCTGCTGCCGTGGCTGATTTTGGCGGTGGTTGGGGTATGGATTTACCGTTCAATGCAGAAACCCCAGATCCGGCGTTACTGATTTTTTGCTGAATAATCAGACAGTCACACTGAAACTTGCACAATTTCCCGCACCGCGAATGCGGCAGCGATCACAGCTTGGCAGTTTTCCCCGGCGATGTGGCACATAAAGCGTGTTTTTTGCCGGACGGGGCTGTTAGGATGTGGGTCGATGCAGTGATGCGACCGATTTCATCACCGTGAGAGACAACCAAAATTCGTGTTGCTAAAGCAACCCCTGTCTCTGGCGGACTCTGCTCTACCCCTACAAAACGCAGTAACAGAAAGGGCTCCGCAAGGAGCCCTTTTCTTTGGCCGCGATCAGGGGATCAGCAGGCTGGAACCGCTGGTGCTGCGGCTTTCCAGCACCTGGTGCGCACGCTGGGCGTCGGCCAGCGCGAATTTCTGCTCGTCTCTCACCCCCACCCGAATGGCGCCGCTGCCGATCAGCGAGAACAGCTCGTTGCTGGCGTACTGCAGCTCGGCGCGGTTGGTGATGTAGCCGTTGAGGGAAGGGCGGGTGACGTACAGCGAGCCCTTCTGATTCAGCAGCGCCAGATCAACGCCGGTCACCGGGCCGGACGCGTTGCCGAAGCTGACCATCAGGCCGCGCCGCTTCAGGCTGTTGAGCGAGGCCTGCCAGGTGCTTTGCCCCACCGAATCGTACACCACGCCGACCTTCTCGCCGTGCGTCAGCTCGGCCACCCGCTGGGCGATATCCTCTTTATGGTAGTTGATGGTGGCCCAGGCGCCGGCCTGCTTCGCCAGCGCCGCCTTCTCGTCGGAGCCGACGCTGCCGATCAGGCGCGCGCCCAGCGCTTTGGCCCACTGACAGGCGATCAGCCCGACGCCGCCGGCGGCGGCATGGAACAAAAATACTTCACCCGGCTGCACTTCGTGGGTCTGGCGCAGCAGATAGTGCACCGTCAGCCCTTTCAGGAAAGAAGCGGCGCCTTGCTCAAAGCTCAGGTTGTGCGGCAGCAGCGCCACTTTCTCTTCCGGCACGTTGTGGATCTCGCTGTAGGCGCCGAGCGACGACTGCGCATACACCACCCGGTCGCCCGGTTTGATCGCGCTGACCCCGGCGCCGACCTTGACCACCACGCCGGCCGCTTCGGTGCCGAGGCCGCTCGGCAGGCTGGCCGGCGCGTACAGCCCGCTGCGCACATAGGTGTCGATGTAGTTGATGCCGATCGCCTTGTTCTCGATCTGCACTTCACCGGCAGCCGGATCGAGCGGTGTAAAATCAACGTATTGCAAGACTTCCGGTCCGCCGACGGCGGAGAATTGAATGCGCTTGGCCATAGGGTTACCTCGTTGGAGTGTCTGATTTCACCCTATTCTTTTTAGTATCGGAGATCCAGTTCGCCCGTGCGGGGGTCAATACCTTTTTTGCATCGGTTATGACGCAAAAATCACGTATACTCTCGCGTCAGGATCCTTCATTCGCAACCGGATAAAGACTACGTTTCATGGCAGGAAAAAAACCAACCAACAAAACAAACGCGGACGAAACCAGAGAGCGTTCCAGAGATCGTCAGATGGAAGGGCTGAAGATGCCGCCGCACTCGCTGGAGGCCGAGCAGTCGGTGTTGGGCGGTTTGATGCTGGATAACGAGCGTTGGGACAACGTGGCGGAACGCGTGGTCGCCAACGACTTCTTCAGCCGCCCGCATCGCCTGATCTTTACCGAGATGCAGCGTCTGCTGGAGATGAGCAAGCCTATCGACCTCATCACCCTGTCCGAATCGCTTGAACAGAAGGGCGAACTGGACTCGGTGGGGGGCTTCGCCTACCTGGCCGAGCTGTCGAAAAACACCCCGAGCGCCGCCAACATCGGCGCCTACGCCGACATCGTGCGCGAGCGCGCGGTGGTGCGCGAAATGATCTCGGTGGCTAACGAAATCGCCGACGCCGGCTACGATCCGCAGGGCCGCAGCAGCGAAGACCTGCTCGATCTGGCGGAATCCCGCGTATTCCAAATCGCCGAGAACCGCGCCAGCAAAGACGAGGGCCCGAAGGGCATCGAACGCATCCTGGAAGACACCGTCTCGCGTATCGAACAGCTGTATCAGCAGCCGCATGACGGCGTGACCGGGGTAGATACCGGCTATCAGGACCTCAACAAGAAAACTGCGGGCATGCAAAAGTCCGATCTGATCATCGTCGCCGCCCGTCCATCGATGGGGAAAACCACCTTCGCCATGAACCTGTGCGAAAACGCCGCGATGACCCAGGAGAAACCGGTGCTGATCTTCAGCCTGGAGATGCCCGGCGAGCAGATCATGATGCGTATGCTGGCGTCGCTGTCGCGCGTGGATCAGACGCGCATCCGTACCGGCCAGCTCGACGACGAGGACTGGGCGCGCATTTCCAGCACCATGGGCATCCTGCTGGAGAAGCGTAACATGTACATCGACGACTCCTCCGGCCTGACGCCGACCGAAGTGCGCTCGCGCGCGCGGCGCATTTTCCGCGAGCACGACGGGCTTAGCCTGATCATGATCGACTACCTGCAGCTGATGCGCGTGCCGGCCTTGTCCGACAACCGTACGCTGGAGATCGCCGAGATTTCGCGCTCGCTGAAGGCGCTGGCGAAAGAGCTGCAGGTGCCGGTGGTGGCGCTGTCGCAGCTGAACCGAAGCCTGGAGCAGCGCGCCGACAAACGCCCGGTCAACTCCGACCTGCGTGAATCCGGCTCCATCGAGCAGGACGCCGACCTGATTATGTTCATCTATCGTGATGAGGTGTATCACGAGAACAGCGATCTGAAAGGGATCGCGGAAATTATTATCGGTAAGCAGCGTAACGGCCCAATCGGCACCGTGCGCCTTACCTTTAACGGCCAGTGGTCGCGTTTCGATAACTACGCGGGGCCACAATACGATGACGAATAATCAGCTAAGGAACTGAAATGAAAGCGGCAACCGCTGTAATCGACCGCCGCGCTCTGCGACATAATCTGCAACAGGTGCGCCGCCAGGCGCCGCAAAGCCGCCTGATTGCCGTTGTGAAAGCAAACGCTTATGGACATGGCCTGCTGGAAACAGCACACACCCTGCAAGACGCCGACTGCTACGGCGTGGCGCGTATCGGCGAGGCGCTGATGCTGCGCTCCGGCGGCATCGTCAAGCCGATCCTGTTGCTGGAAGGCTTCTTCAGCGCCGAAGACCTGCCGGTGCTGGTGGCGAACAACATCGAAACCGCGGTGCACAGCATCGAACAGCTCGAGGCGCTGGAACAGGCCGAACTGGCGCGCCCGGTGCCGGTGTGGATGAAGCTCGATACCGGCATGCATCGGCTGGGGGTGCGCCCCGAACAGGCGGAAGCGTTTTATCAGCGCCTGTGCGCCTGCCGCAACGTGGCGCAGCCGGTCAATATCATGAGCCACTTCAGCCGCGCCGACGAGCCGGAGTCCGACGCCACCCTGAAACAGATCGCCTGCTTTGAGCAGTTCGCGCGCGGTAAACCGGGCCAGCGCTCGGTCGCCGCTTCCGGCGGCACGCTGCTGTGGCCGGACGCCCACAACGAGTGGGTGCGTCCCGGCATCATTCTGTACGGCGTGTCGCCGCTGGATAACGGCAGCGGCGCCGAGCATGGTCTGCAGCCGGCGATGACGCTGAAATCCAGCCTGATCGCGGTGCGCGAGCACAAGGCTGGTGAAGCGGTGGGCTATGGCGGCACCTGGATCAGCCCGCGCGATACTCGCCTTGGCGTGGTGGCGATGGGGTACGGCGACGGCTACCCGCGCAGCGCGCCGACCGGCACGCCGATCCTGATCAACGGCCGCGAAGTGCCGATCGTCGGCCGGGTGTCGATGGACATGATTTCGGTCGATCTCGGGCCGGACGCCGCCGATAAGGTGGGGGATGAAGCGGTGCTGTGGGGGCCGGCGCTGCCGGTCGAGCGCATCGCCGTCTGCACCGGCATCAGCGCCTACGAGCTGATCACCAAGCTTACGCAGCGCGTGGCGATGGAATACATCGGCGACTGATACGCCGCAGGGGCCGACGCGCGTCGGCCCCGTTTCTCAGCGGGTTACTTCTTTACCGCCAACCACTTGTCGATAACCTTCTGATACTCGCCGGTCGCCTTGGCCAGGTGCAGCCACTGATCCACATACAGTTTCCAGCTCAGATCGTCGCGCGGCAGCATGTAAGCCTTTTCGCCGTACTGCATCGGTTTGGTCGGATTCACCGCGCACAGCTTCGGATAGCGCTTCTGCTGGTACAGCGCCTCGGAGGCGTCGGTGATCATCACGTCCGCCTTGCGATCCACCAGCTGCTGGAAAATGCTCATGTTGTCGTGCGTCAGCGTCAGCTTGGCTTTTGGCAGATAGGCGTGCACGAAGGCTTCGTTGGTGCCGCCCGCCGGTTCCAGCAGACGCACCGATGGTTTGTTGATCTGTTCTATCGTGCGGTATTTCTTCACGTCGGTGCAGCGCACCAGCGGAATTTTGCCGTCGGTATCCAGCTTGTCGGCGAAGAACACCTGTTTTTGGCGCTCCAGCGTGACGGAGATGCCGCCCATGGCGATGTCGCACTTGCCGGAGGCGAAGTCCGGTGTCAGGGTTTTCCAGCTGGTTTTCACCCACTTCACCTTGGCGCCGAGGCTCTTCGCCAGCGATTCCGCCATGTCGATATCGATGCCTTCATAGCTGCCATCTTCCTTGAGGAAGGTGTAGGGCTTGTAGTCGCCGGTGGTGCAGACCTCCAGGGTCTTTTGCTGCAGCACTTTGTCCAGGTGGGATTGCGCGCCGGCGCTGCCGGCGGCGAGCAGCAGCGCGAGAGGGAGTAACTTTTTCATCTGGCGTCCTTTTTATACATTCGTGGTTTTATGCGTTACTTCGCCGTTAATTGTCGTTTGCCTGCATGAGTTAGCCGTTTTTTATGCCGCTTACCGGCGAAAACGCCGGGCGTTGCTGCTGTACGCGATTTAAGCGCCAGGGTGTGACGTCGGCAACGGTAAAAAAACTGGTAGGCTGTAACGTCAACATTTATTAACACAGTTTACAGGTGGCTATGTACAACATTGACGATTTTGATATGAAAATCCTGACGCTGTTACAGGCCAACGGCCGTTTGACCAATCAGGAGCTGAGCGAACTGGTGGGGCTTTCCGCTTCCCAGTGTTCACGGCGGCGCATCAGCCTGGAGCAGGCGCAGCTGATCCGCGGCTACCACGCGCGGCTGGCGCCGGAGGCGGTCGGCCTGGGGCTGGTGGGGCTGATTGAAGTCAGCCTGATCACGCACGCTCAGGAGCAGATCGACAGCTTTCATCAGATGCTGGAGGACGTGGACGCGATCCTGGACGCTTACAAGACCACCGGCGACGCCGATTACCTGCTGAAAGTGGCGGTGGCGGACCTGCCGGCGCTGAGCGAGTTCATCAGCCAGACGCTGTCGCCGCACAAAAGCGTGGCGCATATCAAAACGGCGGTGGTGCTCAATCGCATCAAGGAAAACGGTTTGTTGCCGGTGACGCGAGAAAGCTGAAACCGAATACGCTTTTCCGTCTATATTAGGAACGTAACGCTGTGCCCAAACCACAATAAATAAACCAGGAGAAAAAAACGTGTTCCAGAACGTTGACGCCTATGCCGGCGATCCCATTCTGTCGCTGATGGAAAAATTCAAACAAGACTCGCGCGCGCACAAGGTGAACCTGAGCATTGGCCTGTACTACGATGCGCAGGGCGTCATTCCGCAGATGCGTGCGGTCGCCGCGGCGCAAGCGCAGTTGAACAGCGTCGAGCACGGCGCCTCGGTATACCTGCCGATGGAAGGGCTGCAATCCTACCGCACCGCCATCCAGCATTTGCTGTTCGGCGAGCAGCACCCGATGCTGCAGCAGGGGCGCATCGCCACCATTCAGACCGTCGGCGGTTCCGGCGCGCTGAAAGTGGGCGCCGACTTCCTGAAAAGCTACTTCCCGAATTCGCAGGTGTGGGTCAGCGATCCCACCTGGGAAAACCACGTCGCCATCTTCAGCGGCGCCGGTTTCAAGGTGAATACCTATCCGTATTTTGACGGCGAAAGCCTGGGCGTGAAGTTCGACGCCATGCTGGCTGCGCTGAAACAGCTGCCGAAGCACAGCATCGCGCTGCTGCATCCGTGCTGTCACAACCCGACCGGCTCAGACCTGACCCCCGCCCAGTGGGACGAAGTGATCAAGGTGATCGCCGATCGTGAGATCATTCCGTTCCTCGACATCGCCTATCAGGGCTTCGGCGGCGGTATGGAGCAGGACGTCTACGCCATTCGCGCCATTGCGGCGGCCGGCTTGCCGTGCCTGGTGAGCAACTCGTTCTCGAAGATCTTCTCGCTGTACGGCGAGCGCGTCGGCGGCCTGTCGGTGGTGTGCGAAAGCGAAGAAGCGGCCGGGCGCGTGCTGGGCCAGCTGAAGGCGACCGTGCGCCGCAACTACTCGAGCCCGCCGAACTTCGGCGCGCAGCTGGTGGCTAAAGTGCTGAACGACGCAGAGCTGAAAACCCAGTGGCTCAATGAAGTGGAAAGCATGCGCACCCGCATTCTCGAAATGCGCCACGCGTTGGTGGACACCCTGAAGAGCGCGCTGCCGCAGCGCAACTTCGATTACCTGCTGGCGCAGCGCGGCATGTTCAGCTACACCGGCTTCAGCGCGGCGCAGGTCGATCGCCTGCGCGAAGAGTTCGGCGTCTACCTGATCCACAGCGGCCGCATGTGCGTGGCCGGCCTGAACCACGACAACGTGCGTCAGGTAGCCGAGGCGTTTGCTGCGGTGCAGTAACGCCTGTTAGTCTGAACGGACGTTCATCGGGAGCGATAGCGATATCGCTCCTTTTTTATTGCCGGCGCGCCGCCGAAGTTGCCGCAAACCGGAGAGAGAATATACTGATTGAGGGGCGCTCACTCATGTGGCATCAGCAAACGCTAATCCTCAGCGCAAAAGCGCGTGGCTTTCATCTGGTTACCGACGAGATCACCAACCAGTTAACCCACTTACACCGCCTGCAAACCGGCCTGCTGCATCTGTTGCTGCAGCATACCTCGGCCTCGCTGACGCTCAACGAGAACTGCGATCCCACGGTGCGAGCCGATATGGAGCAGCATTTCCTGCGTCAGGTGCCGGAAAACGCCCCCTATCAACATGACTACGAAGGGCCGGACGACATGCCGGCGCACATCAAATCCTCGCTGCTGGGCGCTTCCTTGACGCTGCCCGTCAGGCACGGGCGGCTGATGTTGGGCACATGGCAGGGCATCTGGCTGGGGGAGCACCGCATCCACGGCGGAGCACGCCGTATTGTGGCCACATTACAGGGGGAATAACCCAATGAATAACAGCGCATTGCTGGAGTACTGCATGGCGAAGCCGGGCGCGGAGCAAAGCGACCAGAACCAGTGGCAGGCCAGCCAGATCAAGGTGGGCGACGTGATGTTCGCCATGGTGTGCGAAGTGGAAGGGCGGCCGGCGCTGGCGGTCAAGTCCAGCCCGGAGCTGGCGGAAAGCCTGCGCGAACACCACCCCGAGATCGTCGCCTGCGACGGCCTGAACAAGGCGCACTGGAATACGGTGTTTCTCGACGGCAACCTGCCGAACTCGCAGTTTTATACGCTGATCGACAGCTCCTATCAGCTGGTGGTGGAAGGCCTGCCCGAACACGTGCGCCAGGAACTGCGCGCCTGATTGCCGGGCGGCGCCGCCGCCCGTTTTCTCCTGCTTTCTCGCGTTAAACTGTGATCGCGGCTTTAAATTGGGAACGTTCCCTTTTTATTGCCGGACTAAAGCGGCTACGCTTGGGCATTCAAGAAACGCGGATGAAGGAGGCCGACATGGCCATGAGCGAAGAAAAGCGCAAGATGATCGCCGGAGAACTATACGACGCCGGCGATGAACTGCTGCGCAGCGAGCGTCGGCGCGCGCGCCAGATAACGCATCGCTACAACCACTCATCGCCGGAAGAGGGCGAGCTGCGCAAACAGTGGCTGGACGAGCTGCTGGGCGGCTATCAAGGCGGCGCCATCGAGCCGACGTTCTGCTGCGACTACGGCTATAACATCTATCTCGGCAAGAACTTCTACGCCAATTTCGACTGCGTGATCCTCGACGTGTGCGAGGTGCACATCGGCGACAACTGCCTGCTGGCGCCGGGCGTGCATATCTACACCGCCACCCATCCGCTGGACGCCGAGACCCGCGCCGGCGGTGCGGAGTTCGGCAAGCCGGTCAAGATTGGCGACAACGTGTGGATCGGCGGGCGCGCGGTGATCAATCCGGGCGTGACCATCGGCGATAATGCGGTCGTGGCCTCCGGCGCGGTGGTGACCAAAGACGTGCCGGCCAACTGCGTGGTGGGCGGCAACCCGGCGCGCGTGCTGAAAACGCTGTAAGCCCTCGGGCGGATTAAAACATGCTGCCATGGCGCTCGAAGCCGTGCATCTCGATGTCTTTGAGCGCCTTGAAGCGTTTGACCATCACCGCATGGTCTGACAGCAGATTGCTGATGCGAACAAACAGCTCCTTGTTCTCTTCTTCGCACTGCTCCAGCCAGGCCTGCGGATTCACGCCGTGCTGCATCCAGGGGCCGACGGCCAGCAGCCGCACCGTGTTGGCGTAGTTCGGGCACACCGCGAGCGCCACGCGATCGGCGGAATACTCCTGCGCGCGAGTGGTCGCCAGGCCGGGCAGCACCAGCGACTGCGGCACGACGCCGATCGCCAGACGCCACAGCGACACGTGCCGCAGCTTGTGATGGGCCAATTCATGGGCCAGCACGAACTCCACGATCTCCGGCGCGGTGGGCATCAGCATGGCGATTTCAGCATGGATCACCACGTAGCGCTGGCGGCGGTTGCATTCCAGCGCGAAGGCGTTGACCACGCCGTTGCCGTTGGTCAGATAAAGCTTGGGCAGCGTCTTGAGTTCCAGCCGACGGCCGATATCCTGATACAGCGCGAACAGTTCCGGAAATTGCGCCGGCCCGATGCGCAAGGCGTTGGATTTCGCCTGTGCGGCGAGATAGAAACGGTAAATATAGAAAGCGATCGGGATCAGCGGTAATAACGCGAGCAGGCTGAGGGTATCCAATGTTTCCTTGGCGTCGTCTCCCAACCCAAGTGCAGTTCCATCCGTATTTACCACGACGGCGGCGATGCCAAATAAAAAACCGAACAAGGTAATTATCGCCGATAGCCAGATCATGGGCATTTCCCAGCGGTGGCGAAATGCGGTGAAATTACGACATTCCGTCGCATGATGTTGACACATAAAATATCCTTAATAAGGGAAAGCCACGCCTGACATTGTCAGGTAAATAATGAATGTTTAATTATCCATCCGTTTACCTAACACTCAGCTAAACTGTAGTTCGTTTTTTAATCATGGCGTTTATCCCTTCCTGCACAGACTTAGACAAAAATGTCAGAAACTGTAGCTGGCGCTGGTGAAGGCCATGCCCGAGGTGGTTTTCTCAACGATGGGGCTGTCGGCCGCGTCGCCCAGCAGGCGCGTTACGCCGACCCCGGCCTGGAAGGCCACGTTCGGTCGCCATTGGTAGTTGAGCGCGGCGGTGAGCGTCGCGTCCTTGAAGCCGCTGCCCGGCCGATACGCGCTGAAGGCGCTGTGCTGCGCCTGCTGCGACGTCACGCCGAAATAGCCGCGCTGATAGCCGCTGTTGGCCCAGGTGGTGGAGAGATTGCCGATAAGCGTCAGCTGTTCGCTGAGCGGATATTGCCCGGTCAGTCCGCTTTCCACATAGGCGGTGTGGCCCAGTTCTTCCCCGCCGTAGCTGCGTTTGCGCGTCGCCTGCATCCCTTTGACATAGGCGCGGAAGGGGTCGAGTTGGTAGCTCAGCTCAGCGCCGGCTTCCAGCGCGCCGCCCAGTTTGCCCATGCCTTTGAGCCGGGTGTTGCGCCCGCGCAAGGTTTTGATTTCCTCGTCACGGCCGGCGTCATAGTTGAGCAATAACGCGATGCCGACGGGCCCGGCGATGGGGAATTGCCAGCGCGCCCCTTCGCTGCCCGCGCTGAATTCTCCCCAGCTGGCGTTTTGATAGCCGGCATTCACCTGATACAGCGGTTCAATGCTGTAAAAAGACGAGCCTTCATAGGCGGGAGCGACGGCGAGGCCGCCGGCGAGCGTTAAAGACGCTTCGCCGTCCTGCGCCTGACCGGCGAGGGGAAAAAGAAAGAGCAGGGCGGCGGCAGAGGTACCCAGTTTATTATCCACGTTAAACACCTTTATATCATCCCATTGAATAAACGGCCCGCAGGCCCACGTTTAAATGACGGCTTATTGATAAACGCCATGTTTATATTGATTAATCGACAGGCGACGGCGCGCCATTGGCGTTATTTCACCGCAATAGTGAAACGCATGGGGAATAAACAAAAGCCAAACAAATGGCATGATGGGGCGAGTTTATTATTGGCTGGGTTCAAAGCGCCTGTTTTTAAAGGAATGATGCAGCGAAGGGTATTTAATGTTTCTCGCAGAGGGATAGGTTGATTGCTCAACGAGGCGGAATAGGGCGCCTCGTTGAGCGTATCATCCGCCGTTATTTTTCCAACAGCGGTTTCAGGAAGCGCGCGGTGTGCGATTTTTCACACTCGGCGACCGTTTCCGGCGTGCCGGCGACCAGGATCTCGCCGCCGCCGCTGCCGCCTTCCGGCCCCAGATCGACGATCCAGTCGGCGGTTTTGATCACGTCCAGGTTATGCTCGATGACCACGATGGTATTGCCCTGATCGCGCAGCTGATGCAGTACCGCCAACAGCTGTTGAATATCGGCGAAGTGCAGACCGGTGGTCGGTTCGTCGAGAATATACAGCGTCTGGCCGGTGCCGCGTTTCGACAGCTCGCGCGCCAGCTTGACGCGCTGCGCCTCACCGCCGGAGAGCGTGGTGGCCGACTGGCCGAGGCGGATGTAGGACAGGCCGACATCCATCAGGGTTTGCAGCTTGCGCGCGAGCGCCGGCACCGCGTCGAAGAAATCGCGCGCTTCTTCGATGGTCATCTCCAGCACTTCGTGGATGCTCTTGCCTTTGTACTTCACTTCCAGCGTTTCGCGGTTATAGCGTTTGCCTTTGCACTGGTCGCACGGGACGTAGATGTCCGGCAGGAAGTGCATCTCGACCTTGATCACCCCGTCGCCCTGGCAGGCTTCACAGCGCCCGCCCTTGACGTTGAAGCTGAAGCGGCCCGGCGTATAGCCGCGGCTGCGCGACTCCGGCACGCCGGCGAACAGCTCGCGCACCGGGGTGAAGATGCCGGTGTAAGTGGCCGGGTTGGAGCGCGGCGTGCGGCCGATCGGGCTCTGATCGATATCGATCACCTTGTCGAAATGTTCCAGGCCGGTCACTTCGCGGAACGGCGCGGGCTCGGCGATGGTGGCGCCGTTAAGCTGGCGCTGGGCGATCGGGAACAGCGTATCGTTGATCAGCGTCGACTTGCCGGAGCCGGACACGCCGGTGATGCAGGTAAACAGACCGACCGGCAGCGTCAGCGTCACGTCCTTCAGGTTGTTGCCGCGCGCGCCGCTCAGCTTCAGCACCTTGGTCGGATCGGCCTGCACGCGCTGCGCCGGGATGGCGATCTCGCGTTTGCCGCTGAGGAACTGGCCGGTCAGCGATTCCGGCTGCGCCATGATGTCATCGACGGTGCCTTCCGCCACCACCTGGCCGCCGTGCACGCCGGCGCCGGGGCCGATGTCGATCACGTGGTCGGCGGCGCGGATGGCGTCTTCGTCATGCTCCACCACGATCACCGTGTTGCCGAGGTTGCGCAGGTGGATCAGCGTTTCCAGCAGGCGCTCGTTGTCGCGCTGGTGCAGGCCGATCGACGGCTCATCCAGCACGTACATCACGCCCACCAAACCGGCGCCGATCTGGCTGGCCAAGCGGATACGCTGCGCTTCGCCGCCGGAGAGCGTTTCCGCCGAACGGGACAGCGACAGGTAGTTCAGGCCGACGTTCACCAGGAACTTCAGGCGATCGCCGATCTCTTTCAGCACTTTCTCGGCGATCTTGGCGCGCTGGCCGCTGAGCTTCATGTTCTGGAAGAACGTCATCGCATGGCCGATGCTCAGATCGGAGATCTCCGGCAGCGTGGTGTCTTCGACGAACACATTGCGCGCTTCTTCACGCAGGCGGGTGCCGTGGCACGAGGCGCAAGGGCGGTTGCTGATGAACTTCGCCAGCTCTTCGCGCACCGCGCTGGATTCGGTCTCTTTATAGCGGCGCTCCATGTTGTGCAACACGCCTTCGAACGGGTGGCGGCGCACGGTGGTGTCACCGCGATCGTTGATGTATTTGAATTCGATCGACTCTTTGCCGGAGCCGCTCAGCACCGCCTTCTGCACGTTGGCGCTCAAGGTGTTGAACGGCGCTTCGACGTCGAACTCATAGTGCTCCGCCAGCGAGCGCAGCATCTGGAAGTAATAGAAGTTGCGGCGATCCCAGCCGCGGATTGCGCCGCCGGCCAGCGACAGCTCGGGGTTTTGCACCACGCGATCCGGATCGAAGAACTGTTGCACGCCCAGGCCGTCGCAGGTCGGGCAGGCGCCGGCCGGGTTGTTGAAGGAAAACAGGCGCGGTTCCAGTTCGCGCATGCTGTAGCCGCAGATCGGGCAGGCGAAGTTGGCGGAGAACAGCAGCTCGTCCGCTTTTTCGTCGTCCATGTCCGCCACCACCGCGGTGCCGCCCGAGAGCTCCAGCGCGGTTTCGAACGATTCGGCCAGGCGCTGCGCCATGTCGTCGCGCACCTTGAAACGGTCGACCACCACTTCGATGGTGTGTTTTTTCTGCAGCTCCAGCTTCGGCGGATCGGACAGATCGCACACTTCACCGTCGATGCGCGCGCGGATATAGCCCTGAGCGGCCAGGTTTTCCAGCGTTTTGGTGTGTTCGCCCTTGCGATCTTTCACTACCGGCGCCAGCAGCATCAGGCGCTTGCCTTCCGGCTGGCTCAGCACGTTGTCGACCATCTGGCTGACGGTTTGCGCCGCCAGCGGCACATGGTGATCCGGGCAGCGCGGCTCGCCGACGCGGGCGAACAGCAGACGCAGGTAGTCGTGGATCTCGGTGATGGTGCCGACCGTGGATCGCGGGTTGTGCGAGGTGGATTTCTGCTCGATGGAGATCGCCGGCGACAGACCTTCAATATGGTCGACGTCCGGTTTTTCCATCAGCGACAGGAACTGGCGCGCATAGGCGGAGAGTGATTCGACATAGCGCCGCTGCCCTTCGGCATACAGCGTATCGAAAGCCAGCGAAGACTTGCCGGAACCGGACAGGCCGGTGACGACGATCAGTTTGTCACGCGGGATGATCAGGTTGATGTTTTTCAGATTATGGGTTCGAGCACCACGAACTTCGATATTGTCCATTTACACTTCCCGTCTTGATGATACACCGCGCCTGTCGCGATTTTTGCGGGGGATTTTGTGATGGATCTCGCAAAAAACCGGCACAGCCAGGTCGAAACGCATAATTATGACACAAAAAAACCTGAATGGATATCCAGTATGCGAATGCAATAAGGTCGATTGGAAAGACAATTCTGGAATGCAATTCGCACTTATCAACACGGGTGTGGTTTCGTACTCAGCGTGGTAAACTGACGCGTTTATACTGTGTAGAAATCAATCATCGGGAGAAGTGCTCATGGCCAGCAGAGGCGTAAACAAAGTAATTCTGGTCGGGAATCTGGGTCAGGATCCAGAAGTCCGTTACATGCCGAACGGCGGCGCAGTGGCCAACATTACCCTGGCGACCTCCGAAAGCTGGCGTGACAAAGCGACCGGCGAACAGAAAGAGAAGACCGAGTGGCACCGCGTTGTGCTGTTCGGCAAACTGGCTGAAGTGGCGGGCGAATACCTGCGCAAAGGCTCTCAGGTCTATATCGAAGGCTCCCTGCAGACCCGTAAATGGCAGGATCAGAGCGGCCAGGATCGCTACACCACCGAGATCGTGGTTAACGTCGGCGGCACCATGCAGATGCTGGGCGGCCGTCAGGGCGGCGGCGCACCGGCAGGTCAATCTGCCGGCGGCCAGGGCGGTTGGGGCCAGCCTCAACAGCCACAGGGCGGCAACCAGTTCAGCGGCGGCCAGCAGCAGTCTCGTCCGGCGCAGAACAGCGCTCCGGCGACCAGCAACGAACCGCCAATGGATTTCGACGACGATATTCCGTTCTAAGCCTGGTAACAGCGCTAAAAAAACCCCGCTCAGGCGGGGTTTTTTGTGTTCGTTAGCCGCTGATTTTCTGCGGCGGTGTTGCCAATCAGTAAATTGCTACCGGGTTGATGTTGACCTGGGTTGAACCGACATACAGCGGTTGCCCCAGTACGAACAGGAATTCCCAGGTTTTCGTGCGCACCAGTGGGCGGCTGTCGATCAGTTCCAGGTTATAGACGCCGCGTTTGGCCAGCAGGTATTGGTTGACCGGGAACTCTTCGTCATTTTTCGGGTTAGGGTATACTTCGGAAGCCCAGGTATCACCGCCGAAGGCCACGATGCCTTGGTCAGCCAACCATTTCGCCGCTTCCATGCCGATACCCGGTTCAACTTCCAGGAACTTTTTATTGTCTTTGCCAATCAGCTCCAGCCAGCCGGTGTTGAACAAGACAACGTCGCCTTTGCGTAAACTGATGCCCTGCTTTTTAAGCACCGCTTGAATATCCGCAACGGAAAATTCGGTGCCGCCCGGAACGATCGCTTTATTATAATAAGCCGTCATATCGAGTACGACGCCGCGTGTGACCATGGGCGGCACTTTTTCCACGCCCAATTTTTTCACGCCATCTACGGTGACGAAATCCGCCGCCTTATTGCCGTTATAATAAACATTGTCGATGCCGATATGGCCAATGCCATTCAACTGAGTGCCGACGCCGGTCCAGGCATTCACCAATTCATCATTAAAGGTGAATTTATTTGGGCCAAGCGTTTTACCGTCCTGCTGACCAGGCTGAATATTATATAAGCGGAAGCTGCGGTGGCGGAACGCCGGGAAATCTTTATCGACGGGCACCGCCAATGACAATGTCTTGCCTTGTTTTACCAACTGCACGGACTGTAATACCCCTTCTGGCGTGAGCAGGTTGGCGGCGCCGATTTCGTCTTTTGCACCGTAAACGGAAGGATACCAGTCTGACGGCTGAGCGGCGGACTCTGCGGCGTGTGCAGGCACTGTGGCAAGCAAAGGCAGCAAGAGGGAGAGGCGATACAATGATTTCATCAGTGACTCATCCTTATAAAAACGTATTGCAGGGTGAATGAAAATGAGCCGTCCGGACATGGGCGACATCAGGCCGCCGAATAATAACCGGTGGAGAAAGAAGCTCATTTTTGGGTGCGCGGGGTGTATTAGCGTAATGCCTTATAACAAGGCGTGGTGAATAACCACCCGACGATGACTTCTTTATGCGGAAATAAATAACGCCGGGCGAGCGGCGTCATTGATATTATTTTTTCAGCTCAGCACTCATGGTGACGAAATTACCCATATAGGCGCTGGTGATTTTGTAGCCGCTTGCGCCGGCCTCTTGCGCTTTTTTAGCGATGAGGGCTTCGGTGGAATCCAGCGTGCTGCCGGTTGCGGTAACGCTCTCTGCTGCAGCGTTAAACGACAGCGTGGAAAAAAGAGCGAGTGAAATAACGGTGGTCATGGTTTTCATATCTTTATCCTGTGTTCGACAATTCGAAAAATAAGGGTGTCCGGTACGACACGATGGAGCGAAGGATAAAGGGGGCAGTGAGGTGAATAAATAACAGAATCGTCAATAAACTATTCCGTTTTTGTACATAAACTGATTCGATTGTTGTCTTTCACGCGGGATTGGCGGCGTAAAGCGTGGGAAGGGGAAACAAGCGTGCATAGACGTCGTCAGGCTTGCATACTGCGGCAAGCCAATAAAAAGCCCCTCGCGGGGCTTGGATGTTACGCCGAGAAGCCGCCGTCGATGCTCAGGCTGGCGCCGGTGATGTAACCCGCCTGCGGGCCCGCCAGGTAAGCGACAAAACTGGCGATCTCTTCATCTTTGCCGTAGCGGCCGATCGCCATCAGCTGCTTGAGCTGATCGGCGAACTCGCCGGCGTCCGGGTTCATTTCGGTGTCCACCGGGCCGGGCTGCACGTTGTTGACGGTGATGCCGCGCGGGCCGAGATCGCGCGCCATGCCTTTGGTCAGGCCGACCAGCGCCGATTTGCTCATCGCATACACCGCCGCGCCGCCGAACGGCACGCGTTCGGCGTTGGTGCTGCCGATGTGGATGATGCGCCCGCCGTCATTCATGTGGCGCGCCGCCTCTTGGCTGGCGACGAATACGCTGCGCACGTTGACCGCCAGCATGCGATCCAGATCGTCCAGCGCCAGCGCTTCGGTGCTGCCCAATGTAAACACCCCGGCGTTGTTCACCAGAATATCCAGGTTGCCGAAGTGGCTCACCGCCTGGCGAACCGCCTGCTGCAGCGCCAACGCATCGGCGCTGTCGGCCTTGATGGCGAGGGCTTTGCCGCCGGCGGCGGTCACGGCGCTCGCCACCGCTTCGGCGCGATCGGCCGAGGCGGCGTAGGTAAAGGCGACGGCGGCGCCTTCGTTCGCTAACCGTTTCACGATGGCGGCGCCGATGCCGCGGGAGCCGCCCTGAACGAATGCGACTTTGCCTTGCAGAGGTTCTGCTGTCGTCATGCTATTTCTCCAAAGTGGGTGAGGGTATTGCGCTGTCATTCAGTATGGGTGAAATGAATGGCGATCACTGTCCACAAAGAGCTCTGGCCGCCTGAAACGAGAAAAGCCCCTTGCGGGGCTTCTTTCTTCCGTCGATTGGCTGTCCGACGATCAGTTGAAGATTTCTGCGGTGCCGTACAGTTTGTTTTGGCCGCCGGCGGCGACGATGCGGTAGGAACTGGCGCCCGACGCAGCGGCTTTGCTGGCAAGTTCGCTTTCCAGCGCGCTCAGGTTGGCGGCGCCGCTCACGGTGACTACGCCGATTTTCTGCGCGTCTGCGGCTGGCTGGCTGGTTGGCAGGTCAGCGGCGAAGGTCGCGAAAGAAGCGGTAGCCAGCAGTGCAGCGGTAGCAAAAATTTTGACGTTTTTCATGATGTGTTCCTCAGAGTATTTATTAGGTGAGAGCGCGTTGTCTCTCGATGTGTTAAATACTAGTGCACCGGGTGTGAATAAAAAATCGGAGAGTTTTGAGTATCTCTGTCAAATAAATTGATGGTTTTTCAGCCGTTGGCGTGCGGCAAAAATTGCCACTACCCTTTACAGACGATCCTTAACCGGAGAAGCGTCATGACGGTAAACGCGTTTATCGGCAGCTGGGCGTTGGTGTCGTCGGCGTTCAAAAACCAGAACGGCGAGCTGAATTACCCGCTGGGCGAGCAGGTGTTGGGGCGCATCCACTATGAGGCCAACGGCACGATGGCGGCGCAGCTATACAGCGACGTGCGGCCGCGTTTCGTCGCCGACGATTTGGCGCAGGGATCCGAGCGGGAGATCCATGCCGCCTTCATCAATATGATTTGCTATTTCGGCCGTTATCAGGTGGAAGAAAGCGAGCAACGGGTGGTGCATCAGGTTGAAGGCTGCTCGTTCCCCAATTGGATAGGCAGCCGTCAGGTGCGCTTTTACGCCTTTAACGCCGATCGGCTGACGTTGCGCACGGTGCCGCTGCAGCTCGGCAACGGCGTGCAGATCGGCGAACTGGTGTGGCAGCGGACAGGAGCGTCATCATGATCATTGTTCATCATCTCAATCACTCGCGGTCGCAGCGCATTCTGTGGTTTTTGGAAGAGCTGGGCGTGCCCTATCAGGTGCAACGCTACGAGCGCGATCCGCACACTCTGCTGGCGCCGCCGGCGCTGAAAAAGATCCACCCGCTGGGCAAATCGCCGGTGATCGTCGATGGCGATCTGACGCTGGCGGAATCCGGCGCCATTATCGAATACTTGCAGGAAGCCTACGACGCACAGGGCATGTTTATGCCGACGGACTTCCACGCGCGCCAGCAATACCGCTACTGGTTGCACTACGCTGAGGGATCGCTGATGTCGCTGTTGGTGATGAAGCTGGTGTTCAGCCGTCTCGGCCAGCCGCCGATCCCCTGGCTGCTGCGGCCGGTGGCGGGCGCGATCGGCAAGGGCGTACAGCGCGAATACCTCGACAAACAGATCGCGCCGCACTGCGAGTATCTCGAACAGCACCTGAACAAGGGCAGCTGGTTCGTCGGCAACGATTTCAGCGCGGCGGACATACAGATGAGCTTCCCGCTCGAGGCGATGGCGGCGCGCGGCGCGTTGGACAATTGCCCGAAACTGCGCGGCTTCCTGCAGCGCATCCACGCCCGGCCCGCTTACCAGCGGGCGCTGGAACAGGGCGGCCCTTACGACCTGCTGAGTTAAGCGGATGGGCTATACTCGATGGGGTCATTCTTCATCGGAGGTAGCCCATGGCTACGCAAATCTTCGTAAATCTGCCCGTACGCGATCTGCCCGCCTCTATGGCGTTTTTCACCCAGCTCGGCTTCAGTTTCAACCCGCAATTTACCGACGATACCGCCGCCTGCATGGTGGTCAGCGACACGATTTACGTGATGCTGCTGACTCACGACAAATTCAGGATGTTTACCCCGAACCCGATCGGCGACGCCAAACAGGCCACCGAAGTGTTGGTGTGCCTGTCGCAACCCAGCCGGGCGGCGGTGGACGAACTGGTGCGCAAGGCGATCGCCGGCGGCGGCAATACCTATCATCCGCCGCGGGACTATGGCGTGATGTACGGCCACGGATTTCAGGACCTGGACGGCCATATCTGGGAATTGATGTATATGGATCCCGCAGCGGTGCAGGCGCAATAAGATCGCCGTGAAACAGGCTGGCAGGGGCGCCGGATCGCCCCGTCTTTTCGCGCAGAAGCCTTTCCCGCCGCTTTCTGCATAAATTGCCGCGATCTTTAGTTGATTAGACGCTAGGGAAGGCAGGATAATCGTTTGCCTTGAATAAACCACCATAAATCACCCGTACCGCGCGCTGCGAGTTAAACGTTTGCCTTGGTGCGCATCGCCGTTGGCGGTGCGACGGAAGGGCAAGGAAGCGGAACGTGACGTAAACGATTACGTAGCGATCAGGCGCGGGCGAGATTACAGGCCTGCTGCGACGGGCCGATTCATGAAACACAGGGGAAGTAACCTATGTCGAACTCTCAAGCGAACCACGCCGCAAAACCAACCGGCGGGCTTGATGGCTATTTTAAAATTTCCGCGCGCGGCAGCAGCGTGCGTCAGGAGGTGGTGGCGGGGCTGACCACCTTCCTGGCGATGGTGTACTCGGTGATCGTGGTGCCGAGCATGCTGGGCAAAGCGGGCTTCCCGCCGGCGGCGGTGTTCGTTTCCACCTGTCTGGTGGCCGGTCTGGGCTCGCTGCTGATGGGGCTGTGGGCTAACCTGCCGATGGCCATCGGCTGTGCGATCTCGTTGACCGCCTTTACCGCTTTCAGCCTGGTGCTCGGCCAACATATCAGCATTCCGGTGGCGCTGGGCGCGGTGTTCCTGATGGGCGTGCTGTTCACCGTCATCTCGGTCACCGGCATCCGCGCCTGGATCCTGCGCAACCTGCCGATGGGCGTGGCGCACGGCACCGGCATCGGCATCGGGCTGTTCCTGCTGCTGATCGCCGCCAACGGCGTCGGCCTGGTGGTGAAGAACCCGCTGGATGGCTTGCCGGTGGCGCTCGGCGCGTTCACCTCTTTCCCGGTCGTCATGACGCTGGTCGGCCTGGCGGTGATCTTCGGCCTGGAGAAACTGCGCGTGCCCGGCGGCATTCTGCTGGTGATCATCGCCATTTCCATCATCGGCCTGATCTTCGACCCGGCGGTGAAATATCAGGGGCTGTTCGCCATGCCGAGCCTGGCGGACGCTGACGGCAAATCGTTGATCTTCAGCCTGGATCTCATGGGCGCATTGCAGCCGGTGGTGTTGCCGAGCGTGCTGGCGCTGGTGATGACCGCGGTGTTCGACGCCACCGGCACCATCCGCGCGGTAGCCGGGCAGGCCAACCTGCTGGACAAAGACGGCCAGATCATCAACGGCGGCAAGGCGCTGACCTCAGATTCCCTGAGCAGCATCTTCTCCGGGCTGGTGGGCGCCGCGCCCGCCGCGGTCTACATCGAGTCCGCCGCCGGCACCGCCGCGGGCGGCAAGACCGGCCTGACCGCCACCGTGGTCGGCGTTCTGTTCCTGCTGATCCTGTTCCTGTCGCCGCTGGCCTATCTGGTGCCGGTCTACGCCACCGCGCCGGCGCTGATGTACGTCGGCCTGTTGATGCTGAGCAACGTCACCAAGCTGGACTTCAACGACTTCGTCGACGCGATGGCCGGCCTGCTGTGCGCCGTGTTCATCGTGCTGACCTGCAACATCGTCACCGGCATCATGCTGGGCTTCAGCTCGCTGGTCATCGGCCGCATCTTCTCCGGCGAATGGCGCAAGCTGAACATCGGCACCGTGCTGATCGCCGTGGCGCTGGTGGCGTTCTACGCCGGCGGCTGGGCGATTTAAGCCTCTTGGGTTTCCCTCGCCCATCGGGCGGGGGAGCCTGTGACGGCAATTCCCTTCTTAAGATAAGTCTTCTTCTGCTCTGCACCGCGTTTTGAAAGGCACAACAAGCTTTAACGGCTGTAAAAAAAGTGATCTACTATCGGGACCAACGCAGGCCCTGAGCCGATGTCGTCTGAATCGTAGAGTCTAAGGAAAGCATGGAAATCTTTTTTACAATCCTCATTTTGATCCTGGTGGTCTCCCTGTCCGGGGTGGTGACGCGCATGTTGCCGTTCCAGGTGCCGCTGCCGCTGATGCAAATCGCCATCGGGGCCCTGTTGGCCTGGCCGCATTTCGGGCTGCACGTCGATTTTGATCCCGAACTGTTCCTGGTGCTGTTCATCCCGCCGTTGCTGTTCGCCGACGGCTGGAAAACGCCGACGCGCGAGTTCCTGCATCACGGGCGTGAAATTCTCGGCCTGGCGCTGGTGCTGGTGCTGATCACCGTGGTCGGCGTCGGTTATCTGATCTACGCCATGGTGCCGGGCATTCCGCTGGTGGCGGCCTTCGCGCTGGCGGCGGTGCTGTCGCCGACCGATGCCGTGGCGCTGTCCGGCATCGTCGGCAAAGGGCGGATTCCCAAGCCGATCATGGGCGTGCTCGAGGGCGAGGCGCTGATGAATGACGCGTCTGGCCTGGTGTCGCTCAAGTTCGCCATCGCGGTGGCGATGGGCACGATGGTGTTCACCGTGGGCGGCGCGACCCTTGAATTCCTCAAAGTGGCGATCGGCGGCCTGTTGGCCGGCGTGGCGGTCACCTGGACTTACAGTAAATCGCTGCGGGTGATGAGCCGCTGGAGCGGCGACGATCCGGCGACCCAGATCGTGTTCCTGCTGCTGCTGCCGTTCGCGTCCTACCTGATCGCCGAACATATCGGCGTTTCCGGCATCCTGGCGGCGGTGGCGGCGGGGATGACCATCAGCCAATCCGGCGTGATCCGCAACGCACCGCTGGCGATGCGCCTGCGCGCCAACAGCGTATGGGCGATGCTGGAATTCGTGTTCAACGGCATGGTGTTCATCATGCTGGGCCTGCAGCTGCCGGGCATTCTTGAAACCTCCATCCTGCAGGCGGAGCTGGATCCGACCATTCAGACCTGGTATCTGTTCGCCGACGTGGCCACCATCTACGCCGCGCTGCTGGTGCTGCGTTTCACCTGGCTGTGGGTGATGAAGAAGGCCAGTAACCGCTTTATGAAAAAGCGTCCGCTGCAGTTCGGCGATTACAGCACGCGTGAGCTGTGGGTGGCGTCGTTCGCCGGGGTGCGCGGGGCGATTACCCTGGCCGGCGTGCTGTCGATACCGCTGTTGCTGAGCGACGGCACCGCCTTCCCGGCGCGCTATCAGCTGGTGTTTATCGCCGCCGGGGTGATCCTGCTGTCGTTGATTGTCGGCGTGCTGGCGTTGCCGCTGCTGTTGCGCGGCGTGCAGGTGACCGACAAGAGCGCCAGCAAGCAGGAAGAGCGCATGGCAATCGCCATGGCGGCCGAGGTGGCGATCGAGAGCGTGAATAAAATGGAAGAGCGCCTGGTCGCCGATACCGAAGAGAACCTCGATCCGCAGGTGTTGAAAGAGGTCAGCTCGCGGGTGACGGGCATGCTGCGGCGGCGTATCGCGTCGAAAGACGATATCGAGAATGCGCTGGCGATGGAAAACCTCGAGCGGCGTTTCCGCCTGACGGCGCTGCGCGCCGAGCGCGGCGAGCTGTACCACCTGCGTGCCACGCAGAAAATCAGCAACGAGACGCTGCAAAAACTGCTGCACGATCTCGATTTGCTCGAAGCGCTGTTGATCGAGCGCGAGGGGTAAACGCAGAGGGAGGAATAAACGTTTTTCCTCGTTATCCCCATCGTGAAGGGCCGCCTGTGCGGCCCTTGTTTTTTGGCTACTTGACCGGCGGCCAGTAGTCGCGGCAGCAGGCGATCCAGGCCTGCGCGCTGTGCGACAAATAGCTGCCCTGGCGCCAGATCAGGCCGATTTTCCATTCCATGCGCGGTTCCAGCGGCAGCCAGACCAGGTTTTCCTTATCCAGCCAGCGGCAAACCGGCTCCGGCAGCATGGCGATGCCCACGCCGGCCTGCACCATCGAGGCGAGGAAGTCCCATTGGCCGCTGCGCACCGCGATTTGCGGTTCAAAACCGGCCAGGCGAAACGCCTTCATCAGCATCTTGTACAGCGCAAAGTCTTCGTTATAAATCAGGATCGGGCTGTCGGCCAATTCGGCGATATTGATGCTGGTGCGGTTGAGCCACTGCGGCGTGCGCGGCGCCACCACGCACATCGGGTGGCCCAGCAGCGGCAGAAAGGTCAGCGGCTGCTCCGAGTCGAAGGGCAACACCGTCATCGCCAGATCCAGTTCGCCGGACATCACCGCCTGTTCGACCGACAGCCCGCCCAGCTCGGAAATCTTCAATTCGATGCCGGGGTAGGTCTGACGAAAGCGGCGGATCAGATCGGCGATTTGCCTGCCGACCATCGGCGGAATGCCCAGCCGCAACACGCCCTTTTTCACCGAGCTGATGTCTTCCAGCTCCGCCTCCAACTGGCGGAATTCGTCGAGGATCGTCAGGCCGCGCTGATACACCGCCTGGCCGCTGTCGGTCAGGCGCAGCTTGCGGCCTTCGCGGATCAGCAGCGTGCATTCCAGCTCCTCCTCCAGATGCCGCAGCATTTTGCTGATGGTGGGCTGGGTGACGAACAGTTTTTCCGCCGCGCGGGTGAAGCTTTGCTGGCGCACCACTTCAACGAAGTAGCGCAGGGTGCGGACATCCACGTTAGGGTTCTCCTTGGGGACGCTACCGGCGGGAAACTATTCCCGGACGGCATGATGTCGATAATTTTAATTCATTTCAGGCGTGGTTTCCCGGCTGCGTATACTGTAGGCCGTCAATTATTGTTTGAGGTCATCTTTCATGTCTCTGGCGTTACGCCGCGTTGCCCCCTCCCTGCTGACCCGTTTGCAGGTGCCGATTCAGGTGGCGTTGTATGCGGCGCTGTTCCTGATCGCCGATCGCCTGGTGCAACAATTCCACCTGCCGCTCCCCGCCAATATCGTCGGCATGCTGATGCTGCTGGCGCTGATCCTGCTGCGCATTCTGCCGCTCAACTGGGTCAAGGCCGGCTCCCGCTGGCTGCTGGCGGAAATGCTGCTGTTTTTCGTGCCGGCGGTGGTGGCGGTGGTCAACTATGCCCAGCTGCTGATGGTCGAGGGCTGGAAGATCTTTCTGGTGATCGCAGTCAGCACCGTGCTGACGCTGGGCGCCACCGGGCTGGTGGTGGACAGGGTGTATCGGCTGGAGATTTGGCTGCAGCGGCGGAAGCAGCGCCATGAATGATTTTATCCTTAGCCTGGCCTGTTTTCTGGCGACGCTGGCGCTGTATTTCGCCAACAAGAAACTCTATCGCCGCCGCCGCACGTTGCTGCTGATGCCGCTGGTGCTGACGCCGATGATTCTGGTGCTGCTGCTGGTGGTCACCCATATCTCCTATCAGGACTACATCGGTGAAACCCACTGGCTGCTGTGGCTGCTGGGGCCGGCGACCATCGCCTTCGCGGTGCCGGTGTACGAGAATCTGCATATCATCCGTCGCCACTGGCTGTCGCTGACCGCCGGGGTAACGACCGCGGTGCTGGTGGCGGTGTACAGCTCGGTGTGGCTGGCGCGCCTGTTGACGCTGCCGGAAGAGGTGCAGCGCAGCCTGGCGGTGCGGTCGATCACCACGCCGTTCGCGCTGGAGGCCGCCAAACAGATGGGCGGGCAGCCGGATCTGGTGGCGCTGTTCGTGGTGATCACCGGGGTGTTCGGCATGGCGGTGGGGGATATTTTGTTTTTGCGGCTGGCGGTGCGCAGCCGTCTGGCGAAGGGCGCCGGATTTGGCGCCTCGTCGCACGGCGCCGGCACTGCCCGCGCCTATGAGCTGGGGCCGCAGGAGGGCGTGGTGTCGAGTTTGGTGATGATGCTGGCCGGCATCATCACGGTCGTGGCCGCGCCATTGATCGGCCGGCTGATGTGGTAAGGAGATGGCCTGCGGCGAACGGCGCCGCAGGCCGTAGAGCGTCAAGGAAGGTTGCCGAGCATCGCCGGCGTGCGCAATGACTGTCGCAAGGCGCGTCCTATCTCCTCGTGGCTGAAGATAATAGAGTGATGATTGCAGGCTAGCGGGTGCACCTGCAGATGTTGGCTGATTGCCGACAGGCCATTGTCGGCAATCGCCAGAAGTTCCCGCTCATCGCCCAGGCCGGTGATATTCAGGTTTGCATCTTCGGTTGCCTTGAACAGCGTGATGCGGGCATGTTGCAACGGTGCGCTGAGCGTTTGTTTCGCCAAAGCCAGTTCCGTCGGCTCTGCTTTTAATGCCCGGTCGGCGGCCTCACCGTCAATACCCAACATGGCCAGCATCGCCGCCAACATGCCCGGCTCGCTGCGGATTTGGAATGGGGTTCGGTAGAAGGTATCAAGCAGGAACAGTTGGATATCGCGATAGCCCTGACTTTCCAGCTGAGCGGCCATTTCCAGCGCGATCAAGCCCCCTAGCGACCAACCCAACAGACGGACGGGGCGTGCCGGTGACAGCCGCATATGGCCGAGATAATACGCCGCCAGCTCGCGTAGCGAAGTGATGTGCGGCTGTTGGAACAGATTGTAATTGTTGATACCTAACACATTGAAATCTTTTTCTAAATAGTTCGCCAGATCGCGATACACGTCGCAGCCGGTGACGGCTGGGTGGATCATCCAGACGCTTTCGGCGGCGATGGCGTGATTCAGGCGCTCCACCTGTTTAAAGGTAAAACTGGCTTGATTCAGACGCGTCAACAGCTGCTGCAGGGGTTCTGAGGTGGCCGGCGTCGTTGCGGGTACGCCATCGGTGAGAATACGGGCCTGGCCGCGCAGCGTCGGGTGAGCAAACAGCGTTTTAATGCCTAGCGAATGCCCGTGTCGCTTCAGTTTGACCAGCAGTTGAATGGCGTGCAACGAATGGCCGCCCAACGCGAAGAAGTCATCGTCGCGGCCAATACGCGTTGTACCGAGCAGCTCGCTCCACAGTTCGGCAAGCTGCTGTTCCAGATCGCCTTGCGGGGCTTCATAAGCAGCGGTTTTATGCATGTTGGCCGGTGCCGGTAAAGCCTTGCGATCCAGCTTGCCGTTGGGCGACAACGGGAAAGCATCCAGCCGGATAAAACAGGACGGCACCATAAAGTCCGGCAGGTGTTGCTGCAATTGCCGACGCCATGCGGTGACGTCGGCCGTTTGCTCAGGGGCGATGACATAGGCGACCAGGCGTTTGTCGCCGCTTTCGTCTTCCCGCGCCAGAATGGCGGCGTCTTCAACGCCCGGACACTGTCTGAGCTGCTGTTCGATCTCGCCTAATTCAATACGCAGGCCGTGGATTTTGACCTGGAAATCGTTTCTGCCCAGATACTCAATGTTGCCATCCGGCAGCCAGCGGGCGAGATCGCCGGTTTTATACAGGCGAGCCTGCGGCTCGGGGCTGAAGGGATCGGCGATGAAGCGTTCGGCGCTCAGCTCCTCGCGATTCAGATAGCCGCGAGCAACCTGAATACCGCCGATATGCAATTCACCGGCGATACCAGGGGGTAACGGCTGCAGTTGGTCATCGAGAATATGGAGCTGGGTATTGGCAATCGGTTTACCGATCGGTACCAAGGGGCGTGGATCATCGGGTAGACATTGCCAGCTGGAAACGTCTACGGCCGCTTCGGTCGGGCCGTAGAGATTGTGCAGTTCCGCCTGCGGTAACTGCTGCAGGCAGCGTTGTACCGTCGCGAGCGGCAACGCCTCGCCGCTGCACATAATGCGTTTCAGAGAGGCACACTGCGCCATATCACCGTGACGTAAAAACAGTTGTAGCATCGAGGGGACAAAATGCAGTGTGGTCACGCCGTGCTGCGCGATGCAGGCGCTGAGATAATCCGGTTCCTGGTGACCACCGGGTTTGGCGATGGCCAGCCGGGCACCGATCATCATCGGCCAGAAAAACTCCCAGACAGAAACGTCGAAGCTGAACGGCGTTTTCTGCAGCACAACATCCTCCGGCGTCAGTGGATAAGCCTGCTGCATCCAAAGTAAACGGTTGATCACCCCGCGATGCTCATTCATCACCCCTTTAGGTTTTCCCGTCGAGCCGGAGGTATAGATCACATAAGCCAGGCTGCGTTGCACATCGGCGGCCAGTGGCGGCGGGTTGTCATCCGGCGCTTGTCGCCACAGGTAGCTCTCACGCTGTAGGTGTAACCGTGGCACGGCGATGTCGCGTAGCGGGCGCAGCGCGTGTTCGCCGCCATCGTCGATCAGCACGAATCGGGCACCGCAATCTTGCAGCATGTGACGCAGACGGTCTTGTGGGTAGTCGGGATCGATCGGTACATAGGCGGCGCCCGCCTTTAGGATGGCGTACAGAGCAATCACCATATTCGGGCTGCGGTTGACGCATACCGCGATGCGATCGTCAGTCTGTAAGCCCTGCAGCCGGAGAAAAGCAGCCAATCGATTAGCCCGCTGATTGAGCTGTTGATAACTGATCTCCTGGTTTTCGTAGCACAACGCCGGTGCTTCCGGCGTCAGCGCGGCCTGCCGTTCCAAGAATTGGTGTATGCCTTCCGGCATGTTTGCCCATGTTTGCCGGGTTTCATTCCATTGATGGAAGATTTGCTGTCTTTCCTGCGGTAACAGCAGCGGTAACTGCCCCAGCGGCAGCGCCGGATCGCCGTCCAGCAGCGTATCCAGCAGGTGCAGTATGCGGGCGGCGATGCGCTCACCGTCTTCCAGGCTGAACCAGGCCTGGTTGAGGTTGAATTCCAGCAGCGGATCGTCACCTGGATGGTAATGGCGCAGGTAGATGCCGAGGGGCAACTGTTCCTGACCGTGGTGCAGGTTTTCCACCTTGAACTGGCTGCTCTCCAGTTCGATGTCAGTCGGAAAAACCTCCAGCGAAAAGCTGATGTCGAACAGCTGGCGCCGCCCCTGCTGATGCAGGTTCAATTGGCGGTTGAGTTCGGCAATGGGGAAGCGCTGGTGGCGATAGCATTGGCGCAGTTCGCTGCCGATTTGCCGCAGTAAGTGGCCGAAGGATTGCTGTGAATCGACCGTGATGCGCAGTGGGATCATTGAGGAAAACATGCCCAAGGTTTGCTTGTGTTCGGCGGTACTGCGGTTATGTACCGGCACGCCTAGCGTGAATTGATCGGTTTGCCAAATCCGGGCGAACCAGGTGGCCAGCAGAGCGCTAAAAAAATGCATCGCAGAACCGCCCTGTGCGGCGGCGTACTGCTCCAACCGAAGGAAACGCTCGCGTGGCAACCGCTTGATTATCTGGTTGCTGGGGTAGGTTTGTTGCTCGCAGTGATTTTGGCGGCGTTCCAGCATGGAGGGGGGCGCGTTGACGAAGCGTTCCAACCAAAAATCACGATCGCGCCCGTAGCGTGGCGACTGTTGATAGGTTCGATCGCTGATAACGAAGTCTTGGTAACGAGAGCGGGTGACTTCGTTTTTTACTCCTGTTTTTAATTGCTTATAACGCTCCATGATCATTTTGCTCAGCAGCGAAATTGAGGTGCCGTCCGCGATCAGGTGATGGGAAGCGAGTAGCCATAGCGTGCTGGATTCACTGACTTTGGCCAGGTGGCAGCGCCAAAGCAGGCTGTCATACAGTGAATAAGGCTGCAGGAATTGAGAACGAAGGTGTGTCTCTGCCTGGCCGACGGCATCCTGTCTCTGTGAAAAGTCGTGGTAGTGCAGGTCGATATAGGCCCGGTCGCGGGGTTCCTGAATAATGCCTTGCGGCGTTTCTTTCAGCGTGGTTTGCAGCGCATCATGCTGTTGTTGTATTTGCCGTATGGCTTCTTGAAACAGCGGCAGCGAAATCTCGCGCTCTACGCGCCATAAACACCCAACGTTATATAAGGGGATGTCGGGGTTTAAAGATTGGTCTAGCCACACGGCTTGTTGCACGGTCGACAGGGAATAAGCGGACACGGAACCACCTCCACAAATAAGGAATTAAGCGAATTAAATAGAGTGAGTCGTAGCCAAGCACTCGAACATTATAAAAGGTGGTTGTTAAATTAGCCTGCTTTTACATTAAATATTTTTAATTGTTTTTGTGTAATTATTTTTATTGTTCTTATTTCATATGAAATAATTGACAATGACTTTAATTTTAAATTAATTATTTCCTCATTCTGCTTTCAGGTGGCTATCACGGAAGATCGTTTTTGTTGGTTTTTTGAACGACTAAATTTATGTATGTTTTTGTTTTATGGTGATTTTTATTTATTTTGAGTTTGGCGTGAATTGCCGGGGGCGGTGAGGGTATCACTTGGGAGAGCATGGATGCTTCTTTATCAGGAAAGGATAACGGACTGAATCATAAAATATTATAAAGAATTTCTTATGTTATATAATTATAAATGCAATGATAAAAATGAAGTTTATTGCCGATTTATGGTTTTGTTTATTTTTAATTTTGCTGTAAACCAGCAGGTTAATGTGACGATTAAATTAAACTGCGGTGAATAATCCATTATGCGGAAATTAATCGGTTAACTTGGATGAGCGGATAAATACATAGGGGGAACGCTGAAAGGTATTCAAATGAAAAAACGCAGCGGGAATGTTGCCCCGCTGCGGCGGTAAGCCCCCTTGGTCAGGGAGAGCGCCGGATTAGCGTGCGGCGACTTTGACGAGTTCCACCACCAGCGGTGAAAGCTCGCCGCGCAGCGCGGCGCGTTCCGACTGGAACAGCGTGGCGGCGTAAAAACGCCGGCCCGGCAGTTCGATGGCGCGTACGTCGCCTTCGGTGTCGTGGCCGCTGATGATCAGCGGGAAACGCTGCAGATCGGCGACGAAGTCCGGATTCACGCCGAAGTTGCAGTGGTAGCCTTCATGGGCGTTCAGGCTGCCGTAGGCCTGCGCGACGCGGGTGTCAGGCTGAAAAACGATGTCGCCGGTTTTTTCCACCAGCGAGCAGCTCAATGGGGCGATCACCAGCCGGCCACCGCTGTCGGTTTCCGCATGACCGGCGTCGTGCCAGCCCATCACATTGCGGGCGTATTCGACGATGGCGTATTGAAAACCGCCGCAGGAGCCGAGGAACGGCACGTCGTTTTCCCGCGCATGACGGATCGCCATAAACGCGCCGTCGTCGTGACGATACGGGCTGCCTGGCACTACCCAGATGGCGTCGAAATCTTGCAGCGCGTCGGGGGAAGTCAGGGTTTCGGTCGGGAGCCACTGGGGCTGAACGTCGATGTCGAGGTGGGCGGCGGTGAGCTGGAGTGCCACGGGGATAGCCTGGTGGGCCACGGCTTGCGGGTTGTAATCACCGACCAGAGCAATGCGGACTTGAGCTTTCATCATTTCCTTTCCTGTGCGGGTAAAAAAGGAGATTACAGGAAAGCGGGAGCCCGAGCCGCAGATTTTTTAAACGCGGCGCACAAAAAAGCCCGGCGTTGGCCGGGCTGAAAAAAGAGGGTCAGTACAGCGAGGGCGCGCCAGCCGGTCGGGTTTTGAAACGGCGGTGCAGCCACATGTATTGCTCCGGCGCCCGCATGATCTCTTTCTCGATCACTTTGTTCATGTAAGCCGCGGCCGCCTGTTCGTCGCTCAGCGGATAGTCTTCCAGAGCCGGTTGGATCAGCAGGTCATAGCCGCGGCCGCCTTCGCGGCGGATCAGCACCACCGGCACCAGCGCCGGGTTGGCCATGCGCGCCAGCATGAAGGTGCCGCTGGTGGTGGCGGCCTTATCGACGGCGAACAGCGGCGCGAATACGCTGCCGCGCGGGCCATAGTCTTGATCCGGCGCGAACCACACCGCCTCGCCGCGCTTGAGCGCATGCACCATGCCGCGCAAATCCTTGCGATCGATCATCGCCTTGTTGGAACGCATGCGGCCTTTGGTCTGCGCCCATTCCATCGCCTTGTTGTTATGCGGACGGTACATCGCCATCATCGGCTGACACAGGCCCATCGCCCGGCCGCCCAGCTCCAGCGACATAAAATGCACGCCGATCACCAGCACGCCGCGATCGTCGCGCTGCGCCATTTTGAGGTGGTTGATGCCGGAGACGTTGAACCAGCGCTTGACGCGTTTATCTGACCAGAACCAGGCCATGCCGGTTTCCAGCAGGCCCATGCCGAGGGATTCGAAATTGCCCACCACTTTGCGCTCGCGCTGCGCTTCGTCCATCTCGGGGAAGCACAGCTCGAGGTTGCGACGGGTGATGGTGACGCGGCGCTTGAGAAAACGCATCGAGGTGCGTCCCATCCACACCCCCAGACGGTAGAGCAGCGGATAGGGGAGCTGTACCAGCAGGAACAGCAGAGCGAGGCCGAACCAGGTTAGCCAGTAGCGCGGGTGCAGCAAGGCCAGTTGAAATGCTTTGGCTGATTTCATAGAAACTCGTTTTATACGTTAAAAGGGGCAGCAAGCTGTAACGCATAAAGGTTCCACTCGATAGCGATACGACTACTCAGACACCCGGGTACGGCCAGGGTTTAGTCGGAATTCCATAATTGACTAAACATTTACATTCGAAGGGCGGTTTGCGCTGCTATCAGGCTTCGGAGGGATAGCTGTTGGCCAGCGGAGGCGGCTCTAGGAATGCTTATGCTAACACAGGGTACGGGGTGTGGCGGAAGAGGGGCATGCGAATATTCTCATTCGCGTTGCCCCTGAGTTGAGGATTGGCGCGTTTTACAGGCTGGGAATGATAATCGCGGCGAAGATCGCGGCGATCACCAGCCATTTCAGCAGGTAGTAACCGCGGCGGTTGCGCGCTTTCAGGCGTTGGCCGGCATCGCGCACCGCGTTGACGTATTTGAAGATGCGGTTGATGCCGCCGGTGCGGTCCTGATCGTCGTTCGGCGAACTGGCCGCCGACATCAGCGTAGCGCCGACCCAGTGGTTGACCGCCTGCGCCCAGCGCCATTTCATTGGCCGCTCGACGTCGCAAAACAGAATGATGCGCGTCTGATCGGTGGCGTTCTGCGCCCAGTGCACGTAGGTTTCGTCGAAGATCACCGCCTCGCCGTCGCGCCAGCTGTGCTGCTCGCCGTCTACTTCGATGAAGCAGCGATCGTCGTTGGGCGTCATCAGCCCCAGGTGATAGCGCACCGAGCCGGCGTAAGGATCGCGGTGTTTACCCAGGTGGCTGCCGGGTGGCAGCTCGGCGAACATCGCCGCCTTGACCGACGGGATGCGGTTGAGCAGCTCGACGGTTTTTGGACACAGCGTCTGCGCCGAAGGATGACTGTCGCTGTACCATTTCAGATAGAAACGTTTCCAGCCGCGTTTGAAGAAGGTGTTGAAGCCGGCATCGTTGTGCGACTGCGCCTTTTTGATGTGATCCTGCAGGCGCACCGCTTCTTCGCGGATCGTCTGCCAGTTGTCGGTCAGCGTCTGCAGCTCCGGGAAGCCTTTTTCGTCGAAATAGGGCTGTTTGGCGGGCAAACGGGAGAAACCGGTCATAAACATGTTGATCGGCCCCATAAACGTGGAGTGATCGAACAGCTGACGGGTAAGCTTTTGTTTCTCTTTGCCGCGGGAGTGTGCGTAGAGGAAGCTGATGATAAAAATGCCGATAATGATCGCGGCAACCATAGAATCCATCCCTGTTAGTGCTTGTTAAAAATTCGTACAAATTATAGTTTTGTGACAGGAAAAATTTAACTTTTTCGTGCGCTTTCCCCGCTCATGCTGCTTAGTGGCATAAAAAATCAATAAAACTGTTTGTAATAAAATTTTATATCGATTTTTTTGGTTTTAGTCCTATTCTTAAATCGTTCAAGGGGCGTTTCATGCCATCTTGTTTCATGACGAATGGCACGTATCTGAGAAAAGAGGGACTTATGAAGAAATCAATCATTGCCTTGTCTGCACTGCTGCTCGCTTCCCCGGTGTTCGCTGCTGAAACTGCGACCGACACCGCCGCTCACGCCAGCAACGAGGTCGTCGCTGAGGCGCATAAAGGGGCGGATACCGCCAAAGAAAAGCTGCACCAGTCTCAGGACAAGGGTGAAGAGCTGAAGCTGAAAGCCAAGCACGCCGCCGAAGGCAAGAGCGATAGCGTTGGCAGTAAAGTGAGCGAAGGCTCGCAAAAAGCCTGGCACTCCACCAAACAGGGTACGGAGAAGGCTTGGGACAAGACCAAGCAAGGGGCGGAAAGCCTCAAAAACAAAGCGACCGAGTAAGGTCTCCGCTTTTTACCCCAAGGGCCGCGTTGCGGCCTTTTTTATTGCCTGCAAACCGGGCGTGCCCTCGTTTTGTCGCTCCGAGCAAAACGTGAGAGTATTCTTCATCGATTGGCGACTCAATCGTAAGCAAGAAGGAAGCTCTATGAGATCCCACTGGATAAGGCGTTTATTGACTCCCTCACCAACCTGGACAGGCAGAGCATCGGTTATTTTGGGCCTACTGGTGTTTGTGGTGTTGAGCGGGCTGGATAGCCTGGGCGTGGATTTGGACGGGGGGAAGCGCTACGTGATGATCGCGGGCGTGGCGGGTATTTGCTATTTCATTGCCGGATATATTGATAAGCGCATTCCGCGCAAAGCCCCGCCTATGTAGGCACAAGACAGAAAAAGAAAAAGGCGCTTATCAAATGAGATAAAGCGCCTTTTCAACACGTTAACTGACTAGTATCAGTTCATGCCGTATTTTTTCAGCTTCTTACGCAGCGTGCCGCGGTTGATGCCCATCATCAGGGCTGCGCGGGTTTGGTTGCCACGGGTGTATTGCATCACCATGTCCAACAGTGGCTGTTCAACTTCAGCCAGTACCAGCTCATACAGGTCATTTACGTCTTGACCGTTCAGTTGAGCAAAATAGTTCTTCAGTGCTTGTTTAACCGAGTCACGCAGAGGCTTTTGAGTCACCTGATCTTGTGAGTTAACGGTAGAAACGGTCAGTACGTCAGAATTTACGCGTTGTTCGAACATAGTTCTGTCAGCTCTTTTTTTACGCTAAGATTTTCGAAATATGCCTCCAACGCCTCCAGCTGTTCGCTGGCATCCTCTATGGCGTTGAATGTGCGCCGAAACTGGTCATTCGGAGCGTGTTCCTGGAGATACCAGGACACGTGCTTACGAGCAATCCGGAATCCCTTGCCTTGGCCATAGAAGCCGTGCAATTCCCGAATGTGCCCAATCAACAAGCGCTTCACCTCGCCAAGCGGCATCGGCGGCAGCAACTCCCCAGTGTCCAGATAATGCTGGATTTCCCGGAAGATCCAGGGTCTCCCCTGAGCAGCGCGGCCTATCATCAGGGCATCGGCCCCGGTGTAGTCGAGCACTGCTCTGGCTTTATGCGGGTCAGTAATATCCCCATTCGCGATAATCGGAATGGAAACACTCTGCTTAACTGCCCGAATGCTGTCGTATTCCGCGTTGCCGTTAAACAGACAGGCGCGGGTTCGGCCGTGAATCGTCAGGGCCTGAATACCACAGTCTTCGGCCAGTTGGGCAATCTCTACACAGTTACGGTGCTCTGGCGCCCAGCCGGTGCGAATCTTCAGCGTTACCGGCACATCCACCGCGTCGACCACCGCGTGGAGGATCCGTTTAACCAGATCCGGGTACTGCAACAAAGCGGACCCGGCAAGCTTCCGGTTCACTTTTTTGGCCGGGCATCCCATGTTGATGTCGATGATCTGCGCGCCGCTGGCCACGTTGATACGCGCGGCGGCGGCCATATCATCAGGATCGCATCCGGCAATTTGCACGGAGCGGATCCCAGGTTCATCGCTATGCACCATACGCAGACGCGACTTATCCGTCCGCCACACCTCCGGGTTGGAGGAGAGCATTTCGGATACAGCCATCCCAGCACCCATTGCATGACAGAGGGTTCTGAACGGGCGATCTGTAATACCGGCCATCGGGGCCGCAATCAGGCAATTAGTAAGCTGGTGGTGTCCAATGCGCATAGACAAAGAGTGACCATACTGTGTCCGCAAGGGCGCGTATATTACGCATTTTTGCGTCGAGATGAAAGGCCAAACTTTAACCAATTGGCCCGATATTAGGACGAAAAATACGCTACGCGGCGATTCATAAAAATATTATATATATTTTACAATAAGTTGACGAAAAGTGCTTATTTTGTGTGCGGCAAAATATTCGCCTTTGCGCAGGATATTATCTGCATTCGCCCGCTATTTTTGCCGGGATAGCCTGCCTGGAAGGCGCATTCTCAGGGCGATCCGTCGTTGAGCGGCGAAAAATTGCATAAAATTTTGTGCCGCCCGAGGGCCGATCGCCGGACAAAAAAAATCCACCGGCGCAGGGCCGGTGGACGAGAGGGGCACTATACCGTGACGCTTACTTGCGGCGGCCGGTAATGCGGCACCACTCTTCGCGCTCGGCGACCGGATCGAGCGTGAACTTCTCTGCGTAGGCTTCCGCTACGCTGCTCGCCTGGCTGGCCAGCACGCCGGACAGCCCCAGATGGCCACCGGCCTTCGGCAGACAGCCGATCAGCGGCGCCAGCTCGCGCAGCGGGCCGGCGAGGATGTTGGCGACCACCACGTCCGCCAGCAGGTCGGCAGGCTGGTCTTTCGGCAGATACAGCTCCAGACGCTCTGAAACGCCGTTACGCTGCGCGTTGTCGCGGCTGGCCTGAATGGCCTGGGGATCGATGTCGATGCCGATAGCGCGCGCCGCACCCAGCTTCAGCGCGGCGATCGCCAGGATGCCGGAGCCGCAACCGAAGTCGATAACGGTTTTGCCGGCCAGATCGAGGCCGTCCAGCCACTGCAGGCACAGCGCGGTGGTCGGGTGGGTGCCGGTGCCGAACGCCAGGCCCGGATCGAGCATCACGTTGACCGCGTCGGGATCGGGCACGTCACGCCAGCTCGGGCAGATCCACAAGCGCTCGCCGAAGCGCATCGGATGGAAGTTGTCCATCCACTCGCGCTCCCAGTCCTTGTCTTCCAGCTGTTCTATCTTGTGGCGGAAACCGGCGCCCAGCAGCGGGTGCTGTTCCAGCATCGCCACCACCTCGGCCATATCGGTTTCGGCGTCGTACAGGCCGATCACATCGGTGTCGCCCCACAGCAGGGTTTCACCCGGCAAGGGTTCGAACACCGGATTGTCGTGGGTGTCCTGGAAGGTCACCGACACGGCGCCGCTTTCCACCAGCGCGTCGCTCAGGTCTTCCGCCTGGCTGCCGGTGGTGTTCAGTTTGAGTTGGATCCAAGGCATAGCAATTCTCTTCAAGAGGGTAATGATGACGCCGCCCGGCGCTTTTCGCCGACGACGTTACCGAGATAAAACGCCAACAGGCTGAGCAACAGCGAAGGCACGATAGGGTGCAGCCCCGCCGGTTGCAGGTTGAAGCTGGCCAATAGCGTATAGCATACCGCACCCGACACCATTGAGCTAAGCGCTCCCTGTGCATTGGCGCGTTCCCAATACAGGCCCAGCACCAGCGGCCACAGGAAGACCGCCTCCAGCCCGCCGAAAGCCAGCAGGTTGAGCCAGATGATCATCTCAGGCGGCCGCCAGGCCGCCAGCAGCACCAGCAGGCCGAGGATCAGCGTGGTCAGGCTGGAGAAGCGCTTGATCAATCGCTCGTTGTGGATCTGCTGCGGCCGCACGCCCAGGTAGAGATCCTTGATGATGGTGGCGGAGGATTGCAGCAGTTGGGCGTTGATGGTCGACATGATCGCCGCCATCGGCGCCGCCAAAAAGATCCCGGCGGCGTACGGCGGCAGCACGGTGATCATCAGCGTTGGGATCACCTGATCGGGGATCTTGAGATCGGGCAATACCGCGCGGCCGAGCGCGCCGGCCAGGTGCATGCCGAACATCAGCACCGCCACCACCACGGTGCCGAGCAGAATGCCGCGATGCACCGCCTTGCTGTCCTTGTAGGAGATGCAGCGCACGGCGGTGTGGGGCAGGCCGATCACCCCAAAGCACACCAGGATCCAGAATGACGCCATAAACGGCAGGCTGAGGATCTGATCGCCGCCCTGCGGCGACACCAGCGCCGGATCGATCTGCTGCAGTTTGCTTACTGCGCTGTCCAGTCCGCCGGCGGCATGGATCACCGCCACCAGCAGCAGCACGGTGCCAAGCAGCATCACCAGCCCCTGCATGGCGTCGTTCAGCACGCTGGCGCGGAAGCCGCCGAAGGCAGTGTACAGCGCGATGCTGATGCCGAAGATCAGCAGGCCGGTGTCATAAGGAATGCCGGCGGCGGTCTCCAACAGGCGGGCGCCGCCGATGAACTGCACCGTCATGGCGCCGAGGAACGCCACCAGCAGGCTGAGGCTGGCCAGCCACACCAACAGGCGGCTTTGGTAGCGGCCATACAGCATGTCATTGAGGGTAATGGCGTTGTAGCGTCGCGCCAGGATGGCGAATTTCTTGCCCAGCACGCCGAGCGACAGCCACACCGCCGGCAGTTGGATCATCGCCAGCAGTACCCAGCCCAGGCCGTATTTATAGGCGGCGCCGGGCCCGCCGATAAACGAGCTGGCGCTGATGTAGGTGGCGGTCAGGGTCATCGCCAGCACAAAGCCGCCCATCGAGCGGTTGCCGAGGAAGTATTCGCTGAGGAAATTTCCGTTCTGACGGCGGCGATAGGCATACACCGACAGGCCGAACACCAGCAACAGGTAGGCGACCAGCGGCAGGATCACTTCAGTTTGCATCGCTGTCCTCCAGCGAAATGTCGCGGAACACCGTGCGCACCATCAGCCAGCACAGGCCGATGAACAGCAGCGGCACCAGCAGGCAGGCCATTTCGAACCAGTGCGGCAGGCCGGTGACGCCGATGGCGCTGTCCGGCAGGTAGGCCGCCAGCCCCCAGGCCAGCAGGTAGAGCAGCGTCAGCCCCAGCGCCCAGCGCGCTTCGCGGTGCGCCTGAATAAAGCGTTTGTCCATCCGTGTCTCCCATAGGTTTACGGTGATGGATTCATCAAAGGTAGGGAATTTTACGGCATGACGGCGTTTTGCCAAGCCGTTACTGGGGTCAGCGCCAAAGAAAAAGGCCGGTGATTAACCGGCCTTTCGTCAGACGATGCTGCGTGCCTGCTTAGGTTTCCTGCAGACCCAGCTTCTTCTCCAGATAGTGGATGTTGGTGCCACCGTGCTGGAAGTTTTCGTCGTTCATGATCTTCTGCTGCAGCTCAACGTTGGTTTTGATGCCGTCGATGATCAGTTCAGCCAGGGCGTTTTTCATGCGGGCAATCGCCACGTCACGGTTTTCGCCGTAGGTGATCAGTTTGCCGATCATGGAGTCATAGTACGGCGGTACGGTATAACCGGCGTAGATATGAGATTCCCAACGCACGCCGAAACCGCCTGGCGCGTGGAAGCGGGTGATCTTGCCCGGGCTCGGCAGGAAGGTGTTCGGATCTTCGGCGTTGATACGGCATTCTACCGCATGGCCGTGGATCTTCACTTCTTCCTGTTTGATCGACAGCGGCTGACCGGCAGCGATGCGCAGCTGCTCTTTGATCAGATCCACGCCGGTGATCATTTCGGTAACCGGGTGCTCTACCTGAATACGGGTGTTCATTTCGATGAAATAGAACTCGCCGTTTTCATACAGGAACTCGAAGGTGCCCGCACCGCGATAGCCGATTTCCACACAGGCTTTCGAGCAGCGCTCGCCGATATAGCGGCGCATTTCGCTGGTGATGCCCGGCGCCGGCGCTTCTTCGACCACTTTCTGGTGGCGACGCTGCATGGAGCAGTCGCGCTCGGCCAGATAGATGGCGTTGCCCTGGCCGTCGGCCAATACCTGAATCTCGATGTGACGCGGATTCTCCAGGTATTTTTCCATGTACACCATGTCGTTGTTGAAAGCCGCTTTGGCTTCCGCTTTCGTCATGTTGATGGACTGCTCAAGGTCTTTGTCACTGCGCACGACGCGCATGCCGCGGCCGCCGCCGCCGCCGGAGGCCTTGATGATCACCGGATAACCGATGCGCTTGGCGAAGGCACGGTTTTTATCCATGTCATCGGTCAGCGGGCCGTCGGAGCCCGGCACGCATGGCACGCCGGCTTTTTTCATGGCGTTGATCGCGGAAACCTTGTCGCCCATCAGGCGGATGGTTTCGGCTTTCGGGCCGATGAAGATGAAACCGGAGCGTTCAACCTGCTCGGCGAAGTCGGCGTTCTCGGACAGGAAGCCGTAGCCCGGGTGGATCGCCACTGCGCCGGTGATTTCCGCCGCCGAGATGATGGCCGGGATGTTCAGATAGCTTTTTACCGATGGCGCAGGACCGATGCAGACGGTCTCGTCGGCCAGCAGAACGTGTTTCAGATCGCGGTCGGCCGCGGAGTGAACCGCAACGGTCTTGATGCCCAGTTCTTTACAGGCACGCAGGATGCGAAGCGCGATCTCGCCGCGGTTGGCGATAACAATTTTATCAAGCATGGGGGCGCCTCGTTATTCGATGACGACCAGCGGCTCGTCATATTCGACCGGCTGGCCGTTTTCCACCAGGATGGCTTTCACGACGCCGGACTTGTCCGCTTCGATCTGGTTCATCATTTTCATGGCTTCAACGATGCACAGGGTATCGCCGGCGTTCACTTTCTGGCCCACTTCCACGAAGGCTTTCGCGTCCGGGCTTGGGGTGCGGTAGAAGGTGCCTACCATTGGGGAACGAACGACGTGGCCACTCACGGCCGCCGGTGCTGCAGGGGTTTCTGCCGCAGGCGCGGTGGCAACGGCGTTAGCCAGGGCTGGCTGCTGCTGTGCCGGCATCGCGTAGGCCTGCTGCATGACGGGATAAGCCTGCGCCGGTGCGGCACGGCTGATGCGAACCGATTCTTCGCCTTCAGAGATTTCCAGTTCAGAAATGCCTGATTCTTCAACCAGTTCGATCAGTTTCTTGATTTTACGAATATCCATGAGTGTGATTCCGTACTCTTTTTGTGGAGCAATTAGTGGGTTTTCGACAGACGGTTAACCGCTGCCTGTAAAGCGAAAGCGTAGCCATCCGCGCCGAGGCCGCAAATCACGCCTACCGCTACGTCTGAGAGATAAGAGTGATGGCGGAAAGGTTCGCGGGCGTGCACGTTGGACAGGTGGATCTCGATGAACGGGATCTGCACCGCCAGCAACGCATCGCGCAGCGCCACGCTGGTATGCGTGAACGCCGCCGGATTTATCAGAATGAAATCGGTATTGCCGCGCGCCTGATGGATGCGATCGATCAGCTGATGCTCGGCGTTGGACTGCAGATGGCTCAGGGTAATATCCAATGCGGATGCCTGGTTTTCCAATCCGTTAACAATCTCTGTCAGCGTCGTGCTGCCGTACTTCTCCGGCTCACGCGTCCCCAGCAGATTGAGATTGGGGCCGTTCAGAAGCAAAATGTGAAACTTATCCGCCATTGTGCTGGTATCTCCGGCAATAAAACCATCATCGTAGAAAATAACCCGATGTTACCGATTTGTCACCTGTTAAGGGGCAAATTCACCCTGAGAACAGAAACAAGGTCGGGCATTATAACGATATCGTAGCAATTCGCAGCTAAATACTGGTCTTATCAGCGAAGATATTCAACCCCAAATCGACGAACTCGGGGAGCCGTGACAGGAATATGAGCGCTGGAACACAAAAAAAGTTCCCGCCGGCGGCGCGCGTTTTTCAGAGGCAATCCCACGCGCCGCCGCGCGATTCAGCGCCACCAGGCGCGGAATTTCTTGTAACGCAGGCCTAACAGCGCCACCGCCAACAGCGCGTAAATGAACGGCTGGGGTGAAAACGTTTTGACCGACCACAGATAGTGGATGGGCGCGAGGATCGCCGCCAGATAGACGAAGTTGTGCAACGTTTGCCATTTGGCGCCCAGTTTGCGCATTGCCCACAGCGTCGAGGTGGCCGCCAGCGCCAGCAGGATCAGCCAGGTGAGGATGCCGAGCGTCAGATACGGGCGGTTCACCAGCTCGCTGCCCAGCAGGCCGAGATTGCTCAGCCCCAGTTCCAGCGTGGAGTAGCTTATCAGGTGCAACGTGCCCCAGGCAAAGCACCACAGCCCGACCAGGCGGCGGCAGCGGATCAGCAGCGGTTGCCGGGCGTAGCGCGCCAGCGGGGCGATAGCCAGCGTGGCCAGCAGCAGTTTCAGCGTCATTCTGCCGGTAAAATGCTGAATGTCCTTGGACGGATCGGCGCTGAACCAGCCCTGATCCACCGCCAACACCAGCCAGAGAAAGGGCAAAAACGCCGCCAGATGCAGGGCGGCTTTCAGCCATTTGATATGAACAGGCGTCAGGCGCACTTAGAAATTCTCCCGCAGGTCCATGCCGTGATACAGCGACGCCACCTGATCGGCATAGCCGTTAAACAGCAGAGTCGGTTGGCGTTTGACGTCGAGTATGCCGCCGGCGCCGATGAAACGCTCGGTGGCCTGCGACCAGCGCGGATGATCGACGTGCGGATTCACGTTGGCGTAAAAACCGTACTCGTTCGGCGCAGATTGGTTCCAGGTGGTCGGCGGCTGATCGCGCACCAAACGGATATGTACGATCGACTTGATGCCTTTGAAGCCGTATTTCCACGGCGTAATCAACCGCAGCGGCGCGCCGTTTTGCGGCGGCAGGGTTTTGCCGTACACGCCGACGGTCAGCAGCGCCAGCGGATGCATCGCCTCGTCCAGCCGCAGCCCTTCGACGTAGGGATATTTCAGGCCGCCGCCGATAAAGCGATCTTTCTGGCCGGGCATCTGTTCCGGATCGTACAGCGTCTGGAAGGCCACGTAGCGCGCGCTGCCGTTCGGCTCGGCCAGCTTGAGAAGCTTGCCCAGTTCGAAACCGATCCATGGGACCACCATCGACCAGGCCTCGACGCAGCGCATGCGATAAATGCGCTGCTCCAGCGGGAAACGCTTCATCAGATCGTCGATATCCAGCGTTATCGGCTTCGCCACTTCGCCGTCGATGCGCACTTTCCAGCCTTCGGTCTTCAGCCCGCCGGCGTTGGCGGCCGGATCGGCCTTGTCGAGGCCGAACTCATAGAAGTTGTTGTAGCCGGTGACCTTGTCTTCCGGCGTCATCGCCAGCTGCGCCTGCCAGGCGGCCGGTTTGCTGAATTCCAGCGCTTTGCCCGGCGGCGCCTTGGGACGATCGTTGCCTTTGAACCACGACAGCAGGTCCGCCTGTGCGCCGGTAGGCAGCGCCAGCGTGGCGGCGGTGATGCCGAGCGCCTGCAGCACTTTGCGCCGCTGGTGGAATACGCTCTCCGGCGTGACGTCGGCCTCGGTCAATTTGGGGTGTTTGTTCATGCTATGTTCTCCGCGACTGATGCCCGCCGCCCGCGAGCGGTTAACGGGGCTCCATGAAATAAGCATGGCGCTAAAGCCGGCCGGAAGCGAGGGGACGCGGGAAAATATGAAATTTCGCAGACGCCGGTGAGCCCCCCGTCGCCGGGGGGAGTCCGTCAGCGGATTTTCACCAGAGTGCGGCCGGTGATTTGGTTGTTCAGCAGCGCGGCGGCGGTGGCCGGCGCCTGTTCGAGGGTGATTTCGTGCGTGGCTTGCTGATAGAAACTGTCCGGCAGAATGCCGGCCAGCCGTTCCCAGGCGGTTTGGCGGCGATGCAGCGGCGTATGCACCGAATCCACCCCTTGCAGGCGCACATTGCGCAGAATGAACGGCATCACGGTGGTCGGCAACTGATAGCCGCCGGCCAGGCCGCAGGCGGCGACGGTGCCGTTATAGTTCATCTGCGCCAGCACCCGTGCCAGCAGTTTGTCGCCGACGGTGTCCACCGCGCCGGCCCACAGCTGTTTCTCCAGCGGACGCGGCGTGTCGATATAGCCATCGCGCGACATCACCTCTTTGGCGCCGAGCGCTTTCAGGTAGTCCGTATTGCTGTCGCGGCCGCTGATGGCGGTCACCCGGTACCCCAGCGCCGCCAGCAGGGCGATGGCGGTGCTGCCCACGCCGCCGCTGGCGCCGGTAACCAGGATATCGCCGTCGTCCGGGTGTACCCCGCCTTCCTCCAGCGCCATCACGCACAGCATGGCGGTAAAGCCGGCGGTGCCGATGATCATCGCCTTGCGCTCATCCAGGCCGTTCGGCAGCGGCACCAGCCACTCGCCGGAGACGCGGGCCTGCTCGGCCAGGCCGCCCCAGTGGTGTTCACCCACGCCCCAACCGGTGAGCACCACGCTTTGCCCCTCTTTAAAGCGAGCGTCACCGCTGTGGCACACGGTGCCGGCGAAGTCGATACCCGGCACCATCGGGAAATGACGCACGATCTTGCCTTTCCCGGTGATCGCCAGCGCATCCTTGTAGTTCAGGCTGGACCAGTTGATGTCGACGGTAACATCGCCTTCCGGCAACCGATCGCTGCCGATATCTTTGATATGAGCCAGAGTTTGGTCGTCTTGTTGTTCCAATAACAGTGCACGCATGTCACTCTTCCTCTCGTTTACACTTTTCTATCAATGGCTGAATCACATTTATTTGACTATATGCATAATAAGCGGCCCAAGTCCTGATAAAGGACAAAAACGGCGCTTGCAGGTTTAATTCCTCAGCAAGGCTTGTTAGGGTTGGACGGCCCCTTTTAGCTAAAGGGTGAACACTCACTTAACCATAGCGGACAAGGCACAGGGATGCGATTTACCACCAAACTCTCTGCATTGATCACTCTGTTGGTCGCGCTGGCGATGTTTTTGATGCTGATGGGATGCTCATACAGCTTCTTTTACGTTACCCAGGATCGCCAGGAGCGTCGCTTTGATTCGCTGGTCACGTCTCTCGATCAAGCCATGTTGCGCGAGTCGCCGCGCGATCAGGAGAAATGGTTGCCGATTGTCATGCGCCCGCTCGGCATTGTGTCGATCCGCGTAGAGGCCGGCGCCAGCAAGCTCCTCGACTATAAATTGCCGACGGCGAAAAAAGAGCCCTGGGATGCGCTGAACGGCTATCGTCAGGTCTCGCGGCCGCTGTTGCAGCACCCGGGCAGTACGCTGCAAATCACCTACCTCGATCCCTTCGCCAGCGATGTGCGCACGTTGCAATCCACGGCCGCCGTCACGCTGTCGATCGTCGTTATGGTGGTGATTTTGCTGTTCAGCCTGCGCTGGCTGCGTGAACAGGCCGACGGCGAGGATCGTCTGGAGCGCCGCGCGCGGCGCATTCTGAACGGCGAGCGCGAAAACGTCATGCAGGGCGACGTGCGCGAATGGCCGGCCAACGTCAGCGGGGCGCTCGACCGCCTGCTGGCCGATCTGGCGGAAGCCCGGGAGGAGCGCAGCCGGGTCGATACGCTGATCCGCGCCTTCGCGGCGCAGGACGCCAAAACCGGGCTGAACAATCGCCTGTTCTTCGATAACCAATTGACCACTCAGCTGGAAGAGGAAGGCTCGCACGGCATCGTTATGATGGTGCGGCTGCCCGATTTCGAGACCCTGCGCGACACGCACGGCAGCGTGGCGGTGCAGGAGCTGATGTATTCGCTGGTCAATCTGCTGTCTACCTTCGTGATGCGCTATCCGTCGGCGCTGCTGGCGCGCTATTTTCACAGCGATTTTACCGTCTTGCTGCCGCATCGCACGCTGAAGGAGGCCGACGGCATCGCCTCACAGCTGGTCAACGCCATCGATGCCTTGCCTTCCACGGCGATGATCGACCGTGAGGCCTTCCTGCACATCGGCATCGTGGCGTATCGCAGCGGCCAGACCACGGAGCAGGTGATCGATTACGCGGAGCAGGCGACGCGGCACGCCACGCTGCAGGGCGAAAACGGTTGGTACGTGTACGACAGCCAGGTGCCGGAAAAGGGGCGCGGCAGCGTCAAGTGGCGCACGCTGCTGGAACAGGTGCTGGCGCGCGGCGGCCCGCGGCTGTATCAGAAACCGGCGGTGACCGTGGAAGGCGAGGTGCACCACCGTGAGATCATGAGCCGAATTTATGACGGCGCCCAGGAATTGCTGCCGGCGGAATATATGCCGCTGGTGGAGCAATTGGGGTTGGCGGAGAGTTACGATCGCCAACAGGTGAGCCGCATCATCCCGTTGCTGGCGCAGTGGCCTGAAGAAACGCTGGCGTTCCCGCTGTGCGTGGACTCGATTTTGCAGCGTTCTTTCCAGCGCTGGCTGCGCGATACGCTGTTGCAGTGCGAAAAAAGTCAGCGTCGACGAATTCTGATTGAACTTGCGGAGGCAGATGTGTGTCAACATATCGACCGTTTGCGTCCGGTGCTGAGGTTGCTGTCAGGGCTGGGTTGCCGCCTGGCGGTGTCCAAAGCGGGGTTAACCGTGGTCAGTACGTCCTATATCAAGTCGTTGCAGGTGGAGATCGTCAAGCTCCACCCGGGGTTGGTGCGGAGTATCGATAAGCGGGACGAAAACCAGCTGTTCGTGCAGAGCCTGACCGGCGCCTGCGCGGGCACGCGCGCTCAGGTGTTCGCTGCCAGCGTACGTACGCGCAATGAATGGCAGACGCTGAAAGAGCGTGGGATCCATGGCGGGCAGGGCGACTTTTTCGCGTCGCCGGAACCGATCGACATGGGGCGTAAAAAATATTCACGTCGTTATCGTGTTTAAGCTGATTGACGGACAAAAATTGACGTAGAATGAGGACCGGATCCATCTGGGCCTCGTTACCGTCTTTTTGGAGTTTTTTCCAAACTGCCTGCGACAACAACGCCTATTTGAGATAGGCTCTTGTCTGCCTTTATCTGGTTGACGTTGGTAGGTGCTTACCACCGGCGGCAATCAGGGAATATGTTAGATTTTATGAGCTGTGTTACGCCGTTTCGTGCGTTGACAGGGTGGTAAACTGAGCCTTTGTTCAGGGAATTCAGGCCTCATCCAATTTCCGTGCATTCGAGCAGAAACAATACAGACTATTTTTCACCGAAGTAGAACGTTTTTGCGCCTTGTCGCTGCTTCGTGTGGTTGGTAAAGTAGGCGGATTTTATTTTCCGCCCCCAGCTTGCAGGATTATCCTTTCGTTATGTTTAAGAAATTTCGTGGCATGTTTTCCAACGACTTGTCCATCGACTTGGGTACCGCCAATACCCTGATTTATGTTAAAGGGCAAGGCATCGTACTGAATGAACCTTCGGTGGTTGCCATTCGCCAGGATCGTGCCGGCTCCCCAAAGAGCGTTGCGGCCGTCGGTCATGACGCCAAACAGATGCTGGGCCGCACCCCCGGCAACATCGCGGCTATTCGCCCGATGAAAGACGGCGTGATCGCCGACTTCTTCGTGACCGAAAAAATGCTGCAGCACTTTATCAAACAGGTTCACAGCAACAGCTTTATGCGCCCAAGCCCGCGCGTGCTGGTCTGTGTGCCGGTCGGCGCAACCCAGGTTGAACGCCGCGCTATCCGCGAGTCCGCCCAAGGGGCCGGCGCGCGTGAAGTGTTCCTGATTGAAGAGCCGATGGCGGCGGCGATCGGTGCAGGTTTGCCGGTTTCCGAAGCGACCGGCTCCATGGTGGTGGATATCGGTGGCGGTACCACTGAAGTGGCGGTGATCTCGCTGAACGGCGTGGTGTACTCCTCTTCCGTGCGCATCGGCGGTGACCGTTTCGACGAAGCCATCATCAATTATGTGCGCCGCAACTATGGCTCGCTGATCGGCGAAGCCACCGCAGAGCGCATCAAGCACGAAATCGGTTCTGCCTATCCGGGCGACGAAGTGCGAGAAATCGAAGTGCGCGGCCGTAACCTGGCTGAAGGCGTGCCGCGCGGCTTTACCCTGAACTCCAATGAAATCCTCGAAGCCCTGCAAGAGCCGCTGACCGGCATCGTCAGCGCGGTGATGGTTGCGCTGGAGCAGTGCCCGCCAGAATTGGCCTCCGACATTTCCGAACGCGGCATGGTCTTGACCGGCGGCGGCGCGTTGCTGCGCAACCTCGATCGCCTGCTGATGGAAGAAACCGGCATCCCGGTCGTGGTGGCGGAAGATCCGCTGACCTGCGTGGCGCGCGGCGGCGGCAAAGCGTTGGAAATGATCGACATGCACGGCGGCGATTTGTTCAGCGAAGAATAGTCAGCCCCTGGAAGGAGGAATCGTATCGGATGAATGCGCACAGCGAAAATCGGGTACGGTTCCTCTTTCTGTTGTCGAGGAACTCGCATAATTTATGAAGCCGATTTTTAGCAGGGGGCCTTCCCTGCAACTGCGACTTTTTTTGGCGGTGATCGCGGCCATTGGCCTGATCGTTGCCGACAGCCGGCTCGGCACGTTCGTGAAGATACGTAACTACATGGACACCGCAGTCAGCCCTTTCTATTTTCTGGCCAACGGGCCGCGTAAAGTTTTGGACAGCGTGTCGGAAACGCTGGCCACCCGCCAACAGCTGGAGCTGGAAAACCGAGCTCTGCGGCAGGAACTGCTGCTGAAAAACAGCGATATTCTTCTTCTTGGCCAATTCAAGCAGGAAAACGCCCGCTTGCGCGAGCTGCTGGGTTCCCCGCTGCGCCAGGACGAACACAAGATGGTCACCCAGGTGATCTCCACCGGTTCCGATCCGTACAGCGACCAGGTCGTTATCGACAAAGGGTCGGACAACGGCGTCTATGAAGGCCAGCCGGTGATCAGCGACAAGGGCGTGGTTGGCCAGGTCGTGGCGGTGGCGAAGGTGACCAGCCGCGTGCTGCTGATCTGCGATGCCTCGCACGCGTTGCCGATTCAGGTGCTGCGCAACGATATTCGGGTGATCGCCGCAGGCAGCGGCTGCGCCGACGATCTGCAGCTGGAACACCTGCCGAACAATACCGATATCCGCGTTGGCGACGTGCTGGTGACCTCCGGCCTCGGCGGCCGTTTCCCGGAAGGGTATCCGGTGGCGGTAGTCTCTTCGGTCAAGGTCGACAATCAACGCGCTTACACCGTGATTCAGGCGCGGCCGACCGCCGGTCTGCAGCGCTTGCGCTACCTGCTGCTGCTGTGGGGCGCCGATCGCAACGGCGACATGCCGTTGCCGCCGGACGAAGTTCACCGCGTGGCCAATGAGCGCCTGATGCAGATGATGCCGCAGGTGCTGCCGCCTGCCGGTTCGGTCGGGCCGCAGCTGCCTGCGCCGGCCACCGGCGTGGCGCCGCAAACCGTCGCTCCGGCGTCTGCCCAGCCTCCAGCCCAGCCTGCTGCGGCGGGAGTGGTGCAATGAACAGTTACCGCAGCCACGGGCGCTGGATCATCTGGCTGTCGTTCCTGGTGGCGTTGGTGCTGCAAATCATGCCGTGGCCGGAACAGATCTACATGTTCCGGCCTTCGTGGCTGGTGCTGATCCTCATCTACTGGGTGATGGCCTTGCCGCACCGCGTCAACGTCGGCACCGGTTTCGTGCTGGGGTTGATCATGGATCTGATCCTCGGCTCCACGCTGGGCGTGCGCGCGCTGGCGCTGGGCATCATCGCCTACCTGGTGGCGTTCAAATTCCAACTGTTCCGCAATATGGCGCTGTGGCAACAGGCGCTGATCGTCGTGCTGCTGTCGCTGTCGATGGACGTGGTGGTGTTCTGGGCTGAGTTTTTAGTGATCAACGTCTCTTTCCGCCCAGAGGTGTTCTGGAGTAGTGTGGTAAACGGCATTTTGTGGCCGTGGTTATTCCTGTTGATGCGCAAAATCCGCCGTCAGTTCGCCGTACAGTAAGGGTATCTCAATGACTTCGCTTTATCTGGCCTCCGGCTCCCCACGTCGACGTGAACTGCTGACCCTGCTGGGCGTATCGTTCGACATCCTGTTGACGCATACCGAAGAGCAGCGCCGGGAAGGCGAAGCCGCAGAAGCCTATGTGCGCCGCCTGGCGCAGGACAAGGCCAAAGCGGGCGTGGCGCTGGCGCAGGAAGATCGGCCGGTGCTGGGCGCCGACACCATCGTGGTGCTCAACGGCCGGGTGCTGGAGAAGCCGCGCGACGAAGCCCATGCGGCACAGATGCTGGCGGCCCTGTCGGGCAAACAGCATCAGGTGATGACGGCGGTGGCGATCGCCGATCGCCAAGACGTGCGTTGCCAGCTGGTGGTGACCGACGTGACGTTCCGCAGCCTGTCGCAACAGGATATCCGCGACTATATTGCTACGGGCGAACCGATGGATAAAGCGGGCGCCTACGGCATTCAAGGAAAGGGTGGTTGTTTCGTCAGAACGATAACCGGGAGTTATCACGCGGTGGTCGGTCTGCCACTGGTCGAAACACATGAGCTGCTCAGTAATTTTGTCGCATTACGTGATGTAAGAACCGGTTGATGGGCGCTGCCATTATCGACCGGCTCTGAGGAGAAGGCATGACAGCTGAGCTACTGGTTAATATCACACCGTCTGAAACGCGGGTCGCCTATATCGATGGCGGCATTCTGCAAGAGATTCATATCGAACGCGAATCCAAACGCGGCATCGTCGGCAATATCTATAAAGGGCGCGTCAGCCGCGTCCTGCCGGGGATGCAGGCGGCGTTCGTCGACATCGGCCTGGACAAGGCCGCCTTCCTGCACGCCTCCGACATCATGCCGCATACCGAATGCGTCGCCGGCGACGAGCGGAAAAACTTCCACGTGCGCGACATCGCCGAGCTGGTGCGCCAGGGGCAAGACCTGATGGTGCAGGTGGTGAAAGATCCGCTCGGCACCAAGGGCGCGCGTCTGACTACCGACATTACGCTGCCTTCGCGCTATCTGGTCTTCATGCCGGGCGCGGCGCACGTCGGCGTGTCGCAGCGCATTGAAAGCGAAGCCGAGCGCGAACGCCTGAAGTCCATCGTTGCGCCGCACTGCGACGAGCTGGGCGGTTTTATCATCCGCACCGCGGCGGAGGGCATCGGCGAGGAGGAGCTGGCGCAGGACGCTGCGTTCCTCAAACGCCTGTGGACCAAGGTGATGGAGCGCAAGAAGCGCAACCAGACCAAATACAAGCTGTACGGCGAGCTGGCGCTGGCGCAGCGCATCCTGCGCGACTTCGCCGGCGCGGCGCTGGATCGCATTCGCGTCGATTCGCGGTTGACGCACGATCTGCTGGTGGAGTTTACCGGCGAGTATATCCCGGACATCACCCGCAAGCTGGAGCTGTATACCGGCAGCCAACCGATTTTCGATCTGTACGATGTGGAAAACGAGATCCAGCGCGCGCTGGAGCGCAAGGTGGAGCTGAAGTCCGGCGGTTATCTGATCATCGATCAGACCGAGGCGATGACCACCGTCGACATCAACACCGGCGCCTTCGTCGGCCACCGCAACCTCGATGAAACCATCTTCAATACCAACATCGAGGCGACGCAGGCCATTGCCCGCCAGCTGCGGCTGCGCAACCTGGGCGGCATCATCATTATCGACTTCATCGATATGAACAACGAAGAGCATCGCCGCCGGGTGCTGCACTCGCTGGAGCAGGCGTTGAGTAAAGATCGGGTAAAAACCACGATCAACGGCTTCTCTCAGCTAGGCTTAGTTGAAATGACGCGTAAACGAACGCGTGAAAGCATTGAACATGTGCTCTGTCACGATTGTCCTACTTGCAATGGGCGCGGCACCGTGAAAACGGTGGAAACCGTGTGCTACGAGATCCTGCGCGAAATTGTGCGCGTGCATCACGCCTACGATTCCGATCGCTTCCTGGTGTACGCCTCCGCGGCGGTCGGCGAAGCGCTGAAGAGCGAAGAGTCGCACGCGCTGGCCGAAGTGGAGATCTTCGTCGGCAAACAGGTGAAGGTGCAGATCGAACCGTTGTACAGCCAGGAGCAGTTCGACGTCGTCATGATGTAGCCCGCCCGACATCGGTAGGGGCCCGGCACGCCGGGCCCGTCAGTGCATAGATATTCCCGTTGCCAGGCAGCGGAGCAAGGAGAACTGCGTGAGGCGACTGCCTGGGATTCTGTTAGCAACAGGCGCCACCCTAATTGTGATTGTGGCGCTGCTGATCAGCGGGCTGCGCCTGATGCTGCCGAAGCTGAACGACTACCGCCCGCAACTGCTGGCGCAGGTGGAGAAGCTGTCCGGCGTGCCCGTGCGGATGGATTTCGTGCAGGGCAGCTGGGAAACGTTCGGCCCGCAGCTTGAAATGCGCAACCTGAGCGCTACGCTGCCCAAAAGCGATGTGCATATCGAGCGCGTGACGCTGGCGTTGGACGTGTGGCAGTCGCTGCTGCACTGGCGCTGGCAGTTCCGCGATCTGACCTTCTACCAATTCCGCCTCGACTTGAACGCCACGCTGGGCGGCGACCAGCAGGGCGAAGGCCTTGAGCCGGGCAAGATCAGCGATCTGATGCTGCGCCAGCTCGATCACTTCGATTTGCGCGACAGCCGTATCTCGTTCCTGACGCCCGCCGGCGCGCGCGCCGAATTTGACATTCCCCAGCTGACCTGGCTCAACGGCCGCGATCGCCACCGCGCCGAGGGGCAGATCAGTCTGTCTACGCTGAACGGCCAACACGGCGTGGTGCAGCTGCGCATGGACCTGCGCGATAATCAGGGCCTGCTGGATACCGGCACGGTCTACCTGCAGGCCGATAACATCGACATGAAACCCTGGTTTACCCGCTGGCTGCGCGCCAACACCGGGCTGGAAAGCGCCGACTTCAGCCTGGCGGCCTGGCTGCAGGTGCAGAACGGCCAGATCGCCGGCGGCAATGCGTTGCTCAAGCAGGGGGCGGCCAACTGGGACACCGGCGCCGCGCAGCACCGGCTGGACGTGGATAATCTGGCGCTGTCGCTGCGCCGCCAGGGCACCGGTTGGCAGCTCGACGTGCCGCAACTGCGGTTGAGCACCGACGGCCAGGCCTGGCCGCAGGGCGGGCTTTCCGCGCTGTGGCTGCCGGAAAACACTGAATTCATGGGGCCGGCGCAGAATGAAGAACTGCGTGTGCGCGCGACTGATATTCAGCTGGAGCGTCTGTCGGCGCTGTTGCCGACCTTCTCCTTCCTCAGCCCGGACGTGCTCGACCGCTGGAACGATCTGCAGCCGCAGGGGCAATTGGAAGCGCTGGCGCTGGACATTCCGCTCAAGCAGCCGGAAAAGAGCCGTTTCCAGGCGCTGTGGCGCGATGTCAGCTGGCAGCGTTGGGAACTGCTGCCGGGCGTTAACCACTTCTCCGGGGCGTTGAGCGGCGGGGTGGAGAACGGCCGCCTGACGCTGGGGCTCACCGACAGCACTCTGCCTTACGGCGACATGTTCCGCGCGCCGCTTGAAATCAGCCGCGCGCGTGGCGCGCTGACCTGGCGTTACAACGATCAGGGCTGGGAACTGGCGAGCCAGGGGCTGGACGTCAAGGCGAAGTCGCTGTGGGTCAACGGCGATTTCCGTTATCAGCAGCCGGCCAAGGGCGATCCGTGGCTGAACATCCTGGCGGGCATCCGCCTGTATGACGGCGCCGACGCCTGGCGCTATTTCCCGGAACCGTTGATGGGCAAGCATTTGGTGGACTACCTGAGCGGCGCCATTCAGGGCGGCCAGGTAGATAACGCCACGCTGATTTATTCCGGCGATCCGCAGCACTTCCCGTATCGCAAAAACGAAGGACAGTTCGAAGTCTTCGTACCGCTGCGCCATGCCACCTTCCAGTTCCAACCGGGCTGGCCGGCGCTGACCGATTTGGCGATCGATCTCGATTTCGCCAACGAGGGGCTGTGGATGCATGCGCCGCAAACCCGGTTGGGCAAGGTGGCGGGTAAAAATATCAGCGCGGTGATCCCGGATTACCTGAAAGAGCGATTGCTGATCGACGCCGAAGTCGCAGGCGCGGGCAGCGATGTGCATGACTACTTTATGCAGACGCCGTTGCACGATTCGCTGGGGGCGGCGCTGGAGCAGCTGCAAATTGGCGGCGATGTCAGTGGGCGCTTACATCTGGATATCCCGCTGGACGGCGAGCAGGTCAAAGCCACCGGTGAAGTGGCGCTGAACAATAATTCGTTGCTGATAAAACCGCTGGAAAGCGAGCTGCAGAAGCTCAGCGGCAAATTCCGTTTCAACAACGGCAATCTGGAGAGCGACACCCTGTCGGCCAACTGGTTCGGGCAACCGGTGGCGGTCAACTTCACTACGCAGGAAGGCGAGCGTGACTACAAGGTCAACGTTGGTCTGAAAGGAGACTGGCAGCCGGGCAAGTTCCCCGGCCTGCCGAAAGAGGCCGCCGATGCGCTCAGCGGCAGCGCGCCCTGGCAGAGCCAGGTGGCCATCACGCTGCCGCACCAAGGTTCGGCCAGCTACGATATCGGTCTCGACGCGGATTTGAAGAAAGTGAGCAGTCACTTACCTTCGCCGCTGGACAAGGCGCCAGGAGAGGCGCTGCCGGTGAACGTCAAGGTCAAAGGCGGTTTGAACGGCTTCATGTTGACCGGTAGCGCGGGCAAACAGAACCGTTTCAACAGTGAATGGAACTTCGATAAAAAACAGGTGAATCTGGCGCGCGCCGCTTGGCAAACCAACGGGGGCGGCACGCCGCCGCTGCCGGCCGGCAAGTCGATGACGCTGAATCTGCCGGCGTTGGACGGTGAGCAGTGGCTGGCGCTGCTCGCGCCGGCGCTGAAACAGGGCGGCGGCAGCGGCCAGGTGGGCGGTTTCAGCTTCCCCACCACCGTGGCGCTGACCACGCCGCAGTTGCTGTTGGGCGGCCAGGCCTGGCATAAGCTGACGCTGTCGGCCGAGAAACAGCTTGGCGCTACCCTCGTGAGCGCCAAGAGCGACGAAGTGGACGGCAGCCTGCGGGTGGCCGATCGCGGGCCGTGGCGCGCCGATATCAATTATCTGTATTACAACCCGCAGTTCGCAGAGACGAAAAACGCGGCGGGCACGCCACCGCCGTCGACCGAAAAAGTTTCCTTCCGCGACTGGCCTTCGCTGATGTTGCTCTGCAAGTCGTGTTGGGTGCTGGGGCAGAACCTCGGCAAGGTCGAGGCGGATCTGACTAATCGGGGCGATACTCTGACGCTGGATCACGGCCTGGTCGATACCGGCCAAGGGCGCATGACCGCCACCGGCCTGTGGAAACAAAACGCGCAGGAAGAGCGCAGCTCGCTGAAAGGCAAGCTGCTCGGCGGCAAGATTGATGAAACCGCCGCCTTCTTTGGCATCACCATTCCGCTCAAAGGGGCGCCTTACGACGTGGATTTCGATCTGTACTGGCATGGCACGCCGTGGCAGCCGCGGGTCGATACGCTGAGCGGCGCGTTGCAGGTCAAAATGGGCAAGGGCGAGATCGACAGCATGGGCGGCGGCCGCGCCGGTCAGCTGCTGCGGCTGGTCAGCTTCGACGCTTTGCTGCGCAAGCTGCAGTTCGACTTCAGCGATACCTTCGGCAAAGGTTTCTACTTTGATTCCATCCGCAGTACCGCCTGGCTGAAAGATGGCATAATGCATACTGATAATCTATTGATCGATGGCTTGGCGGCGGATATTGCTATGAGCGGCCAGATCGATTTGGCGCGCCGCCGCATCGATATGGAAGCGGTGGTGGCGCCGGCGATTTCAGCGACCGTCGGCGTGGCCACGGCGTTTGTCGTTAACCCGATCGTCGGCGCGGCGGTGTTCGCCGCTTCGCAGGTGCTGGGGCCGCTGTGGAGCAAGATTTCGCTGATTCGCTACCATATCGGCGGCGATCTCGACCAGCCGAAGATCAATGAGGTACAGCGTAAGTCAAAGGAGGATAAGGCGTCATGAGGAATGCTAACGTTGCGTTGTTGCAGTTGTGCAGTGGCGATCAGGTACGCGATAACCTGGCCCAGATTGAACAGCAGATTAAGCAGCTCAATGCCGGGGTAAAACTGGTCATGACGCCGGAGAACGCGCTGCTGTTCGCCAACTCCGCAGCCTACCGCCAACAGGCGGAAAAACAGGGCGATGGCCCGCTGCAGAATGCGGTGCGCGAACTGGCGCGCCGCTATGGCGTGTGGTTGCTGGTGGGCTCGATGCCGCTCGTCAGCCGTGAGAACCCGGAGCTTATCACCACCAGCAGCCTGTTGTTCGACGAGCAGGGCGAGATCCGCGCCCGCTACGACAAGCTGCACATGTTCGATGTGGACATCAACGACGCGCACGGCCATTACCGCGAGTCGGATACCTACCAGCATGGGCAGCACCTGACGGTGGTGGATACGCCGGTCGGGCGTTTGGGCATGACCATATGCTACGATCTGCGCTTCCCCGCGCTGTTCCAGGCGCTGCGGGCGCAGGGCGCCGAACTGATTTCGGTGCCGGCGGCCTTTACGCGGGTAACCGGCGAGGCGCATTGGGAAATCCTGCTGCGCGCCCGAGCGATCGAGAACCAGTGCATGATCCTGGCGCCGGCGCAGGTGGGGCGCCACGGGCCGACCCGTCGCACCTGGGGCCACACGCTGGCCGTCGACGGCTGGGGCAAGGTACTGGCCGAGAACCCGGACGCCGTGGCGGCACTGAAGGTGCGCGTGGACGCCGCAAGCCTGAAAAATATTCGTGCGCAGATGCCGGTGCTGCAGCACAACCGATTCCAGACGTCGCTGACGGCGCCGTCTGACAAGTTATCCTCCAATCAAGAGTGAAACCATTATGAGTCTGACGTTTGTCAGTGAGCAGTTACTCGCTACCAACAAGCTGAGTCATCAAGACCTGTACTCGGTACTGGGTCAACTGGCAGAACGCCGTATCGACTACGCCGATCTCTATTTTCAGTCCAGCTATCACGAAGCCTGGGTGATCGAGGACGGTATCATCAAGGATGGCTCTTACAATATCGATCAGGGCGTCGGCGTGCGCGCCGTCAGCGGTGAGAAGACCGGGTTCGCCTATGCCGATCAGATCACTCTGAATGCGCTGCAGCAGAGCGCCCAGGCGGCGCGCAGCATCGTGCGCGAGCAGGGCGACGGGCGGGCGCATACCCTGGGCGAAATCGGTTATCGAGCGCTGTACCCGCTGCTCGATCCGCTGCAAAGCCTGCCGCGCGAAGAGAAAATCGCCCTGTTGCACCGCGTCGACAAGGTGGCGCGCGCCGCCGATGCGCGGGTGCAGGAAGTGAACGCCAGCATCACCGGCGTTTACGAGCAGGTGTTGGTGGCCGCCACCGACGGCACGCTGGCGGCGGACGTTCGCCCGCTGGTGCGCCTTTCCGTCAGCGTGCTGGTGGAGCAGGACGGCAAGCGTGAGCGCGGCTCCAGCGGCGGCGGCGGCCGTTTCGGCTATGACTACTTCCTGGAAACTGTCGACGGCGACGTGCGCGCCGATGCCTACGCCAAAGAAGCGGTGCGCATGGCGCTGGTCAACCTCGGCGCGGTAGCGGCGCCGGCCGGCAATATGCCGGTGGTGTTGGGCGCCGGCTGGCCGGGCGTGCTGCTGCACGAAGCGGTGGGCCATGGCCTGGAAGGCGACTTCAACCGGCGCGGCACCTCGGTGTTCAGCGGCCATATGGGCGAGCGGGTGGCGTCTGAGCTGTGTACCGTGGTGGACGACGGCACCCTGCAAGGGCGCCGCGGTTCGCTGGCGATCGACGACGAAGGCGTGCCGGGCCAGTACAACGTGCTGATCGAAAACGGCGTGCTGAAAGGCTACATGCAGGACAAGCTCAACGCGCGCCTGATGGGCGTCGCGCCGACCGGCAACGGCCGCCGCGAGTCCTACGCGCATCTGCCGATGCCGCGCATGACCAATACCTACATGCTGGCGGGTAAATCGACGCCGGAAGAGATCATCGCCAGCGTTGAATACGGCCTGTACGCGCCGAACTTTGGCGGCGGCCAGGTGGATATCACCTCCGGCAAGTTCGTGTTCTCCACCACCGAAGCCTATCTGATCGAGAAGGGCCGCATCACTAAACCGGTGAAGGGGGCGACGCTGATCGGCTCCGGCATCGAGGCGATGCAGCAGATCTCGATGGTCGGCAACGATCTGGCGCTCGATAAAGGCGTGGGCGTGTGCGGCAAAGAAGGCCAGAGCGTGCCGGTGGGCGTCGGCCAACCGACGCTGAAACTGGACACGCTCACCGTCGGCGGCACTGCGTAATTTTTCCTCCAGGGGCCACGCGTTGGCCCCTCAATCATGCTCCATTTTGCGGCCTTTCTCGCATTCGTAACGCTAAGCGCGGCAGGACGCCGTAGCCTGCACGATATAATGGAATAAAATTGACGTGGCGAAAAAACAGAGCAATACGATGATGACGCGTCTGGCTATACCCGCCCGGCGTTGGCTGCTGGCGCTGGGCGTCCTGTCCCTGACGGGCTGCGCCCGCTCCGATGCGCTGTGGGGCGTGGTCGATAAGCTTTGCATGGCCAATTATCAGCAAAAGCGCGATCCGGCGCCCTGTGAGCAGATTTATATGCCGCAGGGGAAGGCCCAGGGCTTCAGCGTGCTGCAAAATCCGCGTTACCCCTATCATTTTATTCTGGTTCCGACGGCGCCGCTCTCCGGCATCGAAAGCCCGCAGCTGTTGGCCGGGGAACGGACGGACTATTTTGGCTATGCCTGGCTGATGCGTTATCGGCTGGCCGCCGAATATGGCGGGCCTGTGCCGGATGATATGTTGGGCATGGCGATCAACTCCGCATACGGCCGCAGCCAAAACCAATTGCATATTCACCTGACCTGTCTGCGTGAGGACGTGCGGCGTCAATTGCAGGCGGAACGCCCCTACATACAGGAACAATGGCGGCCCTTGCCGGATAAGCTGTTGCGCCACACCTACTACGCGCGCCGCGTGATGCAGCCAACCGCGATGGGCGTTTACCCGATTAAGGATCTGGCGGATTATTTCCATCTGTCGCCGCCGCAGATGGCGGAATATGGCGTGGCGTTAGTGCCCACCACGTTTGGCGGCCAACAGGGGTTTATTTTGCTGGCCTCGAAGCGCGGCTGGGACGTCGGCAACCGCGCTTCGGTAGAGTCGCTGCTGGATAAAGAGTGCGCGATTTTGCCGCGTTAATTTTGCGACATAAAATGACGCAGGTGAGAGCGGCGAAGCATCGCTCTCACCTCGTTGTCCCTACCTGAACCGCGCATCCCGCGCAAACAGAAAAGCGGCTTCCCGCTGGCGAGCATCGGCTTGTGCCTGATCCCCCTGATAGCGCAAGATCATGATCAGCGTGGCGTAGACGTTGGCGTCGATGCGGCGCTGCAGATAGGCATTGGCCCACTGCCGATAGCCGGTCAACAGGGCATCATCGCGCGTTTGGTTATAGACCAGCAGCGCGTGAGATTGCTCGTCGAAGGTTTTGCGCTCCCGGTAGATCCAGGCGGCCGGCGGCGGCATCTGCTCGATGCTGTCGATGTTGGCCAGCATAGTGCGCTCCGACTGAGTGAGCGCCATGCGCCCTTGCCAGGCGAAGGCCGCCATCACCAGCACGCCGAGCGCCGCCATCGCCACCGGCAGGCTCAGGGCTTTGGCGAACGGCAGCGGGCGGGGCTCGCCGGTTTGGCCGTCCAGCAGCGCCAGCAGCAGCAGAAACGCCAGCCAGTGCGGCGCAGACAGATAGAAAGGGTATTCCAGCTGAGTGTGTATCAGCATCGGCAGCAGCACCAGGAACAGGCCGACGCGCGCACCGTTCTGCTGTTCTCGATCCCGTTGCCAGGCGCTTTTCAGCAGCCGTACGCCGGCGGCAAGGACGATAGCGATACCCGCCAGCGCCGTCAGGCCGCCCTCGACCCACCACAGCAGGATTTCATTGTGCGGATGCCCGGCGACTTCCAGCACTTCTCTCCAGGGCATTGTCTGCAGGCGGAAGTGCGCGAAGCTGTATTCAAAGCCGCCGTAGCCCCAGCCCAGCAGCGGCTTGGCCAGGATCATGGCGCCGACGTCGTGCAGCATGGTCAGGCGCGCGCTGTTGGAAAGCTCCCGTCCGATCAGGCCAGCGCGGCCATTCAGACCAAAACCGGTGAACAGCACCGTCAGACCGATCGCGGCGCCCAGCAGCAGCGCGCCGCCGGCCCAGCGGCTTGCGGCCGGGCGTTGGCGGGCAAAGCGCCACAGCAGCAGCGCCGCCGCCAATGCGGCCCCCAACCAGGCGGCGCGCGACTGGATCAGCACCAGCAGGGCGGAGAAAGCGGCCAGCAGCGCGAGCAGCGGGATTTGCCGCCGTGTCGGCGCAGAGAAGGGAGCCAGCAGCAGCCAGAGCGCCAAAGCCAGCCCGGTGGCGATAAAGCTGCCCAGCACGTTCGGCTGCTGAAAGACGCCGTAGACCCGGCCGCCGTTAGGGGATACCCAGGCCAGCGCGGGGGCGAACAGCTGTAAAGCCGCCAACAACGCCTGAATGCCGACGGCAAACAACAGGCCGAACAGCAGCAGCTCGCGCTGCCGTGCGGTGACGCGCAGCTGCAGGCAGGCGACATAGAACAACCAACCGCCGAGCAAACCGGCGCAGCGCCACAGGGCGTCTTCGCGCCATTCGGGGCGGGTATACAGCAACGGCAGCGCCAGCACGGCGATGCCGAGCAGCAACAGGCGCGCGGTGGGCGTGAGCGAAAGGTGGATGCGACCCAGGCAAACGGTAAACGTCACGATCAGCGTAGTGAGCGCCATGACGCCCCAGGCCAGAATGTTTTGCGGCAGCGCCAGACCGTCGCCGCCCATGTTGGGGTAATAAATCGGCAGGACCGCCGCCATCCAGATCAGCAGCAGGGGCAGCACGGCGATGGTCGCTGCGTTAGCGGGAGATTTATCGGCCATGGTTAACCTGCCAAGGCCTGATAGCGTTTATTAAATGCATGTTTTGATTATTCCCTATCCTTTATCCTGGTGTTGAAATGCGTGTAATGTTGAAATCGAAAATGTCTCACGGGAAATTTAAACCGTCTTTATGGTAAAGCGATAAATAATGTTTGCCCTGAGAATGCGCGAGGCTGTTTTCCCAAAGAAAGGTTAAGCCGTATTTTTCACTCGCAAAAGGCATTTTTGTTGTTTGCAAAAACAGACGCGCTATTTTCTCAAATCTATTGTGATTCAGTCAATTTTTAATCTTAATATTATTTTTATTAATTAAAATCAATGCTTTGTCTGTGATTCTCGCGTGTGTGGATATCGAGGGGCATCCCGGCAATGGTCTATATTGGCAGGCAGTGTGAAGAATAAAAGAGGTATCTGCTTGTTTAATTGATGCCGTCAGTGGCGGCGTGAGGGCGGAGATTTACTTCATCGTTTCCCATTGCTGGTTTTTAAATTCAATGTGATTTTCATGGTTTTAATTTTATTAAGATTCTTCCTGTCTTTATCTATTTTTTAAATTTTCATGAAATAATTTATTATTAGGATTGTTCTGCTGCATTGGAAATAAAAGCGGTTATGACTTGGGCCTCCCGTTGCCGCGGCAGAATACGGACTAACGCGCCTGCCCAAGCGCGTTAATCTCGTCTCTTGTGCGCTTACTCCACGTCGCCGATCCGCTCCAGCGCATCCACCACCAGATCCCAGAATTTATCCTGATCCAGTTTGACCGCGACCTGGGTGTGGCAGTCCGGCGGCGGCGGCGCGCGGAAGTCCGCGACCGTCATGCCCAACGTCAGGGTGCCGGTCAGCTCGATATCCACCGGCACTTTGCGCACCGACATAACGCTCGGATCGATCACATAGGCCACTGCGCAAGGATCGTGCACCGGCGGGGCGCTGAAGCCCTGCGCCTGTTGGTACATACGGCCAAAGAATGCCAGCAGTTCGCCGACGAAGGTGGCCGGCCGGGTGCCGAGGGCGGCGATACGTTCGCAGACTGCCGGCGTGGCCAGCGCCTGGTGGGTGAGATCCAGCCCGACCATGGTCAGCGGCCATTTTTCATTGAACACGATGTGCGCCGCCTCGGGATCGATTTTGATATTGAACTCCGCCACCGCGCTCCAGTTGCCCACATGATAGCCGCCGCCCATCAGCACCACTTCTTTGACCCGCTCGGCAATGCGCGGCTCTTTACGCACCGCCATGGCGATATTGGTCAGGCCGCCGGTCGGCACCAGCGTCACGCTGCCGGGCGGGTGAGCCATCACGGTCTCAATGATCAGGTCAACCGCGTGGCGCGAGTCCAGCTGCAGGTGGGGTTCCGGCAGCACCGGGCCATCGAGCCCGGAGTCGCCGTGAATGTCGGGCGCCACTTCGATATCGCGCACCAGCGGGCGCGGGCAGCCGGCGGCGAAGGGCACGCCGGTGATGTTGGCGATGCGCGCCACCGCCAGGGCGTTGCGCGTCACTTTGTCCAGCGTTTGGTTACCCACCACGGTGGTGACCGCCAGCAGGTCGATCTGCGGATTGCCCCAGGCCAGCAGCAGGGCGATGGCGTCGTCATGCCCCGGGTCACAGTCCAGTATGATTTTTTTCATGGTTATTCCTGATGCAGGGAGAGGTGCCCGCAGCATAACGCAGCGCAGCGGCGTGGGATAATGCCGATGATGCTTTTGTTAACGGCATCAAAGCCTTGCCATTATTACGATGTAATGAAACGTAAATCCTCATCGCCGGGCTTTACCCTGGAGTTTACTCCAGGGTTTACAGTGAGCTTCAGCGTTAATGCACAGAGGAGAGGCGGGATGAGCTTACTGAAAAGGTTGTTGGGGCAAGGCGGTATTAACGGCGGTCATCGGCGCGCGGGCCACGGCGGTGGCCACCATGGCAACCGCTATAGCCAGCATGGCGAACAGGGGCCGCAGTGCCAGGAATGCCAGGCCGTGAATAAGCCGGGCGCGCGTTATTGTCACCGCTGCGGCCAGCCGTTTGCCGCGGTGAGCGCCACCTGCGGACAGTGCGCCGCGCCGTTGCCGCCGGGCAGCCGCTTTTGTCCGCAGTGCGGCGGCGGTGTGCCGTGAATCGGGGCGGCTGGACGGTCGCGCTGCTGCTCGGCGCCATGGCGCTGTGGACGTTGCTGGCCTGGGGCGTATCCGGCCTGCTGACCTGGCTGCCGACGTTGGCGGAGGCGGCCGGGAACGCAACGTTGCCGGTGAACGGTGCGCTGAGCCTGGTGCCGCAGACGGTGTTGGACGCCTGGCTGCCGTGGCTGAAACAGCTGGGCAGCGGGCTGGCGAGCTATTTTCCTCTGCTGCTGGCCTGGGCGGGCTACGCCGTCTGGCTGCTGTGGGGCATCGGCATGTTGGCGCTGATGCTGCTGGCCGCGCTGGCGCGCCGCTATTTAAGCGCTGCTCAGCGATAGCCCTGATAGACCGCCGCTACGCGTTCGAAATAGTCGGTTAAATAGTTGATGCACACCTGTACCTTCAGCGGCAGTTTGTCCTTCTCGGTATAGAGCGCGTAGATCGGCCGCGGATCCGAATGGTAGCTTTTGAACAGGATCTCGATCTCGCCGCGTTTGATCTCTTCGATCACCCACATCAGCGGGGCGTAGGCGATGCCGGCGCCGTTTTTCAGCCAACGGATCATGGTGGAGGAGTCGTTGGTGACGAAGCGCCCCTGCGGGGAAATGCGCGTGGTGATGCCTTCCGGCGACATCAGTTCGAATTCGCTGTCGGGCCGCACGCTGTACTCCAGCCAGGAAAAGTTGACCATGTCGCTCGGCTTCTGCGGCGTGCCGTGCTGGCTCAGGTAGCTTTTGGCGGCGCACACCACCATCGGCATCTGCCCCAGGCGGCGCGAGAACAGACTCGAGTCTTGCAGCGCGCCGGTGCGGATCACCAGATCCAGACCGTCGGTGATGAGATCCGGCGCCGGTATGCCGGTCACCAGGTTGACCGTCAGACCCGGGTACTCTTTCATCATCTCGGCGGTCATGTTCGCCAGCACGTTTTGCGCCATGGTGGACGAGCTGCCGATGCGCAGCGTGCCGGCGGGCGTATTGTTAAACGCGTACAGCTGCTCATGCACTTCGCTGACTTCCTGCAGCATGCGTCGGCAGCCCTGATAGTAAATCTTGCCGGCCTCGGTCAGGCCGATGCTGCGCGTGCTGCGGTTCAACAGCTTGACCTGCAGCTCATTTTCCAGTTTCGAGACGGTTTGGCTGATCGATGAAACGCTCATGTCGAGTTGACGCGCGGCCGCGGTAAACGACCCGAACTCAACCACTTTGGCGAATACCGACATGCGTTTTAATCTTTCCATTATTCACTCTGGCTTAAAAGTGATTTAGATCACAGATTGTTGATGCCTTGATAGTAAGCAGGCTAATATAACGTGGTCGGGTGAATAGACCTCACCAACGTGCGAGAGCGAGCGGCGACGTCATCCTGCCGCTCCTCCGGCACCCTCGCAATCCCTGTCGTGGATGTCTGCCCCAAAGTTTAACCTTTTTTCGGGTTCGTGACCTGGACAAGCTGCCTGGTCAAGATTTGTGGCGCGCGCACGCTAAAATGTAAAGAGAATGTGAATGGCGAGACCTGTCTTTCCCCGGCGCAGTGAACAATAAGGAAAAAGTGATGAGTTTGCTTCCGGTTATGGTCATCTTCGGACTGTCGTTTCCGCCGGTGTTTTTCGAGCTGCTGGTGTCGCTGGCGCTGTTTTTTCTCTTGCGCCGCCTGCTGCAGCCGACGGGGATTTACGATTTTGTCTGGCATCCGGCGCTGTTTAATACCGCGCTGTATTGCTGCTTGTTTTATCTGATTTCGTGTCTTTTTGTTTGAGGTCGCTGTGAAAAATTTTTCGATAAAAATAACCCGAATCGCGATCACTTTGATTCTTGTGCTGCTGGGCATTGCCGCGGTATTCAAGGCCTGGGTGTTCTACACCGAGTCGCCGTGGACGCGTGACGCCAAGTTCACCGCCGACGTGGTGGCGATCGCGCCGGACGTCAGCGGCCTGCTGACCGACGTGCCGGTGGTGGACAACCAACTGGTCAAGAAAGGCCAGGTGCTGTTCGTGGTCGATCGGCCGCGTTATGAGCAGGCCTTGGCGGAAGCCGGCGCCGACGTCGCCTACTATCAGACGCTGGCGGCGGAAAAACGGCGTGAGGCCGGCCGCCGCGTGAAGTTGGGCGTGCAGGCGATGTCGCAGGAAGAGATTGACCAGTCGAACAACTCGCTGCAGACCGTGCAGCACCAGCTGGCGAAGGCCATTGCGGCGCGCGAGCTGGCGCAGTTGGATCTGGAGCGCACCACGGTGCGCGCCCCGGCCGATGGCTGGATCACCAACCTCAACGTACACGCCGGTGAATACATCACCCGCGGGTCGGTCGCGGTGGCGCTGGTGAAGAAAGATTCCTTCTACATCCTGGCGTACCTGGAAGAGACCAAGCTGAACGGCCTGAATAAGGGCGATCGCGCAGAGATTACCCCGCTCGGCAGCAACCGCATCATGCATGGCACCGTCGATAGCGTGGCGGCGGCGGTGAACAACAGCAGCAGCACGGTGAACAACAAAGGGTTGGCCTCGATCGACAGCAACCTGGAGTGGGTGCGCCTGGCGCAGCGCGTGCCGGTGAAGATCCTGCTGGACGCCAAGGACCAACAGCATCCGTACCCGGCCGGCACCACCGCCACCGTGGTGATCGTCGGCAAGAACGATCGCAATGCCGACAGCGGCTCGCCTTTTGTGCGCCTGATGCACCGGCTGCGTGAGTTCGGCTAATGAGCAGCCCAACCTTTATCCGGCTGAGATTTGCCTTCAAACTCAGCTTCGCGATTGTGTTTGCGCTGTTCGTCGGCTTCCATCTCAATCTGGAAACCCCGCGCTGGTCGGCGATGACCGCCGCCATCGTCGCCGCCGGCCCGGCCTTTGCCGCCGGCGGTGAACCCTTCTCCGGCGCCATTCGCCATCGCGGCTGGCTGCGCATCATCGGCACCTTTATCGGCTGCTTCGTCGGCCTGCTCATCATCATCACCACCGCCCGCGCGCCGGTAGTGATGCTGATGCTGTGCTGCATGTGGGCCGGTTTCTGCACCTGGCTCTCTTCGCTTATCAAGGTGGAGAACTCCTACGCCTGGGGGCTGGCCGGCTATACCGCGCTGATCATCATCGTGACGGTCGCCACCAGCGAGGCCCACCTGCTGGAAGCGCCGCAGTTCGCCATCGAGCGTTGCAGCGAGATCGTGCTGGGGATCGTCAGCGCCGTGTTGGCCGATCTGCTGTTTTCGCCGCGTTCGATCAAGCAGGACATCGATCGGGCGGTGGATAAGCTGCTGGTGGATCAATACCGCCTGATGCAGATGTGCATCAGCCATGCCGATAAAGAGGACATCGACCGCGCCTGGAGCAATCTGGTGAAGAGCACCACGGCGCTGGACGGCATGCGCAACAACCTGATGATGGAATCCTCGCGCTGGCAGAAGGTCAACCGACGGGTGAAAGCGCTGCATACCCTGTCGCTGACGCTGATCACCCAGGCCTGTGAAACCTATCTGATCTTGTTGAATCACCCGCAGGCGCTGAAAGAAAGTTTGCGGGAACAGCTGATGGTTCCGGCGGAGACCCCGCAGGAGATCCACAAGCGCATGAAGCTGTTGCGTCAGGTGCTGACCACGCATCGCTCCGAGGAAACGCTGCCGACCATCACCGGCTGGGTCGGCGCGGCGACGCGCTACCTGCTGCTGTCGAAAGGCGTGCACACCAACTGCAGCATCAGCGCGGTGGAAGAGGGCGTATTGAGCAATGAAACCGTGGTCAAGCCGACCTCGGCGGAAGGGCATCACGCGATGATCAACGGCCTGCGCACCTTTGTGGCGACGGCCTTCGGCTGCCTGCTGTGGCTGTGGACCGGCTGGACGTCCGGCAGCGGTTTTATGGTGATCATCGCGGTGATCACCTCGCTGGCGATGCGCACCCCGGCGCCGCGCATGGTGGCGATGGATTTCGTGCTGGGCATGCTGGCGGCAATCCCGGTCGGTTCTCTGTTCTTCATGGTGATCCTGCCGGCGACCCAGCAGAGCATTTTGCTGCTGTGTCTCAGCCTCGGCCTGCTGGCGTTTTTCATCGGCATCGAGGTGCAGAAGCGGCGGCTCGGTTCGCTGGGGCTGTTGGCGGGGACCATCAACATTCTGGTGCTGAGCAACCCGATGGAGTTCAACGTGACCCAGTTTCTCGACGGGGCGCTGGGCCAGTTCCTCGGCAGCTGCGTCGGGCTGATGGTGCTGCTGCTGATCCGCGATAATTCGCGCGAACGCACCGGCCGCACGTTGCTCAACCAGTTCGTCAGCAGCGCGGTGTCGGCGCTGACCACCAAGGCGGCGCGCCGTCGGCAAAACCACCTGCCTGCGCTGTATCAGCAGCTTAATCAGCTGCTGATGATGTTCCCGAACGACATCGCCAAGTATCGTCTGGCGCTGAACCTGATCATCGCCCACCAGCGCATGCAGCGAGCGGAAATTCCGGCCAGCGAAGAGCTGTCGGCCTTCCACCGCCAGATCCGCAGCACCGCCGATCGGGTGGTCTCCGCCAAGAACGACGTCAAGCGCGCCTATTACTACGATCGCTTGCTGGGCGAAATGAACGAGTACCAGCAGAAGCTGGTCGACAATCAGGCGCCGCTCAGCGTCACCGGGCCGGTGAAACGCCTGGCCGACATGTTGCACCGCTACCGCCACGCCTTGATCGATTGATGCGTTCCCTCCTGTTGCGCCGCGCTGTGCGGCGCCTTCCCTGACTATACTGTAAGCAGTCGTTGTTCGGCGGGCCGTCTCAGAGCAGGCGGCTCGTTTTCAGAGAGACTCCGAGTGCCAGAACGGCTGGAAAGTGGCATCATTGACATGAATGGATGAAACCCTCACTGCCGCGAAAACGCAATGTGTCGGTCATCTTAGTTTCATCCAGCTCGACTATATACCTAACTAGCCTGGGGGAGCTGCGGCGCCTCCGGCGGCATAATTTCAGGGAATGTCATGAACAAGCGGATTCTGTTGGCGATTGTCATCGCCGTGGTCATCGCCGTCTTCAGCGCGTTGCGCGGCAACGAGCACCGTGCGATCGGCGGCAATGCGGCGGTGGTGCAAGCGCCGGCGGGGCAGCAACAGAGCATCGATCGGCTCACGCAGCAGCAAACGGTGGTGAGTTACCTGCAGCAGCATCAGCGGCTGCCGGATTATTACATCACCAAGAAGCAGGCGCGCGAGCAGGGCTGGGACCCGCGTTCAGGCAACCTCTGTTCGGTATTGCCGGGCAAGGCGATTGGCGGCGATCGATTTTCTAACCGTGAAGGGCAACTGCCGAGCGCCGGCGGCCGGGTCTGGCGTGAAGCGGACATCAATTACCAGTGTGGCCGGCGCGGCGCCGATCGCCTGCTGTATTCGAGCGACGGTCTGATCTTCGTCTCGCGTGACCATTACAAAAACTTCATTCGTGTGGAGTGAGTTTGATGGCAAAAGTAGAGTTTGATTTTGAGCAGATCCAGGATGTGCCGGCCTTCTACCGTGATTTCGCGCATAAGTTTGCGCTGGACGAGGGGTTTGGCGCCAACCTCGACGCGCTGTGGGACGTGGTGACCGGCGATATCGGTCTGCCGGTGGAAATCGAGTTCACCCACCTCAATGCCCGCAGCAAGCGTCGTTTTGGCGCGATCATTCTGTTGTTTGAAGAAGCGGAAGAAGAGCTGGAAGGCAGCCTGCGTTTCAATATCCGCGAAAGCAGCGGTGAACCGGCGCATCACCGGGGATGAAACGGGTTCATCCCGGGATGGCGGCGGCGTTTAGTCAGCCGCTTCGGCCAGCTCGCGCAGGTATTGGAAGATCTGGCGGTAAGCCTTAGGCGGCTTGTTGGCGGCCTTCTCTTTCTGCGCATTGCGCACCAGTGAACGCAGCTGTTGACGATCGGCGGCCGGATACAGATCCAGGATCGACGGAATGACGTCATCGCCTTCTTCCACCAGGCGGTCGCGCAGCGCTTCCAGCTTATGGAACAGCGAAACCTGTTGGTTGTGGCGGTTTTTCAGCTTGTCGAGCGCGGTCTGGATCGGCTCGATATCGCGGGCGCGCAGCATCTTGCCGATCAGCTGCAGCTGACGGCGACGGCCTTCTTTCTTGATCTTCTGCGCCAGCTCGATGGCGGCGCGCAAATCTTCGTCCAACGGAATGCGATCCAGCGCGTTTTTGCCCAGATCGACCATTTCGGCCCCCAGGTCTTTCAGCGCTTCGGCATCACGTTTAATTTCACTTTTACTGACCCAGATAATCTCGTCATCGTCCTCGTTTTCATTCTCCGGGACATCGTCGAGCCAGTCTTCAGGCTGTTTGTTCATGGTAGGCTCCGTTAAAAAGAGGCTAATCCTAACAGGTTGTCCGGCAACCCGCCAATTGCGTGCCCTGAGCAAACTGAGTATAGCTGCCGCGCTGGGGCATTATCATGTCTAGGTTCCTGTCCTCTGAATTCATGCTGTTGTTTTTATCATCATGTTTGTATAAAATTTTATACAAAAGGAGGTGGTATTCATGGATGATGGCATCGAGAAAGCCATTGATTGGCGCGGTTCATCGTTAGAGGATTTGTTGGCCTTTCCAATAGATGCGCGAAAAGCGGCAGGATTTGAACTGAGTAAAGTGCAAAGAGGTTTGGAGCCCGGTAATTGGAAAACGATGACCAGTTGTGGAAGTGGCGTTATCGAAATCCGTTTATATGCCATCGGCGGAGCGTTCAGGGTGGTCTATGTGGCAAAGTTCAGCGAAGCGATCTACGTTCTGCACAGCGTTCAAAAGAAGGCGGAGAAAACCAGCCGCCACGATATTCAGATAATCAAAGCGCGTTATGACGCGGTCATTAATGAGCGGAGTAAAGGTCATGACCAAGCCGATTGATACCGGTTCGCGCCACATTACGCCAGCAGGCGGCAATGTGTTTGCGGATTTGGGGTTTTCCGCCGATGAGGCTCGGCAATTGCAAGCACAGTCCAATGCGGAGATTGCGCAGCTTATCGCACTAAAAAAACAGCTGATGGGAGAGATCAGCGCGTGGATTGAGGAAGAAGGCTATCGCCAGGAAGAGGCGGCGCGTTATCTGCACACTTCCCGGCCGCGCGTGTCCGACGTGGTGAATCAGAAAACCGAGAAATTTACGTTGGATGCGCTGGTCAACATGATGGCGAATATCGGCAAGTCGGTAAAACTTATCGTCGAGTGACGCGCGAGTTTTGTATTTTATCCCGGCCTTACCGTTCGGCTTTATGCGAAATTCAACGCGGTTCCTGTTAGACTCAACGGCAGAGATCTCAGGATTTTTGCGCGCCGCCCCGCGTGCACAACTACGCCGCTCCGGCACTTTTCTCAACGATTTTCTGATTAATTATGGCAGATTGATGAAAGTAGTCACTCAAGTTGCAGAACAGCGCAAGGCGCTGGAACAGGCCGTTTCTCAGGCTCTGGAGCTGGCACGCGCCGGTTCCGACGCGGCGGAAGTCGCGGTCACCAAATCGACCGGCATCAGCGTCAGCACCCGCTTCGGCGAGGTGGAAAACGTCGAGTTCAACAGCGATGGCGCGCTGGGCATCACCGTGTATCACCGTCAGCGCAAAGGCAGCGCCTCTTCCACCGATCTCAGCCCGGATGCCATCGCCCGCACCGTACAGGCGGCGCTGGACATCGCGCGTTACACCTCTGAAGATCCTTGCGCCGGCCCGGCGGAGAAAGATTTGTTGGCGTTTGAGGCGCCGGATCTCGATCTGTTCCACCCGACCGAGCTGGACGCCGAGCGCGGCATCGAGCTGGCGGCGCGCGCCGAGCAGGCTTCGCTGGCGGCGGACAAACGCATTACCAACACCGAAGGCGGCAGCTTCAACAGCCACTACGGCATCAAGGTGTTCGGCAACAGCCACGGCATGCTGCAAAGCTACTGTTCCAGCCGTCATTCGCTGTCCAGCTGCGTCATTGCGGAGCAGGACGGCGACATGGAGCGGGATTACGCTTACACCATCGGCCGTGCGATGGGCGATCTGCACAGCCCCGAGTGGGTGGGGCAGGAGTGCGCCCGCCGCACGCTGGCGCGTCTCGCGCCGCGTAAACTGTCGACCATGAAGGCGCCGGTGCTGTTCGCCTCCGAAGTGGCCACCGGGCTGTTCGGCCATCTGGTGGGGGCCATCAGCGGCAGCAGCGTCTACCGCAAGTCCACTTTCCTGCTGGACGCGCTCGGCAAGCAGATCCTGCCGTCGTGGCTGACCGTCGAGGAACATCCCCATCTGCTGAAAGGGCTGGCGTCAACGCCGTTCGACAGCGAGGGCGTACGCACCCAACGGCGCGATATCGTCAAGGATGGCGTGCTGCAAACCTGGCTGATGACCAGCTACTCGGCGCGCAAGCTGGGCCTGCACAGCACCGGCCATGCCGGCGGCATCCATAACTGGCGCATTGCCGGGCAGGGCGCAGACTTCGCCGGCATGCTGAAACAGCTTGGCACCGGCCTGGTGGTCACCGAATTAATGGGCCAGGGCGTCAGCGGCGTCACCGGCGATTATTCTCGCGGCGCCGCCGGTTTTTGGGTGGAAAATGGCGAGATCCAGTACCCGGTCAGCGAGATCACCATCGCCGGCAACCTGAAAGACATGCTGCGCAACATCGTCAGCGTCGGCAGCGATATCGAAACCCGCAGCAATATCCAGTGCGGTTCGGTGCTGCTGCCGGAAATGAAGATCGCCGGCCAGTGATCCTCTGTGCGGTCGGCGCCCGCCGGCCGCGCGTTATCCCGTCTCAACCTTGCTTACAAATCTCCGGTTTCGATTTTGCCCGGCCTTGCCTATGGTAGCGGTGGGTTAACTAAAACAATAACTGGAAGGTGAGCAAACATGCAGAATACCCTGAAAGCGCTGGCGGCGTTGACGCTGCTGGCGGCCAGTTCGCTGGCGGCCGCCGCCGATCTGGGCGACGATATGGACACCCTGGCGGAAAACTACAAAACGGTGCTGAATACCGACTCCGCCGCCACCCTCAAACAGAGCCTGCAGAACATGCGCGCCGCCGCGCAGGATGCCAAGCAGGGCACTCCGCCGAAACTGGAGAGCAAAGCCGCCGACAGCCCGGAGATGAAAGATTTCCGCAGCGGGTTGGATACCCTGATCGGCCAGATCGATCAGGCGCTGGCGCTGGCCAATCAGGGCAAAGTCGCCGAAGCCAAGCAGCTGGCGCAGGGCTTCAAGCAAACCCGCGACGCCAACCACAAGAAATTCCGCTAACCCGTCAACCGTCGCGCCCGTCTTCCGTCAGATAGGAGGAGGGCGCCTGCCCCAGCACGCGGCGAAACATGGTTGAAAACGCCGCGCTGCTGTCATATCCCATCTCCATGGCCACCTGCGTCACGCTGCGCCCTTCGGCCAGCAGCGCCAACGCCAGCACCACGCAGGCGCGCTGACGCCATTGCGAAAAAGGCAGGCCGGTCTGCGCGCGAAAGAAGCGACTGAAGGTGCGAATGCTCATGTACAGACGAGGGGCCCATTGCTGCGCGGAGTCGTGGGCGTCGGGGTGCTGCAAAAAGGCGCGGCACAGCTCGCCCAGCCGGGGATCGGCGGGCAGCGGGATGTGCAACGGCAAGGGTTGCAGCCGGGCCAGCTCGTGCAGCAGCAACGTCGCCAGCGCCCCGTCGCGTCCCTCCCGCTCATACTCCAGCGGCATGTCCACCGCCGCCATCAACAGCTGGCGCATCAGCGGGGTGACGCTGACCACCTGGCAAACCTGAGGCTGTTCGGCGGGCAACGCGCCCGGTTCGAGGTACAGACTGCGGGTAGTGACGCCGACCATCCTCACCGCGTGCGGCATCTGTGGCGGCAGCCACACCGCGTGCTGCGGCGGGACGATCCAATTGCCTTGCTGCGTGAAAACGTGCATGACGCCGGTGGCGCCGTACAGCAACTGCGCGCGCCGGTGGCTGTGCATCGGCAGCAAATGCCCCGGCGGATAATCGGTGCCGATGGCGATCACCGCGCGCGCTACGTGGTCGATGTCATCAATGCGGACGTTGCGCATGTGTCCCCTTTGGCGGCAGGTTGGCCGAAACGCAATGATAGTTGGCCTTTCATATAAAGCAAGCCAGCGGCGGTCGCCCTACTATCGGGGCAGAAAAATAACGCTTGTCCGGGGCGCCGTTATTTTATCGGCCATAAAGCCCGCGCAAGTTTTCACACCGGGGTGAGAAGAAGGTTTTCGTTCTCGCAATACAAGAAGTTAATAAGGAATAAATCGTCATTTTATTCCAACACCTGAAGCAATAGTTCTTAGCGCAGTTCAATGACTATAAGGTGATATTTCATGTATAAGTTCGGTGTGATTGGCGGCGGAGCCGCCGGCATCTCTTTTGCGTATAACTTTATAAAAAATAAGTCGGTTAATCATTGCAAAAGGCCGCTTTCCCTGACGGTGTTCGACAAGCAGGGCTTCAAGGGCGGTATGGCATACAGCAGCGATTTTGACAGCCATATATTAAATATGGCGCCAGAAAATATGTCGGCGGATATTTTCGACGACGCGCACTTCGTCGATTGGATCGCCATGCATTTCCCGCAGTTTTGCCAGGATCGTTATCCGCCGCGTTGGCTGTATCGGGAATATCTCGATTTTATTCGCGACATGACGATGTATATGGCGGCGGACAGCAACGTGGCGCTGAATTTCGTGACCGCCGAAGTGAATGCCATTGCGCCGCACGAGGCAGGCTATCGGCTGACCACCGCCTGCGGCGCCGCCGAACAGATGAACGCGCTGGTGTTGTGTTCGGGGCATAACCCGCCGGAATGTCTCTATCCGGTGGACGGGGTGATCGCTTATCAGGCCCACCGGGATCTGCCGCCGATCAACCCTTACTCAACCATCGGCGTGATCGGCTGCAGCCTGACGGCGATCGACGCCATCGTTGAACTGATGGAGCGCCTGGGGGCCACCGATATCTGCGCCCTGTCGCGTTCGGGCCTGTTCCCCAGCGTGCAACCGGCGTTGATGCGTCCGCCGCCGGAGGCGTTTGTTGAGGGGCTGCGGCGCTTTGTCGCCGGTCACGATTTTATTGATGCGCATCAGCTGGTGCATGCGATCAATGCCGCGCTGGCGCGTCACTATCCGGGGCCGGAACGGTTGACGGTGCTCTCGGCGCTGGGGGAAAGGCGCGATTGCTACCGCGATCTGGCGGACAGCCTCGACCGGGCGCGCTTTGCCCGTGAGCACATCTGCAGCTACCTGGCGGCGATCCATCCGACGGTGTGCGCCGCCTGGGTCAAAATGGATGCCAACAACCGGCAGATCTTCATGCGCTTTTACAACTCCTCCTGGATGCGCAATCGGCACGCCATGCCGATCAAGAACGCCTACAAGATCGTGGCGGCGTTGGAGAGCCAACGCCTGCGCGCCTGCGGTGGCCTGGCGGATATCAGCAAGGGGGAGGACGGATTTATCCTTCGTTGCCATGAGACGCGGGTGCATGCGCAGTATCTGTTCAACTGCACCACGCCTTCTTATCAACTGCCGCCCAACCGCCTGAGCCATCAACTGCTGCAAGACGGGGTGGTGCAGGAGAACCTGTTCGGCGGCGTGAAGTGCAACCCGCACACGCTGAAAATCGCCGATCGCCGCGGCCGCGAGCAGCATCTCTACTCGCTCGGCGCGCCCGCCAAGGGCGACCTTTTTTACACCTCGGCGATGGAATCCATCACGCGAGATATCAGCAAAATCGTGTTTAACAACCCTATTTTCAACGCAAAGAAGGCTGAAGCATGAAAAACGTAGCGCTCTTTGTCGGCAACGACATTTTCTCCTGGCTGGTGTGTCAGGATCTGATCGCCGCCCTGAAAGGCGAGTGTGCTTTTACGGTGTATTTCCCCCTGGCGAAAAGCGGCGGCCGCGCCCAGGAGCCGGCGGTTCGCCGCCTGGGGCTGTATGAGCGCGAGGTGCTGAACGATTTCGTGTTCCCGTTCGTTGGCCGCAACGCCGCCGCCTGTGAGGGCGCCTATCAGCCGCCGGCTCTGTTCCTGGCCGCCGCCGGGGTCAAAGCGCATCGCGTTCTCGACATCAATGACGCCGCGTTTATCAGCAGCCTGGGTCATATGGACGGGGTGATTTCTTTGCGCTGTTATCAGAAATTTTCCGCCGACTATGTGCGGGCCTTCAGCCGGCGCGGCAAGCTGCTGTGGAACCTGCATCCGGGCGACTTGCCGCGCTATCGCGGGGTGATGACGCTGTTCCGCGCGATGATGAACGGTGACAAGGACTGTGCGGTGACGCTGCATGAAATGGACGAACATTGGGATGCCGGCCCGGTGCTCGCCCGCCTGCCCGCCGAGCTGCGCCACGACCTGTCGTTCCTGGAAAACATGATGTTGCTGGGCGTGCAGAGCGGCACCTTCCTGGCGCGCCAGCTGATGCGGGCGGAACGGAGCGAAGCGATAGCGGCGGAAAAGCAGGGCGATTCGCGCTATTGGGGCTTCCCGGATGCGCAGACGCTGGCGCAGGCGGAACAGGCGGGCATTGAGCTGGTGGATCACGACGCCGTGCGCGAGCAGTATCTGGGGCTGTTCGTCGGCGATCGTTTCCACCCGCTGGCGGGGCAGTTCTGCGCCGGGTTCGACGACTTCGTGCGGGCGCACGGCCATGATTGAAATGTTAATCGTTCTGGGTGCCGGTTTTCTGACCGGCATCACCACCATTCTGTTCGGCTTCGGCGGCGGCTTTGTGGTGGTGCCTTTCGTTTACCATTTGATCTCCGCCTCAGGCGAGCAGCCCGGCCAGGCGATGCATATTGCGGTGGCGACCTCGACGGCGGTGATGATCCTCAACGCGGGGTACGCCACCCTGACCAACTGGCGCAGCGGCAACCTGCTGCGGGAAACCATCGTGCCGCTGATCTTTTTCATCGGCATCGGCGCGGCGCTGGGCGCGTTTGCCTCCTCGCTGCTGGCGGACGGCGTGATCCGCGTGCTGTTCGTGGCCTATATGGCGGTGACCATCGCTGACTGTCTGTTCCGCCGGGGGTTCCTGACCAAACCGGCGCGCGCTGAACTTTCCCCTGCCACGCTGTGGGGCGGCGGGCCGCTGATCGGCGGCATCGCCACGCTGCTGGGGGTGGGCGGCAGCGTGATGACCGTGCCGCTGCTGCGCCGCCATGGCTATGACATGAAGTATTGCGTCAGCGCCGCCAACCCGCTGTCGATCCCGGTGGCGGTGATCGGGGCGCTGATGTATATCGTGTTGGGATGGCGCGAGATGAGCGGGCCGCAGTATCTGGGCTACGTCAATCTGAACATTCTGGGGCTGCTGGTGGTGGCGGGGATTGCGGGGATCGTGTTTGCCAGGCGCTGTTTGCCGAAGGTGAGCGATGCGCTGCATGCCAAAATCTACGTGCTGCTGCTGATCGCCGTGCTGATCGCTATCTGCCTCTGAAACAGAAAGGGCGGCCGGATGCCGCCCTGAGAACCGCTTAACGGTGGTATTCGCCCGCCGCTTCCGGCTGGTACAGCAATTCCAGCACTTCAATCCGCGCTTCTTCACCGTTCGGCAATTGCCAGGAGATCTGCTTGCCGACGTGCATGCCGAGCAGCGCTGCGCCCAGCGGCGCCATCACCGACAGCTGATCGTGGCTGTCTTTCAGCGAGGCTGGGTAAACCAGCGTGCGCACGTGCTCTTCATCGGTGTGCAGATCGCGAAAACGCACGCGGCTGTTCATGGTCACCACGTTGGCCGGCATTTTCTCCGGCGGCAGGATTTCCGCGCGATCCAACTCGTCGTTCAGCGCGGCGGCGACGTCGGTGTTGGCAAAGGCCGGTTGTTCCAATAGCGCATCCAGGCGTTCCGCATCCAGCTCATTAATAGTAATGATGGGTTTGGTCATTCCACTCTCCAGTCAAATCAAAGGGCGCCAGTCTGTGCACCCATAAATTCGGAAAAACAACACAAAGCAACACCCCCGCGCCAGAGGAGCGGGGGTGTGGGTAATGTCGATTTGTCCCATTGATAGTAGGCGGTTGGGGCGAGAAAAGAAAGAGATCCCGATCACGAAGGCTTTTATCGTCAATCGAGGCAAAAAAAACCGTTAGCCGGGTTATGTAATTGTTATCTCATTTACTTTTTCGCCTTAACGCCGTTTTGCGAAATGGATCTCCGCGCGTCATTCGATTTCCACTTCGAACTGGAAAAAACCGGTCTCCACAGAAAATCTTACCGGGGGTAGGGTAAAGACATCACAGAAAGCGGATTATTCAGGTGATGCGCTTTACGGCTTACTGATTAATGTGGGATCTAGGGGTACTGAAAAGTGAATGATGGATCTGCTTCGATAAAAGAAATTGAACAATCCGATATCAGCGAAGCCGGTGAGATCACCGCTCGGGTGCTGGCGGATATTACCGCGATGCTGAATGCTGAGAATATTTATACCAATGCGGTGCAGCAACAGATGCTGGAATCGCATATTCGCGCCATGGTGCTGCGCTCAATAACCGGTGAGCCGTTGCCGGAGGTGGATAAATCACTGTTCGACGAAATTTCCGCCGAGTCCATGCAAATGGCGGAGCGCGTGGTGGATCAGTTTGGCACATTGCCTATCGAAGAAGCCTATTTGCTTTCAGTGCACTTCGAAGTGGCGAAAGATAATAACGCATAGCGGTTAACGCATCGATTTCAATCAGGAGAATATACCATGGGTCAAATTACCGTAGTGATCGGCGATCGTTTGGGAAAAGGGCAAAAAGTCGGCCAGGGCGTTGAAAACGCAGGCGGAAAAGCGGTGGTTATCCCCGGCGTGGCGGCGGATATGAAGCTGGGCGACGTCATGAAAGCGGAAAACGCGCAGCTGGGCATCTCTTTTTGCGGCAGCGGCGGCGCCGGCGCGATTACCGCGCAAACCAAATACGGCTACAAAGCCAAATACGGCATGCGTTCGGTGGAAGAGGGCGTGACGGCAATTAACGAAGGCTGCAACGTGCTGGGGTTCGGCTTTATGGATAAAGAAGAGCTGGGCCAGAAACTGGTGGAAGCCTACGTCAAAAAACATGGCAACCCATAATGAAAGAGCAATATACCACATCGGTAAAGGTGGAGGGTAAAGGCGACAGCAAAGCGAAAGCTTTTGCTTCCGCCTTGGCTAATGTGCAGGGCGCGGTATTAAAGTCCACCAACAATATTCTGCTGCGCATCGAGCCGCAGGACGTCAGCGTGGTGAAAGCGGAAGAGAAAATAACAAAAGAGAAATTTCTTTTCTTCTTTTTGCCGCGTGAAAGAAAGAGCTATGCCGTTTCTCTGGAAATAACCGTGAACGTAACCATTATCAATACCGAGAAGGTTGTCTTCGTCACGAAATAAAAACGTTAGCATAAATGAAAGGGTATACTGATGTTTTTAATCATCTTATTTAAATCGATTATTATCGGTGGGCTGGTGGGGGTCGGCGTAGGGGCCGGCGCCGCACGCATGTTCCACGCGCCGACAACACAGGGCATGGGGGCGTTTCGCACCCTGGGCGAGCTGAACTCCTGCGAGGGCGATCCGGCTTCCCACTTCTCATTCGGTCTGGGCTTCTTCTTCAACGCCTGGGCGTCTTCCGTGGCGGCGGGCTCCTTCACGCAGGATGTCGATCACCGCATCATCCCGCACTGGGGCGCGGCGGCCCTGATGGTCAAGAACCGCAATCTGGCGCAAACGCTGCACGATCCGAAAAAAATGGCCATCGCCTGCGGCATCATCGGCATGCTGGTGGTGGCCTTCCTCAATACCACCGCTTCCGCCGTGCCTGCCGCGCTGCAGGTCACCGCGATCAAGGTGCTGGTGCCGGCGGCCAACCTGCTGGTGAACACCGTGATGCCGGTGATCTTCTGGCTGGCGGCGATCGACGCCGGGCGCCGTTCCGGCTTCTGGGGCACCATTTTCGGCGGCCTGGCGCAGCTGATCATGGGCAACGCCGTACCGGGCCTGGTGCTGGGCATTCTGATCGGCAAAGGCGTGGAAGAGAGCGGCTGGAACAAAATCACCAAGATCATGATGGCGGTGATCGTGCTGCTGTTCGTGCTGAGCGGCTTCTTCCGCGGCTTCGACATGAAAGTTCTCGAGTCCTTCAGCCTCGGCGTGCCGGGCTGGCTGGACGCCATTCACAACACCCTGAGCGGTAAATAAGGAGCGGGATGATGGAAGAGCAAACCCAAAAAGGCTTCTGGTACGCCGACTGGTCATTCCCGATTTTTGTTGGCCTGCTGTCCTCCGGCGTGTTCGCCGGGACGCACATGTACTACCTGTACGGCATCGGCGCCTTTAACGAAGTGGCCTTCGTCTCCATGCTGCGGGCGGGGATGGATACCGGCGTGTACGGCGCGGTGGCGGCGTTCGGCGCCAGCTTCCTGTTCGCGCGCATCATCGAAGGTTCACTGGTGGGCATCCTCGACATCGGCGGCGCGATCCAGACCGGCGTCGGGCTGGGCGTACCGGCGCTGCTTTTGGGGGCCGGCATCGTGTTCCCGGTCGCCAACTTCGCCGCTTCGCTGGCTACCGGCCTGATCATCGGCCTGGCGATCGGTTATGTGATCATTCTGGCGCGCAAATTCACCATCAATCAGAGCAACTCCACCTACGGGGCTGACGTGATGATGGGCGCGGGCAACTCCTCGGGCCGCTTCCTTGGGCCGTTGATCATCCTGTCGGCAATGACTGCCTCGATCCCGATCGGCATCGGTTCGTTGCTCGGCGCGCTGCTGTTCTATATCTGGGGTAAACCGATCACCGGCGGAGCGATCCTCGGCGCGATGATCCTGGGGGCGATCTTCCCGGTAGCCATTTCTTAAGAGGCCTGCGCCAGGCGCCGCCCGATGCTGCGGCGGCGCCCGGGCTAACAGGAGCAATGCGGTATGTATGACTTAGTAATCAGAGGCGCCAGACTGGCGGACGATACGCTGATCGATCTGGCGGTGAAAGACGGCAAAATAGCCTCGGTGGGGCGGTTGGCGGCGGACGTCAGCGCCGTTCGCCAGCTGGATCTGGCGGGCAACTGCCGCCTGAGTGCCGGTTGGATCGATGCGCACGTGCACTGCTATCCCGAATCGCCGATCTACCATGACGAGCCGGATCGGGTCGGCGTCGCCAGCGGCGTCACCAGCGTGGTCGATGCCGGCAGCGCCGGTGCCGACGATATCGACGCCTTTTATCAGCTGACGCGCAGCGCCAAAACCAACGTTTTCGCCTTCCTCAATATCTCGCGCATCGGCCTGCTGCGGCAGAACGAGCTGGCGGAGTTGACGGACATCGACAAGCGCGAGGCCGGCCAGGCTATCGCCAACCATCCCGGTTTCATCATCGGCATCAAGGCGCGCATGAGCAGCAGCGTGGTGGGCAAGAACGGCACTCGCCCGCTGGTGTTGGCCAAAGAGATCCAGCAGGAAAACCGCCAGTTGCCGCTGATGGTGCATATCGGCAACAACCCGCCGGATCTGGACGACATCGCCGATCTGCTGACCCGTGGCGACATCATCACCCACTGCTACAACGGCAAACCGAACCGCATTCTGACGCCGGCGGGCACGCTGCGCGAGTCTATCCAGCGCGCGCTGCGGCGCGGCGTATTGCTCGACGTAGGGCACGGCACCGCCAGCTTCAGCTTCGAGGTGGCGCGCCAGGCGGTCAAACTGGGCATTTTGCCGCACACCATCAGCTCCGATATTTACTGCCGCAACCGCATGAACGGGCCGGTGCACAGCCTGGCGACGGTGATGTCCAAATTCTTCAGCGTCGGCCTGACGCTGCCGCAGGTGATCGCCTGCGTGACGGAGAACGCCGCGTCGGCGCTGCAGCTGAGCGGCAAAGGGCGGCTGGAGCCGGGCTATGACGCCGATTTCACGCTGTTTGAGCTGCGCCGCGAACCACAGGTATTCGCCGACGCCGAAGGGCAAACCGCCGAGGGCGAACGGCTGCTGGTGCCGCTGGCCGCGGTGGTGGCCGGGGAAATCCTATTAACCGAACAAGGGGAGGCAAGCCATGTCTTCGATTTATGAAAAATACGGTTTGAAGCAGGTGATCAACACCTCCGGCCGCATGACCATTCTCGGCGTTTCCACGCCGCGCCAGGACGTGATCGACGCCGTTGATTACGGCCTGAACCACTATTTCGAAATCAAGGATCTGGTCAACAAGACCGGCGCCTACATCGCCGATCTGCTCAACGTGGAGGATGCGGTGATCGTCTCCTGCGCCTCGGCGGGCATCGCCCAGTCGGTGGCGGCGGTGATCGTTAAAGATAACGCCAATCTGCTGGTGAACCTGCATTCGGCGCCGATCGCCGTGCCGCGCGAGATCGTGCTGCCGCGCGGTCACAACGTCAACTTCGGCGCGCCGGTGGACACCATGGTGGCGCTGGGCGGCGGCAAGGTGGTGGAGGCGGGGTACGCCAACGAATGTTCGCCGGAGCAGATTGAAGCCTGCATCACGCCGCAGACTGCGGCGATCCTGTACGTCAAATCGCACCACTGCGTGCAGAAAAGCATTCTGTCCGTCGAGCAGGCGGCGGTGGTGGCGCGCAAACATAACCTGCCGCTGATCGTCGACGCCGCGGCGGAAGAAGATCTGATGTGTTATTACCAGATGGGGGCCGATCTGGTGATCTACAGCGGCGCCAAAGCCATCGAGGGGCCGACCAGCGGTCTCGTGATCGGCAAGAAACAGTACGTCGAGTGGGTGAAGTTGCAATCCGGCGGCATCGGCCGGGCGATGAAGGTCGGCAAAGAGGGCATCCTCGGCCTGACCCAAGCGATTGAAAGCTATCTGACGCTTGAGAAAACCACCGGGCAACAGATGGTGGAGCGGATGACGCCGTTCCTCGACAGCCTCAACACCCTGACCGGCGTCAGCGCCAGGACCGTCTGGGACAGCGCCGGCCGCGATATCGCCCGCGCCGAGATCGCCTTTGACGAAGCGGTGCTGGGGCGGTCGACTTATGACATCGTCCAGGCGCTGAAAACCGGCGATATCGCCATCTACTTCCGCGGCTACAAGGCCAACGAGGGCAAGATTGAGGTCGACGTGCGCAGCGTCGACGAGCGGCAACTGATGACCGTCTTTACCTGTATCAAAAATCTGTTTACGGAGAAACAAGCATGAAGCTGCAGCCTAACTACTATCGCGACTGCGTCTGCCTGAACGTGCTGGCCGGCTCCAAAGCCAACGCGCAGGACATCTACGCCGCGGCGGAAGGCCATGTGCTGGTGGGCGTGCTCTCCAAGAACTACCCGGACGTCGACAGCGCGGTGACCGACATGCTGCGCTATGCGCGCCTGATCGAAAACGCGCTCTCGGTCGGCCTGGGCGCCGGCGATCCGAAGCAGTCGGCGATGGTCAGCCTGATCGCTCAGCAGGTGCAGCCGCAGCACGTTAACCAGGTGTTCACCGGCGTCGGCGCCAGCCGCGCGCTGCTGGGCCAGAACGACAGCGTGGTCAACGGCTTGGTGTCGCCGACCGGCCGCGTCGGTTGGGTGAAGATCTCTACCGGCCCATTAAGCGCCGCGGCGCCGGACGGCATCGTGCCGGTGGAAACCGCCATCGCCCTGCTGAAAGACATGGGCGGCAGCTCCATCAAGTATTTCCCGATGGGCGGCCTGAAGTGCAAGGACGAGTACCAGTACGTAGCCAAGGCCTGCGCCGAGCATGACTTCATGCTGGAGCCGACCGGCGGTATCGATCTGGAGAACTTTGAGCCGATCGTCGAGATCGCGCTGGCGGCCGGCGTGAAACGCGTGATCCCGCATATCTACAGCTCGATCATCGACGCCACCAGCGGCGATACGCGTCCGCAGGACGTGAAAGCCCTGCTGGCGATGACCAAAAAGCTGGTGGGTTGAACGCGTAATGGGATGAGGTAAACGCTGGGAGGCGAAGGTTTTCCCGTGGCGCGGCATGCCGCGCCGTTACCTATATTGAGGACTACTATGCGAAACTGGCAGGCTCCAACCCGACGCACCGCGTTGTTTATAGCGCTGCTGGCCGTGACCGGCCCGACGCTGCATGCTGAGGATGCAATGAACTCCACGTCATCTCATTTTGCCTATATCGGCACCTACAATCCCAACGGCGAAGGCGTTTACCGAGTGCGGGTCGATCCGGCCAGCGGCGCGTTGAGCCAGGTTACGCTGGTCAGCAACGTGCCGAATCCGGCGCAGCTGACGCTGGGCGCTGATGGCAAGACGCTGTATGTCGCCAGCGAAGTGGCCGATTTCAACGGCGGCAAGCACGGCGGCATCACCGCCTACCGGATCAATCCGGCCGATGGCGCACTGACTCAGCTCAACCAGGTGGATTCGCAGGGGGCGGGGCCGGTGTATCTCACCTCGACGCCGGACGGGCAGCATCTGCTGGTGGCGAACTACGTCAGCGGCAGCGTGGCGGTCTTCCCGATTGAAGCGGACGGCAGCCTGGGCGCCGCCAGCTCGGTGCAGCAGCAACAGGGCCCGGCGGGCGCGGCCAAACCGGCGGCGGCGGTGAACGGCAGCTTCGCCGTCAGCGATCACAACGGCCCGCATGCCCATATGATCGCCAGCGATCCGAGCGGCAAGTTCGTGTTCTCCACCGATCTGGGATTGGATCGCATCTACCAATGGCGCTTTGACGCCGCGAGCGGCCGGCTGACGCCGAACGATCCGCCGTGGATCGCCGCCTCTTCCGCCGGCGCGGGGCCGCGTCACTTTGTGTTCCATCCGGACGGCGAAACCGTGCTGCTGGTGAACGAAGAGGCCTCGACGTTGACCAGCTACCGTTTTGATCGCCAAAAAGGTACTCTGAAACAACTGCATGCGGTTTCCGCGCTGCCCGCCGACTATCAGGGCACCAGCTTCGCTTCGGGGTTGGCGCTCAGCAAGAACGGCGACACGCTGTACGTCGCCAACCGGCTGCATAACAGCATTGCCCAGTTCAGCGTGGGCGCTCGCGGTGAGTTGAAACCGGTGGCGGAAACCTGGACCCGCGGCGATTATCCGCGTTCGCTGGCGCTGAGCTTGGATGGCCGCTATCTGTATGCGTTGAACCAGCGCAGCGATAACGTCACCCGCTTCAGCGTCAACCCGACGGACGGCAAGCTCAGCTTTGTGGGCGGCTATCTGCCGATCGGCAGCCCCTCGCAAATGACGTTTCTGCCGCCGCCGAAGTAACCCGTGGCCCGCCCGGTTCGTCGGGTGGGCCACCTGATTGACGGACACAGAATGGTGCGATTTCCTTACCCGCGTTTGGCTTACTTGTTCGATGCTTTGCAAACCGAGACTTTGCCGCAGGATGAGCTGGCGAAGCGTTTCGCCGTGTCCACCCGCACGGTGCGGGCGGATATCACCGCGCTGAACGAGATCCTGGACAAATATGGCGCGCGCTTCGTGCATAGCCGCGGGGCCGGCTATCGTTTGCAGGTCGATAATGCCGCGCTGTTCAGCGCCCTGCAGCATCAGGAGCGCCGCAAACACGCCACCCCGCGCAGCGCGCAGGAGCGAGTGCATTATCTGCTGGTGCGTTTTTTGACCTCAGCCTTCTCCCTTAAACTGGAAGATTTGGCTGACGAGTGGTTCGTCAGCCGCGGCACGCTGCAAAACGACATGGCTGAGGTGAGAGAGCGTCTGGCGCACTATCAATTGACGATCGAAACCAAGCCGCGCTACGGCATGAAGCTGTTCGGTGCGGAGATGGCGATCCGCGCCTGCCTGACCGACCTGCTGTTCCAGCTGCAGTTGGCCGACGCCGAGAACCCGCTGCTCAACAACGAGATCCTGCTGCAGCCGCAGGTGGCGGCGTTCGCCGGATTGCTGCACCCGCTGCTGTCGCAATATGCCATTCGCCTGACCGACGAGGGCGAGCAGTACCTGATTTTCTACTGTGCGGTGGCGCTGCGGCGCATCAACGATGGCTATCCGCTGTCGGACTTCGAGGTGGAGGACGGCGACGAGGCGGTGCGCCAGGTGTCGACCCGCCTGGCGGCGGAGCTGCGTGCGGCCTCCGGCAAAGAGATCTCGATGGCCGAAGAGGCCTATCTGCGGGTCAACATCGCCGCGCGCCGCGTGCAGGACGTGCAGCCGACCGAAATCAACGCCGACGATGAAGAAGCGCTGGTGGACTACATTCTTTCCTACATCAACGCACACTATAACTACAACCTGCAGGGCGACGAGCAGCTGCGGGCCGATCTGCTTACCCATATCAAGACCATGATTACGCGGGTGAAATACCAGATCAACATCCCCAATCCGCTGTTGGCCAACATCAAGCAGCACTATCCGATGGCTTACGACGTGACGCTGGCGGCGGTCTCCAGCTGGGGCAAGTACACGCCTTATACGCTGAGCGAGAACGAAATCGGTTATCTGGTGCTGCACATCGGCGTGGGGCTGGAGCGGCATTACAACATCGGTTATGAACGCCACCCGCAGGTGATGCTGGTGTGCGACACCGGCAACTCGACGGTGCGCATGATCCAGGCGCAGATTGCGCGCAAGTACCCGCAGCTGGTGATGACGCGCATCGTCTCGCTGCGCGATTATGAGATGCTCGCGCACATCGACGAAGACTTCGTGATTTCCAACGCCCGCATCGGCGAAAAGAACAAGCCGGTAGTGGTGATGTCGCCGTTCCCGACCGATTATCAGCTGGAGCAACTGGGCAAACTGGTGCTGGTGGATCGCACCCGACCGTACATGCTGGAGAAGTTCTTCGACGCCGAGCATTTCATGGTGCTCAACGAGCCGCTGACGCAGGCGGAACTGTTCAGCCGGGTGTGCGGCCAGCTGGAGCGGGAAGGGTACGTCGGCGCGGACTTTTATCCGTCGGTGGTCGAACGCGAGGCGATCGTCTCCACGCTGCTGGGCGAAGGCATCGCGCTGCCGCACTCGCTGGGGCTGCTGGCGAAAAAGACCGTGGTGGTGACGCTACTGGCGCCGCAGGGCGTCGCCTGGGGCGAGGGCGAGGTCGCGCACGTGATTTTCCTGCTGGCGATCAGCAAGAGCGACTATGAAGAGGCGATGGCGATCTATGAGCTGTTCGTCACCTTCGTGCGTGAACGCTCAATGAGCCGCCTGCTGGGCAGCGACAGCTTCGACAGTTTTAAGGCGGTGGCGCTGGACTGCCTGAGCCGGAGTTGAGGGGAATTAATCCGCTTCCGGCAGGAACAGGGCTGGGGGCAGATTGAAGCGTTTGGCCAGCGCCATAATGTGCGGAATGGTCAGCGATCTTTTGCCGTTCAGGATTTGGTTAACCAACGACTTTTTGCCGATCTCATGTTCAAAATCACTTTGGCTGAGTTGGTGCTGTTCCATCAATACGCGAAGCGCGGCCACCCCCTGCGGGAGTTGGGCGATACGCTGGTTGAATGCGGTAAATTCGGCGCTGTTGTCTTCATATTCGGCGATTTTTTTTGCCAACATGTCAATCAGCGGATGGCGTTCATCGTTTTCCAGCAGATATTCCACCAATTCGAGCGCTTCTCGGTAGTCTTGCTGAGCGTGGCTGCCCTGCAATAAGGGGACGGCGCGCAGTAGCGCATCGGCCGCCTTAATGGCATCTGTAATCATGACGAACTCCTTCGATAGTGCTGCATCAGCTTGTCGTATTCGGCGTGGCTAACGATATGCTTTATGAAGACTTTCTGTGTCTCGAAGCTGGCAAAGAACAAGATCCGCAGGTGGTTGCCGCCGACGTCAATGACCCACCATTTCTCTTTGTACTTCATACGATCGAGCGAAGGAAAAAGCGCTTTTAACTCGTCCGGCGTGCGGAACTCACCCCGTCGCAACGCTTTATAAATGGCCTCGAGAGCAGTGGCTTCATTGGGATATTGCTTCGTTGCGTTATTGAACGGTTCCCTGGAAATGATATGCATCGTTCCTTCGATTCCTACCCGGTGAACATTATAGCGACTGCCGGTGAAGTTCACAAATTGTAAACTTTCTGTTGTCCCGCAAGCAAAGCGTGGGGAAACATCCGCCTGTTGTCTGTTTTTGCGTTACACACTATTGCGATTACCGTGGTGGGGGTAAATCCATAACGTGAATTTACAGGCGGTTACGGCTGATTCTGGAAGCGGATTCGCAAAATGAGAAACGGGAGGGCTACACTATGGGAGGGGCGGAGGCAACACATGCGCCGAGGCGACGCATGGGAAGAGTCTCAGCGACTAATCTTCATCAAACCCGGAGTTGAACAGCTCGACCACCGCCGCCAGCGCGTTGACTTCATCGGGGCCGGTCGCTTCGACTTCGATGTGCCGACCCTGGGCGGAGTCCAGCATCAGCAGCGCGATGACGCTGCTGGCTTCGGCTTCGGTGCCGCTTTCGTTGCGCAGCATCACTTCGGCGTCGAAGCTTTGCACCAGTTCGAACAGTTTCATCGCCGGGCGCGCGTGCATGCCCAGCTTGTTTTTGATTTCAACCGTCTGTTTGACCGTCATTGTTTGCGCTTTTCCAGCGTGCGGTGGCGCGATTGCACGTTCTTGCCGCGCGAGCGGAAGTAATCGGCCAGCTGTTCCGCCACGTACACCGAACGGTGTTTGCCGCCGGTACAGCCGATGGCGACCGTCAGGTAGCTGCGGTTGTTGGTTTCCAGCATCGGCAGCCACTGTTCCAGATAGCTGCGGGTCTGGTAAATGAAGTTATGCACTTCGGTATGGCGATCGAGGAACGACGCTACCGGCTTGTCCAGACCGGTCATCGGCCGCAGCTTCGGATCCCAGTGCGGGTTAGGCAGGAAGCGCACGTCGAACACGTAGTCGGCGTCGATAGGAATACCGTGCTTGAAGCCGAAGGATTCGAACACCATCGTCAGTTCGCGCTCGCGCTTGCCGAGCAGGCGGGTGCGCAGCATTTCGGCCAGTTCGTGCACCGACATTTCCGAGGTGTCGATAATCAGGTCAGCCCGCGAGCGCAGCGGTTCGAGCAGATCGCTCTCTTCGTCGATCGCGCTTTCCAGCGACAGGTTTTTGCTGGAGAGCGGGTGCAGGCGGCGGGTGTCGCTGTAACGGCGGATCAGCGTGTTGCGATCGGCGTCGAGGAACAGCAACTGCGGCGAGAAGCTGTCCGGCAGCTGAGTCATCGCGTATTCGAACACTTCCGGCGATTCCGGCATGTTGCGCACGTCGATGCTGACCGCCGCGGAGATATTGCGTTCCGCCAGCGTATTGGCGAGCTGCGGCAGCAGAACCACCGGCAGGTTGTCAACGCAGTAAAAACCCATGTCTTCCAGCGCCCGCAAGGCGACGGATTTTCCGGAACCGGAACGGCCGCTGACAATCATCAGCACCATGTGGCAACTCCCCTGGCATCGCGGCGGCGTTCATCGCCACCGTTAAACTTTGTTATTCCGGCCGCAGCCGGATCCATCATCGTAAAACAGTATCGTTATCCGGGCTGGAAGTCACGCCGGCCGGGCATCACTCGGTGATGATTTGGTAAAGTTCTTCGTCGCTCTGCGCGGCGCGCAGGCGGCGGCATACGGTTTTGTCTGCCAGGCGTTTGGCGACCAGCGACAGCGTATGCAAATGGGTTTTGCACTGATCGGCAGGCACCAGCAGCGCGAACAGCAGGTCGACCGGCTGATTGTCGATAGCGTCGAAAGCGATGGGTTGGTCGAGACGGATAAACACGCCAACGGCCCGCAGTGTGTCCTCTTCCAGTTTGCCGTGGGGAATGGCGATACCGTTGCCGATACCGGTGCTGCCCATGCGCTCCCGGGTGAGAACCGCGTCAAACACCACCTGTGAAGGCAGATTGAGCTGTTTGGCGGCCAGTTCGCTGATAATTTCCAAAGCCCGCTTCTTGCTGGTGCAGTGTACCGAGCTTTTGGTGCACTCGATGTTTAACACCGAGCTTAATTGCATATATTCGTTGTTCATCTCATCTTCACTTAAAACCGCGCCGCCGGGCGAACCCGGCAAGGCGGTTTTTCGTCGGTTTTGACCCTGATTACCGTTCGGCGCGTCACCCATGCGGGTCACGCGCCGAAGGGAGAGGCGGCGATGGATGCCGCCTCACGGAATGGGTCAGGGTGTCAGTGTTGCTTCAATTTGTCTTTATGTTTGTTCAATTGACGTGCCAATTTGTCGATCAGCGTATCAATTGCGGCATACATATTCTCGTCTTCCGAGGTGGCGTGCAACTCGCCTCCATTCACGTGCACCGTTGCTTCCGCAATTTGCTGCACTTTTTCCACACTTAATACAACATACACCTGATTGATGCGATCAAAATACTGTTCGAGTTTGGCGAACTTGTTGTTCACGAACTCGCGCAACGGATCGGTGATTTCGATGTGGTGTCCGGTAATGTTGAGCTGCATAGTGTCTTCCTTCTCAATAGAGGTCAAACCAACTGTTTGCGCTGGTTCGACGGCGGGATGGACAAAGACTCTCGGTACTTGGCGACGGTGCGCCGGGCCACGATGATCCCCTGATCGGCGAGCAGGGTGGCCAGCTTGCTATCGCTGAGTGGTTTGGCGGGGTTTTCCGCCGCAATCAATTTCTTCACCAACGCGCGGATCGCCGTCGAGGAGGCTTCGCCGCCGCTGTCGGTATTCACGTGGCTGGAGAAGAAATATTTCAATTCGAAAATGCCGCGCGGGCTGTGCAGAAACTTCTGCGTGGTGACGCGCGAGATCGTCGATTCATGCATCTCCACGGCCTGGGCGATATCCGCCAGCACCATGGGTTTCATAAACTCTTCGCCTTGCTCGAAGAACGCCTGCTGCTGATCGACGATGCAGCGGGTGACCTTCAGCAACGTCTCGTTGCGGCTCTCCAGGCTTTTAATCAGCCACTTGGCTTCCTGCAGGTTGCTGCGGATGAACTGGCCGTCGGCTTCGCTGCGGGCGCTGTTGCCCAGCGCGGCGTACTGCTGATTGATCTTCAAACGCGGCACGCTGTCGCCGTTGAGCTCGACCGTCCATTTGTTCTGCGTCTTGCGCACCAGCACGTCCGGAATGACGTATTCCGATTCGCCGGTATTGATCGACTGCCCCGGGCGCGGATCGAGCGACTGAATCAGCAGCATCGCTTCTTTCAGTGTATCTTCTTTTAGCCGGGTTGATCGCATCAGGCTGCGAAAGTCGTGGTTGGCCAACAGATCCAGATGCTCGCTGATGATCAGCCGCGCTTCGGCCAGATAAGGCGTATCTTTGGCGTATTGGGAGAGCTGCACCAGCAGGCAATCGCGCAGATCGCGCGCGGCGACGCCGATCGGATCAAAACGCTGCACGCGCTTCAGCACCGCCTCGACTTCCTCGAGGGTCACGTTCTCGTCGCCCAGGCTTTCCAGAATGTCTTCCAGCGGGACGGTGAGATAGCCGGTGTCATCCACCGCGTCGACGATGGAAGTGGCGATGGCGGCGTCGGTATCGGAAAACGGCGTCAGATCCACCTGCCACATCAGATAATCCTGCAGCGTTTGGGTGGTCTCGCCCTGATAGACCGGCAGCTCGTCGTCGCTGTAGTCGGTGCCGGTGCCGGACGGCGTGCCCGCGGTATAGATTTCATCCCAGGTGGCGTCCAGAGGCAGCTCTTCCGGCATGTCTTTCTGCTCCAAGGCCTCGCGGGTATCGAGCCCCTCGGTCTCCTGGGTTTCTTTGGCGTCGATTTCGTCGTGCAGATCGGTCTGTTCAAGCAGCGGATTGCTCTCCAGCGCCAGCTGGATCTCTTGCTGAAGCTCAAGCGTGGACAACTGCAGCAGGCGGATCGCCTGCTGGAGCTGAGGTGTCATGGCCAGCTGTTGGCTGAGCCTGAGTTGCAAACCTTGCTTCATAGTTTTCTGTCTACTTCCGTTAACGGTGTCGTCCCGCAGGACGCGCCGGCGCTTAGAGGCGGAACTCTTCGCCCAGATAAACGCGTTTAACCTGCTCGTCGGCCAGAATAGCATCCGGCGTGCCGTGGGCAATCAGTTTGCCCTGGCTGACGATGTAGGCGCGTTCACATACGTCCAGCGTCTCGCGCACGTTGTGGTCGGTGATCAGCACGCCCAGGCCGCTGTCACGCAGGTGCTCGATGATTTTCTTGATATCGATAACGGAAATCGGATCCACCCCGGCGAAGGGTTCGTCCAGCAGAATGAATTTCGGGTTGGCCGCCAGCGCGCGGGCGATTTCGACGCGGCGGCGTTCACCGCCGGACAGCGCCTGGCCGAGGCTGTCGCGCAGATGGGAGATATGGAACTCTTCCATCAGCTCTTTGGCGCGGTCTTCGCGCTGTTCGCTGGTGAGATCGGGACGGATCTCCAACACCGCCATCAGGTTGTCGTACACGCTCAGGCGGCGGAAGATCGACGCTTCCTGCGGCAGGTAACCGATGCCGCGGCGCGCACGGGCGTGCAGCGGCAACAGGCTGATGTCTTCTTCGTCGATCACGATGCGCCCGGCGTCGCGCGGCACGATGCCGACCACCATGTAGAAGGTGGTGGTTTTACCGGCGCCGTTCGGGCCAAGCAGGCCGACGATCTCGCCGGATTTCACTTTCAGGCTGACGTCTTCGACAACTTTACGGCCCTTGTAGGCTTTCGCCAGGTTTTCTGCGATGAGTGTTGCCATAAGTGATTAGTTACTCTTTTTTTGCCCGTTTTTGTCTTGCAACTGCGACGGTACCAGAACCGTTGTCACGCGTTTGCCTTTGTCGCTAAACGCCTGCATTTGCTGCTGTTGCACCAGATAGGTGATGCGATCGCCTTTCACGTTGCTGTCGAGCTGCTCCAGATAGGCGTTGCCCGTCAGGGTCACCAGCTGGGTCGCCACGTCGTAACGCACTTTCTGCGCGTGGCCTTTGACCGGCTTGCCGCTGTCCTGCATCTGGTAGAAGGTTACCGGGTTGCCGAACGCTTCAATATAGGTCTTATTCTGATCTCCGCCCGGACGGGTGACCACCACCTTGTCAGCGCGGATATCGATGGTGCCCTGTTTGATCACCACGTTGTCAGTAAAGGTGCTGACGTTGCTTTGCATATCCAACGACTGCTTGAGCGAGTCGATGCTGACCGGCTGGCTGGAGTCGGATTTCAGCGCCAGAGCAGGGGCGCTGGCGGCCAAAACTAAGCTGCCGATCAACAGATTACGGAGTTGGTTTTTGGTTCTGGATTTCATAGTTGGTCTTAACCTTATCAATCAGCTCAGCGGTTTTGGTCCGCAGGTTCCCACGCATTTTCATGCCGTTAGAGGTAAAATTGGTCCCGTAAAGCGTGACTTCGTCATCGGAGGTGACGTCCTGGGTGACCAGGTTTACCTGAGCGTTGTCCGTCTTAATTTTTTCCAGCTGCGAGGTGGTGGTCAGGCTGTTTACCTCGACGTGGCCATACAGATACAGCATCCGGTCTTTCGTCAGTTTGGCGCGATCGGCGCGAACTGACCAGGTGGCCACCGCATTCTCGTCGAACAGCGTCATCACCGGCTGGGTGAACCAGCTCAGCTCGCCGGCGGTGTAATACTTCGCGTCTTCCGCCACCAGCTTATAATTCAGTTTACCGGCCGGATTGTACACCACGGTGACCGTGTGCTGGCTCTGGTAGGTCGGATCCTGATCGTTAGCCGGGCCAGGAGCCGTATCGTCGCTGAAGTCCGTCATGTTCCAGCCGATCAGCGCCAGAACGATCACCGTCAACAGGATGGTGATCCAAAGTTTGGTTTTACTCATATCGACAGCCCTTTGGCGTCCTCCAGCTTATTTTGAGCCAAAAGAATGATGTCGCACAGTTCGCGCACCGCGCCGCGGCCGCCGGCAATGCGGGTGACGTAGTGGGCTCGCGGCGTCAGCAGCGGATGGGCGTCTGCGACCGCGACCGCCAGGCCCACCTGCGCCATCACCGGCCAGTCGATCAGGTCATCGCCGATATAGGCGACCTGATCCGCCGTTAACGACAGTTTATCCAACAGTTCGCGGAAGGCCAAAAGCTTATCGGATTGCCCCTGATACAGATGGGTGATGCCGAGCGTTTGCGCGCGGTCTTCCAGCAGCCTGGCGGAGCGACCGGTAATGATCGCCACCTCGATGTCGGAGGTTTTCAGACAGCGGATGCCGTAACCGTCGCGCACGTTGAACGCCTTCAATTCTTCACCGTTGTTGCCCATGAAGATCAGGCCGTCCGACAGTACGCCGTCAACATCGCAAATCAACAGGCGGATGTTCCCGGCACGCGCCATAACCTCTTGTTCTACCGGCCCGTAGCAGGTTTCTACCATACCCATTCCGTTCTATTCCTTAATTAAACGACGCCGGCGCGCAGCATGTCATGCATATGTACCACACCCAGCAACTGGTCGCCATCGGCAACCAGCAGCGCGGTGATGTGGCGTTGCTGCATCAGATTCAGCGCATCGACCGCCAGGAGGTTGGGACGCACCCGCACGCCGCCCGGCGTCATGACATCGGCGATCTTGGCTTCGTGCAGGTTGATGCCCATATCGAACACCCGGCGCAGGTCGCCATCGGTAAAGATGCCGGCGATTTTCATCAGATCGTCGCAGATCACCGTCAGACCCAGATTTTTGCGGGTGATTTCCAGCAGCGCGTCGCGCAATGAGGCGTCGGCGCTGACGTGGGGCATTTCGTCGCCGCTGTGCATGATATCGCTAACCCGCAGCAGCAGCTTGCGGCCGAGTGCGCCGCCCGGATGCGACAGCGCGAAATCTTCCGGCGTGAAACCGCGCGCCTTCAGCAGCGCGACGGCCAGCGCATCGCCCATCACCAGCGTGGCGGTGGTGCTGGTGGTCGGCGCCAGCCCCAGCGGGCAGGCCTCCTGCGGCACCTTGATGCACAGGTGGATGTCCGCCGCCTTGCCCATCGAACTTTCCGGATTGTTGGTCATGCAGATGAGGGTGATCCGCTGCCGTTTCAACACCGGGATCAGCGCCAGGATCTCGCTGGACTCACCGGAGTTGGAGATGGCGAGTACGATATCCTGCGGAGTGACCATGCCCAAATCGCCATGGCTGGCTTCCGCCGGGTGCACGAAGAATGAGGGGGTGCCGGTGCTGGCGAAGGTCGCGGCGATCTTGCAGCCGATATGGCCGGATTTACCCATGCCCATCACCACCACTTTGCCGCCGCAGGCGGCGATCGTTTCGCAGGCGCGGGTGAAGTCTGCGTTGATGTAGCTGTCGAGCTGAGCCAGCCCGTCACGCTCTATCTGAAGCACTTCTTTGCCGGCCTGTTGAAAATCGAAGCCCGGTTGCAACTCAATGTTCGACATACTCATTCCCGTCGGTTTAGCCGAAAGTACTGAAAGGGTTAAAGAACAGCACCGCAAGATACGCAATAAAGCCGCATAATAACAGCGCGCCGGCCAGGTGGCCGATGCGGTGTTTGCGGCCGATGCACAGCACGCTCAGCAGCACGCTGGCCGCCAGCATCACCCAGTAATCGCGCTGGAAGGCGGCGGCGTCCACGCTGCCCGGCGACAGCAGGGCGGGGACGCCCAGCACGATCACCGTGTTGAAAATATTGGAGCCGATGATATTGCCAATCGCCATATCATCTTCGCCCTTTAATGCTCCGGCGATGGACGTGGCCAGCTCGGGCAGGCTGGTGCCGATGGCTATAATGGTCAAGCCGACCACCAGTTCGCTCAGGCCGAAATAGTGCGCGATCACCGTCGCGTTATCGACCACCATTCTGGAAGAGAGCGGCAGAATGATAAACGCCAGCACCAGCCACAGCACCGCCACGGTATTGCTGCTGTCCTGCGGCAGTTCGGCGATCTGCTCCATGGTCAGGCTGTCGCTGCCCTCGCGCTGCGCCAGCCGGGCGATTTTCAGCATCAGCAGGATGAAACCGGCGGCGGCGGTCAGCAGCAGCACGCCGTCCAGCCTGCTCAGGGTGCCGTCCATCAACACGAAACCGCACAATACTGTGACCGCTAACATCAGCGGCAGTTCGCGCCGCAGTATTTCCGATCGTGCAGCCAGCGGGTGAATCAGCGCCGCTACACCCAGGATCAATAAAATGTTGGTGATGTTGGAACCTAATACGTTGCCAACGGCCATATCTATCTGCCCGTTCAGCGCGGCGGTGGTGGACACGATCAGCTCCGGCAGTGAAGTGCCGATGCCGACGATGGTCATGCCGATGATCAACGGCGGCACGCCAAGCGAACGGGAAATCACGGCAGCACCATAAACTAAGCGGTCTGCACCATACACCAGTAGAAATAAACCAACGATTAATAATGCTATTGCGAGAAACATGCAGTGTCCTTTGTCGGGTATTATCCCGGTTCGTTGGTTAAAGCCGTCAATGCGGCGGTATTGCTTGCCCTCCGGTGCGTGCGCTTGAACGCAGCACCGGTTTTTCCCGGCTAATTGTTGAACACTTTCGTTTTTTTTCGTTATGGCGCCAATTTTGACCGGGTGGCGCGGAAAAGTAAAACCAATGGCATCATTGGTTGCGAAATGGCAGTAAGTTTTTGTAAAGATGAGACGGATTGCGCCCATTGCTTTAACATCACGGGTAGATTCAGCAAAAGATGAGTCGTAAAGGGTCCATTAACATGCTCCAAAAGGCAGATAATTTGGTCGAAGTGCGCGACATGAGCTTCTCGCGCGGCGACCGGCGGATATTTGAAGACATTAACCTGACGGTGCCTCGCGGTAAGATCACGGCGATCATGGGGCCGTCGGGCATCGGCAAAACCACGCTGCTGCGTCTGATCGGCGGTCAGCTGACGCCGGACCGCGGGGAGATTTGGTTTGACGGCGACAACATTCCCGCATTGTCCCGCCGTCAGTTGTACGACGCGCGCAAAAAGATGAGCATGCTGTTCCAGTCGGGCGCGCTGTTCACCGATTTGACCGTATTCGAAAACGTGGCCTACCCGTTGCGTGAGCACAGCAACCTGCCTGAGCCCCTGCTGCGCAGCACGGTGCTGATGAAGCTGGAAGCGGTCGGGCTGCGCGGTGCGGCGCAGCTGATGCCCAATGAACTCTCCGGCGGCATGGCGCGCCGGGCGGCGTTGGCGCGCGCGATCGCGCTGGATCCGGAAATGATCATGTTCGACGAACCTTTCGTCGGCCAGGATCCGATCACCATGGGGGTGCTGGTCAAGCTGATCGACGAGTTGAACCATGCGCTGGGCATTACCTGCATCGTGGTGTCGCACGACGTGCCGGAGGTGCTGAGCATCGCCGACTACGCCTATATCGTGGCCGATCACCGGGTGATTGCCGAAGGCACCACGCAGCAATTGCAGAACAATCCTGATGCGCGCGTGCGCCAGTTCCTGGATGGTATAGCGGATGGACCGGTGCCGTTCCGCTATCCGGCCGGGGATTATCAGACTGAACTGCTAGGCTTAGGGAGTAAATAAGCTCATGTTATTAAGAGCGTTAGCGTCTCTGGGGCGCAGTGGCATCAACACCAGCGCCAGCTTCGGCCGCGCCGGGTTGATGCTGTTCAACGCATTGATTGGCCGGCCGGAACCCGGCAAGCAGTGGCCGCTGTTGTTGAAACAGCTTTACAGCGTCGGCGTGCAGTCGCTGCTGATCATCATGGTTTCCGGGCTGTTTATCGGCATGGTGCTGGGCCTGCAGGGGTATATCGTGCTTACCACCTACAGCGCTGAAGCCAGCCTCGGCATGATGGTGGCGCTGTCGCTGCTGCGCGAGCTGGGGCCGGTGGTGACGGCGCTGCTGTTCGCCGGCCGCGCCGGTTCCGCGCTCACGGCGGAAATCGGCCTGATGAAGGCGACGGAACAGATCTCCAGCCTGGAAATGATGGCGGTCGATCCGCTGCGGCGCATCGTGGCGCCGCGTTTCTGGGCGGGGATGATCAGCATGCCGCTGCTGACCATCATCTTCGTGGCGATCGGCATTTGGGGCGGCTCGGTGGTCGGCGTGGATTGGAAGGGCATCGACAGCGGCTTCTTCTGGTCGGCGATGCAAGGCGCCGTAGAGTGGAAAAAAGATCTGCTCAACTGCCTGATCAAGAGCGTGGTGTTCGCCATTACCGTAACCTGGATTGCCATTTTCAACGGGTATGACGCCGTGCCTACCTCTGAAGGGATTAGCCGGGCGACGACGCGTACCGTGGTGCATTCGTCACTGGCGGTGTTGGGATTGGATTTCGTGCTGACCGCACTGATGTTTGGGAATTGATTCGATGCAAACGAAGAAGAGTGAAATCTGGGTTGGGGCATTCATGCTGATCGCGCTGTGCGCCATCGTGTTTATCTGCCTGCAGGTGGCGAACCTTAAATCGATCGGCAGCGAGCCGACCTACCGCGTTTACGCGACGTTCGACAATATCGGCGGCCTGAAACCGCGTTCGCCGGTGAAGATCGGCGGCGTGGTGATCGGCCGCGTGGCGGACATCGAACTCGATCCGAAAACCTACACGCCGCGCGTGGCGCTCGATATCCAGAAAAAGTACGACGAAATCCCGGATACCAGCTCGCTGGCGATCCGCACCTCCGGCCTGCTGGGCGAGCAATATCTGGCGCTTAACGTGGGCTTCGAAGATCCTGATATGGGCACCACCATTCTGAAAGACGGCGGCACCATTCAGGACACTAAATCAGCCATGGTTCTGGAAGATCTGATCGGCCAGTTCCTGTATAAAAGCGGCGGTCAGGACAGCGCCAAACCGGGAGACGCGGCCGCTGAGCCCGCTGCCGGCGCTGCACCGCAACCCGCTGTTCCAAATCATTAAGAGAGGATACCTGCATGTTTAAACGTTTACTGATGGTGGCTCTGCTGGTGGTTGCGCCGCTGGCGAGCGCAGCCGACCAAACCAATCCTTACAGCATGATGCAAGACGCGGCGCAGAAGACCTTCAGCCGTTTGAAGAACGAACAGCCGAAGATCAAGCAGGACCCGAACTACCTGCGCTCCATCGTGCATCAGGAACTGATGCCGTTCGTGCAGGTGAAATACGCCGGCGCGCTGGTGCTGGGCCGTTACTACAAAGATGCGACGCCTGCGCAGCGCGAAGCTTACTTCACCGCTTTCCAGGCTTACCTGGAGCAGGCTTACGGCCAGGCGCTGGCGATGTACCACGGCCAGACTTACCAGATCGCGCCTGAACAGCCGCTGGGCAACGCCGACATCGTGGCCATTCGCGTCACCATCATCGACAACGGCGGCCGCCCGCCGGTGCGTCTGGATTTCCAATGGCGCAAGAACAGCAAAACCGGCTACTGGCAGGCGTATGACATGATCGCCGAAGGCGTCAGCATGATCACCACCAAGCAAAACGAGTGGGCGTCTACGCTGCGTACTCAGGGCATCGACGGCCTGACCAAACAGCTGCAGGCCGCTGCCGCGCAGCCAATCTCGCTGGACAAGAAAAACTGATGTCGGCAGCGCTCAGCTTCGAATCAGAGCAGCAGACGCTGATCCTGCGCGGTGAACTGGACCGTGAAACGCTGCTGCCGTTGTGGCGGCAGCGCGACGCGCTGATGGCGGATAAAACCGCGATCGACGTGGCGCAACTGCAGCGCGTGGACTCCTCCGGGCTGGCGCTGTTGCTGCATCTGCAGGAAGAGCAGCGCCAACGTGGCGTCGCGCTAAAAATTTTCGGCGTCACCGAGCGTCTGAAAACGCTGATCGCGCTCTACAACCTGCAGGCGATAATGCCTGTCGATACCGCCGGTTAGCGGCGTTTTACACCGCCTTTGCGTGGTTAAACGATACAAAGCCCCTGTTATGCAGGGGCTTTTTCTTTAGTTTAAGAAAACATCGTATTCCACTAAGATACTAGGCTGTTTATGATCCTTTAGCGGCAGAACTGGATACTATGGAAACCAACGAGATTAAAGACGTGCTGATGCAGGCATTGGCACTGGATGAAGCGCACGTGACGGGCGACGGCAGCCATTTTCAAGCGATCGTGGTCGGCGAACTGTTCGCCGGCATGAGCCGCGTCAAAAAACAGCAGACGGTTTACGCACCGCTGATGGAATACATTGCGGACAACCGCATTCATGCCTTGTCTATCAAGGCGTACACCCCTGAAGAGTGGCAGCGAGACCGCAAACTCAACGGATTTTAAGGCTGTTTGCCCTGCCGGGCGGGCAGCTTCAGATTAGATAACAGAGAGTAGTCAGATGGATAAATTTCGTGTGCAGGGTCGGACCCGCCTGAGCGGTGAAGTGTCTATTTCCGGGGCCAAAAACGCCGCCCTGCCGATCCTGTTCGCCGCCCTGTTGGCGGAAGAACCGGTCGAGCTGCAGAATGTCCCCAAGCTGAAGGACATCGATACCACCATTAAACTGCTCAGCCAGTTGGGCACCAAGATTGAGCGCAACGGTTCGGTCTTCGTGGACGCCAGCGGCGTGAACGAGTTTTGCGCGCCTTACGATCTGGTGAAAACCATGCGCGCTTCCATCTGGGCGCTGGGGCCGCTGGTGGCACGTTTCGGCCGCGGTCAGGTTTCCCTGCCGGGCGGCTGCGCGATCGGCGCGCGTCCGGTCGATCTGCACATCACCGGCCTGGAGCAGTTGGGGGCCGAGATCAAGCTGGAAGAAGGTTACGTCAAGGCGTCCGTCGATGGCCGTCTGAAAGGCGCGCACATCGTGATGGACAAGGTGAGCGTGGGCGCGACCGTGACCATCATGAGCGCCGCGACCCTGGCGACCGGCACGACCGTTATCGAGAACGCCGCGCGTGAGCCGGAAATTGTCGATACCGCCAACTTCCTCAATACGCTGGGCGCGAAGATCAGCGGCGCAGGCAGTGACAAGATCACCATCGAGGGCGTCGAGCGTCTGGGCGGCGGTGTGTATCGCGTGCTGCCTGACCGTATCGAGACCGGTACCTTCCTGATCGCCGCCGCGGTTTCCGGCGGCAAAGTGATGTGCCGCAACACCCGTCCGGATACGCTGGATGCGGTGCTGGCCAAGCTGCGTGAAGCCGGTGCCGATATCGAAGTGGGCGAAGACTGGATCAGCCTGGACATGCACGGCAAGCGCCCGAAAGCGGTCACCGTGCGCACCGCGCCGCACCCGGGCTTCCCGACCGACATGCAGGCTCAGTTCAGCCTGTTGAACCTGGTGGCGGAAGGCACCGGCGTTATCACCGAGACCATCTTCGAAAACCGTTTCATGCACGTGCCGGAATTGATCCGCATGGGGGCGCACGCGGAAATCGAGAGCAACACCGTGATCTGCCATGGCGTTGAACAGCTGTCCGGTGCTCAGGTGATGGCGACCGATCTGCGCGCTTCCGCCAGCCTGGTGATCGCCGGCTGCATCGCCGACGGCGTGACCGTCGTCGATCGCATCTACCATATTGATCGCGGCTATGAGCGTATTGAAGACAAGCTGCGCGCGCTGGGTGCGAACATCGAGCGTGTGAAAGGCGAGTAAGGCATTAACGCCGGCGCGGCTGCGTCGGCAGGATGAAAATCAAAGGGCCGGCTATCAATGCCGGCCCTTTTTTAATTGCTGTCTTCCGGGAATTCACCCACCGTCATTTTCAACGTAATGCGCTTGCCGTCACGCAGCACGATAACCGGTATCTCGGTGCCCGGTCTGATCTCCGCCACCTGATCCATGGTCTCCAGCACGGACACCGCCGGTTTGTTATCCACGTTGATGATGATGTCGTTGATCTGGAAGCCGGCGTTGCTCGCCGGGCCGTTTGGCGTAATCTCGGTCACGATGATGCCTTGAAGGCGATCGATGCCGGAATTGGACGAGCGCAGCGGAATGATCTCTTTGCCCTGAATGCCGAAATAGCCGCGGATGACGCGGCCGTCGCGGATCAGCTTGTCCATGATTTTGGTGGCCAGTTCGATCGGAATGGCGAAGCCGAGGCCCTCCGGCGTTTCGCCGTCGGTAATTTTGTCATAGGTCAGGGTGTTGATGCCGATCAGCTCGCCCAGCGAGTTGACCAGCGCGCCGCCGGAGTTGCCGCGGTTGATGGAGGCGTCGGTCTGCAGGAACGTCTGTCGGCCGGTGGTGCTCATACTGATGCGGCCGGTGGCGCTGAGGATGCCCTGTGTGACGGTCTGCCCCAGGTTATAGGGGTTGCCGATCGCCAGCACCACGTCGCCGACGTGGGCAACGCGATTTTTATTGGTCGGGATCACCGGCAAATTGCCGGGATCGATCTTCAGCACCGCCAAATCGGTCAGGCCGTCCGAGCCGACCAACAGCGCTTCGTAGCGGCGGCCATCCTGCAACACCACGGTGATCTGCTGAGCGTCTTTGATCACGTGGCGGTTGGTGATGATATAGCCGCGTTCATTCATGATCACGCCGGAACCGAGCGACAGCACGTTGGCGGCGCCGTTCAGGTTGCGGTTGTAAATGTTCACCACGGCGGGCGCGGCGCGGCGCACCGCTTTGTTGTAGCTCACTGGCGTTTCGTCGCTGGTGCTCTCAGGTTTGTCTGCAAACAGGCCGTTGGAAGAACGCAGCATGGGCAGTGCGGCCAACAGCAGGCCGGCAACGATGAGACCGATAACGACAGAACGCAAGAGCTTAGCAAACATGGAGTTTTCGTGGTGTGGTGAACGATGTTCGGAGGATAGCATGAGTTAACCGGGCGCAGTATGTCACCGAGCCCGGTTTTTGCACAAATTAACGCAGCAGCAGATAAATGGTTTCGTTGCCGCGCACGATATTGAGCGCCATCACCGGTGGCTTGGCCTCCAGCACTTTACGCAGCGTGGTGATGTTGTCCACGCGCTGACGGTTGACGCCGATGATCACGTCGCCTTTCTGCAGGCCGATCTGCGCCGCCGTTGACCCTTTATCCACGTTCTCCACCTTCACGCCCTTGTCGCCGTTCGGCAACGCGGCATTGCTGAGGGAAACCCCCTGCAGCGCCGGCGACAGCGTTTCGGCGTTGGTCGAGGCGCTCTCGCTGTTGTCCAGCGTGACCGAGACTTCCTGCGGTTTGCCATCGCGCAGCAGGCCCACCTTGAGGGTTTTGCCCGGCGCGGTGGTGCCGACTTTGGCGCGCAGTTCGGCGAAGCTGCTCACCGGTTTACCGTCGACGGAGACCAGGATATCCCCGGCCTTGATGCCCGCCTTGGCGGCGGCGGATTTCGGCAGCACTTCGCTGACGAAGGCGCCGCGCTGCGCGTCGGTGTTGAAGGCTTTGGCCATATCCGGGGTCATTTCGCTGCCCTTGATGCCCAGCAGGCCGCGTTTCACTTCGCCGAATTCAATCAGCTGCTGGCTCAGGTTCTGCGCCATATTGCTCGGAATGGCGAAACCGATGCCGACGTTGCCGCCGCTCGGCGCCAGAATGGCGGTATTGATGCCGATCAGCTCGCCGTTCAGGTTAACCAGCGCGCCGCCGGAGTTGCCGCGGTTGATGGAGGCGTCGGTCTGAATGAAGTTTTCCAGCCCTTCCAGATTCAGGCCGGAGCGGCCCAGCGCCGAGATAATGCCGGAAGTGGCGGTTTGGCCCAGGCCAAACGGGTTGCCGACCGCGACGGCAAAGTCGCCGACGCGCAGCTGATCGGAATCGGCCATCTTGATGGCGGTCAGGTTTTTGGTGTCGCTGAGCTGCAGCAGGGCGATGTCGGATTGCTCATCGCGGCCGACCAGCTTGGCGTCCAGCTCGCGACCGTCGTTCAACTGCACGCGGATTTTATCGGCATTGTTGATGACGTGGTTGTTGGTCAGCACATAGCCTTTGGCGGCGTCGATGATCACGCCGGAACCCAGCCCTTCAAACGGACGGGAGCTTTGCTGCTGGCCGGGGAAGTTAGGGCCGAAGAAGCGCCTGAACTCTTCCGGCAGTTGTTGACGCTGCACCTGAGTGCCGGCGACATGCACGCTCACTACGGCGGGCAAGACTTTTTCCAGCATCGGCGCCAGGCTCGGCAGCGGCTGCCCCTGAACGGCGACGGGCAGGGCCGCGTTGGCCACCGGTACGGAGCTGAGCGTCAGGCCGAGGCTCATTGCCAATGCACTAAGAATTAACGACTTTTTCTTCATTGATTATAACTCTCTCAATACCTGCCGATGAAAATTTGATGATAAGGCAATCACCTTGTCATAGTGAAGGGTAAGACCGTGAATTTGCGTGCAAAGTTCAGTAAAGGTAATGCGAGGGAAGGTCAAGACGGTAAACGGAGGAAGCCCGCGGGTGGCCCCGCGGGCGAAGGGGGTCAGTCGCGGCGCGCGCTTTGCCCGCGCAGCAGGCCGGAGGCGCCTTCCGAATAGTCGCGCGGCATTTCCACCGGCGCTTGATCGTTGTCTGCTTCCGCTTCGGTCAGGCGATAGCGGAACGGATTTTCCTGCATCGGCAGATCCGGCAGCAGGTTGTTCGAGCTTTTCGCCATGTGCTGATACAGCTGACGATAATCGCGCGCCATGTTGTCCAGCAGCTCGGCGCTGCGGGCAAAGTGGCCGACCAGCTCCTGACGGTACTCTTCCAGCTCGGTTTTGCTCTTGTCCAGCTCGTTCTGCAGGACTTGTTGTTGACGTAATTTACGGTTGCCAAAACGCATCGCCACCGCACCAATCACGATACCGACGACCAAACCAATCAGCGCATACTCCCAGGTCATGATGACTCCTATTTTGACTTCGTTGTTCCGCAGGGATTTTTCACTTAATAATATCCACTATAACCGTTAACCTTGTCCGAGTGGAATCCTGATGCGCTTCCACCTAATTTTTACAGGGTTTTCAGCGGCGCCCGCAGCGGGCATTTGTGGCGATAACGGTGCGAATCGGCATCAACTTGCCGCCAACGTTGGCTAAATAATTTCTAAGCGTTCTTAGGGAACATCGAACAGATGCAGGCACTATCACCGTTATCTCGCTACCAGCAGGCGCTGGATGCGGGGGAATATCAGGCCGATGAGGTTCAACGCCGGGCCGTCACTCAACTGGATCGCATTTATCAGGCTCTGTTGCAAAAGCCGGCGGCGAGCGCGCCTGCCGGCGGGCTGCGCGGTAAGCTCAGCCGCTTGCTGGGCAAGGGCGGCGACACGGCACCGCAGCGCCCGGTGCAGGGGCTGTATATGTGGGGCGGCGTCGGGCGCGGCAAAACCTGGTTGATGGATATGTTCTTCCACAGTTTGCCGGGCGATCGCAAAATGCGTCTGCACTTTCACCGCTTCATGCTGCGGGTGCATGAAGAGCTGACCGAGTTGCAGGGGCGGGAAAACCCGCTGGAAATCGTCGCCGACGGCTTTAAGGCCGAGACCGACGTGCTGTGTTTCGACGAATTCTTCGTGTCCGACATCACCGACGCCATGCTGCTGGCCACGCTGCTGCAGGCGCTGTTCGCGCGCGGCATCACGCTGGTGGCCACGTCGAACATCCCGCCGGACGATCTGTACCGCAACGGTCTGCAGCGGGCGCGTTTCCTGCCGGCCATCGATCTGATCAACGAGTACTGCGACGTGATGAACGTCGACGCCGGCATCGACTATCGTCTGCGTACCCTGACCCAGGCGCACCTCTACCTAACGCCGCTGAGCGACCAGACGCGCGAGACGCTGGATCGGATGTTCGTTAAGCTGGCGGGCAAGGCGGGGGAGGACGCGCCGGTGCTGCAGATCAACCATCGGCCGCTGCAGGCTATCCGTTCGGTGGACGGCGTGCTGGCGGTGGATTTCCACACGCTGTGCGAAGAGGCGCGCAGCCAACTGGACTACATCGCGCTGTCGCGGCTGTATCACAGCGTGATCCTGTATAATGTGCGGGTGATGGGGCCGCTGAAAGAGAATACCGCGCGCCGTTTCCTGGCGTTGGTGGACGAATTCTACGAGCGGCACATCAAGCTGGTGATCGGCGCCGAAGCGTCGATGTTCGAGATCTATCAGGGGGTGCAGCTGAAATTTGAATTCCAGCGCTGCCTGTCGCGCCTGCAGGAAATGCAGAGCGAAGAGTACCTCAAGCTGCCGCATTTGCCCTGAGTCTGCCGGGCTTGCCGCCGCCGTATCGCCGGTTGTCCGCCGCCGGCGATAAATTTATTTTCCATTCAAAAACCGTTCGATCTTTGTGAGCGACTTCTCTATAATCTTGCGACCCCACGTTACAACAAAGTTTTTTTTCCCAAAAACTTTATAGTGCCGGCAATGGCTATTCGAAGGGGTAGGTTTGCTGGACTTGTATGGTCGTGTGAGCCTCAACTGTTTTCGAGCGTTTGGGTGTTCACCAACGTGTAACTAATTATTGGGTAAGCTTTCTAATGAAAACTTTTACAGCTAAACCAGAAACCGTAAAACGCGACTGGTACGTTGTTGATGCAGATGGTAAAACTTTAGGCCGTCTCGCTACTGAACTGGCTCGTCGCCTGCGCGGCAAGCATAAAGCGGAATACACCCCGCACGTGGATACCGGTGATTACATCATCGTTCTGAACGCTGACAAAGTTGCTGTAACCGGCAACAAGCGTACAGACAAAGTGTACTACCACCACACCGGCCACATCGGTGGTATCAAGCAAGCGACCTTTGAAGAGATGATTGCCCGCCGTCCTGAGCGCGTGATTGAAATCGCGGTTAAAGGCATGCTGCCAAAGGGCCCGCTGGGTCGTGCTATGTTCCGTAAACTGAAAGTTTACGCGGGCACCGAGCACAATCACGCGGCACAGCAACCGCAAGTTCTGGACATTTAATCGGGATTAATGGCAATGGCTGAAAATCAATACTACGGCACTGGTCGCCGCAAAAGCTCCGCCGCTCGCGTCTTCATCAAGCCGGGCAACGGTAACATCGTTATCAACCAGCGCAGCCTGGAACAGTACTTCGGTCGCGAAACTGCCCGCATGGTAGTTCGTCAGCCGCTGGAACTGGTCGACATGGTTGGCAAACTGGATCTGTACATCACCGTTAAAGGTGGTGGTATCTCCGGTCAAGCTGGCGCCATCCGTCACGGTATCACCCGTGCACTGATGGAGTACGATGAGACTCTGCGTTCTGAACTGCGTAAAGCTGGCTTCGTCACCCGTGACGCTCGTCAGGTTGAACGTAAGAAAGTCGGTCTGCGTAAAGCACGTCGTCGTCCGCAGTTCTCCAAGCGTTAATTTCCGCTGCTTCGGCAGTGCGATTTACGCAAAAAACCCGGTGCTTCACCGGGTTTTTTTATGCCTGAAATCCGCTGTCCCCGACTAAAATCTGTGGCATATCAGACAATTCAACATGAATTCGCCGCAGCGCCCCCACAAAACAAGCAAAATCTGGTAAACTATCACCCACTTTTGCGCCTGTTCGCCGTGCAGTTGACCTCCTGGGCCGGTTTTTTATGGGTTTGGGTCGCGCTGCGTGCTGCCGGCCTGCGGCAAGATTATTCAGGATAGCAGCCTGTCAGTTGGCTATTCGCAGTATTTTCTAGATAACTTGGAGGTTTTCATGGCTGTCGCTGCCAACAAACGTTCGGTAATGACGCTGTTCTCTGGCCCGACCGACATTTTTAGCCATCAAGTACGCATCGTACTGGCGGAGAAAGGTGTCAGCGTCGAGATCGAGCAGGTCGAAATGGATAACCTGCCGCAAGATCTGATTGACCTCAACCCTTACCAGACGGTGCCTACGCTGGTCGATCGCGAACTGACCCTGTATGAATCCCGCATCATCATGGAATACCTGGATGAGCGCTTCCCGCACCCGCCGCTGATGCCGGTTTACCCGGTTGCCCGTGGTGAGAGCCGTCTGATGATGCTGCGCATCGAGAAGAACTGGTACTCGCTGATGGACAAGATCGAGAAGAGCAGCGGTCAGGAAGCAGAATCCGCCCGCCGCCAACTGCGTGAAGAGCTGCTGGCGATCGCGCCTATTTTCGGGCAGGCGCCGTATTTCATGAGCGAAGAGTTCAGCCTGGTGGATTGCTACCTGGCACCGCTGTTGTGGCGTCTGCCGCAGCTGGGCATCGAGTTGAGCGGCGCTGGCTCCAAAGAGCTGAAAGGCTACATGACCCGCGTCTTCGAACGCGACGCTTTCCTGGCTTCCCTGACCGAAGCCGAGCGTGAAATGCGCCTGCAAACCCGGGGCTAAGCGCGATGGACATGTCTCAGATGACGCCGCGTCGCCCGTATCTGCTGCGGGCGTTCTATGACTGGCTGCTGGATAACCAGCTGACGCCGCACCTGGTGGTCGACGTGACTCGCCCTGATGTTCAGGTGCCGATGGAGTTCGCGCGCGATGGCCAGATCGTGTTGAATATCGCGCCGCGCGCGGTAGGCAACCTGGCGTTGGGCAACGAAGACGTGCAGTTCAACGCGCGCTTCGGCGGCGTGCCGCGCCAGGTCTCGGTGCCGATGGCCGCCGTGCTGGCGATTTATGCGCGTGAGAACGGCGCCGGCACGATGTTTGAACCGGAAGCCGCCTACGACGAAAGCGAAGGCGTGTTCGAAGGTTTGGACAATGAGACGATCCCTTCGGAAACGTTGATGTCGGTGATCGACGGCGATCGCCCGGATACCGCGGAAGATGACGGCCCGGACGACGAACCGCCGCAGCCGCCACGCGGTGGCCGACCGGCGCTGCGTGTGGTGAAATAAGCCCGCGTGAACAAACGAAAAAGCACCCCGTGGGGTGCTTTTTTTTGCCCGGACGAAGCGGATCAGCCTTTCAAGGCGGCAATGCAGGCATCGCGCGGCGCGCTGAGATCGCCTACGCGCACGGTGGACAGCGCGCGGGCCGCGCGCTCACGGAAGCTGGTGATGGCGGTGTCGCCTTGCACTTCCGGTGGCGCGGTGCAGATGTCATTGAGCGGCAGATCGTTGCCTTTGTTGAGCGCCTGCAATACCGCCGCCGGGTTGTAGATCAGGGCGGCGGAGAGGGCAGATTTAATGCCGGCGGTAAATCCGGCATTGCCGCCGCCGGCCAGCTTGGGCGCCAGGGCAATCCAGTTGTCGTCCCCCAACCGGATACTGTTTTCCACGGCGCTGAACTGCCCGGCCTTGCCCAACTGCGCCACGACCGGCCGCGCGCCGCGCGCTTCGATATTGTAACCGACCTCCTGCGAATCCAGCGCCAGGGCTGAGGCGCTGAAACTGACGGCCAGCAGTGCGCCGGCCAACAGGGAAATGGAGCATTTCATGTTCGCTATCCTTATCTCGGTGTCAGGCGCAGCCGCGCCCTGCAATGGTGCTAACTCAATACTATAGCGCGTTGAGGCAGTGAGAAGGGGGGAGGTTGTTACAAAGCGTGGCCGGTTAAAACAAAGGCCCGGCAATGTGCCGGGCCTTTGGCGGTACGGAAGGTTTACACTTCCAGGTAGTTCATGATGCCGTCTGCCGCTTTGCGGCCTTCGGCGATCGCCGTCACCACCAGGTCGGAGCCGCGGACCGCGTCGCCACCGGCGAAGATTTTCGGGTTGCTGGTCTGGAACGCGTTGTCGCTGCCTTCCGGCGCCACGATGCGGCCCTGTTTATCGAGCTGCACGTCGTGCGCCGCCAGCCAGTCCATGCGGTGTGGGCGGAAGCCGAACGCCATCACCACCGCGTCGGCGTCGATCACGTGCTCGGAACCCGGCACCTGCTCCGCCGCCTGGCGGCCGTTGGCATCCGGCGCACCCAGCTGAGTGCGCACCATTTTCACCCCGGCCACGCGGCCGGCGCTGTTCAGTTCGATGCTCAGCGGCTGCAGGTTGAACTGGAAGTCCACCCCTTCTTCCCGGGCGTTCTTCACTTCGCGCTTGGAGCCCGGCATGTTGGCCTCGTCGCGGCGGTAGGCGCAGGTGACCTGCGTCGCGCCCTGACGCACCGAGGTGCGCACGCAGTCCATGGCGGTATCGCCGCCGCCCAGCACCACCACCCGTTTGCCTTCCATGCTGACATAAGGCTCGTGCTGCTCGGTTTCATACCCCATCAGCTGCTTGGTGTTGGCGATCAGGAACGGCAGCGCGTCGTACACGCCCTGCGCATCCTCATTCTCCAGCCCGCCACGCATCGATTGATAGGTGCCGACGCCGAGGAACACCGCATCGTACTCGCTCAGCAAAGTCTCCATGCTGACGTCTTTGCCTACTTCGGTATTCAACTGGAACTCGATGCCCATCTCGCTGAAGATGCCGCGGCGTTTGACCATCACTTCCTTTTCCAGCTTGAAGGCCGGGATGCCGAAGGTCAGCAGACCGCCGATCTCAGGATGACGATCATACACTACCGCCTTAACGCCGTTGCGGGTCAGCACGTCAGCGCAGGCCAACCCGGCGGGGCCGGCACCGACGATCGCCACGCGCTTGCCGGTCGGCTGCACGTGCGACATGTCCGGCTTCCAGCCCATTTCGATGGCCTTATCGCTGATGTAACGCTCGATATTGCCGATGGTGACCGCGCCGAACTCGTCGTTCAGGGTGCAAGACCCTTCGCACAGGCGATCCTGCGGGCATACGCGGCCGCACACCTCAGGCAGGCTGTTGGTCTGATGTGCCAGGTCCGCCGCTTCCATGATGCGGCCTTCGTTGGCCAGCTTCAGCCAGTTCGGGATGTAGTTGTGCACCGGGCACTTCCACTCGCAATACGGGTTGCCGCAGGACAGACAGCGGTCCGCCTGGGCTTTGGCCTGGGTTTCCGAAAACGGTTCGTAGATCTCGACGAACTCTATTTTGCGGATCTTCAGCGGTTTCTTAGGCGGATCAACACGCTGCAGGTCGATAAATTGATAAACGTTCTGGCTCATTAATGACCTACCTCTTACTGCGCCTGCACCCGCAGCTCGGCTGCGGAACGGCTACGGTGACCCAACAGCGCTTTGACATCGCTGGACTTCGGTTTGACCAGGGCGAACTTCGGCGCCCACTCCGGCCAGTTGGCCAGGATCTCTTCCGCGCGGGAAGAGCCGGTCGCCTGCACGTGTTCGGTGATCAGGCCGCGCAGATGCTCCTCATGGATCGCCAACTGATCGACATCCAGCACTTCCACCAGCTCCGGGTTCACGCGCTTGCGGAACTCGCCGTCTTCGTCCAGCACGTAGGCGAAGCCGCCGGTCATGCCGGCGCCGAAGTTGATGCCGGTTTTACCCAGCACGCAGACGATGCCGCCGGTCATGTATTCGCAGCCGTTGTCGCCGATGCCTTCCACCACGGTGATGGCGCCGGAGTTGCGCACCGCGAAACGCTCGCCCGCGCGGCCGGCGGCGAACAGTTTGCCGCCGGTGGCGCCGTACAGGCAGGTATTGCCGACGATGCTGGCTTCATGGCTGCGGAAGGCGGAGCCGATCGGCGGACGCACCGCGATGCTGCCGCCGGCCATGCCCTTGCCGACATAGTCGTTGGCGTCGCCGGTCAGGGTCAGCTCGACGCCGCCGGCGTTCCAGACGCCGAAGCTCTGCCCGGCGGTGCCGGAGAAGTGCGCCTTGATCGGATCGGCCGCCATGCCCTGATCGCCGTGCACGTTGGCGATAGCGCCGGACAGCATGGCGCCCACGGAGCGGTCAGTGTTGCGAATGTCGAAGTAGAAGGTTTTACCCTGTTTCGCTTCGATATGCGGCTGCGCCTGCGCCAGCAGCTCTTTGTTCAGCAGGCCCTTGTCGAACGCCGGGTTGCTGCTTTCGGTGCAGTACACCGCTTTACCCGGATGCGGCGTGGCGGTTTTCAGCAGCGGCGACAGATCCAGCTTGTTCTGCTTGGCGGAAATGCCGTCCAGCTCGGTCAGGAACTCGGTGCGGCCGATCAGATCCACCAATTGGCTCACGCCCAGTTGCGCCATGATCTCGCGGGTTTCACGTGCGATAAACTGGAAGTAATTCGTCACGCGTTCCGGCAGGCCGTGGTAGTGATCGCGGCGCAGCTTGTCGTCCTGCGTCGCGACGCCGGTCGCGCAGTTGTTGAGGTGGCAGATGCGCAGGTATTTGCAGCCCAGCGCCACCATCGGCCCGGTGCCGAAGCCGAAGCTTTCCGCGCCCAGGATCGCCGCTTTGACGATGTCCACGCCGGTTTTCAGGCCGCCGTCCACCTGCAGGCGGATCTTGTGGCGCAGACCGTTGGCCACCAGCGCCTGCTGGGTTTCCACCAGGCCCAGTTCCCATGGGCAGCCGGCATATTTCACCGAGGACAGCGGGCTGGCGCCGGTGCCGCCGTCGTAACCGGCGATGGTGATCAGATCGGCATAGGCTTTCGCCACGCCGGTGGCGATGGTGCCGACGCCCGGCTCGGACACCAGTTTCACCGAGATCACCGCCTTCGGGTTGACCTGCTTCAGATCGAAGATCAGCTGCGCCAGATCTTCGATCGAGTAGATGTCGTGGTGCGGCGGCGGGGAGATCAGCGTCACGCCCGGCACCGAGTAACGCAGTCTGGCGATGTACGGGGTGACTTTGTCGCCCGGCAGCTGGCCGCCTTCGCCCGGCTTGGCGCCTTGCGCCACCTTAATCTGGATCACGTCGGCGTTCACCAGGTAGGCCGGCGTTACGCCGAAACGGCCGGAGGCCACCTGTTTGATGCGCGACACCTTGTTGGTGCGGTAGCGCGCCGGATCTTCGCCGCCTTCGCCGGAGTTGGAGAAGCCGCCGAGGCCGTTCATGGCGATCGCCAGTGATTCGTGCGCTTCCGGGCTCAGCGCGCCGATCGACATCGCCGCCGTGTCGAAGCGTTTGAACAGCGATTCCGCCGGTTCGACCTGATCGACCGGGATCGGTTCGCCTTTCGGCGTGATGGCCAGCAGATCGCGCAGCATGGCGACCGGCCGCTCGTTCACCAGCTTGGCGTAAGCCTGATAGTCGCTGTACTCGCCGCTGTGTACCGCTTTTTGCAGCGAGTTCACCACGTCCGGGTTGTAGGCGTGGTATTCGCCGCCGTGCACGAATTTCAGCAGGCCGCCTTGCTCCAGCGGTTTGCGTTTCAGCCAGGCGCGCTTGGAAAGGTTCTGCAGATCCTGCTGGAAATCGCTGAAGCTGGCGCCGCCAATGCGGCTGACCACGCCCTGGAAGCACAGATCCGCCAGATCGCGGTGCAGGCCGACCGCTTCGAACAGCTTGGAGCAGCGGTAAGAGGCGATGGTCGAAATGCCCATCTTGGACATGATCTTGTACAGGCCTTTGTTGATGCCGTTGCGGTAGTTCAGCATCACGTCGCGGTATTTCTTGTCGATCGCCTGGCTGTCCACCAGCTTGGCCAGGGTTTCATAGGCCAGATACGGATAGATGGCGGTCGCGCCGAAGCCGAGCAGTACGGCGAAGTGGTGTGGATCGCGGGCGCTGGCGGTTTCAACGATCAGGTTGGCGTCGCAGCGCAGGCTTTTTTCCACCAGGCGGGTTTGCACGGCGCCGACTGCCATCGGAGCAGGCACCGGCAGGCGGCCGGGCGCGATGGCGCGGTCGGACAGCACCAACAGCACCGCGCCTTCGCGCACCTTACGTTCCGCTTCGTCGCACAGGGCGCGGATGGTCTGCTCCAGATCCTGCTGCTGCGGATCGAAGGTCAGATCGAGCGTCTCGGCGCGATAGTATTCGCCTTCCAGCGTGGTGAGCTGTTTGAAATCGGAGTACAGCAGGATCGGCGATTTGAAGCTCAGGCGGTGCGCCTGGCCTTCGGCTTCGCAGAACACGTTCATTTCGCGGCCTATGCTGGTGGCCAGCGACATGACGTGCGCTTCACGCAGCGGATCGATCGGCGGATTGGTGACCTGCGCGAACTGCTGGCGGAAATAGTCGTAAACGATGCGCGGCCGGCTGGAGAGCACGGCGAACGGGGTATCGTCGCCCATCGAACCGGTGGCTTCCTGGCCAATTTCGCCCAGCACGCGGATCACCTGATCCAGCTCTTCACTGCTGTAGCCGAACTGTTTCTGATAGGTTTCGAGCTGCGCGTCGTCGAGCTCGCGGCTGCCGACCTGATCGTCCGGCAGATCTTCGAACGGCACCAGGCGTTTGACGTTTTTCTCCATCCACTCTTTATATGGGTGGCGGCTTTTCAGATCGTTGTCGGTTTCCGCCGAGTGCAGGATGCGGCCGCTGCGGGTGTCGATCACCATCAGCTCGCCGGGGCCGACGCGGCCTTTTTCCACCACTTCATCCGGCTGGTAATCCCAGATGCCGACTTCGGAGGCGCAGGTAATCAGCTTGTCTTTGGTGATCACGTAGCGCGCCGGGCGCAGGCCGTTGCGATCGAGGTTACAGGCGGCGTAGCGGCCGTCGGACATCACGATGCCGGCCGGGCCGTCCCACGGCTCCATGTGCATCGAGTTGAAGTCGAAGAAGGCGCGCAGATCGCCGTCCATGTCCGGGTTGTTCTGCCAGGCCGGCGGCACCAGCAGGCGCATGGCGCGGATGAGATCCATCCCGCCCGCCAGCAGCAGCTCCAGCATGTTGTCCAGCGAACTGGAGTCGGAGCCGGTTTCGTTGACGAACGGCGCGGCGGCCTGCAGATCCGGGATCAGCGGCGTTTGGAATTTATAGGTACGGGCGCGCGCCCACTGGCGGTTGCCGGTGATGGTGTTGATTTCGCCGTTGTGCGCCAGGTAGCGGAACGGCTGCGCCAGCGGCCAGCGCGGCACGGTGTTGGTGGAGAAGCGCTGGTGGAACAGGCAAATGGCCGACTCCAGGCGCAGGTCCGCCAGATCGAGATAGAAGCGCGGCAGATCCGCAGGCATGCACAGGCCTTTATAGATCGTCACCAGGTTAGAGAAGCTGCAGACGTAAAAACTGTCGTCCTCCACGCGTTTCTCGATGCGGCGACGCGCCACGAACAGGCGGCGCTCCATATCACGCGGGCGCCAGCCGGCCGGGGCGTTAACGAAGATTTGCTCGATGCGCGGCAGGGAGGAGAGGGCGATTTCACCCAGCACGTCCGGGTTGGTCGGCACTTCGCGCCAGCCGACGATCGACAGCGTTTCGTTTTGCAGCTCTTCTTCCACGATGCGGCGGCTGAGGCGCGCTTCCTCTTCATTCTGGCTGAGGAACATCATGCCGACGGCGTAGTTCTTGGCCAAACGCCAGCCGCGCTCTTCCGCCACCATGCGGAAGAAACGATCGGGTTTTTGCAGCAACAGGCCGCAGCCGTCGCCGGTCTTGCCGTCGGCGAGGATCGCGCCGCGGTGCTGCATGCGGGCCAGCGCGTGAATGGCGGTGCGCACCACCTTGTGGCTAGGTTCGCCTTCTATATGGGCGATCAGGCCGAAACCACAGTTGTCCCTCTCTTGGGATTTATCGTACAACATATCGTGAACCTCCCCAGGCTCTGCGTGACTCTCACAACCTACTGCGAGGGGGCTTCCCAATTTCAGGCAGAAGTCCAATCAGCAAGTTAACCCCGCCAATCTGCTTTTCCGCCCTCCATCAATGGCCTCTCGTGACGGTCTCACAAGTGGTATAGGACTTGTTTTAAGAGGGAGTCTTCAATTACTGCATAAATATGACGAGACGTTTGCCCGTCCAGAAAGCTTCCAGCGGACTTCCAACTTAGCGAGAAAGAATTCGCAGGTCAAATGTGGGCTTAAGATAGATTCTTATCGAATTAATTATGTTTATTTATTTGATAAATAAGTAATTTAATGCATTTTTGCACTATCGTGGGGCAACGCCGATCCCTGCAGAAGTGTGAGCTGTCTCACTATAGTGCAACCCCTTAATCTCTGCACCATGCTAGTGCGGGGGGTAATGCCAGAATTTTATTCTATAAGATATTGCTTAGCTGATGTTTATGACTATTTTTCACCGTGTTGTCATATTGCCGTTAACGGTTGCGTGACGATTAGAATAATTCATCAGAATTAGAGTGAATTGATTTGCGTTTATGGTGAATAGTTATGCCTGATGGTGCCTTGCGGAGAAAGCGTTGATCTCTGTCATCGCGGGAAAAACCGTTTCTTATTAGCATCGCGGCTTTGAACACAGAGAACCACCAAGATTATGCAGTTGCCGCAATTAGTCAATATGTTTGGCGCGGATCTCCAGCGCCGCTATGGCGAAAAGATCCATAAACTCACGCTGCACGGCGGATTCAGCTGCCCTAACCGCGACGGCACGTTGGGGCGCGGCGGCTGTACGTTCTGCAATGTTGCCTCGTTCGCCGATGAAGCGATGCAACGCCAGAGCATTGCCGAACAGCTGGCGCAGCAGGCCGCGCGGGCCGATCGGGCGCGGCGCTATCTGGCCTATTTCCAGGCCTATACCAGCACCTATGCGGAGGTTGAACGGCTGGAGACGATGTATCGGCAGGCGTTGGCGCAGAGCGCCATGGTCGGCCTGTGCGTCGGCACCCGGCCGGACTGCGTGCCGCCCGCCGCGCTGGATCTGCTGACGGGATACCGCGAGCAAGGCTATGAAGTGTGGCTGGAGCTGGGGTTGCAGACGGCGCACGATAAAACGCTGAAGCGCATCAACCGCGGCCATGATTTTCGCTGTTATCAGCAGACTGCGCGACTGGCCCGGCAGCGCGGGCTGAAGGTGTGCTGCCATCTGATCGTCGGGCTGCCGGGAGAAACTCAGCGCGATCATCTGCTCACGCTGCAGCGGGTGACGGAGACCGGCGTGGATGGCATCAAACTGCATCCGCTGCACGTCGTCACCGGCAGTACCCTGGCGCGGGCGTGGCATGCCGGGCGGTTGCCCGAACTGGCGTTGGAGGACTACGCCGCCAGCGCCGGGGAGATGGTCCGCCATACGCCGGGCGGGGTGGTGTACCACCGTCTTTCCGCCAGCGCCCGTCGGCCGACGCTGCTGGCGCCGCTGTGGTGCGAAAACCGCTGGAGCGGCATGCAGGCGGTCGGTGCTTATCTGCAGCAATACGGCGGGCAGGGCAGCGCGCTGGATGAAAAGCGGCGCTACCGCCCCGGAATGCCGCTCTGAAGTGCAATCTTTGCCACACTTCGGCGTTTGCCGCCTTATCTCATTGCGGTTTTACGGTATGATTCAAAAGATTGTGTCTGATGGGAGCCGCTATGAAGCAAATCCGGGTGTTGGCCCAGTACTACGTTGATTTAATGGTGAAACTGGGGTTGGTGCGCTTCTCGCTGCTGCTGGCCTCGGCGCTGGTGGTGCTGGCGATGGTGGTGCAGATGGCGGTGACCATGCTGCTGCGCGGCGAAGTGGAAAGCATCGACGTGGTGCGTTCAATCTTCTTCGGTCTGTTGATCACCCCGTGGGCGGTCTACTTTCTCTCGGTGGTGGTGGAACAGCTGGAAGAGTCGCGCCAACGGCTGGCGCGGCTGGTGGACAAGCTGGAAGAGATGCGCCACCGCGATCTGGAGCTTAATCAGCAGCTCAAAGACAATATCAGCCAGTTGAATCAGGAGATCGCCGACCGTATCAAAGCGGAAGAAGAGCGCCTGCAGGTGATGGAAAAGCTGACGGAAGAGATGGAGCAGCGCGAGCAGGCGCAGATTGAGCTGGGCCAGCAATCGGCGCTGCTGCGTTCCTTCCTCGATGCCTCGCCGGATTTGGTCTACTACCGCAACGAAGACAAAGAGTTTTCCGGCTGTAACCGCGCGATGGAACTGCTGACCGGCAAAAGCGAGAAACAGCTGATCGGCCTGACGCCGTTCGACGTCTACGGCCAGGAGATCGCCGAAAAGGTCATTGAGACCGACGAGAAGGTGTTCCGCCACAACGTTTCGCTGACCTACGAACAATGGCTGGTGTATCCCGACGGCCGCAAGGCCTGTTTCGAGCTGCGCAAGGTCCCGTTTTACGACCGGGTGGGCAAACGCCACGGGCTGATGGGCTTCGGCCGCGATATTACCGAGCGTAAGCGCTACCAGGACGCGCTGGAGAACGCCAGCAGGGAGAAGACCACCTTTATCTCCACGATCAGCCACGAGCTGCGTACGCCGCTTAACGGCATCGTCGGCCTGAGCCGCATTTTGCTCGATACCGAGCTGAACGACGAGCAGCTGAAATACCTGAAGACCATTCACGTCAGCGCCATCACCCTCGGCAATATCTTCAACGACATTATCGAAATGGACAAGCTCGAGCGGCGCAAGGTGCAGCTCGACAACCAGCCGGTGGACTTCACCGGTTTCCTGGCGGATCTGGAGAACCTCTCGGGCCTGCTGGCGCAGCCGAAAGGGCTGCAGTTCATCATGGAGCCGCAGACGCCGCTGCCGCAGCAGATCGTGACCGACGGCACGCGCCTGCGGCAGATCTTGTGGAACCTGATCGGCAACGCGGTGAAATTTACCCAGCAGGGGCAAATTGTGGTGCGCGTGCGGCGCGAGGCGCAGGAGAAGCTGGTGTTCGAAGTGGAAGACTCGGGCATGGGCATCCCGCAGGACGAGCAGGACAAGATCTTCGCCATGTATTATCAGGTGAAAGATCAGCGCGGCGGCCGTCCGGCCACCGGCACCGGCATCGGGCTGGCGGTCTCCAAACGGCTGGCGCAGAGCATGGGCGGCGACATTACCGTGCGCAGCGAACAAGGGCACGGTTCTTGCTTCACTTTGACCATCAAGGCGCCGGCGGTGCAGGAAGCCGTCAGCGCGGCGCCGGAGGAAGAGGAGCTGCCGTTGCCGGCGCTGCACATCCTGCTGGTGGAAGATATCGAACTGAACGTGATCGTGGCGCGCTCGGTGCTGGAGAAGCTGGGCAACAGCGTCGAGGTGGCGATGAACGGCCACGACGCGCTGGCGATGTTCGATCCGGACGAGTTCGATCTGGTGCTGCTGGACATCCAACTGCCGGACATGACCGGGCTGGATATCGCCCGGGCGCTGCGCGAGCGTTACGCCGGACAGGCGCTGCCGCCGTTGGTGGCCCTGACCGCCAACGTGCTGAAAGACAAAAAAGAGTATCTCGAGGCGGGCATGGACGATGTGCTGAGCAAGCCGCTGTCGGTGCCGGCGCTGACCAAGGTCATCAAACACTATTGGGATCATCAACCTTCTCACACTTCTAAGAAAACGGAGCACAAGGCGATGCAGATTAATGAGTCGTTACTCGATACCGCGATGCTGGAGCAGTACATGGACCTGGTTGGCCCGCAGTTGATCCATCAAAGTCTGGAGATGTTCGAACAGATGATGCCGGGTTATCTGGCGGTGCTGGATTCCAATATGACGGCGCGCGATCAGAAAGGCATCACCGAGGAAGGGCACAAGATCAAGGGCGCCGCCGGTTCGGTCGGCTTGCGTCACCTGCAGCAGTTGGCGCAACAGATTCAAACGCCGACGCTGCCGGCCTGGTGGGATAACGTGCAGGACTGGGTAGATGAGCTGAAGCAAGAGTGGCGCAACGACGTGCAGGTACTGCGGGCTTGGGTTGAGAACGCTGAAAAAAAATGACCCCGACGTGAGCCGGGGTGCGCGAATATTGCGCCAACACCAGGGAAATTGTGAACCTGCGTATTGGTTTCAGTGTTCTGGTCGAGCAGGTTGTAGCGAATTCCTAAACATCATACAGCCAACAACATAGCAAATGTAAGCGCTCTTGTTAGAAGATTCATTAAAATGTGTGATGTAGATTAGTGTTTGTCAACTCCGAGCACGAACCAGTTGACAGCAGCGACAGGAGGAAGAGTGATGAAAAAGGTGGGTGTAGTCCTCAGCGGCAGCGGCGTTTATGACGGTACGGAGATCCACGAAGCGGTGCTGACGCTGCTGGCGCTGGACCGTGCCGGCGCGCAGGCGGTGTGTTTTGCGCCTGATAAACCGCAACGCCATGTTATTAATCACTTATCTGGTGAGGAGATGGCGGAATCGCGCAACGTCCTGATTGAATCGGCGCGCATTGCCCGCGGCGCAGTGCAGCCGTTGGCGCTGGCGGAGGCCGCGCAGTTGGATGCGCTGATCGTGCCCGGCGGCTTTGGCGCCGCCAAGAATCTCAGCAATTTCGCCGAGGCCGGCGCGGAATGTTGGGTCGATGAAGCGTTGGCGCGTCTGACGCGCGAGATGCATAAGGCCAACAAACCAATTGGCCTGATGTGCATCGCACCGGCGCTGTTGCCGAAGCTGCTCGATCAACAAGCGCGGCTGACCATTGGCAACGATCCCGACCTGGGAGAAGTGATTGACGCCATGGGCGGCGAGCCGGTGATTTGCCCGGTGGACGACATCGTGGTGGACAGCGAGCACAAGATCGTGACCACGCCGGCCTATATGCTGGCACCGTCGATCGCGCAGGCGGCTGTCGGCATCGATAAACTGGTGGCGCGGGTGCTGGAACTGGCTGAATGAGCAAATCGGTCGGCGGATGGCGGCGGCTGCGTCCGTGGTATTGGCTGAAACGCGGCGTCATCGCGATTATCGGCCTGTGGGTGTTGGGCATTGTGGCCTTCGCCTTCCTGCCGGTGCCGTTTTCCGCCGTGATGGTGGAGCGGCAGATCAGCGCCTGGCTGAGCGGCGACTTCGGCTACGTCGCTCATTCGGACTGGGTGTCGATGGGCGACATTTCGCCGCAGATGGCGCTGGCGGTGATGGCAGCGGAAGATCAGAAGTTTCCAGACCATTGGGGCTTCGATGTGGCGGCCATTGAAAAGGCGCTCAGCCACAACGAGAAGCGCCCGACGCGCATCCGCGGCGCGTCCACGCTGTCGCAGCAGACCGCCAAGAACCTGTTTCTGTGGGATGGCCGCAGCTGGCTGCGCAAAGGGTTGGAGGCCGGGCTGACGTCGGGCATCGAGCTGGTGTGGACCAAGCGACGTATTCTGACGGTGTATCTGAACATCGTGGAGTTCGGCGACGGGGTGTTCGGCGTGGAAGAGGCTTCACAGCGCTTTTTCCATAAGCCGGCCAAGCGCCTGACCGCGGCCGAAGCGGCGCTGCTGGCGGCGGTATTGCCGAATCCGCACCGCTTCAGGGCCGATGCGCCGTCCGGTTATGTGGCGCAGCGACAGCAGTGGATTATGCGCCAGATGCGGCAGCTGGGCGGGGAAACGTTTTTACGCGAGAACAAGCTGGATTAAGCGGGCGGGAACGGCACGGCGCCGCTCCCGCCAGGCGGATTATTTCACATAGGTAAAGGCGGTGGTGACGTGCTTCACGCCGCTGACCTGGCTGGCGATCTGCGCCGCCGACTGCCCTTCCTGCTGTGTGACCAGGCCCAGCAAGAACACTTCGCCGTTTTCGGTGGTGACTTTCACGTTGGACGATTTCACCGTATCGCTGGTCAACAGCTGCGAACGCACCTTGGTGGTGATCCAGGTGTCGGAGGACGCGGTGCTCAGGCTGACCGGCGTGCCCTGGCGAATTTCGTTATACACTTCGGTCGTGCCTTCCACGCCCATGGCGATCTGCTTGGCGCGCGCGGTGAGATCGGCGTTAGGCGACTGGCCGGTCAACAGCACCTTGCCCTGATAGGCGGTGGCGACCACCCGGGCCTCTTTCTTCAACTGCTGGTCTTTGCTCAGGGCGCTTTCTACCCTGGCTTCCAGCGTGCCGTCATCCACCTGGGTCCCTACGCTACGCGGGTCGGTGGCGGTTTTGGTGGCGACGGCCGCACTGCCGACGACGACGCCGGCGATACAGCCTTGCAACAGCAGGGCGCTGGACAGCACTGCAAATGTGGCTTTTAGCTTCATCTCAGTTCCTTAATCGTCCTGGTGGGGGAATAACGTATTGTCTATCAGGTCGCACAGGCAGTTTACGGTCAGCATATGCATTTCCTGAATGCGCGAACTGCGGTGCGACGGGATGCGGATCTCGACATCCTGTTGGCCGAGCAACCCGGCCAGCTCGCCGCCGTCGTAGCCGGTGAGCGCGACGATGGTCATATCGCGCGTGACGGCCGCTTCGACCGCTTTCACAATATCACGGCTGTTGCCGCGGGTGGAAATCGCCAGCAGCACGTCGCCGGTGTGCCCGAGCGCGCGCACCTGCTTGGCGTACACTTCGTCGTGCAGGCGATCGTTGCTGATCGCGGTCAGCACCACGTTGTCGGCGTTGAGGGCGATGGCCGGCAGGCTGGGGCGCTCGGTTTCAAAACGGTTGATCATGCTGGCGGCGAAGTGCTGTGCGTTGGCGGCCGAAGTGCCGTTGCCGCAGCACAGGATTTTGTTGCCGTTGAGTAAGGATTGAACCAGCGTCATCGCAGCGCGGGAAATGGCATCCGGCAGTGCTTCCGCCGCCGCGATCTGGGTTTGGATGCTTTCGGTAAAACAGACTTTAATTCTATCCAGCACGTTGTATTAATCCACTAAGTCAAAGGGCCGGTCTGCGCCGCAAAACCCCGATTAATCCGCATTGAAGGCGTTGGGTATCCATTCTAACTGGCTACCGGTAATGGCCAAAACATCAAAACGGCAAGATGATGTGTCAAAACTGGCGCCGCGCTCCGCCAGCCAGACGGCGGCGGCGTGCAGCAGCCGCTGTTGTTTGCGAGAGGTGACGCTGGCGGCCGCGCCGCCGAAGGCGTCGTTGCGGCGGTAGCGCACTTCGACGAACACCCAGGTGGCGCCGTCGCGCATGATGAGGTCGAGCTCGCCGCCGCGCACCGCGACGTTGGCGACGCAGAAGGTGAGCCCGGCGCGTTCCAGATGACGGCGGGCCAGTAACTCATAGCCCGCCCCGGCGGCGCGTGGGTTCAAGAGACCGGCACGACCGTACCCTGACGATATTGCAGCCAAGGCAGCTTGCGGTTGATCACGCAGTTCGGCGACGCGCTCAGCGTGCCGGTGGTGCCGGAAACCTGGAAGCCCGGCAGCTGGCGCATTTCAGCAAAGTGGTTGGCCAATGTCCAGGCATCCATCCCCATCGCATACAGGCGCACCAGCGAGTAATCGTTGCGGAAACGCGCGCTGGCTTGCTGCAACAGCTGAGGGTTTGAGCCCGCCAGCAGAGGGATATCGCTGAACTGCAGACCTTCCATTTCCAGACGGAAGTCCGGGCCGGCACCGGCCTGGTAGCTGCGCGAGCTGGCGTACATCGCCGGTTTGCCGCGCGAGCTGGTGGCCATGTCGATCATCGGTTTGATCAGCGTCAGTTGGGACTGGGTAGCGACGATGTACACCGCGTCGACGCTGCCGCCGGTAGCGGCGGGCACGTCGCTCGGCGGCGCCGGAATGGTCAGCCCGGCGATGGTGACGCTCTGCGGCGCTGGGGCGCTCGACATCGGCGTGCCGGTCATGCGGATGCCGCCGCTGTTCACCATCTGGCGCAGTTCACCGGCGGAGCCGATGTCCTGACGCAGCACGGTTTGCCCGCCTTGCTTCTGCCATTCCTGGTTAAAGGCCTTGGCGACGCGATCGCCGAAGGCGCCGCGCGGCACCAGCAGCAGCGGTTGGCGCTTCTGTTGTTCCCAGATGTGGCGGGCGGCGTCGCGCGCTTCATCTTCCGGCGACAGGGCGAAGTAACAGATGTTCAGGTTGTCTTTCGGCGTTTCGGGCTGGTTGAGCGCCAGCACGTTCAGCGTGGTGGTGCTGGCGGACAGCTGATCGACGTTCTCTTTCAGCAGCGGCCCGACCACCAGAGTGGCGCCATCCTGCTGCGCCTGGCTCAGCAAGGCGGCCAGCGGCTGGCTGGTGGTGTCGTACACTTTGACCTGCGCATTAGCGGCCTGCAGCGGCGTTATCGGCGCGCTGGACGGCGCAGCGGGTTGCGCGGCGGTGACGGCCGGCTGGCTCTCTTGCGCCGAAGGGCTGATCGCGCCGTTGGCGTTGATGTCACCGGCAGCGGCCTGATCGGCCGGCGCCGTTTGGGCCGGCGCGCCGGCCGGTTGCGCGGCTTGAGGCTGCGGCGCCGGCAGGGAACCGCCGTTTTTCGCCGCTTCGAACCCTTGCTGGATGGCGTCGGCGAACACTTTCGCCTGGCCGTTCAACGGCAGCAGCAGGGCGATTTTCGAGGTGGAGGCCTGGGTGAAGTTCAGCACCTGATTCAGGCGAGCCGGCAGCGTTTTGGCCGCCGGGTTCTTCGGATAACGGTTCTGCCAGTCTTTGATGCCGGCCTTCAGCAGATCGGGATCCTGCTTGTTGTCCTGATAGACACGCAGCAGATCCAGCCAGCCTTGCAGCACGTTCTCGTCGGCGTTGATCACCAGGCTGTTCATCTCCTGCGGCGTCAGCTGCAGCAGGGCCTGCCAGGTTTGATCCAGATTGTCCTGGTGCGCCTTGCCGGTCAGCAACGGCTCCTGAGCGATATAAGCGCGGATCAGCGGCAGCGATGCTTTGCCCTGGTTGGCGGCGATCTGCGCCTGGTAGTAGCGCACCTTTTGATTCGGCGACAGCGCACCGCTGTCCAGGTGGCCCAGCGTGCTGCGGGCGCTGACGTAGCTCTTGTTGGCGATCTGCAGTTCGGCGGTCAGCAACTGGCGTTCGGTCTGCTGTGCGCCGCTGAGGTTTTTCGGCAGCTGATTCAACTGGTCGCCGGCCTGCGGCAGTTTTCCTTCACGCAGCAAGGCGCGAATAGCAAGTAATTGCCAGTCAGCCTTGTTATCATCGCTGCTTTGCTGCAACTGCTGCAGGTAGTAATCGGAGCTGGCGCTCGCTTCGTCCTGTATATTGGCGGGCGGCGTTTGCGGGGCCCGACTCGGACAGCCTGCCAGGAAAAGGGCGGCCGCGATGACTGCGGTAAGTCGGACAGGCTTGGAACGCCCTGCTTTGGTACGAACGAATGTTGAGGAAAGCATACTGTATCCAGTGATGTTTTTTTCAAGATGCTCAATATTAAATCGGCAACCCGGATGAAACAATGAATCAACACCAACAATCAGTCATTTCTGCATCAACGCTGTATGTGGTGCCCACCCCAATCGGCAATCTGGGCGATATTACCCACCGCGCGTTAGAGGTACTGAAAAGCGTTGATCTGATCGCGGCGGAAGACACGCGCCATACCGGATTGCTGCTGCAACACTTCGCGATCAACGCGCGTCTGTTCGCGCTGCACGATCACAACGAACAGCAAAAGGCCGATCAGCTGCTGGCGAAACTGCAGGAAGGCCAGAGCATCGCGCTGGTTTCCGACGCCGGCACGCCGCTGATCAACGATCCCGGTTATCACCTGGTGCGCCGCTGCCGCGAGGCCGGCATTCGCGTGGTGCCGCTGCCGGGCGCCTGCGCCGCCACTACCGCGCTGTGCGCCGCGGGCGTCGCTTCCGACCGTTTCTGCTACGAAGGTTTTCTGCCGGCGAAAACCAAGGGGCGCAAGGATACGCTGATGGCGCTGGCGGAGGAACCGCGCACGCTGATTTTCTACGAATCCACTCACCGCCTGCTGGAAAGTCTGCAGGACATGGTCACCGTTTGGGGCCCGCAGCGCTATGTCGTGCTGGCGCGCGAGCTGACCAAAACCTGGGAATCTATCCACGGCGCGCCGGTGGGCGAGCTGCTGGCGTGGGTGCAGGAAGATGAAGTGCGCCGCCGCGGCGAAATGGTGCTGATCGTCGAAGGCCACAAGGCGCAGGAGGATGCGCTGCCGCTTGAGGCGCTGCGCACGCTGGCGCTGCTGCAAAAAGAGTTGCCGTTGAAAAAGGCGGCGGCGCTGGCGGCGGAAATCCACGGCGTGAAGAAAAATGCGCTGTATAAGCACGCGCTGGAGCAACAACAGCCGTAAAGCGGTTGACCTGCCGCCGCCGCGACGCTACTATCCGCGCCGGAGTTGACCAGACAGTCGCCGCTTCATTGCCGTCCTCTTCGGGGAGACAGATGGAGGGGAGGAAAGTCCGGGCTCCATAGGGCAGGGTGCCAGGTAACGCCTGGGAGGCGCAAGCCTACGACTAGTGCAACAGAGAGCAAACCGCCGATGGCCCGCGCAAGCGGGATCAGGTAAGGGTGAAAGGGTGCGGTAAGAGCGCACCGCGCGGCTGGCAACAGTTCGTGGCACGGTAAACTCCACCCGGAGCAAGGCCAAATAGGGGTTCACATGGTACGGCCCGTACTGAACCCGGGTAGGCTGCTTGAGCCAGTGAGCGATTGCTGGCCTAGAGGAATGACTGTCCACGACAGAACCCGGCTTACCGGTCAACTCCCTCGACAAAAGAAAACCCCGCGCAACGTCAGTTGCGCGGGGTTTTTCGTTTTCCGGCCGGCTTACACCGGCAGATCAATCAGCAGCGCGCGCAGCGGCGTCTCGGCGCGGATCGTCAGGCGATTCTCCTCGCGTACGAAGGCGCCGTCGCCGCAGGTCAGGCGTTGTTCCTCGTGGCGCTCGCCGGTGGCGGCGATGGTGCCGTGTATCGACTGCAGATAAGCGCGCGGCCCGTTAATCGTCAGCGTTTGTTCTTCGCCCGGCTGCAGATCGAGATGATGGATCCAGACCTGTTGACGCAGCTGCAGGCTGCCCTGCGCGCCGTCCGGCGAAGCCAACAGCAGGCTGCCCGCCGCCGGCAGCGCCAGGCGCTGCACCCGTTCGTTGCTGCGTTCCGGGCAGGCGTCCAGCCACAGCTGCAGGCGGGTGAGCGGCGTATCGCCGCTGACGTTCTGCTCGCTGTAGCTCAGGCCCGGGTGGGTGGCCAACAGCAACGCTTCGCCGGCTTTAACCCGCGTGGTGTTGCCGTCGCTGTCGCGGTATTCCGCCTCGCCCTGCAGGATCAGGTTCAGGATATCCACGTTGGGATAGGTGCGCGGCTGGAACGACGCGCCCGGCGCCAGCACCTCCTGATTCAACACCCGCAGCGACGCGTAGCCCATCAGTTTGGGATCGAAGTAGTGACCAAAGGAAAAGGTGTAGCGAGCCTGCAGCCAACCAAAGTCAGCTTGCCCGCATTGTTGTGCTGTTCTGCATGTAATCATGGCAATCGGCTCTCTAAATTCATTATCCAAATGGTAAGCATCTGGACGTCGGATTGTTAGCCAGTTAATCTGGTCGGCATATTCAAATTTCCTGACAGAGGGATGCGATGGCCAGAGATCGGGCGCTCACGCTTGAGGCACTAAGGGTGATGGATGCAATCGACCGGCGCGGCAGCTTCGCCGCGGCCGCCGACGAATTGGGCCGGGTGCCGTCGGCACTCAGCTACACCATGCAAAAATTGGAAGAAGAATTGGACGTGGTGCTGTTCGACCGTTCGGGCCACCGCACCAAGTTCACCAACGTGGGGCGCATGTTGCTGGAACGCGGTCGGGTGCTGCTGGAGGCGGCCGATAAGCTGACCACCGACGCCGAAGCGTTGGCGCGCGGTTGGGAAACTCACCTGACTATCGTCAGTGAAGCGCTGTCGCCGCCGAGCCTGCTGTTCCCGCTGGTTGACAAGCTGGCGCTGAAGGCCAACACCCAGGTGTCCATTTTCACCGAGGTGCTGGCGGGCGCCTGGGAGCGGCTGGAGCAGGGGCGAGCCGACATCGTGATCGCGCCGGACATGCATTTCCGCGCGTCGTCGGAGATCAACACCCGCAAACTGTATAAGGTGATGAGCGTTTATGTCGCCGCGCCGGATCATCCGATCCACCTGGAGCCGGAGCCGCTTTCCGAAGTGACCCGCGTGAAGTACCGCGGTATTGCGGTGGCCGACACCGCCCGTGAGCGCCCGGTATTGACCGTACAGCTGCTGGACAAGCAACAGCGCCTGACGGTGAGCACCATTGAAGACAAACGCCTGGCGCTGCTGGCCGGGTTGGGGGTGGCGACCATGCCGTACCCGATGGTGGAGAAAGATATCGAAGCCGGGCGGCTGCGCGTGGTCGGGCCGGAATACAGCCGCGAAGCCGACATCATCATGGCCTGGCGGCGCGACAGCATGGGGGAGGCGAAAGCCTGGTTCCTGCGTGAGATTCCGCGCCTGTTCGCGCAGCGTTAACGTCGGTTGGATGAGATCCCCTTGCCGGGCGGCAAGGGGATTTTTTTCGCCTTAACCGAAGCGCTGGTCGCGGCCGTGTGGCTCGTCCAGATCCTGCGCCGGCCCGATGGAAATGATGCCGTGCGGGTTGATGGTAGCGTGGCTGCGGTAGTAGTGGTTGCGAATGTGCGGCAGGCTGACCGTCTCGGCGATGCCCGGCATCTGGTAGATGTCGCGCAGGAAGCCGTACAGATTGAGGTAGTCGCTGATGCGGTGTTTGTCGCACTTGAAGTGGGTGACGTACACCGGATCGAAACGCACCAGCGTGGTCCACAGACGCAGATCGGCTTCGGTCAGCCGATCGCCGGTCAGGTAACGATGCTGCCCCAGGATCTGCTCCAGGCGTTCCAGCGCGTTGAATACCCCGTTGACCGCTTCGTCATAGGCTTCCTGGCTGGTGGCAAAACCGGCCTTGTACACGCCGTTGTTCACTTGATCGTAAATCCAACCGTTAAGCTCATCGATCTTGCCGCGCAGCGCGGTCGGGTAGTAGTCGCCTGCCCGAGCGCCGACGCCGTCAAACGCGCTGTTGAACATGCGGATGATGTCGGCGGACTCGTTGCTGACGATGGTTTGCCGCTGTTTATCCCACAGCACCGGTACGGTCACGCGCCCGCTGTAGTGCGGATCGGCCCGCAGGTAGATCTGGTACAGGAAGTCGGCGTGATACAGCGGATCGCCGGTGGTTTCAGGAAAATCCTGGCCGAAGGTCCAGCCGTTTTCCAGCATCAGCGGGTGCACCACCGAGACCGGAATGATCTGCTCCAGCCCTTTCAGTTTGCGCATCAGCAGCGTGCGATGCGCCCAGGGGCAGGCGAGAGAAACATAAAGGTGATAACGGCCCGCTTCGGCCTGGAAGCCGTCCACGCCGTGTTCGCCCGGCTGACCGTCGGCGGTCACCCAATTGCGAAACTGAGCGGTTGAACGTTTGAAACGGCCGCCGGTAGATTTGGTGTCATACCAGATGTCTTGCCAAACGCCATCGACGAGTTGTCCCATGGGAATCTCCTTGGTGTCCGAGTTAAAAAACGACAGGGCCCGGCATGCCGGGCCCTGAATGACAGTTTAGATTACCATTTCTTGTTCAGAAGACGGTCGATACTGAAGCCGCCTGGGCCGGCGACCGCCAACACGATGAAGCCGCCGGCGATGGTCAGGTTTTTCATGAACATCAGCTGGTTTACTTCGTTCGCAAAATCAGTGTGGAACAGCAGCGCGGTCAGGATGGTGAAACCGGCGGTGAACAGTGCCACGGTGCGGGTCAGGAAACCGAACAGGATCGCCAGACCGCCGCCAAATTCCAGCAGGATGGTCAGCGGCAGCAAGAAGCCAGGCACGCCCATCGATTGCATGTACTGTTGGGTTCCGGCGTAGGCGTCACCCATTTTGCCGTAGCCTGCCACGATAAACAGGATTGGCATCAGAATACGAGCAACCAACAAACCTGTATCTTCTAATTTTTTCATCATCTACTCCAAAGTGTTTTTGTATGCCTGTTCGGCGGAAGCCATGTCAACGAGCGGTATATCAGGACGTTCGCCCTGTCCGGCTCGTATCGTATTGATGGAGTGAATGTTAAGCGGGAAGTGCTCAGGTTGTTAGCAAGTAAAACTGTCGTAATTTTTCAAAAAATCTGAATCTTTAGCGTGCTAATAAAATGCCGCCGATCAGCAGGTTGCCCGGCCCCGGGGTTGGACGCGTTGTATCAAGGGAGAAAATGCGGGCAGAGCAACAGGAGGTTTGAAGGAAAGACCAAGCGGCTTACTTGGCGGAAAACGTCTTTTTAAACAGACGGATAGCGCTCCATGCGCCGAAAGCGCGACGCGACCAGCGGATCATCTTGCTGGGGTGGCGGATGCCGTACAGCGCCATGACGCTGGAACCGAGCACCAGATAGCGGCGCAGGCCAAACACCGTTTGCCAGCCGCGGTCGATGCGTTCGGTCTTTTCGAGCCACAGAGACTTGTGTTCGGCCAGATCCAGACGCTGTTGCTGGATCTGCCGAATCAGCCTCTCTTTTTTCCATTCCAGATAGCGGCGGCGGCTCATGGCTCTCGCTCCAGTTCGGCGCGATCGAGCTCCAGTTGCTTGCGCGTGGCGCCCAGCAGCGTGGTGCGACGGGCCTTGACCAGCGTCCAGATGGTGCCGACTACGGCGAGGAACAGCAGCACGCCGGTTGTCGCGCCCAGCGCCACCAGCCGATAGACCGGATCGATGGCCCAGAAGATCAGGATCAGCAGGCTCATCAAACCGAAGGCGGTGAACAGCAACGTCATGCCGGCCATGATCAGCAGCTGAATGAGGTTGGCTTTCTCCTCTTCCAGCTCGACGACCGCCAGCCGGACACGGGTTTCCACCATGCCGACCAGGATCGTGATGATGCGCTGACCGATATCCAGGACCCCTTTAGCGGGGCCCTGCGCGCGCACTTGCGGTTGTTCAGCCATGATTAACGACGCGCGAGCAGCACGCCCAACACCACGCCGACCGCCGCGCCGATACCGATGCCGGTCCACGGGTTGTCGCGCACATAGTCGTCGGCCTGGCCGGCGATCTGTTTGGTTTGCGAAGCCAGCTTGTCACCGGCGTCGCTCAGGCGAGCGCGAGTCTCTTTCAGCGCGCCTTCCGCCTTCGAGCGCAGCTTCTCCAGCTCGGCTTTCGGCTTGTCGGTGGAGGAGTTCAGCACTTCCTCCAGCGTATCGGCTAAGGACTTCAGTTCAGCGCGTAAGTTTTCTGCATTTGAATCATGTGCCATGTGATTATTCCTTAACGTTTATTTCGACAGACTTTTAACATAGCGGATTTTTTCGCCGGAGCAAAGGGGTGATGACCAGCAGATAACACCAGACATCAATTCCATATGCTTAAGAAATCCCGTGTGATGGGGCTCTCATCGATAAATCCGCTGGTGTAAAAAAATTATTCCGCCTGGGCGCGTTTCAATTCAGCCTGCGCTTCGGCCAGCTTTTGCTGCTTCTTGGCGACCTTGTCCAGCTTGCCGGTTTGTTGCGCTTCTTTCAGCTCTTCCCGGCGCTCGTCCACCTTGCGCTGTTTCTCTGCGATATTTTTCTGGCGTTCGGCCTGCAGGCCGGCTTCAGTGCAGTGGGTCTGCACTTCGCTCAGCGCTTTTTTCAGCCCATCCACGCGGTGGGTGTTGCCGTGCTGAGTCGCGTAGTCGATTTGCTGCTGGATATTTTGCGCTTTGGCGGCGCAGCCGCCCTCAGCGGCCGAGGACAGCGTCGGCAGCGCGCAGAGTGGCAGCAGCAGTAACAGTGAGTGGCGAAATTTCATTTCTCAGTTCCTTTTCATGGGATGCCTGAACAGGCATCCGCTTTCCTGACTGCCGGAGGCGGCAGCGCGAGAGGAGGGCGTTCATCGCCGGCTGAAGTTATCCTTCAGCATAGCCATGAAACCGGCACGCCCCCAAAGAATCAGCCGAAATTCGGCGCGACTGATTGTTTTTTGAGCTAAATGATGCGAATGAAAATGAAGATAACGGCAATGAAAGGAATCCCCTTCATTTGAAGGGGATTATCCCAGATTGAGTGGGGAGCGCGCAAATTCGCGCACCCAATGCGTTGGCACGGGAGATTCGCTCAGCGCGATGTGATAACCGGGAGGCAGGATGGTTTGCAGCGCTTCGCGCGCCAGCAACTGCTGCTCCGGCGAATCCAGACGGATAACCAAGCCATCGCCTTCCGGCGTGATGCTTTTGATGCGGATACCGCGCTCATCCAGGCGCTGGTAGACATAAAAACCGTCGGGCAGCGACAGCCCTTGCTGGCTGGCGCGAATGCGCAGCTCGCTCTCGGTGCGCACCATGCAGGGCACCAACAGCGTCGCCAGCGCCAGCAGGGCGAGCGCGATCATCAGGACGTATTGCCAGCGCGGGCGCTTTGCTGTCACGCCCCTTTCCCCGGGTTCTGGCCGCTGGCGCGTTTCTTGCGCCACAGCACGATCAGCGAGCCGACCAGGCCGACCACCAGCAACACCAGCGGCAACATCATCAGGCAGAACATCAGCTGGTCTTCATACTTGCGGAACACTGGGGTTTTTCCGAGGGCGAAGCCCAGCGTCGTCAGGATCAAGACCCACAGCAGGCCGCTCATCCAGTTGAAGAACTGGAAGCGTGCGTTGCTCAGGCCGGACAGGCCGGCGATGGTTGGCAGCAGGGTGCGCACGAAGGCCAGGAAGCGGCCGACCAACAGGGCGGAAAGGCCGTGGCGGTGGAACAGGTTATGCGCTCGCTGATGGTAGTGGGCCGGCAGATGCGAAAGCCAGCCTTGCACCGTTCGCGTATTGCCGAGCCATCGGCCCTGTATGTAACTGACCCAGCACCCCAGGCTGGCGGCGACGGTCAGGATAACGATGGTCAATGGGAAGCCCATGGTGCCTTTGGCGATCAGCACGCCGACCAGGATCAGCAGGCTGTCGCCCGGCAGAAAAGCGGCCGGCAGCAGGCCGTTTTCCAAAAACAGGATCATGAACAGCAGGATGTAGAGGGTCCACACCAACGAAGGGTTCGCCAGCGTCTCAAAATCCTGCTGCCATAAGGCATGTATCAGTTCTTTAATGATGTCCATCCGGTGTTCCTAAAACGTCATTGTTTATTTTTATCTCAGCGGCGGAGCGGGCGTGGGCTGAAAGCGCGCGGCGATCCTGAATGCTGATAACGATGAAACGGCGTTGCTTTAAGGTTTCTAAGCGGTGCGACACCGGTCATAGGTGGTAAGTCAGCGTGCCACGGTACTGCATGTTGCTTTCTTTCCAGCCGGCCTGCCGACTTTGTTGCCTGGAGGCATCCAGCATCCAGTCGACCTGGGCAAGCCGGTTGGGGGCCGGGGTGTCCTGGCGGGGGAAACGAATTCGGTAGCCCGGCTCTGCGGCCAGGGTATAGACCGGCGCCGGCAGGGAGGACGCGAGCAGCGAACCGGGGAAAGAGTACGCTCTGGGCAGCAGCAGCGGCAACTTGCCGGGCGCTTTGCGGCGCGCTTCGGCCGGTGCCCGATACACATGATCATAGGGGGAAAGCGCCGGCTCCGCCAGCAGTGGCAGGCTGCTCAGCGCGCTGGGGGTGGGCTTGGATGACGCCACGCATAGCTGTTGGCCGGAGACCGAACCGGTCCAGCAGAAAAGAGCAATCAGCATGGCAAACAACCAGCGCATTTATTCGCGTCCCGCCCCCGCAGCAATGGGTAAAAAAGTGGGCTAACTCTACCAAAATAGCACGATTGGCAACAGGGAAATCTACGTTGCCGACGGTGAAATAGTACACGGCAAACGGCGGTTCCGGCATCGATTCAGCGGATTTTACATTACCTGACATAAGCCGACGGTTTTTGACCGCCGTGGCTATTTCGGCTCGTGGCTCACGCCGTCCAGGTGCACCACCGGGTTCTCGGCGAACAGATAGCGGTCGGCGTTGTATTCGAAGTCGTCGCTGGTGGCGTTGAACAGCATCTGCTTGGTGTTCTCCAGGTGCTGCCACATCGCCAGTTTGGCGGCGTAAGGATCTTTGCGCATCAGCGCCTTGAGGATCTGATCGTGATCGTCGCACCAGCTGGCGATCGAGCGTTCGTCGATATGCTCGTGCAGTTTCTTCCAGTAAGGGTTGTTGACCCGCTGCACCCACATTTTTTCCACGATGGTGGCCATGGCGGTGTTCTGGGTGGCCAGCGCCACCTGCACGTGGAACTTCAGATCCCACTGCGAGTCGCGGAAACGATCTTCTTTGCGGGCGTGCTCCTGGATCTCCATCAGTTGCACGATATCCTGCTTGGTCACCTGGGTGGCGGCGAATTCGGCGATGTTGCTTTCTATCAGCTGGCGCGCCTGCAGCAGCTCAAACGGGCCGGCGGTGGCGAACTCGATGCTGTCGCCCGGCACCACCAGGTGCTTTTGCTGGTTGGACACCACGTGGATCCCGGATCCCTTGCGCACGTCCACATAGCCTTCCACTTCCAGCATGATGATCGCCTCGCGCACCACGGTGCGGCTGACATTCATCTCTTCGGCGATGTATCGCTCGGCCGGCAGCTTGTCGCCTACCGGGTAACGGCCGCTTTCGATGCGTTGCTTCAGCTCGGCGGCCAGTTGCTGATACAGGCGTCTGGTTTCAGTGAATTCCATAGTGAATGCTCTATACGGTGCGGTGGGAAGGGGCGCGTGGCCATCGGATTTGTTATACCACTTATTCGGCACCGCTGCCAGAGGAGCAAGGGGCCCGGCGCAGCGGCCGGGCGGGGGATCAGCTGCGCGCCGGGGTGGGCTGTAGCGCGGCCGGCTGCGGTTCGGCGGCCGGGCGGTTTTGCAGCACCGTCCAGATGACGATGGCGCCGAGAATGTCGAAGACCGACAGCGCGGCGAACAGCGGACTGAAGCCGAGGGTGTCTGCCAGGGCGCCGACCACCAGGGCGAACAGCGTGCTGGCGGTCCAGGCCGCCATACCGGTCAGCCCGTTGGCGGTCGCCACCTCATTGCGGCCGAACACGTCGGAAGAGAGGGTGATCAACGCGCCGGACAGCGCCTGATGGGCGAAGCCGCCGACGCACAGCAGCGCGATAGCCGCGTAAGGGCTGGTGAACAGGCCGATCATGCCGGGGCCGATCATCAACACCGCACCCATCGTCACCACCAGCTTGCGCGAGACGATCAGGTTGACCTTGAAATACTTCTGGAACAGCGGCGGCAGATAACCGCCGACGATGCAGCCGAGATCGGCGAACAGCATCGGCATCCAGGCGAACATGGCGATCTCTTTCAGGTTAAAACCGTAGGCCTTGAACATGAACAGCGGGATCCAGGCGTTGAAGGTGCCCCACGCCGGCTCCGCCAGAAAGCGCGGCAGCGCGATGCCCCAGAACTGGCGGTTGCGCACGATCTGCCAGGCGGACATCTTTTTGGCGTTAGAGGTCTGGTGCTGCGCTTCCTGGCCTTCGAGGATGTAACGGCGTTCTTCCTGGCTCAGTTTCTTCTGATCTTTCGGGTGTTTGTAGAACAGCAGCCAGCAGATGGCCCAGATCAGGCTCAGCACGCCGGTGATGATGAACGCCATCTCCCAGCTGTGCGCGACGATGGCCCATACCACCAGCGGCGGGGCGATCATGCCGCCGATCGACGAGCCCACGTTGAAATAGCCGACGGCGATCGAACGCTCTTTGGCCGGAAACCATTCGCTGCTGGCTTTCAGCCCGGCGGGGATCATCGCCGCTTCCGCCATGCCGACCGCGCCGCGCGCCAACGCCAGCCCGCCCCAACTGTTGGCCAACGCGGTGCCCATGCAGAACAGCGCCCACAGAATGGCGAACATGGCGTAGCCGACCTTGGTGCCCAGCACGTCCAGCACGTAGCCCGCCACCGGTTGCATCACGGTGTAGCACGCGGAGTAGGCGGCGACGATATAGGAATACTGTTGGGTGGTGATGTGCAGCGTATCTTCCAGCGTCGGCGCCGCCACGGCGATGGCGTTGCGGGTCAGGTAACCCAGCACGGTGCCGATGGTCACCAGTCCGATCATGTACCAGCGTAACCCTTTAATTTTACGCATCCGAAGTGTCTCCCCGTTTGAAGGTGTGGCCGTCGATGCGGCTGGCGAGACAATAACCTGTCATACAGGTTTAAAAGTTGAGTGATATCACAAAAGGAATTATTCGCCTGAGTGATACTGTGGCCGGTGAAACAGGGCATTTTTGCCGGTAAATTGAGCGAAAAAGGGCGTGGAGAGAGGATGAACGGCAGGCCTCGGGAAAAATTTGCTGGACGCTAGCAAAAATTGGTGTGATAACTTTTGTGATTCGAACCCCGTGCCGCACGGCAAGTAAGGAGCCCGAGATGGCGACGTTTTTGAGCGAAGATTTCCTGCTGGACAGCGAATTTGCCCGGCGCTTGTATCACGACTACGCGGCGCAGCAGCCGATTTTCGATTACCACTGCCATTTGCCGCCGCAGCAGATCGCGGAGAATACCCGCTTCAGCAACCTGTACGATATCTGGCTGCGGGGCGATCACTACAAATGGCGGGCGATGCGCACCAACGGCGTGGCGGAGCGGTTATGCACCGGCGATGCGGGCGATCGCGAGAAATTCGACGCCTGGGCCGCCACGGTGCCGCACACCATCGGCAACCCGCTCTATCACTGGACGCATCTGGAGCTGCGCCGCCCGTTCGGCATCACGGATATGCTGTTGTCGCCGGCCACGGCGGATGAAATCTGGCAGCGCGGCAATGCGCTGCTGGCGCAGGATGCGTTTCGCGCGCGCGGCATCATGCAGCAAATGAACGTGAAAATGGTCGGCACCACCGACGATCCGATAGACGATCTGCGTCATCATCGGGCGATCGCCGACGATCGCAGTTTCGCTATCAAAGTGCTGCCGAGCTGGCGGCCGGACAAGGCTTTCACCATCGATGCGCCCGGCTTCAACGACTATCTGCAGCAGCTGGAGGCGGCGGCGGACACCGCCATCGGCCGCTTTAGCGCGCTGTGCGACGCCCTGTACAAGCGCATGGATCACTTTGCCGCCCACGGCTGCAAGGTGGCCGATCATGCGCTGGACGTGGTGGTGTTCGGCGAGGCCGATGAAGCGGCGCTGGATGCGATCCTGCTGCGCCGCCTGAACGGCGAGCTGCCGACGCAGGAACAGAGCGCCCAGTTCAAAAGCGCGGTGCTGCTGTTTTTGGCCGGCGAATACCGGCGTCGCGGCTGGGTGCAGCAGTATCACATCGGCGCGCTGCGCAATAACAACAGCCGCATGTTGGCCGCCGTCGGGCCGGATATCGGCTTCGACTCGATCAACGACCGGCCGCTGGCGGAACCGCTGTCGCGGCTGCTGGATGCTCAGGCGCGGCAGGGCGGTCTGCCGAAAACCATTCTCTATTGCCTCAATCCGCGGGATAACGAAGTGATCGGCACCATGATCGGCAATTTTCAGGGGGAAGGCACGCCGGGCAAGATGCAGTTCGGCTCCGGTTGGTGGTTCAACGATCAGAAGGACGGCATGCAGCGCCAAATGACGCAGCTGGCCCAGCTCGGGCTGCTGAGCCGCTTCGTCGGCATGCTGACCGACAGCCGCAGCTTCTTGTCTTATACGCGCCATGAATACTTCCGCCGCATCCTTTGCCAGATGATCGGCCGCTGGGTGGCGGACGGCGAAGCGCCGGCGGATATCGCGCTGCTGGGCGAGATGGTGAAAAACATCTGCTTCGACAACGCCAAAAACTATTTCGCCATTGAACTGGCGTAGCCGTTATCCGGGACCGGTTTATGCAAAGTACGATAAAGATTCACGAGCAGGATAACGTGGCGGTGGCGCTGCGCGATCTGGCTGCCGGAGAGCGCGTTGAGCTGGAAGGCGCGGTCGTCAAACTGGCGCAGCCGGTGGCGCGTGGGCATAAATTTGCGCTCGGCCCGATCGCCGAGGGTGAAGACATCATCAAATATGGCCAGCCGATCGGCCATGCGCTCGCGGCCATTGCGCCTGGGGAGCATATTCATTCGCAAAACGTCAAAACCAACCTGAGCGATCTGGACAGCTACCGTTACCAGCCGCAGTTCCCGACGCTGCCGCCGCAGGCGGCGGATCGCGAGGTGCAGCTGTACCGCCGGGCCAACGGCGAAGTGGGGATCCGCAACGAGCTGTGGATCGTGCCGACCGTCGGCTGCGTCAACGGTATCGCTCGCCAGATCCAGCAGCGCTTTTTGCAGCAAACACAGGCGGACGGGATCGACGGCGTGCATCTGTTCAGCCACCCGTTCGGCTGCTCGCAGCTGGGGCAGGATCATGCCAACACCCGCATCATGCTGCAAAACCTGGCGCGCCATCCCAACGCCGGCGCGGTGCTGGTGATCGGGCTGGGTTGCGAGAACAATCAGGTGGATGCCTTTCGCGCCACGCTGGGGATAGGGGACGAGCGGCGGCTGCGCTTTATGGTGTGCCAACAGCAGGACGACGAAGTGGAGGCCGGGCTGGCGCTGTTGCACGAGCTGTACCGGGAGATGCGCCACGATCGCCGCGAGCCGGGCCGCCTGAGCGAGCTGAAGTTCGGCCTGGAATGCGGCGGTTCGGACGGGCTGTCGGGCATTACCGCCAACCCGCTGCTGGGGCGCTTTTCCGACTATGCGATCGCCAACGGCGGCACCACGGTGCTGACCGAAGTGCCGGAGATGTTCGGCGCCGAGCGCATTCTGATGAGCCGCTGCCGCGATGGAGGAACCTTCGACAAAACCGTCGACATGATCAACGATTTCAAACGCTATTTCATCGCCCATCAGCAGCCGATTTATGAGAATCCGTCGCCGGGCAACAAGGCCGGCGGCATCACCACACTGGAGGAGAAGTCGCTTGGCTGCACCCAAAAGGCGGGGCTAAGCCAGGTGGTGGACGTGCTGAAATACGGCGAGCGGCTGCGCGTGCCGGGGCTGAATCTGCTCAGCGCGCCGGGCAACGACGCGGTGGCGACCAGCGCGCTGGCCGGCGCCGGCTGTCATATGGTGCTGTTCAGCACCGGGCGCGGTACGCCGTACGGCGGCTTTGTGCCGACGGTGAAGCTGGCGACCAACAGCGAGCTGGCGGCGAAGAAACCGCACTGGATCGATTTTGACGCCGGCAGCCTGGTTCACGGCGTGGCGATGGAGACGTTGCTCAGCCGCTTCATCGATCTGATTGTCGAGATTGCCAACGGGCGTCCGGCTCGTAATGAAACCAACGACTTTCGCGAGCTGGCGATCTTTAAAAGCGGGGTGACGCTGTAAAGCTGACAAAAAAGGCGCTCGAGGGAGCGCCTTTTTATGAAGCAACGCGCGATTAACGCACCTTCAGCGGGTCTTCGTTCGCCAGCCGCTGGTCTTCCGCCTGGCAGGCGGCGGCGGTGAACAGCACGTCGGTGGAGGAGTTGAGGGCGGTTTCCGCCGAATCCTGCAGCACGCCGATGATAAAGCCGACCGCCACCACCTGCATCGCCACGTCATTCGGAATGCCGAACATGTTGCACGCCAGCGGGATCAGCAGCAGCGAGCCGCCGGCCACGCCGGAGGCGCCGCAGGCGCACAGGGCGGCCACCACGCTCAGCAGCAGGGCGGTCGGGACGTCCACCGCGATGCCCAGCGTGTTTACCGCCGCCAGCGTCAGCACGGTGATGGTGATCGCCGCGCCGGCCATGTTGATGGTGGCGCCCAGCGGGATGGAAACCGAGTAGGTGTCCTCATTCAGATTCAGCTTTTTGCACAGCTCCATGTTCACCGGGATGTTGGCGGCGGAGCTGCGGGTGAAGAAGGCGGTCACGCCGCTCTCGCGCAGGCAGGCGAACACCAGCGGATACGGGTTGCGGCGGATCTTCCAGTACACGATCAGCGGATTGAGCACCAGCGCTACCAGCAGCATGCAGCCGATTAACACCATCAGCAGTTGCGCATAGCCCCACAGCGCGCCGAAGCCGGTTTCCGCCAGCGTGGAGGCCACCAGGCCGAAGATGCCGAGCGGCGCACAGCGGATCACCGCGCGCACCACCAGCGTGACCGCATGGGACATGTCGTTGATCAGCCCCTTGGTGGTTTCGGAAGCGTGGCGCAGCGCCAGCCCCAGCCCGACGGCCCACGCCAGAATGCCGATGTAGTTGGCGTTAATCAGCGCATGGAACGGGTTGGCCACCACACTCATCAACAGGCCCTTCATCACGTCCACGATGCCGCCTGGCGGGGTGATGTCGGTTGCGCCGGTGGTCAGCGCCAGCGTGGAAGGGAAGATAAAGCTGACGACGACCGCCACCAGCGCCGCAGCGAAGGTGCCCAGCAGATAGAGGAACAGGATGGGGCGAATGTTGGTTTTCTGCCCCTGTTTATGGTTGGCGATCGAGGCCATCACCAGTATCAGCACCAGCAGTGGCGCTACCGCTTTCAGCGCGCCGACGAACAGGGTGCCGAGCAGGCCGACCGCCGCTGCCGCCGCCGGTGAAACCAGCGCCACCAGAATGCCGGCCACCAGGCCGACCATGATTTGTTTGACCAGGCTGCCCTGCGTGATCTTTTGTAGTAGTTTTTGCATAGTGCTTCTCTTCCTGATGTTATCTGGCCGCCGCGGCGGGAACGACGCCGGACAGCTTTATATGATTCTGTAACTAAGTGTGTTTGCCGAATCAGTATTCAGTAATCGAATGATGTTGGAAAGAGGCGAGGGTGAAATTCTGAGCGCGGATCAACACTTGATAACATACTGGTTACATTTGTGTGATCGTAATAACGTTTGGCGTTTTGGGGGAATTGCCAAACAATCGCGGGGCGACTAGCGCCCCGGATAACAGATTATGGTTATTTCTTCGCCAGGCGATCGTTGCGGCGATTGACCCAGGCGTTGATCAGCAAGGTGAGCGTCAGGATGCCCGCCACCACGCCGAGCGAGATACCGATCGGGATGTGGAAGAAGTCGATTATCAGCATCTTGATACCGATAAACACCAGGATCACCGACAGGCCGTATTTCAGCATCGAGAAACGTTCCGCCACGTTGGCCAGCAGGAAGTACATGGCGCGCAGGCCCATGATGGCGAACAGGTTAGAGGTCAGCACGATGAACGGGTCGGTGGTCACGGCGAAAATCGCCGGGATGCTGTCCACCGCGAAAATCACGTCGCTCAGTTCCACCAGGATCAGCACCAGCACCAGCGGGGTGGCGAACAGGATGCCGTTGCGGCGCACGAAGAAACGCTCGCCTTCCAGGCTGTCGGTCATGCGCAGGCGGCTGCGCAGCCATTTCACCAGCGGCTTGTCGCCGATTGCCGAGTCGTCTTCCTTCGCCAGCGCCATCTTGATACCGGTGAACAGCAGGAAAGCGCCGAACAGATACAGCAGCCACTGGAACTGGCTGACCAGCCAACTGCCGGCGAAGATCATGATGGTACGCAGCACGATCGCCCCCAACACGCCGTAGATCAGCACCCGCCGCTGCAGGTTGGCCGGCACGGCGAAGTAGCTGAACAGCATCAGCCAGACGAACACGTTATCCACCGCCAGCGCTTTTTCGATCAGGTAGCCGGTCAGGAAGGCCAGCGCCTGGGTATCGGCGACGGCGCGCCCGGCGGTTTCATTCAGGTAGTACCAGAAACCGAAATTGAACAGCAGAGAGAGGCTGACCCACACCAGCGACCAACTGGCGGCCTGCTTCAGGGTCATGGTGTGCGCGCCTTTACGGCCCTGCAACAGGAGGTCGATTGCGAGCATCACGACTATGACGGCGGCGAAGCTGCCCCATAACCACGGTGTGCCAACGGAATTCATCATCAGAGGTATCCTTCAAAAACAAAAACGGCCAACGTCGGAAGACGCCAGCCGCTCTGTGAACGCTGCAAGCAAACCTCGCCTTCCGGCAAGGTCTCACTTACAACGTTGATGAAGGTGGTTACACCTTTGACATCAGGTTGCCCGGTAACCGGATGCTTGCGCATCGTAATGACGATTGACCGGCAATGAAGTTACTCCCCTTTGCAGAGCAGAAAGTAATGCAAAATGTGTCGGCGGTCAACGTGAATCGCGTTAGCCGGCCAACGCTTTTTGCGCGCCCAGGCTGACGACGAATCCCTGCAGCAGCAGGCGGCTGAACGGCGTGTCGCTAACCTGCTGTTGTTGCTGCTGATAGCGGGCCTGCTGCTCGGGATGCAGCTCGCCGAGCCACTGCAGATACTGGCTCATCACCGCGCCGTTGAATTCCGGGTGGAACTGGGTGGTCAGGGCATGATCGCCATAGCGCAGGATCTGGTGCGCGTCCTGCTGCGAACGCGCCAGCGTCTGCGCGCCGGCGGGCGGCGTCAGCACGCTCTGCGAGTGGATCAGGTTGGCTTTGAAGCGCGGCGGCAGCAGGGTGAGCCGCCGGTCTTCGGCCGCGGCGGGCAGCAGTTCGATCTCCAGCGTGCCCACCTCCATGCCCTGCGGGTGGTAACCCACTTCGCCACCGAGCGCGTAGGCCAACAGCTGGTGGCCGTAGCAGACGCCGAACAGCGGCAGTTTGAGCGCCATCGCCTGGCGCAGCCACTCGGCCGCCGCCTCGCTCCACGGCAGCTGTTCGGTCACCATCGCCGGCGAGCCGGTGATGACCACGCCGCAATAGGCGGCCGGCGGCAACGGCCGCTCGCCGGCGGGCAAGTGTACGATGTGCGCGCGTTCGGCGTCGATATTGCCCTGTTGCAGGAACATGCCATCAAAGTTGGCCAATTCCTGACGAATGGCCTGCGGCGCGTCGCCGGTTTGCATCACGAGCAGCGGTTTCATCTCATTCTCCGTCGGCGGGGAAGACGACGCCGGTCTGGCGGCGGATATCGGTCAGCAGGCGGGCGACGATCAGCGAATTCTCCAGCCCCGGATGTTCCACCCGGTGATTTTCCACCAGCTCGGCGAAGGCCAGCGCTTCATACAGCATGGTGTTGATGTGCTGCGGCTGGCTCAGATCTTGGCGGTTGCCGCCGCGCGGCGTCAGCGCCACGCCCTGACACTCGGAAATCTTGTCGATAATCAGCGTGCCTTCCTCTCCCTGGATCTCGCTGGGGATCGCCGAGTCGCTGACCTTGGAATGGGAAAGCGTGACGTCGAAATCGCCGTAGTTCAGGCAGACGGTGCCGTGGGCGTCCACGCCGGTCTCCAACAGCGTGGCGCTGGCGAGCACCGACTGCGGCGCGCCGAACAGCGCCACCGCGCTGGCCAGGCAGTAGTAGCCGATATCCATGATGGAGCCGTTGGAGAACTGCGGATTAAACGTGTTGGGGTTCTCGCCGGCCAGGTAGCGCGGGTAGCGCGAAGAGTATTGGCAATAGTTGATGAAGGCTTTGCGCAGCCGGCCGACTTTCGGCAATGCCTGCTGCAGCGCCAGAAAATTCGGCAGATAGGCGCTTTTGAACGCTTCGAACAGCACCACCTGATTTTCCCGCGCGCAGGCCGCCAGCTGTTCCGCTTCGCGCTGGTTGGAGGCCAGCGGTTTTTCACAGATCACGTGCTTTTTATGGCGCAGGAACAGCAGCGATTGCGGGCAGTGCAGGGAGTTGGGGCTGGCGATATACACCGCGTCTATGGCATCGGACTGGGCCATTGCCTCGAGCGAGTCGAAAAACTGCGTGACCTGATAGTTGGCGCCAAACGCCTGCGCCTGTTCCAGGGAGCGTGAATACACGGCGCTCAGCTTGAGTTTGCCGCTTTCATGGGCGGCATCGATAAAACGTTCCGTAATCCAGTTGGTGCCGACGACGGCAAAGCGAATCATGGCGAACTCCGGTCCAGGCTTAAAACCGCAGATTATCACGCCCTCATTCGCTATGCATACAGCTCGCCGAACAGCGAAAGGTGCGTCAGATACAGCCGGGTATCGAACTCCAACTGGTGGTAATCCGGCTCCATATGGCAACACAGGCTGTAGAACGCCTTGTTGTGATCTTTCTCTTTCAGGTGCGCCAGCTCATGCACCACGATCATGCGCAGGAACGGTTCGGGCGCGACCTTGAACACCGTCGCCACGCGAATTTCCGCCTTGGCTTTCAGCTTTCCGCCCTGCACGCGGGAGATGGCGGTGTGCAGGCCCAGCGCGTGCTTCATGACGTGGATCTTGCTGTCGTAGGCCACCTTGCTCAGCGGCTGGGCGTTGCGCAGATACTGGTTTTTCAGATCGACGGTAAACTGATACAGCGATTTGTCGGTGGTGCAGTCGTGCACCTGCGGATAGCGCTGCAGCAGCACGTCTCCCAGCCGGTTCTGGTGGATCAATTGCTGCACCTGGCTTTGCAGATGCGCCGGGTAGCCTTGCAGGTAGGCGAGTTCGATGTCATGCATGAGTGATATTGCGTCCCAGTATTTCTTTGATTGGCCGCAGCCGCACACGCTGCGCATCGGCCTGTCTGGCTTCCCAGCGATCGTGTGCCGCCTGCAGGTTTAGCCAAAAGTCGGCGGTCGTTTCGAACAGATCGGCAAACAGATTGGCCTCGGCAACGCTCATGCGTCGATGCCCGTTGCACAGGCGATTGACGGTGGCGCGGGTGACGCCCAATACCTTTGCCAGTTCTTCTTGGCCGATGCCTAACGGCGTTAAATATTCTTCCTGCAGCACTTCTCCCACCGTGGTGGGTTCGCGAGTCGTGGTTTCCAACATAGGTTCCCCCTCGTTCAGGTATCTTGGTGAGGATCGAGGTAAATTTTTTCGGCGGCATCATGCCGCCACTGGAACATCAGCCGCCAGTGCATATTGACGCGCAGACTCGACCATCCCTGAAATGGCCCGGATAGCCGCTTGTAATAGTTACCCGTGGGGTGATGCAAATCACGCTCTTGCTGCGCGGCGGCTAACATATCGAGCTTTCTGGCCAACTGCCGCTCGAGCGCGCCGGGGATAAGACGGCTGCGCCTGCCTTCCAGATAGAACTGCTCCAGATAGCGATCGCGGAAAGATTTAATCATGCTTTCCCCCTTCCATAGGGACTGGCAGTGTAACATTTAAAGTTACACCCCGTCAGGTTAAAAAAACATCGGCATGGGTGCTCGGGAGGGAAAGGTTAATGTTGTTGAAGGAGAAAAGGGGCGCAGGTTTTCAGATACGCGGCGCAATACGCAATTTATCCGAAAAAACATTTTACTGACGGGCGTTTTTAGGGGATAAACAGCCCAAATTTTATCAGTCAGGAGGGGCAATGAGCCAACTCGATCTGGGAACACAGCAACTTGAGCTGGAGCGTTATCCCCAACAGGAAGAATCCACCCAACTGCAGGCGTGGGAAGCGGCGGACGAATATCTGCTGCAACAGCTTGAAAACGTAGATATCGGTGGCCGCCCGGTGCTGATTTTCAACGATAACTTCGGCACCCTGGCCTGTGCGCTGCACGCGCATCGTCCTTACAGCGTCAGCGACTCGTACATGAGCCAGCTGGCGACGCGTCACAACCTCAAGCTCAACGGTCTGGATCCTGAGCAGGTCACGCTGTTGGACAGCCTGGCCGAGCTGCCGGCGGCGCCGGCGGTGGTGCTGATTCGCGTGCCGAAAGCGCTGGCGCTGCTGGAACAGCAGCTGCGCGCGCTGCGCCACGTCGTGACCGAAGACACGCTGATCGTCGCCGGCGCCAAAGCGCGCGACGTGCATACTTCGACGATGCAGCTGTTTGAAAAGGTGCTGGGCCCGACGCGCACCAGCCTGGCGTGGAAGAAGGCGCGCCTGATCTTCTGCCAGGCGGCGGACATTGTCCCGCCGGCGGCGGCGGAAACCACCAACTGGACGCTGGACGGCACCGATTGGCTGATCCACAACCACGCCAACGTCTTCTCGCGCGGCAGCCTGGATATCGGCGCGCGCCTGTTCCTGGAGCATCTGCCGCGCGGCCTGAATGGCCATATCGTCGATCTGGGCTGCGGCAACGGCGTGATTGGCCTGACGGCGCTGGCGCAGAATCCGGACGCGCAGGTGACTTTCGTCGATGAATCCTACATGGCGGTGGCCTCCAGCGAGCTGAACGTGGAGCACAACCTGCCGCAAGAGCTGGACCGTTGCCAGTTTGAGGTGAACAACGCGCTGGCGGGCATCGAGCGCGAAAGCGTGCAGGCGGTGCTGTGCAACCCGCCGTTCCACCAGCAACACGCCATTACCGATCACACCGCCTGGCAGATGTTCTGCGACGCCAAGCGCTGCCTGCAAGTGGGCGGCGAACTGCGCATCGTCGGCAACCGTCACCTCGACTACCATCAGAAGCTCAAACGTCTGTTCGGCAACTGCACCCTGGTGGCCTCGAACAAGAAGTTCGTGATCTTGAGAGCGGTGAAATCCGGCGCGCGTCGCTGAGCGTGAATAACAAGGGGCGCGATGCGTGTAGACAAAGGGGGAAAAAGCGTGGTTTTTCCCCCTTTGTGGTTATCAGCCGAAAATCAATAAATTGATTTTCCTTGTTTTCTATTCGCTGCTCTCTGCCAACCCGGCATGGGGATGAGATTTGTCATCAATATCAGGGGCGCGATGCGCCCCTTTTTTACAGCGCCATCGCCAGCCGCGTGCCCTGATCGATCGCGCGGCGGGCGTCCAGCTCGGCGGCCACGTCGGCGCCGCCGATCAGATGCACGGTTTTCCCCATCGCCAGCAGCGGCTGCTGCAGTTCGCGGCGCGGTTCCTGCCCGGCGCAAATGACCACCGTGTCCACCGGCAGGCAACTCTCTTGCTCGGCGCGGGTGATGTGCAGCCCTTCATCGTCGATCAGCCGATAGCTGACGCTATTGAGCATCTTCACGCCGCGCATCGCCAGGCTGGCGCGGTGGATCCAACCGGTGGTTTTCCCCAGGCCTTCGCCCACCTTGCTGGTTTTGCGCTGCAACAGGTAGATCTGCCGGGCGGCGCGCGGTGCCTGCGGGCCTTGCGCCGCCAGCCCGCCGCGTTGCTCAAGGCGGCCGTCGATGCCCCATTCGCGGTTAAATTCCGCCTGATCCAGGCTGCTGGAGACGCCGTGCTGGCTAAGGTACTCGGCGGTGTCGAAGCCGATGCCGCCGGCGCCGATGATCGCCACCCGCTGGCCGACCGGTATTTTATCGCGCAGCACATCCAGATAGCTCAGCACCTTGGCGTGCCCGATGCCGGGAATATCCGGGGTGCGCGGCACGATGCCGCAGGCGAGGATCACCTCATCGAATTCGCTTAAATCCGCCGCCTCGACCTTGACGCCCAGTTTGACCGTCACTTCACGCAGCGCCAGCTGACGGCGGAAGTAACGCAGGGTTTCATGGAATTCTTCCTTGCCGGGGATTTGCTTGGCGATGTTGAACTGGCCGCCGATCTGCTCGGCGGCGTCGAACAGCGTCACCTGATGACCACGGCTGGCGGCGGTGGTGGCAAACGCCAGCCCGGCGGGGCCGGCGCCGACCACCGCCAGTTTTTTCGGCTTTTCCGCCATCGTCAGCGGCATTTCGGTTTCACGGCAGGCGCGCGGGTTGACCAGACAGGAAGTCAGCTTGCCTTCAAAGATCTGGTCGAGGCAGGCCTGGTTGCAACCGATGCAGGTATTGATCTCGTCGGCGCGCCCCTCGGCGGCTTTCTGCACAAAGGCGGCGTCGGCGAGGAACGGACGCGCCATCGACACCATGTCGGCGCAGCCGTCCGCCAGCACCTGCTCGGCCACCGCCGGATCGTTGATGCGGTTGGTGGTGATCAGCGGGATGCTGACCTTGCCCATCAGCTTGCGGGTCACCCAGCTGAATCCGGCGCGCGGCACCATGGTGGCGATGGTCGGGATGCGCGCTTCGTGCCAGCCGATGCCGGTATTGATGATCGTGGCGCCCGCCTGTTCGACCGCCAGCGCCAGCTGCTCGATCTCCTGCCAGCTGGAGCCGTCTTCCACCAGATCGAGCATCGACAGCCGGTAGATCAGAATGAATTCCGGGCCCACCTCCTGGCGTACCGCCCTGACGGTTTCGACGGCGAAGCGCATGCGGTTGGTGAAGCTGCCGCCCCATTGGTCGTCGCGCTGATTGGTGCGCGTCGTCAAGAATTGGTTGATCAGATAACCCTCGGATCCCATCACCTCAACGCCGTCATAGCCGGCCTGCTGCGCCAGCGCCGCGCAGCGGGCGAAGTCGGCGATAGTCTGCTCGATCTCCGCTGCGCTGAGCGCGCTCGGCGTAAACGGGTTGATCGGCGCCTGCAGCGCGGAAGGGGCCACCAGCTTGGGTTGATAGCTGTAGCGGCCGGTGTGCAGGATCTGCAGCGCAATTTTGCCGCCCGCCCGGTGGACGGCTTCAGTCACCGGGCGGTGGTGAGGCAATTGCTCCTCGCTGTTGAGGATCGAACCGCCGCGAAACACCACGCCCTGTTCGTTCGGGGCAATGCCGCCGGTGACGATCAGCGCCACGCCGGCGGCGGCGCGCTCGGCATAGAACGCGGCCAGGCGCTGCGGGCCGTCGGGCAGCTCTTCCAGGCCGGTATGCATCGATCCCATCAGCACCCGGTTTTTCAGGGTGGTGAAGCCGAGATCCAGCGGCGCCAGCAGGTGAGGGTAATTGCTCATTGCACTCTCCATCGTTCATCCCCCGCCTCTTTCAACCTGCAGCGTTGTTGCCTGCGTTCGCTCGCCCCAGTCACTTACTTGAGTAAGCTCCTGGGAACGCCCGAACTTGCCGCCTAGCTGCAGGTTGAAAGCGATTGGGGATGAGCATCTGTTATTATTATGTGAACACAAGTGGTCGGATGAGATAAATCTAGCCGTTGTCGCGCCGCTTGGGAATCTGCGTTGCGCCGAATGTGATAGATGTCATGAATCTCAGACTCTGTTTGCATAACGAACAAAAGATCGGTTAGCCTTTACGCGTTGTAAATACCTTCTCTCTGCGGAGCCATTACCGAAAATGAACACCCACACCTGTTGATATCGTGTCCCACGCTGTGCGCTCTCGCGCCCTGTGGGGATGTTTTGATCTCATTCAGGAGTGCTTATGGCTCATTCAGCGCAGTCCCCTTATTTCGTTTTACATCAACTGACCTGCCAATTTGCTGACGGCGAAACGCTGTTCGGCCCGCTGGATCTTGCTTTCGACCGGCAGCGCTGCGGCCTGGTAGGGCGCAACGGCGTCGGCAAAACCCAGCTGCTGCGCCTGATCGCCGGGCTGGATCAACCGGGCAACGGGCACGTCGAATCTCATGCCGCAGTAGCTTACGTTGCACAGCAACCGGAGATCGCCGCGGACACCACGCTGGCCCAGCTGTTGGGCTATGGCGAGGCGTTCGCCGCGCTGGCGCGTCTCGAGCAGGGGCGGCCGCTGGCGGACGATATCGATCGTCTGGAAGGGCGATGGGATCTCCACGATCGCCTGCAAAACGCCTTCGCCGCCGCCGGGCTGCCGGCCTTCGATCCGTTGCGATCCGCCAGTTCGCTGAGCGGCGGCGAGCGGATGCGCGCGGCGCTGTGCGGCGCCTTGCTCGGCGAAGCGGATTTTCTGCTGCTGGACGAACCGACCAACCACCTCGACAGCGTCGGGCGCGCCTGGCTGTATCAGCAGCTGGATCAGTGGCGGGGCGGGTTGCTGATCGCCAGCCATGACCGGCAGCTGCTGGCGCACATGGAGCGCATCGTCGAACTGACGCCCGGCGCGCTGCGCAGCTACGGCGGCAACTATGATGACTACCGGCGCCAGCGCGATACAGAGCAGCAGGCGGCGCGCGCCGATCTGGAGCATGCGCGCGAGGAGCGCCGCCGCACCCGCGCCCGCCAACAGAAAGAGCACGACATGAGCCAGCGGCGCTCGGCGCAAACGCTGCGCGTCGTCGATACGCTGAATATCGCCTCTTTCGAGCGGGTGGCCTACAAGTCGGCGGCGAAGGAGAGCCTCGGCACGCTGCGCAAACAGCATCAGGATCGGCGCGACAGCCTCGATGCGGCGGTGCGCGAAGCCTACCAGCGGGTGGAAGAGGAACCGCCGGTGTTGCTGGCGCTGCCGGGCAGCGAAGTGAACGCGAACAAGCAGGTGCTGGTGCTCGAGCGGCTGCAGCTGCCGTTCGTCAGCGCGCCGCCGCTCGATCTGCGTATCGACGGCCCGATGCGCGTGGCGTTGACCGGCCCCAACGGCTGCGGCAAATCCACTTTGCTGAAGACTATTCTCGGCCGGCTGGCGGCGCTTTCCGGCCATTGTCATTGTCCGCTGTCGACCGCCTACCTCGATCAAACCCTGTCGCAGCTCGACCCGGGCCTGTCGGTGATGGAGCATCTGGGGCTACAGGATTCGCCGTTGGTGGAAGGCGCGTTGCGCACCCGGCTGGCGCAGTTGCAGCTTGGCGCGGATCGCATCGCGTTGCCGCTGGGCTGGCTGAGCGGCGGTGAAAGGCTCAAGGCGGCGTTGGCCTGCGCGCTGTGGCGGCGACAACCGGCGCAGCTGCTGTTGCTCGACGAGCCGACCAACCACCTGGATCTGGCGTCGTCGTTGGCGATTGAGACCGCGCTGGCGGATTTCCCCGGCGCGATGATGGTGGTGTCGCACGACGAAGACTTCCTGCAGGCGCTGCGGCCAACGCACCGCCTGCACCGACAGGCGGACGGCTGGTGGCTTCAGGCCTGGTGAGGCAGGTGGGCGGCGCTCTGACTTAGTGCGGGGCGTTGATGCACGCCAGCAGCTGGGTGAAGGCGGCGGCCATCTGCTCTTCCGGCACGCAGGCAAAACCCATCAGCAGGCCGCGCCGCCGATTGGGCAGCATGTAGTAGCGCGACAGCGGCCGCACCAGCACCCCTTGCGCGCCGGCGGCGGCGGCGATCGCCACGTCGTCGGCCTCGTCCGGCAGGTTGAGGATCAGGTGCAATCCGGCGTTGCTGTTGAACTCGCTGAGTGCCTGTTTGCCGAGGTGCCGTTCGATCAATCCGGTCAGGAAGGCGCGCCGCCGGGCGTACAGCAACCGCATGCGACGGATATGCGCGGTGTAGTGCCCCGCCTGAATAAACTCCGCCAGCGCGCTCTGGATCAGCAGGTGCCCGCCGCGATAGAGCTCGGCGTGGGCGGTTTTCAGCGCCTGCACCAGCGGCGGCGGCAACACCACATAGCCGAGGCGCAGCGCGGGGTAGAGCGTTTTGCTGAAGGTGCCGATGTAAATCACCGGCGCGTCGGCTTCCAGCCCTTGCAGCGCCGGGATCGGTTGGCCGGAAAAGCGGAATTCGCTGTCGTAGTCGTCCTCGACGATCCAAGCGCCGGCGTTGCGCGCCAGCGCCAGCAGCCGTTGGCGGCGCGCCAGGCTCATCACCGAGCCGAGCGGATACTGGTGCGACGGGGTGACGAAGATCAGCCGCGGCGGGTTGGTCGGCTGCTCCGGCGGCACCAGCCCGGCTTCGTCCACCGCCAGCGGGCAGATGTTCAGCGCATTGATGCGCAGGATATTGCGGATCCCCCAATAGCCCGGCTCTTCGATCCAGGCGTCATCCCCCGGATTGCACAACATGCGCGTCACCAGATCGATCGCCTGATGGATGCCCTCGGTGATCAGGATCTGTTCCGGCGAACAGCGCACCGAGCGCGCCACCCGTAAATACTCCACCAGTGCATGCTGCAGCTCCGGGCTGCCCCCCTGATTGCTGTAGGTCAGCCGCTGTGGCGTCGGGCGGCGGCTGAGGCGCGCCTGGATCTTGCTGAACAGCTGATGAGGAAAGGCGTTGACGTCGGGGACGCCGGGAATGAACGCCCCCCACTGTTTGGGGCTGGCGCTGGCGTGGTGCAGCAGCGTGGCGCCGCGCTCCGACAGTTCGACGCGCCGCGGTTGCCCGCTGCCGTCCGCCGGGGCGCCGCCGGTGGAGAGGCAGCTGTCCGGCACCGTGTCGGCGACGAAGGTGCCGCTGCCGGCGCGCGCCGACACGTAGCCTTCCGCCAGCAGTTGTTCATAAACGGTTAACACGGTGTTGCGGGACAGGCTGAGCTCCTGCGCCAGATCGCGTGAGGCGGGCAGGCGGCTGGAGGGCGGCAGGCTGCCGTCGAGAATGCTGGTGCGGATCGCGTTGTAAAGCCGCTTGTGCAGCTTGTCATCGGGCTGTTCGCCGAGGCGCTGCAGCAACAGATCACCACTCAATGAGCGCAATTGGATCCCTCAATTATTCGTAACTGGCACTCGATTATAGGGCCACATCCTGTGTAAATAAACGGCATTGTTTCACGAATGTGAACGAAACGTGTAACTGGCACCGACCGGAGAGAACAGCATGAAAAACGCAGAATTGAACCAACGCCGTCAGGACGCCACCCCGCGCGGAGTGGGCGTGATGTGTGGTTTTTACGCCGAGCGCGCAGAGAACGCCACGCTGTGGGATGTGGAAGGCAAAGAAGTGATCGACTTTGCTTCGGGGATCGCCGTGCTGAACACCGGGCACCGTCACCCGAAGGTGATCGCCGCAATTGAAAAGCAGCTGCAGGCCTTCACCCACACCGCCTATCAGATCGTTCCTTACGAAAGCTATGTTTCTTTGGCGGAGCGCATCAACCAGCGCGCGCCGATCGCCGGTCCGTGTAAAACCGCTTTCTTCACCACCGGCGCGGAAGCGGTGGAAAACGCGGTGAAGATCGCCCGCGCTTACACCGGCCGTCCGGGCTTGATCACCTTCGGCGGCGGCTTCCACGGCCGCACCTATATGACCATGGCGCTGACCGGCAAAGTGGCGCCTTACAAACTGGGCTTTGGCCCATTCCCCGGCTCGGTGTTCCACGGCCAGTACCCGAACGCGCTGTACGGCGTGACCACCGAAGACGCGATGAACAGCCTGGATCGCCTGTTTAAAGCGGATATCGATCCCAAGCAGGTGGCGGCCATTGTGCTGGAGCCGGTGCAGGGCGAGGGCGGTTTCAACGTGGCGCCGGCCGATTTCATGCAGGCGCTGCGCACGCTGTGCGACCAGCACGGCATCCTGCTGATCGCCGACGAAGTGCAGACCGGCTTCGCCCGTACCGGCAAGCTGTTCGCCATGGAGCACTACAGCGTTAAGCCCGATTTGATCACTATGGCGAAAAGCCTGGCGGGCGGCATGCCGCTGTCGGCGGTGGCGGGCCGCGCCGAGGTGATGGACGCGCCGGCGCCGGGCGGGCTGGGCGGCACCTATGCCGGTAACCCGCTGGCGGTGGCCGCCGCGCACGCGGTGCTGGACGTGATCGACGAAGAGCAGCTGTGCCAGCGCGCTCAGCGCTTGGGTCAGCACCTGGTGGAAGTGTTGCAGCAGGCGCGCAAAACCAGCCCGGCGATCGCCGATGTGCGCGCGCAGGGATCGATGGTGGCGGTGGAGTTCAACGATCCGGTTACCGGCAAGCCTTCGGCGGAGATCACCCGTCAGGTGCAGCAGAAGGCGATGGAGGAAGGGCTGCTGCTGTTGAGCTGCGGCGTGAACGGCAACGTGATCCGCTTCCTCTACCCGCTGACTATCCCGGACGATCAGTTCACCAAGGCGATGGGCATTCTGTCCCGCGCGCTGGCCCACTAAGGAGCGATCGGCATGAAATTGAATAATCCCGAGCTGTTGCGCAGCCAGTGTCTGATCAACGGCGAGTGGTGCGATGCCCTGAGCGGCAAACGTGAAGCGGTGATCAACCCGGCCACCGGCGTCGAACTGGCCAGCATTCCGCTGGTCAGCGAAGAGGAAACCCAGCAGGCGATCGCGGCGGCGCAGCGGGCGCAAAACGACTGGAAACAGCTGACCGCCAAGCAGCGTTCCGCGCTGCTGTTGGCCTGGGCCGACAAGGTGCTGGCCGCACAGGAAGATCTGGCGCAGCTGATGACTGCCGAGCAGGGCAAATCGCTGGCGGAAGCGCGCGGCGAAGTGGCGTACGCCGCGTCGTTCATCACCTGGTTCGCCGAAGAGGCCAAGCGGGTGGACGGCGCGGTATTGCAGGCGCCGCAGGCTTCGCAGCGTCTGGTGGTGGTGAAGCAGCCGATCGGCGTGTGCGCGGCCATCACCCCGTGGAATTTCCCGGCGGCGATGATCACCCGCAAGGTGGCGCCGGCGCTGGCGGCCGGTTGCGCCATCATCGTCAAACCGGCCGAGCAAACGCCGCTGACCGCGCTGGCGTTGGCGAAGCTGGCGCAGGACGCCGGCATTCCCGCCGGCGTGTTGCAGGTGGTGACCGGCGAAGCGGCGCAGGTGGGCAGAGTGCTGTGCGACAGCCCGGTGGTGCGCAAGCTGAGCTTTACCGGTTCGACCGAGGTCGGCCGCATCCTGATGGCGCAGTGCGCGCCGAGCATCAAGAAACTGTCGCTGGAGCTGGGCGGCAATGCGCCGGTCATCGTGTTTGACGACGCCAATCTGGACGCGGCGGTGGCGGGCATCATGGCCTCCAAATTCCGCAACAGCGGCCAGACCTGCGTGTGCGCCAACCGTATCTACGTGCAGGACGGCATCTACGAGCGGCTGGCGGAGAAACTGGTGGCGGCGGTCGAGCAGTTGAAAGTGGGAGACGGCAGCCAGGAAGGCACCACCCAGGGGCCGCTGATCGACAGCGATGCGGTGGCGAAGGTGCAGAGCCATATCGACGACGCGCTGATCAAAGGGGCGCAGATCGCCACCGGTGGCCAGCCGCACGCGCTGGGCGGCACTTTCTTCCAGCCGACGGTGGTGACCGGCGTAACGCAGAAGATGCGCTTCGCCAAAGAAGAGACCTTCGGGCCGGTGGCGCCGCTGTTCCGCTTCCATGACGAGGCAGAAGCCATCGCCATGGCCAACGACACCGAATTCGGCCTGGCCGCCTACCTGTTCACGCAGAACGCCGCGCGCCAGTGGCGCGTGCCGGAGGCGCTGGAGTACGGCATGGTCGGCATCAACACCGGGCTGATTTCCAACGAAGTGGCGCCGTTCGGCGGCGTGAAACAGTCAGGGCTCGGGCGTGAAGGATCGCGCTACGGGATAGAAGAATATCTGGAGCTGAAATACCTGTGTATCGATGTGAGCTGTTGAGCGTCAGGACGTTAACCCATCCCGGCGGCCAGCGTCGCCGGGCGATAAAGGATGATGCATGTCTGATAATATCTCTGTTTCTCCGGCGCTTGCCGCCGGGGTGCGAGCACCTGCACCCGCCAAATCGTTAAGTTTCCTCGAAGGGGTGGCGATGATCGTCGGCACCAACATCGGCGCCGGGGTGCTCTCCATCGCCTACGCCTCCAGCAAGGCCGGCTTTCTGCCGCTGCTGTTCTGGCTGGTGCTGGTGGGAAGCCTGACCACCATCACCATGCTGTACGTTGCCGAATCCACGCTGCGCACCCGCGCGCATCTGCAGCTGAGCGGGCTGGCGAAGCGCTACGTCGGCGGCCTGGGCGCCTGGCTGATGTTCGCTTCGGTGTGCGTCAACAGCGTTGGGGCGCTCACCGCCTATATGACCGGCAGCGGCAAGCTGCTGCAATCGCTGCTCGGCATCTCGCCGGCGCTGGGCAGCCTGCTGTTCTTCGTGCCCGCCGCCGGCGTGCTGTACCTCGGTTTGAAAGCGATTGGCCGCGGCGAGAAGTTCATCAGCATCGGCATGGTGGTAATGTTGACCGCGCTGGTGGCGGCAACGCTGCTGAAAGACACCACCCAGATGCGCAACCTGCTGGACGGCGACTGGCGCTATATGGTGCCGGTGTTCAACGTGGTGGTGTTCTGCTTCTCGGCGCAGTACATCGTGCCGGAAATGGCGCGCGGCTTTGCCGACAAACCGGAGCAACTGCCGAAGGCGATCATCGTCGGCATGGTGGTGACGTTCATTTTGCTGGCGGCGGTGCCGATGTCGGTGATTGCGCTCAGCGGGCTGAATGATATCTCCGACGTGGCCACCATTTCCTGGGGCCAGGCGCTGGGGCAGTGGGCGTTCTTCTCCGCCAACATCTTTGCGCTGTGCGCGATGCTGACCTCGTACTGGGGATTGGGCGGCAGCTTCCTGACCAATATTTTCGACAAGTTCCGGCTGGGCAACGACGAGCTGCCGCTGCGCCGCTTCGGCGTGCTGCTGCTGGTGGTGGTGCCGCCGTTCGCGCTGGCCTACAGCGGGCTGGTGTCGTTCGTCAACGCGCTCTACTTCGCCGGGGTGTTCAGCGGGGTGATCCTGTCGATCATGCCGATGCTGATCCTGCGCGGCGCGCGCAAACACGGCGACCAAACCCCGCGCTGGCAGTGCAACTGGATCACGCATCCGCTGCTGCAGATCAGCATTGTGTTGCTGTACCTGGCCAGCGCGGTGTACGCCATCGCTTCATTGTTAGGCTATCTGCCCTCTGGATGGTGATTTGCCTTCCCTCAAGCAGTGATGTTGTTTCTCGGCATTGAGAACGGCGGCGTCGTGGCCGCCGATTTTTTTCTCACGCGCGCCGCTTTTCCGACAACGCCAGCCAGGCCTGCACCGACGGGCGCTGCCACTGCTTGTGCGCATAGTGGCGCACGCGCTCCGGCACCGTATCGCCGTGCATCACCAGCCGGTTGAGCATCAGCGCCAAATCGGTGTCGGCGATGCACCACTCCCTGAACAGATTATCCTGCCCGTGGCTCAGCAGTTTTTCCACTGCGGCGATCAGCTTGCGCGCGGCCTCCTGCGCGGCTTCGGACAGCGGCGGGAACTTGCCGTTGTTGAACACCACCTCGGTCGAGCGCTCGGCGCGGATCGGCAGCAGATCGCTGCGCAGCCAGGCCTGGATCTCGCGCGCCTTGGCGCGCAGCTTCACGTCGCGCGGGTATACGGCGTGGGCCGGGTGGATGTCTTCCAGGTATTCGGCGATCGCCGAAGACTCCGAGAGCTGGAACTCGCCGATCGCCAGCGTCGGCACCCGGCGGGTGAGCGACAGCGCCGCGTAGGCCGCCTCTTTGTTCTCTTCTTTCGCCAGGTCCACCGGCTTCACGGTGAACGGAATGCCTTTTTCCGTCAGCACGACAAAGGCGGACATGGCGTACGGGCTGAAAAATTCACTGTCGGTGTAAAGCTCGGTGATCGGTTGAGACATCGGCGGTTCCTCGGGGTTAAGGGGGGAACATTCATCATTGTTGAGGGGAGGCTAAAAATCAATCTGTTAGCCTAAAAGTTCTTTTATGACGCGGCGGACGGCGGCGCTGGCGCGACGTGATATATTTGTTGCCAACACGTGAATTGGGCCGTATCGGGTAACATGAAAACGCAGTGGATAGAACGGGTAAGAGTGGGAGTTGCGCGCCTGTGGCCGCACCCGCTGGCGGTGGGCAAGCGAGAGATGCTGATTTCCAGCGTCGGCGCCGGTTTGGGGCTGATGCTCGCCGGCTGGATCAGCCACTTTATTTTGGGTGAGGTGAACCTGTGGTTTATCGCGCCGATGGGCGCTTCGGCGGTGCTGCTGTTCGGCGTGCCCAACAGCCCACTGGCGCAGCCCTGGTCGATCGTCGGCGGCAATGCGCTGGCGGCGACGGTGGGCGTCAGCGCCGGTCTGCTGATCCCCGATCCGGGCCTGGCCTGCGGCGCGGCGGCGGCGGTGGCCATCGGCCTGATGTTCAAGCTGCGCTGCCTGCATCCGCCGGGCGGCGCGGTGGCGCTGACCGCCATCCTCGGCGGCCCCGGCATTCACCAGATGGGCTATCACTTTGTGCTGTACCCGGTGCTGCTGAACTCGGTGCTGCTGGCGGCGCTGGCCATTCTGTTCAATAACCTGGCCGGGCGACGCTACCCGCACGCGCTGGCGCCGGCGGAGGCCAAGCCGGCCAATCTGCCGATCGATGCCGTTGCCATCACCCGCGCCGATCTGCACGAGGCGCTGATGGAGGGAGATCTGTTCGATATCGACGAGGACGATCTGCAGGAGATCCTGCTGCGCGCCGAGCAGCTGGCGCATCAGCGGCAAAGCAAGGCCGCCTGATCAGCCCAGCGTTTTATCTGATGGCGGAAGGCGCGTAACCAAAACGCTTTTGAAAGCGTTCGCTAAAGCGCGCTCTGGATTTGTAGCCGCAGGCTTCTGCAATGCGGGTCATATCCCATCGGGTGGTTTGAACCAACATCATGGCGTGATGCATACGGACGTCTATCAGTAAGTCTTCGAAGCGCGTCTGTTCGGCGGCAAGACGCCGCCGCAACGTTGCCGGGCTCATCGCTAACGTTTTTCCCGCTGTTTCCGCCGTCCAGTTTTGTTCCGGAGCCTCAAAAATCAAGGTGCGCAGGCGCTGTGATGCGCTATCCAATGGCAAATGCGTGAAAACATGCCCCCGTTCGGCCAGCGCGGTCAAAAAGTCCAACAGGCGATATTGCAGGCGAATATCGCTGACTTCCTGTTTTTCCACGCTTTCAATCACGTGATAAAACGTCGCCGACAGATCTTCGTTCAGAGGCAGCGTGTTACACGCGTAGTCTGTATAGCGAATGGGGGCCGAAGCTTGCCGGTTTCGGTGAAAGGTATCCAGCAATTCTGCCGACAGCGTCAGGAATAGCGAGCGAAAAGGCCGATCGATGTCGACCGGTGTTTTGACCAAATCTGCACGGGTATTGGGGGCGATCAAGACCAGTTCGCCGGGGTTCTCCAGAGAGAAGTGGTGTGAGGCCGTTGTAATATCGAGCTGGCCGGCCACGATCAACAAGACCGTCGCTTCATGGAAGACGAATTGCGGCGTATGCAGCTGGCGTTTCAATGTCGGCTGACACACCCCGCATAGCCGGCGCCTTGACACCGGAGCCCCCGAAGGAGAATACCAAGGCAAGCGCTTCGCATCTGGCTCGCGTCTGGTTTTCATTGGCCTGGAGGAACTGTTCCGGTTCATGCTCGGCTCCTTCATGGGGTTATTTCACCCTCGGCGCTACGTTAGGATTCAGGCTGTAGAGCCCTGTCAGGCTTGCCTGGGCTAACACCGGCGCTTCCGCCAGGGCGGCATTCACATTAGCCCCTGTCAAAGGCCCCTGCACATCCAAACCGGGGGTAGCAAGCGCATAAACCGTGAAAATATAATGATGAACTAACGTATCGTTCCACGGTGGGCATGGGCCATCGTAACCGTAGTATTCCCCCTTCATCTGCTCGTCGGCGGCAAACCAACCGGTATAGTCATTGATGCCGTGGCGATAGGCTGAGGGGGCGCTTGGCCCGGCTTTGCCACGCGGCGTTACGCCGTCCGATTGAGAACCCGCCGCAATTTCCACGGTACTGGCCGGAATATCCAGCAGCAGCCAATGAAAGAAATCAACGCGCGGCAACGATGCGGGCACAACCCGACCCTCTTGATTCACATCATCACCACGGCTTGGCACGTCGGGATCATGGCAGACGATCACGAAAGACTGCGTGCCTGCAGGCACTTCACTCCAGGCCAGATGGGGGTTGCGATTTCCCGATAAAGCGACATGGTTGGCGGCATCGGGGACAGCGAAGGCGAACTCACCGGGAATGAACTCTCCTTCTTTAAAGCTTTGGCTGGTCAGTTTCATAAATGCCAATCTCCTGTTCTATTGAGCGGTATCTGCGGGTATGTGATGTCCCCATTATAAGTTTTTCAAAATAAAGTAAGGCGACAAATCCAATCAAAATAGAACCAATTACGCTCATTGTGATTGTATTTGATAGCCTTATGTTGATGGGCGACCGATTCGGTTGCTGTGCCGGTGAGAGTGCCACGGCAAACGCTGGATGGGGATGGGGTTTGGTTAATATTGGTGGGGAAGAGGCTGCTGCGCGCCGAGCAGTTGGTGCATCAGCGGCAACACAAGGTGCCTGATCAGCCAAGCGTTTTTCGGTAAAACACCACCCGTTCCGTTTCTGCAAAGCCCAGCGCCGCATGCAGGCGCTGGGAGTCCAGATTGGCGATATCGGTATCCGACGCCAGCTCGCTGCACCCCTGCTGCTTGGCCCACTCCTGCACCTGCGCGATTAAGCGCGCCGCCCAGCCCTGGCGGCGGGCGCGTTCGATGGTATAAATCCCTTCCAAAAACGCCACCGGCGACGATTCGCAGCCGTTGACATAATCGTAGCGCAGCGCGACCTCGGCAAAGCCAACGAAAGCGCCGTCCAGCCCCCGCGCCATAAACGCGGTGTGGTGCGGCGAAGCCAATATTTCGCGCATTTCTGCGCGGTGTTCTTCCCGCGGGCAGGTGGGCCACAGCGCCGAGCGCAGCGCCAGCCAGGCATCAAGGTTGTCGTGGTCGCAGTTGACGATCATGCGGTGTCCTTTTGAGTCGGAATAAATCAGGCATGCCGAAAGTGAAGTGTGGCACGGCGGAGGGAAACAAAAAAGCCACCCCGAACAGGATGGCTTGTAAGGCTGTGAAAACAGCTAAAATTTGGTGGCCCCTGTTGGGTTTGAACCAACGACCAAGCGATTATGAGTCGCCTGCTCTAACCACTGAGCTAAGGGGCCAAGCCGCGAGATTATAGGGAATCCTTAAGCGGCGGTCTACTGTTACCCGCCCGTATGTTGCTTTTCTGCACAGTTCTAGCCTGTTGTAATTGCTGGCGGATTTTGCGATAACCGCAGTAAATCCCTGCAATGGACTCACGATACTCATGGAACTTCTGGCGCCTGGCCTGAGGGTGGTGTTTTGCGGCATCAACCCCGGCCTTTCTTCCGCCCATCAGGGCTACCCTTTCGCCAACGGCAGCAACCGTTTCTGGAAGGTGATCCATCAGGCCGGCTTTACCGAGAGCCAGTTGGCACCGGAGCAGTGGCAGCAGCTGAAGGATAACGGCTGCGGCATTACCGCGCTGGTGGCGCGCCCGACGGTGGCGGCCAGCGAGCTGTCGCGTGACGAGTTGCGCAGCGGCGGTGAGGCGCTGCAAGAGAAGATCCTGCGCTACCAGCCGCGCGCGCTGGCGATTTTAGGCAAGCAGGCGTTCACCACCGCCTTCGGGGTGAAAAACGCGCCCTGGGGCAAGCAGGCGATGATGCTGGGGCAAACCGAGGTGTGGGTATTGCCCAACCCCAGCGGATTGAACCGCGCCACGTTGGAGCAGCTTACCGCCAGCTATCGCGAGCTGTTCCTGGCGCTGCAATGACACAAGGGAGTATGCGATGACATCGATAATGAAAGGCTGTGTGATGGCGCTGTTATTGGTGACCGGCGCTGCACAGGCGGGGCATTCGCCACAGGAAGCGCGCAACAAGCAGAACGTGCTGGAGTTTTATCGGCAGGGGCTGAACAACAAGGATTTTGCGGCGGCGCGGCCGTTTTTGGGGGAACAGTACAAGCAGCATAACCCCAACGCCAAAGACGGCGTGGCGGGTTTTCGTCGATTTGTCGAGCTGCTGAAAACGCGTTACCCCAACTCGCACAGTGAGGTAAAACAGGCGTTCGTCGACGGCGACTACGTGATTCTGCATGTGGAAGTCAGCGGGCGCGAAGCCGGCAAGACGGCGGCGATCGTCGATATCTTCCGTCTCGACAGCGCCGGAAAAATCGTCGAGCACTGGGACGTGACGCAGCCGGTGCCGGAGAAGACCGCCAGCGGCAACAGCATGTTCTGAGGCATAAAAAAACCCCGGCAGGCCGGGGTTTTTGTTTTGAGTGCAACCGCCGGACTTAGTCGTCCAGGAAGCTGCGCAGCACTTCGGAGCGGCTTGGGTGACGCAGCTTGCGCAGCGCCTTGGCTTCGATCTGACGAATACGCTCACGGGTAACGTCAAACTGCTTGCCAACCTCTTCCAGCGTGTGGTCGGTGTTCATGTCGATGCCGAAACGCATGCGCAGCACTTTCGCTTCGCGCGCGGTCAGGCCGGCCAGCACGTCGTGGGTGGCGGAACGCAGGCTTTCCGAAGTCGCGGAATCCAGCGGCAGCTCGAGGGTGGTATCCTCGATGAAGTCGCCCAGATGCGAATCTTCGTCGTCGCCGATCGGCGTTTCCATCGAGATTGGCTCTTTGGCGATCTTCAGCACTTTGCGGATCTTGTCTTCCGGCATCAGCATGCGCTCGGCCAGCTCTTCCGGCGTCGGCTCGCGGCCCATCTCTTGCAGCATCTGGCGCGAAATACGGTTGAGCTTGTTGATGGTCTCAATCATATGCACCGGAATACGGATGGTGCGCGCCTGGTCGGCGATGGAGCGGGTGATAGCCTGACGGATCCACCAGGTGGCGTACGTCGAGAACTTGTAGCCGCGGCGGTATTCGAACTTGTCTACCGCTTTCATCAGGCCGATGTTGCCTTCCTGGATCAGATCCAGGAACTGCAGGCCGCGGTTGGTGTATTTCTTGGCGATGGAAATAACCAGACGCAGGTTGGCCTCAACCATCTCTTTCTTCGCGCGGCGGGCTTTCGCTTCACCGATCGACATGCGACGGTTGATGTCTTTGACCTGCTCGATGGTCAGGCCGGTTTCTTCTTCGATCTGACGCAGTTTCTGCAGGCTGCGCTGCACGTCTTCAGCAACGTCTTTCAGCTTTTCCGACCATGGCTTGGCCATCGCCAGCGCCGCTTCGAACCAGGAGTCGCTGGTTTCGTTGCCGGCGAACAGGGTGACGAAGTTTTTCTTCGGCATTTTGCACTGTTCAACGCACAGCTTCATGATGATGCGTTCCTGGGTGCGAACGCGGTCCATCATGGTGCGCATGCTGTTGACCAGGAAGTCGAACTGTTTCGGCACCAGGCGGAACTGCTTGAACACTTCAGACAGCTTCAGGATCTCGTCCGCGGCGCTGGCGTGGCTGCGGCCGTTCTTTTTGATCACCAGACGCGTCGCTTCATACTGATCGCGCAGTTCGGCGAACTTCTGACGCGCCAGCTCAGGATCGATGCTGTTGTCGTCTTCGGTGTCGTCGTCTTCAGCATCCTCATCTTCTTCGTCGTCGTCTTGCTCTTCGCTCGACAGTTCGGAACCGATGTGGGTCGCGGTTGGGGCGATGTCCTCTTCCGCGTTAGGATCGACGAAGCCGGTGATCAGATCGGACAGGCGCGCTTCGCCCGCTTCGACGCGATCGTACTGCTCAAGCAGGTAGGTGATGGCTTCCGGGTATTCGGCAACCGAGCACTGCACCTGGTTGATGCCGTCTTCGATGCGCTTGGCGATGTCGATTTCGCCTTCGCGCGTCAGCAGTTCGACGGTACCCATTTCGCGCATGTACATGCGCACCGGGTCGGTGGTGCGGCCGATTTCGGATTCCACGCTGGACAGAACCTGTGCGGCGGCTTCTTCCGCATCTTCGTCCGTGCTGTTCGAGTTTTCGGCGAGCAGCAGGTCATCGGCGTCCGGTGCTTCTTCCATCACCTGGATGCCCATGTCGTTAATCATCTGGATGATGTCTTCGATCTGATCGGAGTCGACGATATCTTCCGGCAGATGGTCATTGACCTCAGCATAGGTCAGATAGCCTTGCTCCTTACCACGGGTGACAAGTAGCTTCAGCTGTGACTGCGGGTTTTGCTCCATAAGACGGTATCCACACTTCAGAGTATTTAGGTTGGTGTCGGTCGGCGAAACCGCCAACAATAGCATTTGGGGCGTTTTCGTTATCGCCGCGGCCCACTATGGCGGCACTGTGCAGGGCTCTGCCCTCGCAATTATCGGCACTTAAGCCGTTTGGTATTCAGTTTTTCTTCGCTAAAACCTGGTTGAGGGAACGGACTTCTTCACGTTCCTCCGGGCTCAGGCCGCGCGTTCTGGCCTGCGCGATCAGCGTTTCCAGCCGTTGCTCGAGCACCGAGTCGTACAGGCTGGCCAACGTATCCAAAAAGGTCTGTTCGACCATGTCCTCAACGATCATATGGTTCCAGGTCGCCAAGGTTTCAAGCTGCTGGCTGAATTTGTTGTCGCGATACAGCTCCAGCAATTGCCCGGTTGTCAGGCCCGGCTGCGCCAAACAGGTCTGCACCAGTTCGACGAACAGCGGCAATCCCGCCTGTTTGGTCTGCTCCAACCCTTCCAGCGAAGGGATAAGTGTAGCCAACTGCGGATTTTGCACCAGTAACCCTATCAGTATACGCATGGTTGTGCGTTTTAGCTGGGGCGCCTGATAAGGATTCGCATTTTCAGCCTGCTTGGGCATCAGCTTGTCGAGCTGACTGTCGTCCAGCAGCCCCAGCTTGTTGCCGAGCTCCTGACGCAGGTACAAGCGCAACGTTTCGCCCGGCACCTGAGTAATCAGCGGCAGCGCCAGCGTGCTCAGCTTGGCGCGCCCGTCCGGGCTGCTCAAATCCACCTGCGGCAGCAGGCTTTCGAACAGGAAAGTGGACAGCGGCTGCGCCTGCTCCATTCGCTGTTCGAAGGCTTCTTTGCCTTCCTTGCGCACCAGGGTGTCCGGGTCTTCGCCGTCGGGCAAAAACATGAACCGCAGCTGGCGCCCGTCGTTCAGGTACGGCAGCGCGGTTTCCAGCGCCCGCCAGGCCGCTTCGCGGCCGGCGCGGTCGCCGTCGTAACAGCAGACGACGTTGTCGGTGGCGCGGAACAGCAGCTGAATGTGTTCAGCCGTCGTCGAGGTTCCGAGCGAGGCGACGGCATAATCGATGCCGAATTGCGCCAACGCCACCACGTCCATATACCCTTCCACCACCAGCAGCCGCTGCAGGGTAGGGTGATTCTGCTGTGCTTCATACAGGCCGTACAGCTGGCGGCCCTTATGGAAAACTTCGGTTTCCGGCGAGTTCAGGTACTTGGGCATGCCGTCGCCCAGCACGCGGCCGCCGAAGGCGATGACGCGCCCGCGCTTGTCGCGGATGGGGAACATCACCCGTTCGCGGAAACGGTCGTACGAACGCCCCTGATCGTTAGTCACCAGCATGCCGGCATCGTTCAATGCGCGGCGCGAGTCGGTGTCGCGGCCGAAACGCTTCAGGGCGTTGTCCCATCCCGCCGGCGCGAAGCCGATGGCGAAATGGCGAATAACGTCGTCACTTAATCCGCGCTGCTGCAAATAGCTGCGCGCCGGTGCCCCGGAGGACTGCTGCAGTGACTGTTGATAGAACGCGCTGAGCTGTTCCATCAGTTGGTATAGGCTCTGGCGCTGATGGCGTTCGATCTGGGTCGGCCCGGTGCCCGCTTCGTAAGGCACTTCCAACCCGTGCATGGTCGCCAGCTCTTCGATGGTTTCGACAAACTCGAGTCGGTCGTAATTCATCAAAAAGTCGACGGCGTTGCCGTGCGCACCACACCCAAAACAGTGATAAAACTGCTTTTCGCCATTAACGGTAAAGGAAGGCGTCTTTTCGTGGTGGAACGGACAGCACGCGTGGTAGTTCTTGCCTTGCTTCTTGAGCTTCACGCGGGCGTCGATCAAATCGACGATGTCGGTGCGAGCCAGCAAGTCATTGATAAATACGCGCGGAATTCGTCCAGCCATAAGCCCTTACTTCATTAGCCTATAAACGAGAACAAGCCGCGCATTCCTTTCGGAAAGCACGGCCTTCGTATGCAACTACTCGGTCTGCGCGATTTTGAAAATCAGAAATTCACGCGGTGGGGTTGCCCCCGAAGAATTAATACAGACGAGTGCGGCGTGCGTTTTCGCGAGCCAGTTTCTTCGCGTGACGTTTCACAGCAGAAGCTTTAGCGCGTTTACGTTCGGTAGTTGGTTTTTCATAAAACTCACGACGACGAACTTCAGCTAAAACACCCGCTTTTTCGCAAGAGCGTTTGAAACGACGCAGAGCAACGTCAAATGGCTCGTTTTCACGTACTTTAATTACCGGCATGTGCCTCTCACCTCAATAAAATTCGGTTTGCTGCTGGCCAAGCGCCAGCCTTTTCAAAATGGTGCGGAATTTTACTCCAATGGATGCTGCTTTGTAAAGCATCACCGCAAATTGAAACCCGCGTCGCTCTGCCGCAACGTGCGCAATTTTGCACCGGGCGCTGATTATAGACTAATCAGAAAAAAATGCTCGTGTTTAATCGCTCGGGCATTTTCTGGATGAATCATCGACATAGGCGCAAGCCGGTGACAAGATGCGCCGCATCGGCGGTAAATGCGGCGGAATGTGGTAGACTGGCGGCCGCACGTGAATGATGGGAAATGTAATGCGAGTACTGGGTATAGAAACGTCCTGCGATGAAACCGGAATTGCAGTGTATGACGAGCAAACCGGTTTGTTGGCCAACCAATTATACAGCCAGGTGAAGCTGCACGCCGACTACGGCGGCGTGGTGCCGGAACTGGCCTCCCGCGATCACGTGCGCAAAACCGTGCCGCTGATTCAGGCGGCGCTGAAAGAGGCCAACCTGACCCCGGCCGATATTGACGGCGTGGCTTATACCGCCGGGCCGGGCCTGGTAGGCGCGCTGCTGGTCGGCGCTACCGTCGGGCGTGCGCTGGCGTTCGCCTGGAACGTGCCGGCGGTGCCGGTGCACCACATGGAAGGCCACCTGCTGGCGCCGATGCTGGAAGATAACCCGCCGGCGTTCCCGTTCGTCGCGCTGCTGGTCTCCGGCGGCCACACTCAGCTGATCAGCGTCACCGGCATCGGTGAATATGAACTGCTGGGCGAATCGATCGACGATGCCGCCGGCGAAGCGTTCGACAAAACCGCCAAGCTGCTCGGCCTGGATTATCCCGGCGGGCCGATGCTGTCGAAGATGGCGCAGCAGGGTACGGCGGGGCGTTTCACCTTCCCGCGGCCGATGACCGATCGTCCGGGGCTGGACTTCAGTTTCTCCGGCCTGAAAACCTTCGCCGCCAACACCATCCGCTCCAACGGCAACGACGATCAGACGCGTGCCGACATCGCCCGCGCCTTCGAGGATGCGGTGGTGGATACGCTGGCGATCAAATGCAAACGCGCGCTGGAGCAAACCGGCTTCAAACGCCTGGTGATGGCCGGCGGCGTGAGCGCTAACCGCACGCTGCGCGCCAAACTGGCGGAGATGATGCAGAAACGCGGCGGGGAAGTGTTCTATGCCCGCCCGGAATTTTGCACCGACAACGGCGCGATGATCGCCTATGCTGGCATGGTGCGGCTGAAGAGCGGCGCCAACCCGGAGCTGAGCGTGTCGGTGCGGCCGCGCTGGCCGCTGGCGGAACTGCCTGCGGTATAAAACAAAGGGCCGGATTATCCGGCCCTTACGTTATTCGTCTTTCGGCTGGTCGCCGTTATCCTCACCCGCGTCGTTTTTCTTCTTGCGGAACTTGCCCCAAATCTTGCCTTCCTGGCCGCGCCACAGGCGCTGAATATTGTCGTGATGCCGCATCAGGATCAGGCAGGAGAGCATCGCCACCGGGAAGGTGAACTGCGGTTTGAACCACCAGACGTAGAACGGGGCGATCAGCGCGCTGACGATGGCGCCGAGCGAAGAGTAGCCGCTGAGTAACACCGTCAGCAGCCAGGTGCCGGTCATCAGGCCGGTCAGATCCCAGCCGATAGGCGCGATGGCACCAAATGCCGTCGCCACGCCTTTACCGCCGCGGAAGTGGAAGAACACCGGATAGATGTGCCCAAGACAGGCGGCGATCGCCGTCAGGCCCAGATACAGCGGCGGCACATTGAGTTTGTAGGCCAGCCAGACCGGCAACATCCCTTTCAGAATATCGAACACCAGCACCGCCGCCGCCGCCAGCCGGCCGCCGATGCGCAGGACGTTGGTCGCCCCGGGGTTTCCTGAGCCATGTTCACGCGGGTCCGGCAGCCTGGCGATCCGGCAAACCAGGATCGCGCTCGAAATCGAGCCGCACAGATACGCGAAGATAATCATGCCAAGCGCGGTAGCACTCATAACGCGGTTCCGTTTAATAATGGTCGTTTTACTCGCAACATCTATGGATAATACGCACATTCCGCTGGAAGTGGTATCCGGCAAGGCCAAAAACAGAGAATGACGTGATGGATATCGTATTTATTGAAGAGCTTACCGTAATTACCACCATTGGCGTTTATGAGTGGGAACAGGGCATTCGTCAGAAGCTGGTGTTCGATATCGAAATGGGCTGGGATAACCGGCCGGCCGCCGCCAGCGACGACGTAAATGACTGTCTGAGCTATGCCGACGTCAGCGATGCCGTGATCCAACACGTGGAGTCGAACCGGTTCGCGCTGGTGGAGCGCGTTGCGGAGGAAATATCTGAAATTTTGCTCCAGCGCTTCAATTCCCCCTGGGTCCGTATTAAGGTCAGCAAACCGGGCGCTGTAGCACATGCCAATCGGGTCGGCGTGATCATTGAGCGCGGCACCCGTCCCGCATGATTTTATGTCATCTGCTTGCAACGAAAGACCGTTAACCTGGTCTTAATCCTGAGAATTGTTTTAGCGGCATTGTCTTTAAGCATTGCCGCTTTTTTATGTGATAGCCGTTATTTTATGGGGTGAGCGAAGCACATGGCAGACATGCATTCACTGTTTATTGCGTTTGTTCTTGGGGTTGTCGAGGGATTAACCGAATTTTTGCCGGTTTCTTCCACCGGGCATATGATCATCGTCGGCGAGTGGCTGGGCTTTACCGGCGACAAAGCCAAAACCTTTGAAGTCATTATCCAGCTGGGGTCGATCCTGGCCGTCGTCGTGATGTTCTGGCGCCGGTTGTTCGGTCTGATCGGCATCCATTTCGGCGGCAAGCCGGTGGAGCACGAAGGCAAAACCAGCGGCCAGCTGAAGCTGGGGCACATCCTGCTGGCGATGATCCCGGCGGTGGTGCTGGGGCTGGCCTTCCATGATTTCATCAAGTCGCTGTTTGCGCCGAAAAACGTGATGTACGCGTTGGTGGTCGGCGGCCTGCTGCTGCTGGCGGCGGAATGGCTGAAGCCGAAGAAGCCGAGCGCGGAAGGGCTGGATGACATCACTTACCGTCAGGCGTTCATGATCGGCTGCTTCCAGTGTCTGGCGCTGTGGCCGGGCTTCTCCCGTTCGGGTTCCACTATCGCCGGCGGCATGCTGGTGGGCGTGAACCGCTATGCGGCGTCCGAGTTCTCCTTCATTCTGGCTGTGCCGATGATGATTGGCGCCAGCGGCCTGGATCTGTACAAGAGCCTGCACTTCCTGACCTGGGGCGACCTGCCGATGTTCGCCGTCGGTTTCGTCACCGCCTTCGTGGTGGCGCTGGTTGCGATCAAGACCTTCCTGTCTCTGATCAAACGCATCTCGTTCGTGCCGTTCGCTATCTATCGCTTTATCGTGGCGGCCGTGGTTTACATGGTGTTCCTGTAAGCCTTCACGCCAGGAAAAAACCCCGCTCCGCGGGGTTTTTTTATGCCTGATCGTTGATGATAGTTTGGGTGAGCTTCCACTCGGCCAGCGCCTGCTGGCGGCGGCGTTTGAGCTCGTCGCGGATCGCGGTGCCCTGCAGCCCGCTGGCCACCACCTCTTTAATCGATACCGCGTTCGCCACCTGATACGCCTGACGCAGATAGTCGCCCTGCGGATAGGGATTCTCCTCAAAGCCGGTACGGCCGCGCGCGTCCGCCTCGCTGGTCAGGATCATCTGCTCCAGCCGGTGCGGCTTGCGCCAGACGTCGATGGCGTCGAACAGCTTCAATAGGGTCTCCGGCCGCAGCTTGTTCACGGTGTGGATCAGATCATGGTACTCGGCCACCAGCTTGCTCAGATCGCGCACCGGGTTGGGCACCCGCAGCCGCTGGCACAGCGCCTCAACCAGCCGCACACCGGCCGGGCCGTGGCCGTGGTGATGCGGCCAGAACGCTTTTGGCGTCAATCCCTTGCCGAGGTCATGGCACAGGGTGGCGAAGCGCACGTCCACCTCCGGCGTGAGGCGGGCGGCGATCGCCAACGCCATCAGCGTGTGCACGCCGGTGTCGATCTCCGGGTGCCACTTGGCGGGAGCCGGCACGCCGAACAGCGCGTCGATTTCCGGGAACAGCACCGCCAGCGCATCGCAGTCGCGCAGCACCTGAAAATAGACCTGCGGGCTCTGGCTTTGCAGCGCCTTTTCCGTTTCTTTCCAGACGCGTTCGGCGGTCAGCGCGGCCAGTTCACCGCTATGCGCCATCCGGCGCATCAGGGCGAGCGTTTCGTCGGCGATGCGAAAACCCAGGTGGGCGAAGCGGGCGGTGAAGCGCGCCACGCGCAGTACGCGCAGCGGATCTTCGCCGAAGGCGTCGGAAACGTGGCGCAGCACGCGCGCCTGCAGATCGGCCACGCCGCCGTAAGGATCAATCAGCTCCCCCTCGGCGGAACGGGCGATGGCGTTGATGGTCAGATCGCGCCGCAGCAGATCCTCCTCCAGCGTGACGTCCGGCGCGGCATAGCAGGTAAAACCGGTGTATCCCTGGCCGGATTTGCGCTCGGTGCGCGCCAGCGCGTACTCCTCGTGGGTGTCGGGATTGAGGAATACCGGAAAATCTTTGCCGACCTGCTGGTAGCCCAATGCCAGCAGCTCGGCCGGCGTGGCGCCCACCACCACCCAATCATGATCGACCACCGGAATGTCGAGCAGGCTGTCGCGAACGGCGCCGCCGACCAGATAAATCTGCACTGTTGACTCCTGAATATCGTGTAAGGCTCTGTCTATCAGATTACATGAATTGGCCGCGGGATGTCGGCGCCAATGAAAAGGGCGCCCGCAGGCGCCCATACTCAAACTGAACGATACTGAGATCAGTTCATCCAGCGATTGTTGTTCTTGCGGCGCGGGATCAGGTGCGGCAACAGCAGGCCCAGCAGCAAGCCGACGCCGGCGACGCCGCCGCCGTACATGAACCACTGCAGAATAATGGTGCGCTGTTTGTCGTCGAGCTGCAGGTTAACGGCGTTAACCTTCTTCTGCGCGACCACCAGCTGGTTTTTCAGATCCTGGTTTTCCTTCTGCAGGCTGCTGATGGTGCTGTCGCTGCCCGCGACTTTTTCCTGCATTTCCGCCGTGCGCTGGTTCCAGGTGTTATCGATGTTGGCCAGCTTGTCGGTCAGGGTTTTCACCTGCTGTTCCAGCTCGGGCACGCGGGTGCGCAGGCTCGGCGTCTGGCTGAGCTGATCGAGTGGGATCCAGGTGGTGCGGCCTTTCGGATCGCGGATCTGGCCGTAGTTGGTGCTGTCGTTGACGCTCAGCAGGGTGACTTCTTCACCGGCGTTAAGAGTGCCGACAATACGGTACTGATTACCTGGGCCGCTATGGACGTAAGTGCTTAACTCATCGGAGATATAGCGTTTATCTTCGGCATGTGCGCCCCAAGTGATGCTGAAGCTCAGCGCGGCAAGGCAAATCAGGCGTAATTTCTGCATTAGTTCATCGTTTCTTGGTGAATTTATGGAACGATAGTAGAGCGTTCAGTCTGACGACGCAACGCCAAAACCGGAATGAGAACTATCTTACTGTGGCTGATTCTGTGAGTTGCGCGGCGTTTTATAACGTAACAGGTTTTTTCTACAGTTAGCAGGGTTAAGGCGCCGGGAATCGCGGTAAGATAACGGCAACTGTGCGTCATTGGGCAGTATGCGGCGGGCCGAACGCGCCGCGCTGAAACAGACGTGAATGCATAACTTATTGGTGTTAAAGAATTATGACCGTTGAAATTGAACTGAAATTCATCGCCGCGCCGCAAGCGGTGGCCGCTCTGCCGCAATGGCTTGCCGCCTGGCCGCATCAGCATTCCGCGCCGCAAAAACTGACCAACATTTACTTCGAAACGGCCGATAACTTCCTGCGCAATCACGACATGGGGCTGCGCATTCGCGGTTTCGACGATCGTTATGAGATGACCATCAAAACCGCCGGTAAAGTGGTGGCCGGCCTGCATCAACGTCCGGAATACAACGTCGCTATCGCCGAGCCGCAGCTGGCGCTGGCGCAGTTTCCTGCCGACATCTGGCCACAGGATTGTGATATCGCGGCGCTGCAGCAGGCGTTGCAGCCGCTGTTCCGTACCGACTTTGCGCGTGAAAAGTGGGTGGTCACTTACGGCCAAAGCGAGATCGAGATTGGCTTGGATCAGGGAGAGGTGCGCGCCGGTGACCTCAGCGAAGCCCTCAGCGAGATCGAACTGGAGCTGCTGAAAGGCAACACCGCCGATCTGCTGGCATTGGCCGGCGAGCTGGCGGCCCATGGCGGGCTGCGTCAGGGCAGCCTGAGCAAGGCGGCGCGCGGCTACCACCTGGCGCAGGGCAATCCGCCGCGCGAGGTGCGCCCGCTGCGGGTGCTGAAACCGGCGGCGAAGGCGACCGTGGAGCAGGGGATGATCGCCGCCTTCGAACTGGCGCTCAACCATTGGCAGTACCATGAGGAGCTGTGGCTGCGCGGCGATGCTCAGGCGCGCGGGGCGGTCCTCGAAGCGGTCGGCACTATCCGCCAGGCGCTGGTGATCTTCGGCGGCCTGGTGCCGCGCAAGGCCAGCGCCGATCTGCGCGCCCGCCTGACCGAGCTCGAACCGCTGTTGGCGGACAAAGCCGCGCAACCGGAGAACCTGTGCTACAGCGCGGCCTATCTGCAATGTAAGTTGGCGCTCACATCATGGCTGGTGCGCGGCGCCTGGCGGCCGTTTATCGACGCCAAAGGGCAGGCCAAACTGGACGGTTCTTTCAAACGCTTCAGCGACATCATGCTGGGGCGCAGCGGCGCGGAGCTGAAAGAAGCCTTCAGCCGTACGCTGAACGAAGATGAATATCAGGAACAATTGCCGCGCCTGACGCGTCAGATTTCGGCGCTGGTCCTGCTGTCGGGCGCTTACCCCGACGAGCAGACCGGGCCTTATATCGACGCCTGGCGCGAGCTGCGGGCGGCGCTGAGCGAGCGCCGCCAGGGCTGGTATGAAGCCAGCCGCAAACAGGCCTTATCGCATGCGCCATTCTGGTTAAACGGCGCGCTTCGTTAATCCAGCCGGCCCGCCAGCCGCGGGCCGCAGAACGGGTCATACACTATGTCGCCACTTTCAGCCGCGTTACAGGCTCAGGCACAGCAGGTTGTGCAGCGTTTTCAGGAAGTTCACGGCGCGGACTGCGCCTTTAGCGAGCAAGAGCAGTGGGTGCTGGCGTCGAGCGACTTCGTCAGCGACGCGCTGCTCGCCCAGCCGGCCTGGCTGGCGACGCTGCGCGAACAGCCGCCGGCGCCCGGCGAGTGGCAACACTACGCCGCCTGGTTGCAGGACGAGCTGGAAGAGGTGCGCGACGAAGCGCAACTGATGCGCACGCTGCGTCTGTTTCGCCGCGAAACGCTGGTGCGCATCGCCTGGGCGCAGGCGCAGGGGCTGTGTTCGACCGAAGAAACGTTGCTGCAGCTGAGCGGGCTGGCGGAGACGCTGATCGTCAGCGCGCGCGACTGGCTGTACCAAACCTGTTGCCGCGAATGGGGCACGCCGTGCAACGCCGCCGGCGAACCGCAGCCGCTGCTGGTCCTCGGCATGGGTAAGCTGGGCGGCGGCGAACTGAACTTCTCGTCGGACATCGATCTGATCTTCGCTTACCCGGAAAATGGTCAAACCCAGGGCGGGCGGCGCGAGCTGGATAACGCCCAGTTCTTCACCCGCCTCGGCCAGCGGCTGATCAAGGCGTTGGATCAACAGACCATCGATGGCTTCGTCTATCGCGTCGACATGCGGCTGCGGCCGTTCGGCGACAGCGGCCCGTTGGTGATGAGCTTTGCGGCGCTGGAGGATTACTACCAGGAACAGGGGCGCGACTGGGAGCGCTATGCGATGGTAAAGGCGCGCCTGATGGGCGGGGCGGAAGACGCCTACAGCCAGGAGCTGCGCAAAACGCTGCGGCCGTTCGTGTTCCGCCGCTACATCGATTTCAGTGTCATCCAATCTTTGCGCAACATGAAGGGCATGATCGCCCGTGAAGTGCGGCGGCGCGGTCTGAAGGACAACATCAAGCTGGGCGCCGGCGGCATTCGCGAAATCGAATTCATCACTCAGGTATTCCAGCTGATCCGCGGCGGCCGTGAACCGGCGCTGCAGGGGCGTTCGCTGCTGCCGACGCTGCAGGCGGTGGGCGAGCTGGGGCTGCTGGAAAGCGAGCAGGTGCGGGCGTTGAGCGCCGCCTACCTGTTCCTGCGGCGGCTGGAGAACCTGCTGCAGGCGATCGGCGATCAGCAAACCCAGACGCTGCCGCAGGAGGCGCTCGATCAGGCGCGGTTGGCCTACGGCATGGGGTTGGCGGATTGGCTGGCGCTGATGGCGGCGCTGGACGTGCACATGCAGGCGGTGCGCGCGGTGTTCGACGACCTGATCGGCGACGATAGCCCGGATGTCGGCGAAGATCCCGATTACCAGCACTATCACAGCCTGTGGCAAGACGCACTGGAGGAGAACGAGCTGGCGCCGCTGACGCCGCACCTGGACGAAGAGGCGCGTCGACAGATGCTGCGCACCATCGCCGATTTTCGTCACGACGTCGACAAGCGCACCATCGGCCCGCGCGGCCGCGACGTGCTCGATCAGCTGATGCCGCGCCTGCTGGCGGAGGTATGCCCGCGGCAAGACGCGCCGACCGCGCTGGTGCGGCTGGCGCAGCTGCTGCTGAGCATCGTCACCCGCACTACCTATCTCGAACTGCTGGTGGAGTACCATGCGGCGCTCAGCCATCTGATCCGCCTGTGCGCCGCGTCGCCGATGGTCGCCAACCAGCTGTCGCGTTACCCGCTGCTGCTGGACGAGCTGCTGGATCCGGCCACGCTGTATCAGCCGGTGGCGCTGGACGCTTACCGCAGCGAGCTGCGGCAGTATCTGCTGCGGGTGCCGGAAGACGACGAAGAGCAAAAGCTGGAGGCGCTACGCCAGTTCAAACAGGCGCAGCAGCTGCGCATCGCGGCTGCGGATATCGCCGGCGCGCTGCCGGTGATGAAAGTGAGCGATCACCTGACTTATCTGGCGGAGGCGATCATCGACGCGGTGGTGCAGCAGGCCTGGAGCGATATGGTGGCGCGCTACGGCCAGCCCACCCATCTGCAGGAGCGCGAAGGGCGCGGCTTTGCGGTGATCGGCTACGGCAAGCTGGGCGGCTGGGAGCTGGGTTACAGTTCCGATCTCGATCTGGTGTTCCTGCTGGATTGCCCGCCGGAGGTGATGACCGACGGCGATCGCTGCATCGACGGCCGCCAGTTCTACCTGCGGCTGGCGCAGCGAGTGATGCATCTGTTCAGCACCCGCACGTCCTCGGGCATTCTGTATGAGGTGGACGCGCGCCTGCGGCCTTCCGGCGCCGCGGGGATGCTGGTCAGCACCGTCGAGGCGTTCGCCGACTACCAGCAAAACGAAGCCTGGACCTGGGAGCATCAGGCCCTGGTGCGCGCGCGCATCGTGCACGGCGATCCGGCGCTGCATCAGCAGTTCGACGCGATCCGGCGCGAGATCCTGTGCAAAACGCGCGATGCGCAGACCCTGAAGCGCGAAGTGCGCGAGATGCGCGAAAAGATGCGCAACCATCTCGGCAACAAGCAGCGCGATCTGTTTGATATCAAGGCCGATGAGGGCGGCATTACCGACATCGAATTTATCGCCCAATATCTGGTCTTACGCTATGCGCCGGGTGAACCGCGCCTGACGCGTTGGTCGGACAACGTGCGCATCTTCGAGCTGATGGCCAATTATGACATCATGCCGGAAGAGGAGGCGCGCGCGCTGACCCAGGCCTATGTCACCATGCGCGACGAGATCCACCACCTGGCGCTGCAGGAACATTCCGGCAAGGTCGGCAGCGAGCTGTTTGCCGCCGAGCGCGAGCAGGTGCGCGCCAGCTGGGCCAAATGGCTGGATTAATACCTTTTTGCGGGTATTCCGGCGGTCTGTGGTAATATCTGCGCCACTAAAATTTTGTTCTTTTTTGGAGTTATCGGATGAAAGTTACGCTGCCTGATTTTCGCCGCGCCGGTGTGCTGGTGGTCGGTGACGTCATGTTGGATCGCTATTGGTATGGGCCGACCAGCCGCATTTCACCGGAAGCCCCGGTGCCGGTGGTCAAGGTCGATACCATCGAAGAGCGTCCCGGCGGCGCGGCTAACGTGGCGATGAACATCGCTTCGCTGGGCGCCACTTCCCGTCTGGTGGGCCTGACCGGCATCGACGATGCGGCGCGGGCGCTGAGCGCCAAGCTGAATGAAGTCAACGTGCGCTGCGACTTCGTCTCGGTGCCGACCCATCCGACCATTACCAAGCTGCGCGTGCTGTCGCGCAACCAGCAACTGATCCGTCTCGACTTCGAAGAAGGCTTCTCCAACGTTGATCCGCAGCCGATGCTGGAGCGCATTCAGCAGGCGCTGCCGCAGATCGGCGCGCTGGTGCTGTCCGATTACGCCAAGGGCGCGCTCAGCCAGGTGCAGGGCATGATCCAACTGGCGCGCGCCGCCAAGGTGCCGGTGCTGATCGATCCGAAAGGATCCGATTTCGAGCGCTATCGCGGCGCGACGCTGCTGACGCCGAACCTGTCCGAGTTCGAAGCGGTGGTGGGCCACTGTAAGGATGAAGCGGAACTGGTGGAACGCGGCATGAAGCTGGTGGCGGATTTCGAGCTGTCGGCGCTGCTGGTTACCCGTTCCGAACACGGCATGACGCTGCTGCAGCCGGGCGTTGAGCCGCTGCACTTGCCGACCCAGGCGCAGGAAGTGTTCGATGTGACCGGCGCCGGCGACACCGTGATCGGCGTGCTGGCCGCCTCGCTGGCCGCCGGCAACTCGCTGGAAGAGTCCTGTTTCCTGGCCAATGCCGCCGCCGGCGTGGTGGTGGGCAAGCTCGGTACCTCCACCGTGTCGCCGATCGAACTGGAGAACGCGGTGCGCGGCCGCGCCGAGACCGGTTTTGGCGTGATGACCGAAGCGCAGCTGAAACAGGCCGTCGCGCAGGCGCGTCAGCGCGGCGAAAAAGTGGTGATGACCAACGGCATCTTCGACATTCTGCATGCCGGCCACGTCTCTTATCTGGCCAATGCTCGCAAGCTGGGCGATCGCCTGATCGTGGCGGTGAACAGCGATGCGTCGACCAAACGCCTGAAAGGGGAAAAACGCCCGGTCAACGCGCTGGAGAACCGCATGATTGTGCTGGGCGCGCTGGAAGCGGTGGATTGGGTGGTGCCGTTCGAGGAGGACACGCCGCAGCGCTTGATCGCCGACATCTTGCCGGATCTGCTGGTCAAAGGCGGCGATTACAAGCCGGAAGAGATTGCCGGCAGTGCGGAAGTGTGGGCCAACGGCGGCGATGTCAAAGTGCTGAACTTTGAAGACGGCCTGTCGACCACCAACATCATCAAAGCGATCAAAGACGGGCGCGGCTAACGCCGGGCGACGTAAAGAACAAGGGCGCGCGGTGCGCGCCCTTGGCGGGAATTATTCGTCTTCCTGTTTGGCGGCCGGCGCCGCGCTCAGCTTGCTTTCCAGCTCGGCCATGCGCTGTTCCAACAGCGCCAGCTTTTCGCGGGTGCGCAACAGCACCTGAGTCTGCACGTCGAACTCTTCGCGGTTAACCAAATCCAGGCGGGTCAACTGCGACTGCAGCACCTGACGGATTTTTTTCTCAACGTCTTCCCCGAATTCACGAACGCCTTTAGGCATGGACTCATGAACCTGGCGTGCGATTTGTTCGATTTTTTTCGGGTCAATCATGGCGTATCCCTTTCAGAGTTTAATAGCTGCCGCTTAGTGTAATGCGAGTTGCCCGCCGGATAAACACCATTAAGCGCATTCGCCGCGCGTGGCCGAATTGTGCTTTTGCCAATTGCCCTGTCTATCCATTAGCGTTATAGTCATCTTGCTTATTCTCAGGGCGGGGTGAAAGTCCCCACCGGCGGTAAATCACCTTCTACGGTGAAAGCCCGCGAGCGCTCAGCCAGCCTGTAAAGGCCGGTTAGAGGTCAGCAGATCCGGTGTAATTCCGGGGCCGACGGTTATAGTCCGGATGGGAGAGAGTAACGGTATCTGCCGGGCATGCGCCCGCTTGCGTTATTTTTTTAGCTATTGCTAGCTACTCCTCAAGATCGCCCTGGTTCTGGTAATCCATAATTTTTAATGAGGTTTTTTACCATGAATCAGACGCTACTTTCAGACTTCGGCACGCCGACAGAACGCGTTGAACGCGCGATCGACGCACTGCGCAACGGGCGCGGCGTGATGGTGCTCGATGATGAAAACCGTGAAAACGAAGGTGACATGATCTTCGCCGCGGAAACCATGACCGTTGAGCAGATGGCGCTGACCATTCGCCACGGTAGCGGCATCGTGTGCCTGTGCATCACCGAAGAACGTCGTCAGCAGCTTGAGCTGCCGATGATGGTGACCAACAACTCCAGCCAGTTCCAGACCGCCTTCACCGTGACCATCGAAGCGGCGCAGGGCGTGACCACCGGGGTTTCCGCTTCCGATCGCCTGACCACCATCCGTGCGGCGGTGGCAGACAGCGCCAAGCCGAGCGACCTGAACCGTCCGGGCCACGTGTTCCCGCTGCGCGCGCAGCCGGGCGGCGTGCTGAGCCGTCGCGGCCACACCGAAGCGACCATCGATCTGGTCTCCATGGCCGGTTTCAAACCTGCCGGCGTGCTGTGTGAACTGACCAACGACGATGGCAGCATGGCGCATGCGCCGGAAGTGATCGCCTTCGCCAAACAGCACGACATGGTGGTGCTGACCATCGAAGATCTGGTGGCCTACCGCCAGGCGCACGAGAAAAAAGCCAGCTGATAGCCGGCCGCTTTCAACGATAAAAAAGCCGCGTAATGCGGCTTTTTTGTATCTACCGTTCTGACAGGCGTTCGCTGATGCGGCTGGCGTAATTCATCACGTGGAAGGTGTAGTTCTCCTCAACCGTACCCTGGAACAGATGTGCCCAGGGGCCGATGGCGTAGATGCCGAGATCTTCCCCGCCGTGCGTCTCGCTTTTCAGCGGCACCAGCGCCGGCTGAATAAAGTCGGGCGCGGTGGTTTGCTCCATGGTCAATGCCGGGCGCTCGGTCAGCGGGATCGCGCCGCCGGGGCCGTTGGCGAAACCGACGGTGGTGTAGGGCTTGCCGTCGCTGCCCAGCCGAGGTTTACCGTCGACGCCGACGGAAATGCCGAGGATAGGATTGCCGCGCTTGGCATAGCCGGCGATGGTCAGCGTGTGGCTGTGATCGCCGGTCACGATCACCAGCGTTTCGTCCAGGTTGACCTTGCCGACAATGGTTTTCACCGCCTCGTTCAGGGCGACCGCGTCGCTCAGCGTGCGGTAGGCGTTGCCGTTATGGCTGCCGTGATCGACGCGCCCGCCTTCCACCAGCAGCAGATAGCCTTCGGGATTCCTGGCCAGAATATCGATGGCCTTGCCGGTCATTTCCGCCAGCGAAGGCTCTCCCGCTGCGTCTTGCCGCCGGTCGTGCTCGAAGTTCATGTGCGACGGCTCGAACAGGGCCAGCAAATGGTCGACGTTGCCCGGTTCGATTTTGTCGAACTGGGCCTGATTCCAGACGTATTGTCCGCGCTCGCCGTAGCGTTGCAGCCAGGCCTGCGTCAGGTCACGGCCGTCCTTTCTGGCGCCTTTCTTGCCGGGATATTCAGGATCGCTCACGCTGTCGGGCAGGAAGTTGGCGCGCCCGCCACCCATCGCCACGTTCAGGCCGTTGCCGTATTTCATTTCCACCAGCTGGCGCGCGATGTCGCGGCAGCCTGCGGCCAGGGCATCCGCCGGCATTTTGGCGTCAGACTCCCAGTCGCGGTTGGCGATATGGGCATAGGTGGCGCCCGGCGTGGCGTGGGTAATGGTCGCGGTCGTCACGGCGCCGGTGGACATGCCGAGCGTTGCGGCCATCTCCCACAGCGTGGTGACGGCCTTGGTTTGCTGATCCTTGCAGTTGTTGAGGGCGGCCGTATGGTTGAGGCCCATCAGATCGTTGATGGTTTTGACGCCGGTGGTCATCGCCACCGCGCTGGGCGCAGAGTCGGTGATTTGGGCGTCGGCGGAGTAGGTTTTGGCCGCCGCCAGATAGGGGAAGGCCTCCCAGGCCAGCACGTTGGATTCGCCGTCTACGCCGCGCTGCTGTCCTTCAAAAATACGGGCGGCGGTCACGGTGGAAAACCCCATGCCGTCACCGACCACCAGAATGACGTTTTTAGCGCGGTTGGTGTTTGGGGTCTGTTTCAGTCGCTGTTGCAGCTGAGCTTGCGCCTGAAGGAAGTAAGGGTCTTCGCGCTGCGTCAGCGGCGCGTTGTCCGTCGCTTTGGCGGCTGCCGCCCCGGTGGCTAACAAGGACATGGAAAGCGCCAGGCGGGTTGCCAGTGTGAGTCTGAACATGAATTCCTCCTTGGTGAGACGTGATTCCCGTAGCGCCGACGGGCTGCCAACACCCTGTCGACGGAAGGAGGAGTGTATCGATTGTGTTAACAAAAAATACATAAATTGTTCACAATTTAGATCTGTGTGGCAGTAATGCCATGGTATTCATGATTTTTATTAATCATTTGAAAATCATGCATTTTTTAACTTTTTGTTTGCCAGTGCATTTTTGCGATTTTTAATTCAAATTTATTGAATATCTTCATCACGGTTATCCGGCTGTGTTGCTGCGGCAAAGCGCGTAATGTAACGCCATAGCACAATTTGAACTAAGGATCGCTCTATGAACACCTCTCGTATGCCGGCACTGTTTCTTGGCCACGGTAGCCCGATGAACGTGCTGGAAGACAACCGCTACACCCAGGCATGGCGTGCGTTGGGTGAGTCATTGCCGCGTCCGAAGGCGATCGTGGCGGTTTCTGCGCATTGGTATACCCGCGGCACTGCGGTCACCGCGATGGAAAAACCCAAAACCATTCACGACTTCGGCGGGTTCCCGCAGGCGCTGTTTGATACCCGCTATCCTGCGCCGGGTTCCCCCGCGCTGGCCGCGCAGCTGCAGCACATTCTGGCGCCGGTGCCGGTAACGGCGGATCTCGGCGAGTGGGGGTTGGATCACGGCACCTGGGGCGTATTGATCAAGATGTATCCCAATGCCGATATCCCGGTGGTGCAGCTCAGCGTCGACGGCACTCAGCCGGCGGCTTACCACTATGAGCTGGGCCGCAAACTCGCGGCGCTGAGGGATGAGGGCGTGATGATCGTCGCCAGCGGCAACGTGGTGCACAACCTGCGCATGGTGAAATGGCAGGGCGATACCAGCGCCTATCCGTGGGCGGAGTCTTTCAATAACTTTGTCCGGGATAACCTGCGTTATCGGGGCGATAACCACCCGCTGGTGGATTTCATGCGCCATGAGGGCGCAGCGCTGTCGAACCCGACGCCGGAACACTATCTGCCATTGCTGTATGTGCTCGGCGGCTGGGATGGAAAAGAGGCCATCAGCGTGCCGATCGACGGTATCGAAATGGCAGCGCTGAGCATGCTGTCGGTGCAGGTGGGCTAAAGAAAAACGCCAGTCAGAGACTGGCGTTTTTGCCTTCAGCGGGGCGATCAGCCGAGGATGGTGTGCGGATAGAAGCGCGACAGATCCTGCGTGATCAGTTCGCGATCTTCGCGCAGGCCGATGCCGCAGGGTTGATCGTTCACCAGCCAGCTGCCGATCAGCGTGTAGCTGTCTTCGAACTTCGGCAGCGGATGGAACTGCTGCACGATCATGCCTTCTTCACCGTACGGCCCATCGACGCGCGCCACTTCCTGACCGTTTTCGACGATCTGGATATTGGCGCCTTCGCGTGAGAACAGCGGTTTGGTGACGTAATGATCCATCGGCGGATGATCGTCTTGCGCGAAATAAGCCGGCAGCAGGTTAGGGTGATTCGGGAACATTTCCCACAGCAGCGGCAGCAGCGCCTTGTTGGAGATGATGCTTTTCCAGGCCGGCTCCAGCCAGCGCACGCCGGCGTCTTCCAGCTTGGTGGAGAACATCTCGCGCAGCATGAATTCCCACGGATAGAGCTTGAACAGGTTGCCGATCACTTGATCCTGCAGATCGGTGAACTGGCCTTTCTCGCCGAGGCCGATCTCTTCCATGAACAGGAACTCGGTCGGCAGACCGGCTTCCTGCGCGCAGTCCTGCAGGTATTGCACCGTGCCGCGATCTTCTTCGCTGTCCTGGCAGCAGGCCAGGTGCAACAGGCCGAAGCCGTGATGCGCTTTCAGCTCGGCGAAACGCTCGATCAGTTTCTCCTGCAGGCTGTTGTACTGATCCGATTCCGGATCCAGCTTGCCGGCGTTGATCTGGTCTTCCAGCCACAGCCATTGGAAGAAGGCCGCTTCATACAGTGAGGTGGGCGTATCGGCGTTGTTCTCCAGCAGCTTCGGCGGATTGACTCCGTCGTAGGCCAGATCGAGACGCGAATACAGCGACGGCTGGTTGGTGCGCCAGGAGCTGCGCACGAATTCCCAGGTGTGTTTCGGGATGCAGAACTTGGCCATCAGCTCGTCGCTGGCGACCACTTTCTCCACCACCTGCAGGCACATCTGATGCAGCTCGGCGGTGGCGTTTTCGATCTCTTCAATCTGCGCCAGCGTGAACTGATAATAGGCGTCTTCACACCAGTACGGCTCGCCGTACATGGTGTGGAAACGGAAGCCGAACTCGGTCGCTTTTTCGCGCCAGTCCGGGCGCTCGGTAATGGCAATACGTTTCATGCATCAACCGCCCATGCTGCGAGAGCCGGAGTTGGAGGTGGCGCTGCTGCGCTGCATGCTGGTCTGCTTGGCCACGGTCTCGCCGAAACCGCCGCGGGTCACGGTGTTGGTGACCGCAGGCTTCGGCGCCATGGCGGTTTTCGGCACCGTCATGGTGCGGCCGCCGGCGGTGGCCGGGCCGTAGCTCTTGCCGCTGGCGTCGACAAACTTGCCGTTCGCCGGGCTGGCGGCGTTCTTGGAGGTGAACAGCGGCTGCTGCGCGAAGCCGGAACCGCCCATCAGGCGGCCCATCATGTAGCCCGCCATCAGCGGCATCCAGAAGCTGCCGCTGCTTTGCGATTCCGCCGCCATGCCGGCCTGCGCCGGAGCCGGCGCCTGGGTGCACTGCGCTTCGCCGAACTCGGCGACGCAGTCTTCGCGGGTGGCGTATTTCGGCGCGGTTTTCGCCGCTTCTTTCAGGGCGTTGTTGTAGGCGGTAGTGCACTGCTCGCTCATCGAAGGGTTGGCGCGCGAACAGTCATCGGCATTCTGATACAGGGAGACCGTTTCATCGCTCTTCTCGCAGCCGGCCAGCATAAAGACGGCGCTGATCGCCAAGGCCACGGGCGCGACACGGTAGCTGCGCCAGGATTTGCGGAACGTCTCTTGGTTGATGTTTTTTGTCCGTTTCATCGTTATCAATCCCATCATGCGGGCTGTTTTCGCCCTTTCCCAGTAGTGGCGCTAAGGATAGGGGAAACATGGTCAAAATTAAAGCTGAAACGCCCGCAGAATCCACTCTTTACGCAGTTATACGTTGGGGTGTGCGCCAGTTCGCTTTCGCGGCGAAAAAACGCGCATTGGCGTTTCATCATGAAACGTTATCGCTATGATGATGTTCCATAATGGAACAAAAATCGCGTGGCTCGCCAGGCGGGCGGCAGGCGCTCATAGTCGAAGCACAACAACAAGCCGGCGGCGAAGTCGGCGCGTCATCACCTGATATCTGAACGTTACCATCGCCAACTCCCTACAAGGATCCGGTTATGTTGAGAGTCATCCAGTCACCAGGCAAATACATTCAGGGCGCCAATGCGCTGGCCGCCGTCGGCGAATACGCCAAATCCCTCGCCGACCATTATTTCGTGATCGCCGACGACTTCGTGATGCAGTTGGCGGGAGACACCCTGATGGGCAGCCTGCAGCAGCACGGCGTGAAACATCATGCGGCCCGCTTCAACGGCGAGTGCTGCCGTAAAGAGATAGACCGGCTTGGCCGCGAGCTGCAGACCCACGGTTGCCGCGGGGTGATCGGCGTCGGCGGCGGCAAGACGCTCGACACCGCCAAGGCCGTCGCCCACTACCAACGGCTGCCGGTGGTGCTCATTCCCACCATCGCCTCCACCGATGCGCCGACCAGCGCGCTGTCGGTTATCTACACCGAACAGGGCGAATTCGCCGAATACCTGATCTACCCGCGCAACCCGGACATGGTAGTGATGGACAGCGCCATCATCGCCAAAGCGCCGGTGCGCCTGCTGGTAGCCGGCATGGGCGACGCGCTCTCCACCTATTTCGAAGCGCAGGCCTGCTTCGACGCTCAGGCCACCAGCATGGCCGGCGGCAAATCGACGCTGGCGGCGCTCAGTCTGGCGCGGCTGTGCTACGACACGCTGCTGGCCGAAGGGGTGAAGGCCAAGCTGGCGGTCGAGGCCGGCGTGGTGACGGAAGCGGTGGAACGCATCATTGAGGCCAATACGTATCTGAGCGGCATCGGCTTCGAGAGCAGCGGGCTGGCGGCGGCGCACGCCATTCACAACGGTTTCACCGTGCTGGAGGAGTGTCACCACCTGTATCACGGCGAAAAAGTGGCGTTCGGCACCCTGGCGCAGCTGGTGCTGCAGAACAGCCCGATGGCGCAGATTGAAACCGTGCTGGCGTTTTGTCATGGCATCGGCTTGCCGATCACGCTGGCGCAGATGGGCGTTACCGGCGACGCGGCGACGAAGGCGATGGCGGTGGCCGAGGCCAGCTGCGCCGCCGGCGAAACCATTCACAACATGCCGTTCAAGGTCACCCCTGCCGGCGTGCAGGCGGCGATCCTGACGGCGGATCGGCTCGGCGCCGCCTGGCTGCTGCGTCATTGATACCGTTGGGGCGCGGTGCGCCGCGCCCCTGGCTTACAGAGGAAACCATCGTGAAAAAACTGATTAATCAGGTCGAGTCGGTGTTGGAAGAGCAGTTGCAGGGGCTGGCGGAGGCTCATCCCGAGTTGCTGGTGCATGCTGATCCGGCGTTCGTCACCCGCGCCGACGCGCCGGTAGCGGGCAAAGTGGCAATTCTGTCCGGCGGCGGCAGCGGCCACGAGCCGATGCACTGCGGTTTCGTCGGTGAAGGGATGCTCGACGGCGCCTGTCCGGGCGAGATTTTCACCTCGCCGACGCCGGATAAAATGTACGAGTGCGGTCAGGCGATCGACGGCGGCGCCGGGGTACTGCTGCTGATCAAGAACTACACCGGCGACGTGCTCAACTTCGAAACCGCCACCGAGCTGCTGCACGACAGCGGCGTCGCGGTGGCGACGGTGCTGGTGGATGACGACGTGGCGGTCAAGGACAGCCTGTTTACCGCCGGGCGGCGCGGGGTGGCCAACACCGTGCTGATGGAGAAATTGCTGGGCGCCGCCGCGGCGCGCGGCGACGATCTGGACAGCGTGGTGACGCTGGGGCATCGCATCAACAACCACGGGCATTCGATCGGTATCGCGCTGGGCGCCTGTACCGTCCCCGCCGCCGGCAAACCGTCGTTCACCCTGGCGGAGAACGAGATGGAGTTCGGCGTCGGCATTCACGGCGAGCCGGGCATTGCGCGCCGTCCGTTCAGCACGCTCAACGCGGCGGTGGATGACATGTTCCATACGCTGATCGACCACGGCCACTATCAGCGCACGATCCGCGTCTGGGATCGCCAACAGGGTGAGTGGCGCGACGAGATGCAGACCAAGCAGCCGCTGACGCGCGGCGATCGGGTGATCGCGTTGGTCAACAACCTGGGCGCCACGCCGCTGTCCGAGCTGTACGGCGTGTACCATCGGCTGGCGGAGCGCTGCGCCGAGGCGGGCATCATCATCGAACGCAACCTGGTGGGCGCGTATTGCACTTCGCTCGATATGCAGGGCGTGTCCATCACGTTGTTGAACGTGGACGACGAACTGTTGTCCTTGTGGGATGCGCCGGTGAAAACGCCTGCGCTGCGTTGGGGTTGCTGAGGAGGAATTATGGCGTTGACCAAACCACAGGTCGTCGATTGGCTGATGCGTTGCGGCGAAGTGTTCAGCCGGGAGCGCGATTTTCTTACCCAACTGGACACCGAGATCGGCGATGCCGACCACGGCCTGAACATGAATCGCGGTTTCAATAAGGTGGTGGAAAAGCTGCCGTCGGTGGCGGACAAGGATATCGGCTTTATCCTGAAAAACACCGGCATGACGCTGCTGTCGAGCGTAGGCGGCGCCAGCGGTCCGCTGTTCGGCACCTTCTTCATCCGCGCGGCGCAGGCGGCGAACGCCAAGCAAAGCCTGGATCTGGCGGAGCTGCATCAAATGATGCAGGAAGGGGTGGAAGGCGTGGTGATGCGCGGCAAGGCGGAGCCGGGCGACAAGACCATGTGCGATGCCTGGTGGCCGGTGGTGGAAAGCCTCGGCCAGTCCGCGCAGCAGAACCTGAGCGTGGCGGATGCGCTGCAGCGCGCCGCCGACAGCGCCGAGCGGGCGGTGGAGAGCACCATCACCATGCAGGCGCGCAAGGGGCGGGCCAGTTACCTGGGCGAGCGCAGCATCGGCCACCAGGATCCCGGCGCCACTTCGGTGATGCTGATGATGAAAACGCTGGCCGAGGTCGCCGGCAGTTAGCAGGAGGCGAGATGATTAATATCGTGGTGGTGTCGCACAGCGCGTTGCTGGCGCGCGGCGTTGAGCAACTGGCGCGGCAGATGATGCGCGGCGACGGCTGCAAGTTGGCGCTGGCGGCGGGCGTGGATGACGAGGAGCACCCGATCGGTACCGACGCGGTCAACGTCATGGAGGCGATCGAAGCGGTCGCCGACGGCGATGGCATTCTGGTGCTGATGGATCTGGGCAGCGCGCTGCTCAGTGCCGAAACCGCGCTCGATCTGCTGGATCCGGAGTTGGCCGCCAAGGTGCGGCTGTGCGCCGCGCCGCTGATCGAAGGCACGCTGGCGGCGGTGGTGGCCGCCAACTCCGGCGCTTCGCTGGAGCAGGTGGTGGCGGAGGCGCAGGGGGCGCTGCAGGCCAAGCAGGCGCAGCTGGGCGAGGCTTCACCTACGGCGAAGCGCGCGGCCTTGCCGCTGGCGCAGGGCAAAAGCGCAACCTGGACGGTGCAGAACCCGCACGGACTGCACGCGCGCCCGGCGGCGCGGCTGGTCGAAGCGCTGGCGCCGTTCAAGGCCGAGCTGGTGCTGGAAAAACAGGGGCAGTGCGTCGATCCGCGCAGCCTCAATCAGCTGGCGCTGCTGCAGGTGCGCCACGGCGACACCATCCGTTTGATCGCCGACGGCGCGCAGGCGGACGAGGCGCTGGCGGCGTTCAAATCGCTGGCGGAGCAGCATTTTGGCGAGACGGTCTCCGAGCGGCAGCAGCCCTCGCTGCACGGCATTCCGGTGGCGGAAAGCGTCACCAGCGGGCCGGTGTTCCAGGCCCGCAGTGTCTGGCCGTCAGCCGCCGAGCGTCGGATCGGCGCGGACGAGGTGTTGGGCGAACAGCAACGCCTGCGGGAGGCGCTGCAGCACACGTTGAGCGATCTCAACCGGCTGGCGGAGCGCACCGGCACGCTGATCGGCAAGCCGCAGGCGGCTATCTTCGGCGCCCACAGCATGCTGCTGGACGATCCGGATCTGCAGCAGGCGGCTTACACCCGCATTGCGCAGCAGTTGTGCAGCGCCGAGCAGGCCTGGCGGCAGGTGCTGGAGGCGATCGCCGAAGAGTACCGCGAGTTGGATGACGACTACATGCGGGCGCGCGAACTGGACGTGCGCGACATGCTGCGCCGCACGCTGTGCCACCTGCAGGGGCAGCCGCTGCCGACCATTGCGCTCGCAGAGCCGTCAATACTGGTGATGGATGAGCTGATGCCCTCAGAGGTAGTGATGCTGGATCGCCGTCTGGTGCTCGGCATCTGCCTGAGCGGCGGCAATGCCCTCTCGCACAGCGCCATTCTGGCGAAGGCGATGGGCATTCCGATGGTGGTCGGCATGCAGGATTGCCTGAGCAAAACCCGCAGCGGCCAGAAGGCGATGCTGGACGCCGCGCGCGGGGTGTTGCAGCTCAGTCACTAGGCGCGCAGCTTGAACTGGCGGATGTCGATCCCGTGCTGTTTGATCTTCCGCCACAGCGTGGTGCGGCCGATGCCCAGCAACTGCGCCATTTCCGTCAGTTGGCCGCGGCTGACGGTCGCCGCCCGCAGGATCGCCTGGCGCTCCATGTCCGTCAGCGTCAACAGCGGCGCGCCGGGCTGCGGATCGCTTTCCAGCAGCGACGGTTGGCCAAGCAGGTGCGCCGGCAGGTCCGCCAGCTGGATGTGGTGGCCGTGGCAAATCATCGCCGCGCGCTCCACCACCCCTTTCAGTTCCAAATCGTTGCCCGGCCACAGATAGAGCGCCAGCTGAGCCATCACCTCGTCATCCACCTGGAAGCGACACTGAAAATGTTGCTCCAGCGTGCGCAGATGATGTTTGACCAGCAGCGGAATATCGCTCAGCCGCTGACGCAGCGGCGGGATTTGGATCTCGAACGCCTGCAGGCTGTAAAACAGCTGGCGGCGGAAGCGGTTTTGCTGCACCAGCAGCGGCAGATCGGCGGCGCTGCCGGCGATCACCCGCACATCGACCGGGATCACCCGGCTGGAATTGAGGCGGATCACCACGCCGGTTTTCAGCACCTGCAGCAGCGCCGACTGCATCTCCGCCGGCAGGTATTCGATCTGTTCCAGGTACAGCGTGCCGCCGTTAGCCAATTCGAATTTACTGAGCTGGCCCGCCTCTTCTTCGCTGGCGTCGCTGCCCAGCAGCTCACGCAGCCCCTGCGCCTGCGGCAGCAGTTGGCAGTTGAGGGCGATATACGGCCCGGCGGCGCGCTCGCCGGCGTTGTGGATAGCCTGGCTGAGCAGCTCTTTGCCAACGCCTTCTTCTCCGCGCAACAGGATCGGATGCTGGCCTTTGGCCGCCTGCTGCCCGTAACGGATCAGTCGCCGCATTTCCAGCGAGGCGGAAGGCATCTGTTCGAAGCTGTGGCTGACGCGCCCCAGCTGGCTGCTGACATACTGGCGCAGCCGTTCGAGCGGGTGCAGCAGGGCGATGAAACTGCAGCGATCGCCGTCGAAAATCGGCTTGAGCGTCAGCAAGGCGGCGATAAACTGCCGCTGGCTTTCGAAGGTGACTTCGACGTGTTGCAGCGGTTGGCGATCGGCGATGGCGCGTTTGAGCAGCGCGGGCAGCGTCAACAGCTGCGCCAACGGTTTGCCCTGGCTCTGCTGTTCGTCCAGCTTCAGCAGGCCGGCGGCGCGCTGGTTGATGTATTGCAGGTAGCCGCGGTGATCCCAGGCCATGACGCCGTCGTCCACGCCGTCCAGCAGGCCGTAAAGCTGATTCAGATGGCGGTTGGATTCCGCCAGCAGGCCGTCGGCGTTCAGCGAGTTGCCGATTTCGCGGGCGATGGCCAGCGTCAGCGACAGATCGCCGGCGGCGCAGTCGGCCAGCAGACAGCCCAGCGCGATCGAGCCGCGCTGGCGGCCGCTGTTGTCGTAGACCGGTGTGGCGCAGAACGACCAGCCGTGCAGCGCTCGGCGCACGTGTTCTTCACCGCTCACCCGCACCGGGTGGCCTTCCGCCGCCGCCAGCGCCGGGGCATTGGTGCCTATCTGTCCTTCGGCCCAGTAAGCGCCGGGGGCGAATCCCAGTTGCTGCAGATGTTCCCAGGTTTGGGCGTCACCGCAGCGCCACAGCATGCAGCCGCTCTCGTCGAGGATCATCAGCAGGCAACGCCGCGGCTCCATGTATTCACAGGCGTCTTCCAGCGCCGCCTGGCCGAGCGTCAGCAGATCGTTCTTGCGGCGGCAAATCGATTCGAAGGTGGCGCCCTGCGCACGGTGCGGCGTTTGCCAGACATCGGGCTGCATCAGGCTGCGGCAACGCAGCCAGGAGGCGTACACCGCCGGCGTCGGGCGCAGCGGCGGCGGCAGTTCGCCGTCGTTAATCAGTTGCTGCCAACGTGAATCGTTGTCCATCGAACCTCATCCAACTGCGAAAACGAGAGTGACGATGATATCACCTGGCGCAGCGGCGGCTGTGAGGCGGCGGGCAGAAGCGGGGAAAATCGGGACAAAAAAAACGGGGCGCGGCGCAGGCCGGACCCCGTGTTTATCAGCGTGCGGACATCAGTTGCGGAATGGGTTGCCGCTGTGGCGAGCCGGTTGGCTGGTGGTAACGGCCGGCGCGGATGCGCGAGTGGCCGCCGGTGCCGGCGCCGCAGTCTGTTGCATCGGCGCATTGTCCTGATAACCGTCCGCATAGGCGTCCTGCGCGCGGTTTTGCGGTGCGACGGCGTCAGGCGCGGTCGATACCGGCTTGCCCAACGCGCCGTTCAGCAGCAGCAGATCGTTCTGGTTCAGCGTGCCGAGCGCCGACTTGATGTTCAGCTGGTTGATCAAATAGGTATAACGCGCATCGGACAGCTGACGTTTGGCGTTATACAGCGTGGTGGTGGCGTCCAGCACATCGACGATGGTGCGGGTACCGACCTGATAACCGGCTTCCATCGCGTCCAGGGAGCTCTGTGCGGAGATCACCGCCTGTTTGTAGGCGTTGATGCTGCTGATCGAAGCGTTAACGTTGTTGAACGATGAACGCACGGTCTGCACCACGCTGCGGTGAGCGCTTTCCAGCTGCTCGCTGGCGCCGACGAAGCCGTACTGCGCTTGTTTAACCTGCGAGTTGGTCGCGCCGCCGCTGTACAGCGGCAGGTTGAAGCTGATGCCCACTTTATTTTGGCCCGCATCGGAGTCGCTGTAGCGTGCGGCATTCGCGCCGCCGGTGTTTGAGCCGTTGTATTTGGTATTGCTGATGCCGGTTGACGCGCTGACGTCAATCGTCGGCATATAGCCGGTCTGTGCGGCGCGGATCTGTTCGCGCGCCAGATCTTGGCTCAGGCGGGCGGACAGCAGGCTCAGGTTGCGCGCTTCCGCTTCTTTCAGCAGGTTGTTCACCGCTTCCGGGCGCTGGGTGCTGAAGCGATCGGTGTTCAGCGAGGCCAGCTCCGGGTAGAAGGCCCCGGTCACCTGGCGCAGCGTTTCCAGCGCGTTATCCAGATCGTTGCGGGCGGAGACTTCGGCCGCCAGCACGGTGTCATAGTTCGAGCGGGCGTTCTGCACGTCGGTGATCGCCACCAGGCCCACGTTGAAGCGTTGGGTGGTTTGATCCAGCGTGCGGTACACCGCGTCTTTCTGCGCCTGGGTGTACGACAGCGTGTCGATCGCCTTCAGCACGTTAAAGTAGGCGGTGGCGGTGTTGAGAATCAGCGACTGCTCTGCGGTCTGGAAGGTGACGTCGGAGATGCCGGCGCTCTTTTCCTGCAGCGTCAGCTGGCGCCATTTCGACATGTCGAAGAGGGTCTGCGTCAATGCCAGCGAACCGCTGGTGACGTTGCTGTTAACGCCATTGCTGTCACGATAACCGTTGGTGTAATCGTAACCTGCGGTTAAACCGAGCTGCGGCAGCAGCGGGCTGCGCGCTTCATTGATCTTTTCGAATGCGGCGTCGCGGTCAGCAGCACTTTTGCGCAGATCCGGGTTACTTTCCCTGGCCTGTTTGTAGACCTGCAGCAGGTTCTCTGCCTGGCTCATTGCACTGAAGCCGCCCAGGCTCAGTCCGATAAGAAGGGGGAGCAGTTTCTTCATTTGCATTCCTTGTTGTGCAGCAATATTGCTATGTTAGCGCTGACGATAGACGAAATAGTTGCCGATTCTAGCAGAGTCTGCGGTACGCATCAGGTGGCTGAATGTGCCATCTCACGTAACTTTTACCTTTCAGACCGCCCATTTACCTTGGCGTACTGCCCGGGCCGACTGCAGCTGATATTATGGCTGACAATCAGGATTGTTTCCCGCTATTACCTGCGAGCGCACAAACGCGCCGCGTCCGGCGGCGAAAAACAGCCTAACATAAAGCGGCGGCGGTGAGACCCGCTGTTTCTGTCATCAAAACCGTTTATTTTATCGGCATACTCACGCAGGAGAATTCGCGCATGAACCGTTCGCAGCCGTCACCCGTCACCTTCGATAAAAAAGATGTAGAAATTATTGCACGCGAGACGCTGTACCGTGGTTTTTTTTCACTCAATTTATACCGGTTTCGCCATCGCTTGTTCAATGGCGAAATGAGTCCTGAAATCACGCGTGAAATTTTCGAACGCGGCCATGCGGCGGTGCTGCTGCCCTACGACCCGGTGCGCGATGAAGTGGTGCTGATTGAACAACTGCGCATCGCCGCGGTCGATACCAGTAATTCGCCCTGGCTGCTGGAAATGGTGGCGGGTATGATCGAAACCGGCGAAAGCGTCGAAGACGTGTGCCGCCGCGAAGCGCAGGAAGAAGCCGGCGTGGTGGTCGGGCGCTGCAAGCCGGTGCTGAGCTATCTGGCCAGCCCAGGCGGCACCAGCGAACGCTTGTCGATCATGGTCGGCGAGGTGGACGCCGGCACCGCTGAAGGCATCCACGGCCTGGCGGAAGAGCATGAAGATATTCGCGTCCATGTGGTCAGCCGCGAGCAGGCTTACCGCTGGGTGGAAGAGGGCGCGATCGATAACGCCGCATCAGTGATTGCATTGCAATGGCTGGCGTTGCACCATGAATCGTTGAGAAAAGAGTGGGCCAACTAATGAAACAGCGCTATACCCCTGATTTCCCCGAAATGATGAGATTGTGCGAAACCAACTTCGCGCAATTGCGCCGCTTGCTGCCGCGCAACGACGAAGCGGGCGAAACGGTGACTTATCAGGTGAACGGCGCTAGCTATCGTTTGACCATCGTTGAGTCCACGCGTTACACGTCGCTGGTGGAGATCGAGCAGATCTTTCCGGCGGTCAGCTACTGGAGCCTGCCCGCGATGACGGTGCGGTTATACCATGACGCCATGGTTGCGGAAGTGTGTTCCAGTCAGCAGATCTACCGCTTTAAAGCGCGTTATGATTATCCTAATAAAAAGTTGCATCAACGCGACGAAAAGCATCAAATTAACCAGTTTCTTGCTGATTGGCTGCGCTACTGTTTGGCGCATGGAGCGATGGCGGTTCCGGTTTGTTAGACAGACTGAAATAACAAAGGACACCATTTGGAAAGCCTGTTTAAACTGCCCGTGGCGAGTGGGGCCGCGGTCAGGATTCTACAAATAACAGATACCCACCTTTTTGCCGGCGAACACGAGACGTTGCTCGGCATCAATACCTATCGCAGCTATCACGCGGTGCTGGACGCCATTCAGGCGCAGCGCCGCGATGTCGATTTGATCGTCGCCACGGGAGATTTGGCGCAGGATCATTCGCAGGAGGCGTACCGCCACTTCGCCGCCGGCATTGCGCAACTGCCGGCCCCGTGCGTGTGGTTGCCGGGCAACCACGATTTCCAACCGGCGATGGTCGACGCGTTGGCCGCCGCCGGCATCGCCCCTTCCAAGCAGGTGCTGCTGGGCGATAACTGGCAGGTGCTGATGTTGGACAGCCAGGTGTTCGGCGTACCGCACGGCGAGCTGAGCGAATATCAGCTCGAGTGGATGGAACGCTGCCTGCAGGCGCACCCCGAGCGTTACACGCTGTTGCTGCTGCACCACCATCCGCTGCCTTCCGGCTGCACCTGGCTCGATCAGCACAGCCTGCGCAACCCGCATATGCTGGGCGCGATCCTGTTGCGCTACCCGAAGGTGAATACCGTGGTGTGCGGTCATATTCACCAGGATCTGGATCTGGAATGGCAGGGCCGGCGCCTGTTGGCGACGCCGTCCACCTGCGTGCAATTCAAGCCGCACTGCACGAACTTTACCATCGACGACGTCTCTCCCGGCTGGCGTTACCTCGATCTGTTGCCGGACGGCCGCGTCGAGACGCAGGTGTTCCGGCTGGAAAACGACGATTTCCGCCCCGATATGGACTCGGATGGATACTGATGCCTTCGACACTGCTCTACCTGCACGGTTTCAACAGCTCGCCGCAGTCGGCCAAGGCGGTGGCCTTCAAGGCCTGGCTGGCCGAACACCATCCCGCTATCGAGATGCTGGTGCCGCAGCTGCCGGCCTTTCCGGCGGAGGCCGCCGAGATGCTGGAAAATCTGGTGCTGGAACGCGCCGGACAAACGCTCGGATTGGTGGGGTCCTCGCTGGGCGGCTATTACGCCACCTGGCTGTCGCAGTGTTTTTCGCTGCCGGCGGTGGTGGTCAACCCGGCGGTCAAGCCGTTTGAGCTGCTGGTCGACTATCTCGGCGCCAACGAGAACCCCTACACCGGCCAGCAATATGTGTTAGAGTCTCGTCACGTTTACGATCTGAAAGTGATGCAGATCGATCCTTTGGAGTCGCCGGATTTAATCTGGCTGCTGCAGCAAACGGGCGATGAAATTCTCGATTACGGCCAGGCAGTGGCGTATTACACCGCGTGTCGGCAAACGGTGGAGTCGGGTGGAAACCACGCCTTCGTCGGTTTCGAGCACTACTTCCCCCAGATTGTGGATTTTTTAGGGCTAAACGCGGTCTGACGGACCGTTCCGGCACCTCCCTTTAACCACGAAAAAATAATCAACGATGACTCAATCCAGCTATAACGCTGATGCCATTGAAGTACTCAGCGGTCTAGAACCAGTGCGCCGTCGTCCCGGCATGTATACCGACACGACGCGCCCAAACCACCTCGGCCAAGAGGTGATCGATAACAGCGTCGACGAAGCGTTGGCCGGACACGCCAAGCGTATCGACGTGATCCTGCACGCCGATCAGTCGCTGGAAGTGATCGACGACGGCCGCGGCATGCCGGTGGACCTCCACCCGGAAGAGGGCGTGCCGGCGGTTGAGTTGATCCTGTGCCGGCTGCACGCCGGCGGTAAATTCTCGAATAAAAACTACCAGTTCTCCGGCGGCCTGCACGGCGTTGGGATCTCGGTGGTCAACGCCCTGTCGAAGCGGGTGGAAGTCAACGTGCGCCGCGACGGCAACGTTTACGGCATCGCCTTCGAAAACGGCGACAAAGTGCAAGATCTGACGGTGACCGGCACCTGCGGCAAACGCAACACCGGCACCAGCGTGCACTTCTGGCCGGACGAACAGTTCTTCGACAGCCCGCGTTTCTCGGTATCGCGCCTCACTCACCTGCTGAAAGCCAAAGCGGTGCTGTGCCCCGGCGTCGAGATCTATTTCATCGACAAGGTGAACAACACCGAGCAGCGCTGGTGCTACCAGGACGGCCTGACCGACTACCTGATGGAAGCGGTTAACGGCCTGATCACCCTGCCGGAAGCGCCGTTCGTCGGCAATTTCGCCGGTGACACCGAAGCGGTGGACTGGGCGCTGCTGTGGCTGCCAGAAGGCGGCGAGCTGCTGACCGAAAGCTACGTCAACCTGATCCCGACCATGCAGGGCGGCACCCATGTCAACGGCCTGCGTCAGGGGCTGCTGGACGCGATGCGCGAGTTCTGCGAATTCCGCAACATCCTGCCGCGCGGCGTGAAGCTGTCGGCGGAGGATATTTGGGATCGCTGCGCTTACGTGCTGTCGGTGAAGATGCAGGATCCGCAGTTCGCCGGGCAGACCAAAGAGCGTCTCTCTTCGCGTCAGTGCGCGGCCTTCGTTTCCGGCGTGGTGAAAGATGCCTTCAGCCTGTGGCTGAACCAGAACGTTCAGGCGGCGGAACAGCTGGCCGAGCTGGCGATTTCCAGCGCCCAACGCCGTCTGCGTGCCGCCAAGAAAGTGGTGCGCAAGAAGCTGACCAGCGGGCCGGCGCTGCCGGGCAAGCTGGCGGACTGCACCTCGCAGGATCTGGCCATGACCGAACTGTTCCTGGTGGAAGGGGACTCGGCGGGCGGATCGGCCAAGCAGGCGCGCGATCGCGAATATCAGGCGATCATGCCGCTGAAGGGCAAGATCCTGAATACCTGGGAAGTCTCCTCGGACGAAGTGCTGGCCTCGCAGGAAGTGCATGACATTTCCGTGGCGATCGGCATCGATCCGGACAGCGAAGATCTCAGCCAGTTGCGCTACGGCAAAATCTGCATCCTGGCGGATGCGGACTCCGACGGCCTGCACATCGCTACGCTGCTGTGCGCGCTGTTCGTGCGCCACTTCCGTTCGCTGGTGAAAGGCGGGCACGTTTATGTGGCCATGCCGCCGCTGTACCGCATCGATCTCGGTAAAGAGGTGTTCTACGCGCTGGATGAAGAAGAGAAAGCCGGCGTGCTGGAACAGCTGAAGCGCAAGAAAGGCAAGCCGAACGTCCAGCGCTTTAAAGGGTTGGGCGAGATGAACCCGCTGCAGCTGCGCGAAACCACCCTCGATCCGAACACCCGCCGTCTGGTGCAATTGACGGTCGCGGAAGATGATGTCGATCAGACGCTGGCGGTGATGGACATGCTGTTGGCCAAGAAGCGTTCGGAAGATCGCCGCAACTGGCTGCAAGACAAGGGCGACATGGCCGAATTGGCGGTCTGAGCCTGACCCTGGCCCGGTGAAACGCCGGGCCGGCTTTCCCGCAGGGCGTTCATGCGGCGCCCGATAACCTGGGCCGGAATGCATGAAGATCACGCTCGAAGAATTGCTGGCGTTCACTTCGGTGGTCGACAGCGGTTCCATCACCGCCGCCGCCGATCAGCTCGGCCAGACGACTTCCGGCATCAGCCGCGCGCTCAGCCGCCTGGAGAATAAGCTCGATACCACCCTGATGCGCCGCACTACGCGTCGCCTGGAGCTGACCGAAGAGGGGCAAAGCTTCCTGAGCCATGCGCGTACGATCATCAACTCGGTGGAAAATGCCGAAGAACAAATGGCGGTGCGCCGGCAGATGCCGGCCGGGCGACTGCGGATCAATGCGGCTGCGCCTTTTATGGAGCACGTCATCGTGCCGCTGGTGGCGGGGTTCAGGGAACGTTATCCGCAAATTTCGCTCGAACTGAACACCGACAATCTGATCATCGATCTGCTGGAAAAACGCACGGATATCGCCATTCGCATCGGCGTGTTGCGCGATTCGACCATTCATGCGCGCGCGCTGGGCGCCAGCCGGTTGCGCATCCTCGCCAGCCCGGCTTATCTGCAGCAGCACGGCACGCCGCAGAGCGTGGAGGCGTTGCACCGGCATTGTCTGCTCGGTTTTACCCAACCGGAATCGCTGAACCAATGGCCGTTGCGCTATCGCCAGGCGCCGCATTTCGCCATCACGCCGACGATCTCGGCGTCCAGCGGTGAAACGCTGCGGCAATTGGCGCTGCGGGGCGAGGGGATCGTACAGCTGGCAGACTTTATGACCCGGCGCGATCGGGAAGCGGGCAAGTTGGTGACGTTGCTGGAGCAGGAGACGCTGGACGTGCGCCAGCCGATTAATGCGGTGTATTACCGCAATACGCAATTGGCGGCGCGCATCACCTGTTTTCTTGACTACGTCAGCGCGCACATCGACGCGCAGACGTTATAAGGCGGAGCTTACAGGGCGTTTTCCAGGATGTAGATCTCGGTGTCCAGCACGCTGTCTTTGAGGGTGTCGCGGTGTTTGAGCATGTGCTCAATGGCCAGATGTTTTTCCAGATGCGCCATGCTTTCCCATTTCTCCAGCATGAACACCGAATCCGGCGACCGCTTCTGCCACGGTGCCTGGGTATTGCTGTCGACCATCGGCGTGTATTCGCCGCAACCCTCTTCCGCCAGCACCAGCGGCACCAGCTTTTCAATGGCTTGCAGTACGGTGGCGCGGCGGCCGGGTTTCACTTTGATTTCTGCGATTACGGTGATCATGCTTACCTCGTTGATGAGTATGTTCTGCGTCAGTTAAGCAAAAATTTTCGCCAGATGCTCGCGATAACGTGCGATGTCCGCTTCGATATCCGGTTGTTTTATCACATCATTGCAGATAAAGGTCGGCAGCGCTTCCATTCCCAGGAACTGGTTGGCCTTGTGGAAGTGCAGGTAAACGCCGTCGACGCCGACGCCGTGGAAGAACTGATCGGGATCGGTGAAGGCCTCCAGCGGGGCGTTCCAGGTCAGGCTCAGCAGGTATTTTTTGCCCTGGATCAGGCCGCCGGAGCCATATTTTTTGCTTTCGTCAGAACGAGAGCGGCCGTCGCTGGCATACAGGCTGCCGTGACCGGCGGTGAACACTTCATCGATGTATTTTTTCAGGATCCAGGGTTCGCCCATCCACCAGCCCGGCATCTGGTAGATGACCGCGTCGGCCCACAGGTATTTCTTTACCTCTGCTTCGATGTCATAACCGTCGTCGACCACGGTGACCTGCACATCGTGCTGCAGATCGCGCAGGAAGCTTTCCGCCACGTCGCTCAGGGTTTGGTTGAGTTCGCCGTTAGAATGGCCGAATTGTTTTTTAGCGTTGATAATCAGGATATTGCTCATCTTTCGCGGCTCCCGTCAGAGTTAAGATATGGCATGCTTCCCGCCGAAAAGGCGGAAACCAGCTCGCTGGCGACGAGTGTAATCGTTAGGCAGGCAAGTAAAAATGCGATCCAGCGCACAACAGTGTTGACTGCCAGTCAATAAACGGGCCACCAGACAGCGAAATTTTGCATAAACCGCAGCGCGCAACCGGCCGCCGCCGGCGATCCTTGCGCCAACTGTGACAGCCACCCTGCAGATGGGTTACTATCGCGGGCAGAATCGACAAGCGATGCCTTTTGTCGTCCAAGGGATTGCCAAGCCACGGTCTGAGGATAATTGAGTAATGAGTGATCTGACTCATGACGGTGTAGAGCGTTTACCGCTGCACACATTCACTGAAAACGCCTATCTGAACTATTCCATGTACGTCATCATGGATCGGGCGTTGCCGTACATTGGCGACGGTTTGAAGCCGGTACAACGCCGCATCATCTACGCCATGTCTGAACTGGGGCTGACCAACAGCGCCAAATTCAAGAAGTCCGCCCGCACCGTGGGCGACGTGCTGGGTAAATATCACCCGCACGGCGACAGCGCGTGTTATGAAGCCATGGTGCTGATGGCGCAGCCGTTCTCGTATCGCTATCCGCTGGTGGACGGCCAGGGGAACTGGGGGGCGCCGGACGATCCCAAGTCGTTCGCGGCGATGCGTTATACCGAATCGCGCCTGTCCAAATACGCCGAGGTCTTGCTGGCCGAACTGGGCCAGGGCACGGTCGACTGGATCCCGAACTTTGACGGCACGCTGCAAGAGCCGAAGATGCTGCCGGCGCGCCTGCCGAACATCCTGCTGAACGGCACCACCGGCATCGCGGTCGGCATGGCGACCGACATTCCGCCGCACAACGTGCGCGAAGTCGCCGCCGCCGCGGTGGCGCTGCTCGACAAGCCGGGCGCTTCGCTCGATGACCTGCTCGAGTTCGTGCAGGGGCCGGACTTCCCGACCGAAGCCGAGATCATCACCCCGCGCGATGAAATTCGCAAAATTTACCAGAGCGGCCGCGGCTCGGTGCGCATGCGCGCCGTGTGGAAGAAAGAGGATGGCAGCGCGGTGATCACCGCCTTGCCGCATCAGGTTTCCGGCGCCAAGGTGTTGGAGCAGATAGCCAGCCAGATGCGCGCCAAGAAGCTGCCGATGGTCGAAGACCTGCGCGACGAATCCGATCACGAGAACCCGACGCGTCTGGTGATCGTGCCACGTTCCAACCGTATCGATCTGGAGCAGGTGATGAATCACCTGTTCGCCACCACCGATCTGGAGCGCAGCTACCGCATCAACATGAACATGATCGGTCTGGACAACCGCCCGCAGGTGAAAGGGCTGGTGGAGATCCTCACCGAATGGCTGGCCTACCGTCGCGATACGGTGCGTCGCCGCCTGAACTACCGCCTCGAGAAGGTGCTCAAGCGCCTGCATATCCTCGAAGGTTTGCTGGTGGCGTTCCTCAACATCGACGAGGTGATCCACATCATCCGCAGCGAGGATGAGCCGAAGCCGGTGCTGATGCAGCGTTTCGGCATCTCCGATACCCAGGCGGAAGCGATCCTCGAGCTGAAACTGCGTCACCTGGCCAAGCTGGAAGAGGTCAAGATCCGCGGCGAGCAGGACGAACTGGCGAAAGAGCGCGATCAGCTGCAGGCGCTGCTGGCGTCCGAACGCAAGCTGAATACGCTGATTAAGAAAGAGATCCAGGCCGATGCGCAGACCTACGGCGACGATCGCCGTTCGCCGCTGACCGAGCGCGCGGAAGCCAAGGCGATGAGCGAGCACGACTTCGTGCCGTCCGAACCGGTGACCATCGTGCTGTCGGAAATGGGCTGGGTGCGCAGCGCCAAGGGCCATGACATCGATCCGACCGGGTTGAGCTACAAGGCTGGCGACAGCTTCCGCGGCGCGGCGCGCGGCAAGAGCAATCAGCCGGTGGTGTTTATCGACTCTACCGGGCGCAGCTATGCGCTCGATCCGATGACGCTGCCTTCGGCGCGCGGGCAGGGCGAGCCGCTGACCGGCAAGCTGACGCCGCCGCCGGGCGCCACCATCGAGCAGGTGCTGATGGCGGCCGACGATCAGAAGCTGCTGATGGCGTCTGACGCCGGTTACGGTTTCGTCTGCACCTTTAACGATCTGGTGGCGCGCAACCGCGCCGGCAAGGTGATGATCACGCTGCCGGACAACGCCAGAGCGCTGCCGCCGATGGAGATCCACGGCGCAGACGATATGCTGCTGTCGATCACCGCCGCCGGGCGCATGCTGATGTTCCCGGTCGCCGATCTGCCGCAGCTGTCGAAGGGCAAGGGCAACAAGATCGTCTCCATTCCGGCGGCGCAGGCCGCCGCCGGTGAAGACAAGCTGGCCTGGCTGTTCGTGCTGCCGCCGCAGGCGTCCGTCACGCTGCACGTCGGCAAACGCAAGCTGACGCTGCGTCCGGAAGATCTGCAGAAGTTCCGTGCGGAACGCGGCCGCAAGGGCACCCAACTGCCGCGCGGCCTGCAGCGCATCGATCGCGTCGAAGTGGATGCGCCGGTGCGGGCGTCGGGTGGCGACAGCGAAGAGTAAGCGTTGGCACCCGCGTTAACGGGCGGTCGCAGCATGCTGTGGCCGCCTTATTTATTTTTGCTGGCGTTTATTTTCCAAATAGTTAACATTTCTGCGCATAAAATTATTGTGCGTACTGCCGCCTGGCGGGAAAATAGCGAGAAATGCAGGCGACATAGGCGTGCTTTCCGCCTGGTCGGCAAATAATGAGTAAAGGAATCTGCGCAGCGAAGTAAACTGCGTTGGCAGTGTGCTAATGAGGTTGTTATGTTATTGATTTTGCGTGCCGTTCTCGCCACTCTTTTCTGTATTCTGGTGTGTATTTTCGGTTCGGTTTATTGCTTGTTCAGTCCGCGTAATCCTCGCCATGTGGCGACCTTCGGCCATCTTTTCGGCCGTCTGTCGACGCTGTTCGGCATCAAGGTTGAAACCCGCGTGCCGGCCGATGCGGCCAACAACGGCAACTGCATCTATATCGCCAACCACCAAAATAACTACGACATGGTGACGGCCTCTAATATCGTGCAGCCGCGCACCGTGACGGTCGGTAAAAAAAGTCTGGTGTGGATCCCGTTTTTCGGCCCGCTGTATTGGCTGACCGGTAATCTGCTGATAGATCGTGATAATCGCGCCAAGGCGCACGGCACCATCGCCCAGGTGGCGGAGCAGTTCAAGAAGAAAGACATTTCGATCTGGATGTTCCCGGAAGGGACCCGCAGCCGCGGCCGTGGGCTGATGCCGTTTAAAACCGGCGCGTTCCACGCGGCCATCGCCGCCGGCGTGCCGATTGTGCCTATCTGCGTATCTACCACCAGCGGTAATATAAATCTTAATCGCTGGAATAACGGCCATGTGATCGTCGAGATGTTGGCGCCGGTGGATACCAGCAAATACGGCAAAGAAAACGTGCGCGAGCTGGCGGCCCATTGCCGCGAGCTGATGGAGGCGAAAATCGCCGAATTGGACGCCGAAGTCGCCCAGCGCAACGCCGCCAAAAAATAAGAGTCTACCGGCTTCAAAGAAGAGTTTTTTAATTGGCGTTCAGCGCCGTTAACGCCTGAGCGCCTGCTAATCTTGATTGGCGGGCGTTTGGGTTTTGCACACGGTTTAGTTATTGCTTTTCATGGAGAAAATATGTCACTCAGTCGACGTCAGTTTTTACAGGCATCGGGCCTGGCGCTGTGCGCGGGCGCCGTGCCGCTGAGGGCTGAGGCGAGCGGAACGCAGACCCCATTACCCATTCCCCCGCTGCTGGAGTCTCGCCGCGGTCAGCCGCTGTTCCTGACCTTGCAGCGCGCCCACTGGGCGTTTATGGATAACCGCAAAGCGGCGGTGTGGGGCATCAACGGCATGTACCTGGGGCCGACGGTGCGGGTTTACAGCGGCGACGACGTCAAACTGATCTACAGCAACCGCCTGCAGGAGCCGGTGGCGATGACCATCAGCGGTCTGCAGGTGCCGGGCACGCTGATGGGCGGCGCGCCGCGCATGATGTCGCCCAACGTTGACTGGTCGCCGGTGCTGCCCATTCGTCAGGCGGCGGCTACCTGCTGGTACCACGCCAACACGCCAAACCGCATGGCGCCGCATGTGTATAACGGGCTGGCCGGATTGTGGCTGGTGGAGGATGCCGTCAGCAAAGCGCTGCCGCTGCCCAACCACTACGGCGTCGACGATTTCCCGCTGATCATTCAGGACAAACGCTTCGATAACTTCGGCACGCCGCAATACGATGCGCCGTCGCAGGGCGGCTTCGTCGGCGATACGCTGTTGGTCAACGGCGTGCAAAACCCGTATGTCGACGTGTCGCGCGGCTGGGTGCGTTTGCGTTTGCTCAACGCCTCCAACGCGCGGCGTTATACCCTGCAGCTCAGCGACGGGCGGCCGTTCAACGTGATCGCCAGCGATCAGGGCTTCCTGCCTGCGCCGGTTGCGGTGCAGCAGCTGTCGTTGGCGCCGGGCGAGCGCCGGGAAGTGCTGATCGACATGTCGAAGGGCGACGAGGTGACCATCACCGCCGGTGAAGCGGCGGGCATCATGGATCGCCTGCGCGGCCTGTTCGAGCCGTCGAGCATTCTGGTGTCCACCCAGGTGCTGACGCTGCGCCCGACCGGCCTGCTGCCGCTGGTGACCGACAACCTGCCGATGCGCCTGCTGGCGGATCAGCTGTTGGACGGCAGCGCCAGCCGCACCCGCGATTTCCGCCTGGGCGACGGCGGCGTCGGCATCAACGGCGCAATTTGGGACATGAACCGCATCGACGTACAGGCGCAGCAAGGCACCTGGGAACGCTGGAACATTCATGCGGATACGCCGCAGTCGTTCCATATTCAGGGCGTGCAGTTCCTGATCAAACGCGTCAACGGCGCGCAGCCGATGGCGGAAGATCGCGGCTGGAAGGATACCGTCTGGGTCGATGGCGACGTCGAGCTGCTGGTGTATTTCAACCAATCCACCTCCGAACACTTCCCGTTCCTGTATTACAGCCAGACGCTGGAGATGGCCGATCGCGGCACCGCCGGCCAGCTGATGGTGCAGCCGACGATGTAACCCGCTCTGCGGGCCGCTTAGGGCGCCCGCAGCGTCTCCAAAAAAGCCTGTACTACCGGCGTGACGCTGTCGGTACGGTATACCGCATACAGATCCGCCGGGGGCGCCTGCTGCAGCGAGCAAAACCGTACGCCGGGCCACGGGATGCGGCCGTAGCTGTCCGGCAGCAGCGTAATGCCGCAGCCTTCCGCCACCAGCGCCAGCAGGGTTTGCGGTTCATTGACCTGATAAGCGACGTCCGGCAAAAATCCCTGCAGCAGACACAGATTGTGCAGGTACAGCCCCAGGCTGGCCTCATGCGGCGGCAGCACGATGAAGCTGTCGTTTTGCAGCGCCGCCAGCGGGATATTCTCCTGCTGTGCCAGCGGATGATCGAGCGGCAGCACCACGGCGATGCTTTCGCGCGCCAGCCGTTGGCAGCTCAATCCCGGCAGCGTCTGCTGCTGCGCCTCTCGCCATACCCCGATATCGATATGCCGCTTTTGCAGCGCGGCGATTTGCTGGCTGGGCGTCAGCTCATTCAACGACCAGGTAGCGCCGACGCTCTGCTCGCTGAACCGCCGCAGCGCCGCAATCAAGCCGCCCCAGGCCGAGGTGCCGACCATGCCGACCACCATGTGGCCGCCTTCGCCGCGCCCCATTTGTTGCACCTGATGCAGCGCGCTGTCGGCCTGATCCAGCAGCCGCTCGACGTTGCGCAGCAGCGTGCGGCCGGCCGGCGTCAGCGTCATGGAGCGGGTGGTGCGTTTGAACAGCACCACGCCGAGCTGGCTCTCCAGCTCTTTGATGTGCTTGCTGAGCGGCGGCTGTGACATATTCAACCGCCGCGCCGCCTGAGTGAAATTCATCTCTTCCGCCACCACGCGGAAATAGTGCAGCAGGCGGAAGTTAATCCGACCGGGATCGGGCAGGGCATGGGGCGGGTTCATCCGGGGTATCGCCTCCTGTGACGCAGCTCAACTTATAGATAAATGGAATAAATCGGCCGCCAAGAATGTATTGGTCTCGGCCGCGCCTCGCTCTCTACTATGGGGCTTATTGTCCCCCGCTTAAAGAGAGAATACGATGTTTAATCAAGAAGATGCTTTTATCTGCGCCGATGTTGTCCGCGCACGTCTGCCGGGTTTTCAGCCGAAAGCGGCCTTGATTCTCGGCTCCGGTCTCGGCGCTCTGGCGGAGGTGATGACCGAAACCGTCACCCTCGATTACGCGGCGCTGCCGGGCTTCCCGGTGAGCGGCGTCGCCGGCCACGCCGGGCAACTGGTCGCCGGCAAGCTGGAGGGCGTGCCGGTCTTGTGCATGAAAGGGCGCGGCCACTTCTATGAAGGGCGCGGCATGCAGGTGATGACCACCGCAGTGCGCACCTTCAAACTGCTGGGCTGCGAATTCCTGTTGGCGACCAACGCCGCCGGTTCGCTGCGCCGCTCGGTAGCGCCGGGCAGCCTGGTGGCTATTACCGATCATATCAATTTCATGCCGGAATCGCCGCTGGTCGGCGCCAACGACGAGCGCTTCGGGCCGCGCTTCTTCAGCCTGGCGAACGCCTACGATCGCGATCTGCGCGCCCAACTGGCGGCGGTGGCCGAAAGCGCGGGCATCCCGCTGGCGGAAGGGGTGTTCGCCGCTTACACCGGGCCGAACTTCGAAACGCCGGCGGAGATCCGCATGATGCAGACCCTCGGCTGCGACGTCGTGGGCATGTCGATCGTGCCGGAAGTCCTGACGGCGCGCCACTGCGGCCTCAAGGTGCTGGTGGTGTCCGCGATGACCAACTACGCCGAAGGGCTGTCGGATACGCCTCTTTCTCACGAACAAACGCTCAGCTGCGCGGCGCTGGCGGCGGACGATTTCATGCGCCTTATCCGCGAGCTGTTCAAAACGCTGTGACACCGTAAGCAAACCGGCGGCGGGCTGCAGGGGACCCGCCGCACCAATCATCGTTGAAAGCATAATAACAAGGTGATGGCGATGGCGATAAAAACACGATTGAAGGTGATGATTTTCCTGCAGTTCTTTATCTGGGGCGCCTGGCTGGTGACGCTGGGCTCCTATATGATCAACACGCTGCATTTCAGCGGCATGCAGGTGGGAATGGTGTACAGCGCCAAGGGGATCGCGGCGCTGATCATGCCGGGCCTGGCGGGCATCATCGCCGATCGTTGGGTGAGGGCCAACTACCTGTATGCGCTTTGCCACCTGCTCGGGGCGCTGGCGCTGTACTGTGCGGCGCAGGTTGAGCAACCGATGCTGATGTTCTGGGTAATGCTGTTCAACGCCATGGTCTATATGCCGACCATCGCGCTCTCCAACGCCATTTCCTATTTTTGCCTGGAGAAGCACGGCTTTGACACGGTAAAGGACTTTCCGCCGGTGCGGGTGTACGGCACCGTGGGATTCATTCTGGCAATGTGGCTGGTCGGTTTCAGCCAAATCGAGCTCAGTAATCTGCAGCTGTATCTGGCTTCTGCGGCGTCGCTGCTGCTGTCCGCCTATTCGCTGACGCTGCCGCGCTGCCCGACCAACCGCGCGGCCGAGTCGAAGCGCTGGGTGAGCGTGCTGGGGCTGGATGCGCTGGTGCTGTTTCGCCAGCGGCGCATGGCGCTGTTTTTCCTGTTCGCCATGTTGCTCGGCGCGGCGCTGCAGATAACCAACACCTTCGGCAACCCGTTCCTGCACGATCTGTCGCTCAATCCGCTATATCAGGACAGCCTCAGCGTCCGGTATCCGGCGGTGCTGCTGTCGCTGTCGCAGATCTCTGAAGTGTTCTTTATCCTCACCATTCCCTTTTTCCTGCGCCGTTACGGCATCAAGCAGGTGATGCTGATCAGCATGGCGGCCTGGACGCTGCGTTTCCTGTTCCTGGCCTACGGCACGCCGGTCGGTTTTGGTTTCGTGCTGCTGCTGTTGTCGATGATCGTTTACGGTTGCGCGTTCGACTTCTTTAATATTTCCGGCGCCATTTTCGTCGAGAAGGAGGCCGATCACCGCATCCGCGCCAGCGCGCAGGGGCTGTTCATGACCATGGTCAACGGTCTGGGCGCCTATGTGGGGGCGCTCGCCAGCGGCGAAGTGGTGGATTTCTTCAGCCGTGACGGCGTGAAAGACTGGCAGAGCATCTGGCTGGTGTTTGCGCTGTATACGCTGGTGCTGGGGATTGTGTTCGCGTTGAGCTTCAACTATCGCCACTCGCCGCAGGAGAGTGCGGCGGCGGCGCAGTAAGGCTGAGGGCGCTGGATGGCGGCGCCCTGAAACGTCAGGCCTGCGGGAAGCGTTGTTGCAGTTGATGCCGGTCCGGCGGATTGGCGGCGCCGAGGCTGGCCACCACGCAGGCGGCTACCCGGTTGGCCAGATCGACCGCCCGCGGCAGCGGCCAGCCGGCGGACAGCCCCGCCAGCAAACCGGCGCAGTGGGCATCGCCCGCGCCGATGGTATCGATGACGTCCACCGGATAGGCGGGAACGTGCAGCGGCGGCGTGCGGCCGTCGCAGATCCAGGCGCCGTCGCGATCCAGGCGGCAGATCAGCGTCAGGTTACGGGCGGCGGCATAGCGCTGCGCGGCATCCACGGCGTCGCCGGCGCCGCACAGCGCGGCCACTTCGTCGCGGTTGAGCGTCAGCAGGGTGTGGCTGTCGCTGAGCATGGCGAAGAAATCTTCGCTGAGCTGGGCGATGCGCGGGCCAGGATCGATCAGACGCGGTTGGTCGAACGGCATGCGCGTCAGCCACTCGCGCAGCGCTTCGCCGTTTTCGCCCGCCAGCTCGTAGCCGCTGGCGTAGATCAGGGTGTGTTCCGTCAGCGGCAGCGTGGCCAACTGCGCTTTATTCCATTGGCTTTCGCAACCGGAAACCGTGATGAAGGTGCGTTCGCCGTTCGGCTCCACCAGCGCCAGGCACCAGCCATTGTCCATCTGGCCGTGGCGCAGCAGCACCTCCAGCCCCAGTTCGCCCATGGCGGCTTCGATCGCCGCGCCCCATTCGCCGTTGCCGACCGGCATACCGTTGATCACCGGCACTTCAAGGCGCGTCAGCGCGCGCGCCACGTTGAACGCGCAACCGCCGATTTGCCGCGCCTGCGGCTGGGCTTCGATATCTTCGCCGCTGGTCGGCAGGCGCGGCAGCGTCATCACCAGATCGCCGACCGCGCCCCCTATCACCAGGACAGGCGTTACAGCTTCCCACTCATTCATTGATGTTCTCTGCGTTGGGTCAGGTACAGACCGTAAGCGATCAGACTAACCGCAAACGACACAAACAGCCCCAGGCTGGAGTCGGCAAACAAGCCTTTAGCCAGCGGGCCGTCGATAAAACCGGTTTTGGTGACCAGCAGGCCGCACAGGGCGCCGAGGAACCAGCAGAACAGCGGGGCTTTGCGCACGCCGCGGTTCTGGCCATGCAGACCGTACAAAGCGTTGCCATCATACCCGTGGTGGCGGCGCAGGCACAGGTAATCGAGCAGGAAAATCGCCTCCCAGGCCGCCAGGAACACCCCGCAGAACACCAGGAAGGAGATGAAGGGCCCCATAAAATCGCCGGAGATGAACAGCACATACAGGGCGATACCCAGCACCACCACGGCGTCGATCGATACCGCCAACCACTGTTTGACCTGCACGCCGATGGTCAGCAGGTTAAGGCTGGCGGAATACAGGCTGAGCACCGCGATGGTGACGATGCCGGCGGTGGCGGCCAGCAGATAAGGGATCGCCATCCAGGCGGGCAGCACTGAGCCTATCAGCGCGATGGGATTGGCGGCGTTGGCCAGATCGGGCAGCTGCACGGAAAGCAGAATGCCGGCCAGCATCAGCAGCATCAGCGGCAAACAGGCGCCGCCCATCACCGCGGCGAAAATGCTTTTGCTCGACGAATTCGGGCTTTGATAGCGGCTGTAATCGGCGCCGGCGATCGCCCAACTGATGCCGGTACCGGCGGCGATCACCGAGACCGCCGGCAGGAAGCCGGTCAGCCAGCTGCCGGAAGGCAGCGCCAGCACCTGGCTCCACTCGGTGTTGAACAGGATATAGAGCACCACGATCAGCGTCATGGTGCCGAAGATGCGGCTGAACCAGCTTTGCATCCAGACTACGGTATTCTGCCCCAGCAGGCTGACGACGATAGTGAGCCCGGCGAACAGCAACAGGCTGAGCGCGGTCAGCAGATGGCTGGCCCCCAGCCCGAAGGCCTCGAACAGCGCCGCCAGCGTCAGGGTGCCGGTGATCACGTTGACCGCTTCCCAGCCCATCAGATTGATCCAACTGAACAGGGTAGGCGCCACGTTGCCCTTCAGCCCGAAAATCACTCGCGACAGCGTCAGCGTAGAGGTGCGCCCGCGCTTGCCGGCGAAGCTGGTGAGGCCAACCAGCACGAAGCTGGCGACGCCGAACAAGGCGGCGAGCACCGATTGCAGGAAGGATAAGCCGAAGCCGACGATGATGGCGCCATACACCACGCCGAGAATGCCGATATTGGCTGCCGACCAGATCCAAAACAGCTCGATGGGCCGCCCGGTCTGTTCCGCATCCGGCACCCGGTCGATACCGGTGCTCTCTACCTTCCATGCTTCATTGCGATTGATATCGGTCATAGCAATTGATCCCTGTTGCGCAGGGCCTTGAGGGCCGCCGCAGTTAACTGAAAAGCAATTTTGTTGGCGCTGCGGCCGCCGCCTCGGATGAGGCTTGCCGACCGCACGGCGCCAATGAGTGTAGACAAAGAGTGGGTCTGCAGCGGAGTTTGGAAGAGAGAGAACGTTTTTATTTGCAGGCATCAGTCCGTTTCACCCGGCGCAAGGGGGATCGCGCGAGGGGATGATGAGCCGTGAGCAAGCTATCCATTAGCACCGTTGCTTATTATTTGTCATTTGTAGTGGCGTCTTGGGCAACGTGACCCATCGGGTACGGCGAAAAGCGGGCAATTCATCCCAAAGGGTCGCCCATCCGCTTCAGCGAACAGGATGTGGACAGCGTATGCCCGCTGCCTGACCATCAGGTGCGTCCTGTCTGGTCGGCAGCGGATTTTTAGTTGTTTTAAAGGTGGATCCCTGGTGTTGGTGCCATTGATGTTTCAACATCAATAAGCACAGATTACGCGCGATCTAGATCCAATGAAAGTCCATTGAATAAAAATTGTGATGTCCCTCTGAAAACATTAGCAATATTTTAGTTATGGTGAGAGGCTTTATCGCCGGATCGGCGATAGGAGAAAGCGAAGTTTGGGCATAGGGCGGAACAAGAGGGCGGGTGAATGACGGATTTTATGGCCTGGCTGCGTGAACATCTGGCGCAGGGGGCGGCGGCGCCGCGCTATATTCAGCTGGCGACGGCGATAGAAACCGCGATCAGGCAGCAGGTGCTGGCGGCGGAGGCATTTCTGCCGCCGGAGCGGCACATGGCGGAAGGTTTGGCGCTGTCGCGCGTCACCGTCAGCAAGGCGATGAAACTGCTGGAGGAGAAGGGGCTGATTTCGCGGCAGCAGGGCGTTGGCACCCGCGTGGCGATGCGTATCGGCTATTCCCTCGATAAGGACAGCGGTTTTACCGCTCAGGCGCTGCGTCATGGCAGCAGCGTCAGCAACCGATGGCTGCTGCGCGCGCGGGTCGGCGCGCCGGCCAAGGCCGCGGCGGCGCTGGGGATCGCGGAAGGGGATGAGGTGGTCAAACTGCGGCGTTTACGCTTGTTGAACGGCAGCCCGGTCTCGCTGGAAACCACCTATATTCCGCTGCGCTTCCTGCCTGAACCGGCGCAGCTGGAGCATTCGCTGTATGCGTTATGGCAATCGCGCGGCATCGTGCCTGAAGATAAACACTTTTTGTTGAAGGCGGTGTCCTGCAGCGGCGAGGTCGCCGAGCTGCTCAACGTACCGTGCGGCGCGCCGTTGTTGCACATCATCCAAACCAGCCGCAACGCCCGGGGCGAGGCGCTGGAGTTCAGCGATATCTTGTGCCGCAGCGACGTTTATGAATTCGAGGTGAATGGTTAGCGAAATAACCATGCTCTTTTTGCCACTAGTGCGTATAATCGCCGCCCGGCGATTAATTAACCTGTAAAAAGAGCAGCAGAATGAGCACCACCAGCCTGATCCAACCCGATCGTGAACTGTTTTCTTATAAGCCTTATTGGGCGGAATGTTATGGCACCGCGCCGTTTTTACCGATGTCGCGAGCAGAGATGGATCAACTGGGCTGGGACAGCTGCGACGTGATCATCATCAGCGGCGACGCCTATGTCGATCACCCGAGCTTCGGGATGGCGATCATCGGCCGCATGCTGGAAGCGCAGGGCTTCCGCGTTGGCATCATCGCACAGCCGGACTGGAGCAACAAAGAAGACTTCATGCGGTTGGGGAAACCGAATCTGTTCTTCGGCATCACCGCCGGCAACATGGATTCGATGATCAACCGCTATACCGCCGATCGCAAACTGCGCCACGACGACGCCTACACCGCCGGCAACGTCGGTGGCAAGCGCCCGGATCGCGCCACCCTGGTCTACAGCCAGCGCTGCAAAGAAGCCTATAAAGACGTGCCGATCGTGCTGGGCGGTATCGAAGCCAGCCTGCGTCGCATCGCCCACTACGACTATTGGTCGGATACCGTGCGCCGCTCGGTGCTGGTGGACTCCAAAGCCGACATGCTGATCTACGGCAACGGCGAACGCCCGCTGGTGGAAGTGGCGCACCGTCTGGCCGCCGGCGAGAAGATCGGCGATATCCACGATATTCGCAATACCGCGGTGATGCGTAAAGAAGCGCTGCCGGGTTGGAGCGGCGTGGATTCCACCCGCCTCGACAAGCCGGGCCGCATCGAACCTATCCCGAACCCGTACGGCGAGGATCTGCCGTGCGCCGACGGCGCCAAACCGAAGGAGCCGGAAGCCAAGCCTGTCACGGTGCGCGCCGCCAAGCCGAAGCCGTGGGAGAAGACCTACGTGCTGCTGCCGTCCTTCGAGAAAGTGAAGGGCGACAAGGTGCTGTATGCGCACACCTCGCGCATTTTGCACCATGAAACCAACCCCGGCTGCGCCCGCGCGCTGATGCAAAAACACGGCGATCGCTACGTGTGGATCAACCCGCCGGCGATCCCGCTGACCACGCCGGAGATGGACAGCGTCTTCGCCCTGCCTTACCAGCGCGTGCCGCACCCGTCCTACGGTCAGGAGCGCATTCCTGCCTACGACATGATCCGCTTCTCGGTGAACATCATGCGCGGTTGCTACGGCGGCTGTTCGTTCTGTTCGATCACCGAGCACGAAGGGCGCATCATCCAGAGCCGTTCGGAAGATTCGATCGTTCGCGAAATCGAAGAGATCCGCGACAAAGTGCCGGGCTTTACCGGCGTGATCTCCGATCTGGGCGGCCCGACCGCCAACATGTACATGCTGCGCTGCACCAACCCGCGCGCCGAGCAGACCTGCCGCCGCGCCTCGTGCGTGTATCCGGAGATCTGCACTTATATGGATACCAACCACGAGCCGACCATCAAGCTTTACCGCCGCGCGCGTTCGCTGGAGGGCATCAAGAAGATCCTGATCGCCTCCGGGGTACGTTACGATCTGGCGGTGGAAGATCCGCGCTATATCAAGGAACTGGCGACCCACCACGTCGGCGGCTACCTGAAGATCGCGCCGGAGCACACCGAAGAAGGCCCGCTGTCGAAAATGATGAAACCGGGCATGGGCAGCTACGATCGCTTCAAACAGCTGTTTGATCACTATTCGAAGCAGGCGGGCAAAGAGCAGTACCTGATCCCGTACTTCATCTCTTCGCACCCGGGCACCCGCGATGAAGACATGGTGAACCTGGCGCTGTGGCTGAAGAAGAACCGTTTCCGCCTCGATCAGGTGCAGAACTTCTATCCTTCGCCGATGGCCAACTCCACCACCATGTATTACAGCGGCAAAAACCCGCTGAGCAAGGTGGGGTACAAGAGTGAAGACGTGGTGGTGCCGCGCGGCGAGCGCCAGCGTCGCCTGCACAAGGCGCTGCTGCGTTACCACGATCCGGCCAACTGGGCGCTGATCCGCGCCGCGCTGGAAGAGATGGGGCTGAAGCACCTGATCGGCAGCCGCCGCGAGTGTCTGGTGCCGGCGCCGAGCATCGACGAGCAGCGCGAAGCGAAACGGCTGCAGCGCCACACCCGACCGGCGTTGACCAAGCATACCGACATCAATCGGCAGCGCACGCCGTCCAACCGACCGCCGCGCAAACCGATTCGCAAGGCCAAGCCGTAACGACGAGGCCCGCGCGCAAACAAAAAGGAGAACCCTCGGGTTCTCCTTTTTATTTTGGCTAATTACAACCGTTCGTAAGCGGCTTCCACTTTCATCAAATGGCGCGGCGCCTGCGGTGCGGGGTGGTATTTGCGCACGTGCCAGTTAAAGGCTTCCGGCGACAGGTTGTTAATCATCGCGATCGCCTGCTGGCGGTTGCTGGAGAAGGTGCGCAGCAGCGCCCCGGTGCCGTTGACGTAGGCGATGATGGTGGCGTAGCGCAGCGTGACGGGATTGGCGATCCCTTTAAGCTGTTGTTTTTGCAAGGTGGCCAGATAGGCGGCGCCGAGATCGATATTGGTGTCGGGATCCCGCAGGTCATCGTCGTCCGGGCAGCCGCGTTTGCCTTTGTAGCGGTAGGCGTCGCAGCCGGCGGTATCGGCTTTCAGCTGCATCAGACCGATCGCATTGGATCTGCTCACTGCGGAAGGGTTGAAGCCGGACTCCACCTGGATCATGGCGGTGATCAGCTTGGCGTCCACGCCGTATTCGCTGGCGGCGTCTTGAATGGCGCTATCGAAGGCGTGGCGATCGTAGCTGACGCGCTGTTTCTTGCCGGCGCAACCCGCCAGCACCAGCATGATGCAAAGCATGCCCAGCCGTGACCCGTGTGAGAAAGAGAATTTCATGGTGCTCCGTGCTTGTCTGTTTTTTTAACGGCGTTAACCGGTGGCCGGAGCCTCCGGCGTCGTCATCATAACGTCAGGCGGCGCAAAGGAGCAATGTGCGGGAAGGAAAAGCCCCCTCCGGCGGGAGAGGGCTTGAGGGGGGTTACAGGGTATCCGGATCCGGCCCCAGGCGGTTGCCGACGTCCAGCTTAGCGATCTCGCCCAGTTCGTCCTTATCGAGTTTGAAATCAAACACCTCGAAGTTTTCGCGGATGCGCGACGGCGTGACCGATTTCGGGATCACGATAAGGCCGCTGTCCAGGTGCCAGCGCACCACGATCTGCGCCGGAGTCTTCTCGTATTTCTCGGCCAGCGCCTTGATCAGCGGCTGGTCGAATACCCCTTCACCACCCTGCGCCAGCGGGCTCCAGGATTCGGTGGCGATATGGTGCGTGGCGTTCCAGGCGCGCAGCTGGCGCTGTTGCAGCAACGGGTGCAGCTCGATCTGGTTGACGACCGGCGCCACGTTGGTTTCATCCAACAGACGCTGCAGGTGCGGCGTATGGAAGTTGCACACGCCGATGCTTTTCACCAGGCCTTGTTCGCACAGTTTGATCAGCTCGCGCCAGGCGGAGACGTATTGATCCTGCTGCGGGCGCGGCCAGTGGATCAGATACAGATCCACGTAGTCCAGCTTGAGCTTTTCCAGACTGGTTTCCAGCGCCGCCAGCGGATCGCCCTGATCGTCGTTCCACAGCTTGGTGGTGATGAACAGGTCGCTGCGCGGCAGCGCGCTGGACTGCAGCGCGGCGCCGACGCCTTCCTCGTTCTTGTAGATCGCGGCGGTGTCGATGGAGCGGTAACCGATCTCCAGCGCTTTGCTGACCGCGCGGGTGGTCTCTTCAATACTCGCCTGCCAAACGCCGAGACCCAACTGCGGCATCAGATTACCATCGTGGAGTTTGATGATGGGTTGTTGCGTTGTCATGCGCATCTCCTTGTGTACGGATTGCGGCGCCTGCGGCACCGAAACGGCTATAGATAAATTCTAGTTGGCAAAATGGGCGGTTGCCGGGTTTGCCAGCCTAATTTCAGCGGTGGCGGGAGGGCGATTTTCTCCCCGCTCTCCCTGCGAATGAGCGGTAAGACGAAGGGTGCGAAACGAGCGGCGGCGCGCTGAGGCGCCCGACTGCGCCCGGCGATCGGCCGAGCGCAGAATGCGGCGAAAAATGGCCGGCGAAGACTAAAGCCTAGCAAAAAATCGCCGTTTTGCGATTAACGCGCCGCTTCATAAATGCGGCGGCTGACGTCCAGGGTGATGTCCTGATGCTCGCCCAGGGCGGTCATGCCGTGCTGCTGCAGCTTGTCGAGCAGCGCGGGAATGCTGCTGCCGTCGAGCTGATAATCCGCCATGCGGGTCGGCACGCCCATCTGCTCGAAGAAGGCGCGGGTGGCGGCGATCGCGTCGTCGATGCGGCTGTCTTCGCTGCCTTCGCGCAGGCCCCAGACGCGTTCAGCGTACTGCAGCAGCTTTTCGCGTTTCTGCGCTTTCTTCTCGTGCAGCAGCGCCGGCAGCACGATGGCCAGCGTTTGCGCGTGGTCGAGGTCGTGCATGGCGGTCAGCTCATGACCCAGCATGTGGGTCGCCCAGTCCTGCGGCACGCCGGCGCCGATCAGGCCGTTCAGCGCCATGGTGGCGCTCCACATCACGTTGGCGCGCACCGCATAGTTCTCCGGCTCGGCCAGCGCGCGCGGGCCGTCTTCCAGCAGGGTCAACAGCAGGCCTTCGGCGAAGCGATCCTGCACCTTGGCGTCGACCGGGTAGGTCAGATACTGTTCCAGGGTGTGTACGAAGGCGTCGACCACGCCGTTGGCTACCTGGCGCGGCGGCAGCGAGTAGGTCACCACCGGATCCAGCACGGCGAAGCGCGGCTGCACCAGCGGTGAGAAGAAGTGCTGCTTGTCGCCGCTGCTCTTCCGGGTGATCACCGCGCCGCTGTTGGATTCTGAACCAGTGGCCGGCAGCGTCAGCACGCAGCCCATCGGCACCGCGTCAGTGATGTGGCTGCCGACGGTCTGCAGAATATGCCAGGCATCGCTGTCGGCCGTATAACGAGCCGCGGCGGCGATGAACTTGGTGCCGTCAACCACCGAACCGCCGCCGACCGCCAGCAGGAAATCGATGTTTTCCGCTTTCACCACCTCGACCGCTTTTATCAGGGTTTCGTAGGTCGGGTTAGGTTCGATGCCGGAGAATTCCCGTACGTCGCGGCCGGCCAGCGCGCTATACACCTGGTCGAGCACGCCGTTTTTCTTCACGCTGCCGCCACCGTAGGTGATCAGAATGCGCGCGTCCGCCGGGATCTGGCCGGCCACTTCGGCGATTTGCTGCTTGCCGAACAGGATTTTGGTTGGGGTATGCAGAATGAAGTTTTGCATGGTTGATTTCTCTCTTTCTGTCAGGCGGGCGCCCAAGCGGCGCAAAGGTTTCTGGCCCGTATTGTCAGCAACCTGGCGGTAACGCACAATGCACATTCCTGTTTGGTTCTTGCCTATTTCTACAGCTGGCTGTAGAAATGGAGAGTTTTAAATTATGATTTATGCCGAATCGTTCTGACTGTAAGAGGGTGTTTCCGTGACTGAAATCGATGCGCTGCGCAGCCGCATGGCGCGCCAGGCGATGGCTATCGCCACCGGCAACGGCTATACGCCGTCACCGGTGCCGCGGGTGAAGATCCTGTATGTCGATCGCCACTGCCCGCGCCAGCCGGTGATGTACGAACCGGGGATCGTCATCATCTTTCAGGGGCATAAGGTCGGCTATTGCGGCAGCAAGGTGTTCCAGTACGATCCGCGCAACTACCTGCTGATGACGGTGCCGCTGCCGTTCGAGTGCGAAACCTTCGCCAGCCCGGAGCTGCCGCTGGTTGGGTTGGCGGTCAACATCGATACCCAAATGCTGCAGGACTTGCTGATCGACATCGGCGACGACGACTACCTGATGCAGCCGCGCGCGGAGAGCAACGGCGTAAACCTGGCCGAGCTGACGGAAGAGCTGTTGTGCGCCACCGAACGTCTGCTGGACGTGATGGCCAAGCCGCTCGACGCTCGGGTGTTGGGGCCGCAGATCGTGCGCGAGATCCTCTACTACGTGCTGCGCGGCGCCTGCGGCGCGTCGCTGCAGGAGCTGGTCAACCGTCATACCCATTTCAGTCAGATCGCCAAGGCGCTGCGGCGCATAGAAAGTCAGTATGCCGAGAGCCTCAACGTCGAGCAGTTGGCCGGCGAGGTCAACATGAGCGTGTCGGCGTTTCACCATAACTTCAAGGCGGTGACCAACACCTCGCCGCTGCAGTACGTGAAGTCGTACCGGCTGCACAAGGCGCGTTTGCTGATGGTGCATGACGGCCTGAAGGCCAGTACCGCGGCGATCCGCGTCGGCTACGAGAGCGCGTCGCAGTTCAGCCGTGAATTCAAACGCCTGTTTGGCGTCACGCCGGGGGATGAAGTCGCCCGGCTGCGCGACGCCAATCCGCTGATGCTGGAGGGGTGAGCCGCCGCCGGGCGGCGGGCTATGGGGTCAGCACGATCTTGCCGAACGGGCCGCGATCGAGGTGATCCAACGCCTGCGGCAGTTGATCGAGCCGGTATACCTGGTCGATCACCGGCTGCAGGTTGACGGCGTCCACGGCGCGCACCAGATCTTCCAGCGCGCGGCGGTGGCCGACGCCGATGCCCTGGATCGCCGCCGATTTCAGCAGCAGCAGGCCGGCGGGGGCGGTGATCTCGGCGCCCGCCAGCACGCCGATCACTGAGATGCGGCCGCCCACCGCCACGGCGCGCACCGAGTTGCCCAAATTCGGGCCGCCGACGGTATCGATCACATGGTCGATGCCGCGATCCTGCGTCAGCGCATAAATCGCCTCCACCCAATCGCCGTCCAGCCGGTTGATGCCATGATTGGCGCCCAATGCCAGGGCTCGCGCCAGCTTTTCATCGCTGCCGGAGGTGACATAGACCTCCGCGCCGTGGGCTTTGGCGATCTGCAGCGCGAACAGCGCCACGCCGCCGGTGCCTTGCACCAGTACCGTCTCGCCGGCATGCAGTTTGCCCTGTTCCACCAGCGCGAACCAGGCGGTCAGCCCGGCGCAAGGCAGGTTGCTGGCCTGTACGTCGTCCAGCGACGCCGGCGCCGCCACCAACCACTCTTCATGCAAAATCACGTATTCCGCCAGCACGCCCTGATAGAAGCCGCCAAGGGTGTGGTAAGGCGCCTGGCGCGCATCGCCGTACGGTTTTTGCCGGCCGTCGATCCAGCCGGGGCTGAAGGTAGAAATGACCCGGGCGCCGGGTTGGAAACGGCTGACGCCGGGCCCGACGGCGTCGACCTCGCCGGCCATGTCCGAGGCGGGGGTGAACGACTGCGGCAGCGTCAGCCCCATGCCGCTTTCAATCATCATTTTGTCGCGGTAGTTGAGCGCTACCGCCTTCACTTTCACTCTGATCTCGCGCGGCCCCGGCTGCGGGATCGCGTCGGTGGTCAGCTGCAGGTGTTCACGCCCCAGGGCGTCCATCGTCCAGCGTTGCATCGTGTCGGTCATGATGTTCTCCAAAGTCTGCGATTAACGACCTGTCGATAATATCGTTGATGAAGGTTCGCCAGTGGCGATAAGATTTCCGCAGATTGTTTCTTTTAGAGCGACAAACCATGAGCGATCGATTGAGCGGCATTTCGGTATTCGTCACCGCCGTGGAGGCGGGCAGTTTTGCGTTGGCGGCCAGTCGGCTGCACCTGTCGCGCTCGGCGGTGGGGAAAACGATCGCCCGGCTGGAACAGCGGCTGGGCGTGCGGCTGTTTCATCGCACCACCCGCAGCCAGAGCCTGACCGACGACGGCGCGTTGTTCTATGAGCGTTGCCTGCGGGCGCTGGAGGAGATCCGCGGCGCGGAAACGCTGCTGGAGTCGGGCAAGCGGCAGGTCAGTGGCCGGCTGCGGGTATCGATGCCGGTGTTGTTTGGCCGCATGTGCATCGCGCCGCTGCTGACCGAGCTGACGCGTGAGCATCCCGGCCTGGAGCTGGAGCTGTCGTTCAGCGATCGGGTGGTGGATCTGATTGAGGACGGTTTCGATATGGCGATCCGCAACGGCACGCTGGCCAACAGCAATGGGCTGGTGGCGCGGCGCATCGGCGATCACCGCATGACGCTGTGCGCCTCGCCGGCCTATCTGCAGCGGTGCGGCGAGCCGCACAGCATCGAGCAACTGGCCCAGCACGAGGCGGTGACCTATATGCGCGCCGGCGCGCGGCGCAGCTGGCAGGTGCTGGACGAGAACGGCGAGCCGCAGGAAGTGATGCCGAATAACCGATTGCAGATGGACGATTTGCAGGCGATTGCGGATGCGGCGACGGCCGGGTTCGGCATCGCCTGGCTGCCGTGTTGGCTGGTGCGTGAGCAGCTGTTGAGCGGGGCGCTGGTGCGCCTGCTGCGCGATCGGCCCGGCGCCGCCTTTGAAGCGCATGCGGTGTGGCCGCACACGCCTCACCTGCCGCTGAAGGTGCGGCTGGCGGTGGATACGCTGGTGAGCAAGTTGCCGCCTCGCCTGGCGTTGGTCGAGAAAGCGCTGTAGCGCGCCGGGATCAGGAAGAGGAGGCGCGTTTTTTACGCCAGACCACCAGCATGGCGCCGAGCAGGCCGACGAACAGCAGCAGCAGCGGCAGCAGCATCAGGCCGGTCATCACCTGGCTTTCGTGGCGTTTCACCAGCGGAATTTGGCTGAAAGCGTAGCCGAGGCCGACCAGCGCGCAGACCCAGATCGCTGCGCTCAGCCAGTTGAAAACCTGGAAGCGCGAGCTGTTGAGCCCGGAAATGCCGGCCATGGTCGGCAGCAGCGTGCGCACGAAGCCGAGGAAGCGGCCGATCAGCAGCGCCGTCAGCCCGTGGCGGTTGAACAGGTTATGCGCGCGCTGATGGTATTGCGCCGGCAGTTGCAGCAGCCAGCCTTTCACCAGGCTGGTGTGGCCCAGCCAGCGGCCTTGGATATAGCTCAGCCAGCAGCCGAGGCCGGCGGCGGCGGTCAGAATCAACAGGGTGGGGGCAAAGCCCATCACGCCTTTGGCGATCAGCGCGCCCGACAGCAACAGCAGGCTATCACCGGGGAGGAAGGAGGCGGGCAGCAGTCCGTTTTCCAAAAACAAGGTGGTGAAAAGTACGGCGTAAACCACCCAAATCACGCTGGGATCGGCGAGGGCGATGAAGTCCTGCTGCCAAAGCGCATGAATAATCTCTCGTAATACATCCATTTTATGTCCTGTTGCATGCCGGTTGCGCCCGGGGTCACGTTCTCCAGGATGCGGCGGTTACCGTATCTGACAGTTACCCGGTTAGTGTACCGCTAATAGCTTAAGCCGACATTAAACGAGACGAAGAAAATTACCGGAATCCGCCTTAGCGCACGCCGTTGAGGCGATCGAAGCCGGCCGCCAGATCGGCGATCAGGTCTTCGACGTTCTCCAGACCGATATGCAACCGCACCAGCGTGCCGGAAAAATCGACGCCGCCCGCCGGGCGGATCGCTTCCAGTTCTTCCGGCTGATTGGCCAGGATCAGCGACTCGAAGCCGCCCCAGGAGTAGGCCATGCTGAAGTGGCTGAAGTTGTCCAGGTAAGCGGCCAGCTGCGCCTCATCCAGCCGCTCTTTCAGCACGAAAGAGAACAGCCCGTTGCAGCCGCTGAAGTCGCGGCGGTAGAACGCGTGGCCCTTGCAGCTGGGCAGGGCCGGGTGATTGACCGTCGCCACCTCCGGCCGTTCGGCCAGCCAGTTGGCGACCTCAATGCTGCTGCGTTCGTGCTGCTTGAGCCGCACGCTCAGGGTGCGCAGGCCGCGGCTCGCCATGTAGGCGGTGTCGGCATCCACCATCTGCCCCATCAGATAGGAGTACTCGCGCAGTTGCTCCCAACAGCGCGCGTTGGCGACGGCGGTGCCGAGCATGTAATCGGAATGGCCGATCAGGTATTTGGTGCCGGCCTGAATGGAAATGTCGATGTCGAAATCCAGCGCCTTGAACAGCACGCCCGCCGCCCAGGTGTTGTCTATCATGATCACCACGTCCGGCGCCACGGCGCGAATGGCCTGCACCATCGCTGGGATATCCTGCACTTCCAGGGTGATGGAGCCGGGGGACTCAAGGAACACCACGCGGGTATTGGGTTGGATAAGCGTGGCGATGTCGGCGCCGATCAGCGGATCGAAATAGGTGGTGCTGACGTTCATGCGGCCGAGGATGTGGGTGCAGAAGTCCTGGGTCGGTTCATACGCTGAGCCGGTGACCAGCAGGTGATCGCCGGCGCCGACGAACGACAGGATCGCATTGGCCACCGCCGCCGCGCCGCAGGGGTACAGCACGCAGCCGGCGCCGCCCTCGAGCTCCACCATCGCATCCTGCAGCGCGAAGTGGGTCAGCGTGCCGCGCCGGCCATAAAACAGCTCGCCGTGGGCGCGTTGCGCGGTGGCCTGTTTTTTGGCGGCGACGGAGTCGAAGACCAGGGAAGAGGCGCGTTGAGTCACGGGGTTGACGGAGCCCTGGGTGTAGCGTTTGCCGCGGCCGGCGCCGATCAGCGTGGTTTCGATGTGTTTTGACGTCATGGTACCTGGCTCACCTCTGGTTGCTCTGCACTGCCCGTTTGCGATAGCCCTTACGTTAGCATGAGTTATTATAGCCATCCAGACGTTTTAACTTCTGGATATAGAAACGGCTATAATTGGCTGCCGCCCGCGCATTTTTCGCGTCATCCTTCTGCCGAGCGGCCAGAGAGAAGCCCATTCATCGGTCGAGACGCCGTTCGGCAGCGTGGCGTTGTTGCGCCGTTGTGGGAGAAAAGTAACGAAATCGCCCTATAAAAGGGGCTTTTAGCGGTGAACGGGCGTGGATTGGCGTTTGGTTGCGGAGGTGTCTAAAATTTTCTCGTTTATTTGGTAAATAATAATGAGAACTACTATCAATCCCCGGTTGGTTTGATATGATCGCACGCTGAATTATTCCTTAATTTTGATCGGTAATGGGTGGAGGCACAGCGTGAAAACGGCTGGCAAGAATTTAAATCAAGGATCGTTCGGCCAGGGCCGGGCGCAGTGGGGCAAGGCCTTTGGCCGCAGCCTGATGGCTTCAATGGTGCTGGTCGTAGGGTTGGCCGGCAGCGCGCAGGCTGCGCCGGCGACCCATCCGGCCGTTGCCGAAAGCGTTGCGCCGGCCGCCGCGCCTGCGCCTGCAGCCGCCGCGCCGGAAAGCATCACGCCGGTGAACCCGGCGCCCACGATCCAGCCGCCGGAAACCCGCGGTATGGACTTGTCCATTTGGGGCATGTACCAGCACGCCGACGCGGTGGTGAAAGCGGTGATGATCGGCCTGGTGCTGGCGTCTATCGTGACCTGGACCATTCTGTTCGCCAAAGGCAGCGAACTGCTGCGCGCCAAGCGCCGTCTGCGCCGCGAGCAGTCGGCGCTGGCCGACGCGCGCTCGTTGGATGAAGCTTCCGAGCTGGCGCAAAATTTCTCCCCGGAGAGCGTCAGCGCGGTGCTGCTGAACGATGCGCAAAACGAGCTGGAGCTGTCCGCCGAGTCTGACGACAACAACGGCATCAAAGAGCGCACCGGTTTCCGCCTCGAGCGCCGCGTGGCGGCCTACAGCCGCAATATGGGCCGCGGCAACGGCTTTCTGGCCACCATCGGCGCCATCTCGCCGTTCGTCGGCCTGTTCGGTACCGTATGGGGCATCATGAACAGCTTCATCGGCATCGCCCATTCGCAGACCACCAACCTGGCGGTCGTGGCGCCGGGCATCGCCGAGGCGCTGCTGGCGACCGCAATGGGCCTGGTGGCGGCGATCCCGGCGGTCGTTATCTACAACATCTTCGCCCGCGTCATCAGCGGCCATCGCGCCCAGGTGGGCGACGTGGCGGCCCAGGTCTTGCTGCTGCAGGGCCGCGATCTGGATCTGGCCGCAACGGCGGAAGCCAAGCGCTCACAGCACGCACATCAACTGCGGGCGGGGTGAGTCATGGCGATGCGCTTAAATGAAGATCTGGACGACAGCGGCGAACTGCATGAAATCAACGTGACGCCGTTTATCGACGTCATGTTGGTGCTGTTGATCATCTTTATGGTGGCCGCGCCGCTGGCAACGGTAGATATCCGCGTCGATCTGCCGGCTTCTTCCGCCAAGCCGCAGCCGCGGCCGGAAAAACCGGTCTTCCTGTCGGTGAAGGCCGACAAGCAGCTCTACGTCGGCGATCAGCCGGTGAATGCCGATCAGCTGACCTCGGTGCTGGATCAACGCACTCAGGCGAACAAAGAAACCACCATCTTCTTCCAGGCGGACAAGAGCGTGGACTATGAAACGCTGATGAGCGTGATGGACACCCTGCGTAAAGCCGGTTACCTGAAAGTGGGGCTGGTGGGCATGGAAGGCGCCGCCAAGTAGCGGCAGCAAAACGATAAAGGGCGCTCAGGCGCCCTTTTTTTACGGCTAAAGAGCTGTCACGCCTTTGCCAGCAAATCCCTGGAACCGGCATGGCGCCAGTGGATGCGGCCCGGCAGATACAGCGCGTTCTGTTCCAGCGGCTGCTCGTCGATAAGCGCGGTGACGTTGTCGAAGCTATGTTGCGCCAGTGCCAGGCAGTCTTGCGCGACCGTGTCTATCTTCAGCGTCATGCAGTCGAACAGGTAGTGATCGTCGAAGCTGCACAGGTGAATGTCGCTCTCCATCAGCTGATGCTGAGTCAGATAACGCAATACGCCTTCCAGCAGGCCGCAGGCGGCGGTAAACAGCGCTTTGGGCGGACGCCCCAACTGTGCGCACAGCTGAGCGAACATCTCGTAACCTGAGCTGGGGTGATAGTTGCCGTTGATGATCCATTCCGGTTTGCACGTTACGCCGGCGCGCTCCAGGCCAAGCTGGAAGCCGGCCAGGCGATCGCGGGTCGGCGAAATGCGCGGCTGCCCGCCGAGAAAATAGATCTCATCCGGATGTTGGCGCGCGACCGTTTCCACCAGGTCGGCGGTCGAATTGACCGAATCGGTGATCACCAGCGGCAGTTCGGAGCCGGCGATCAGGCGATCCATCTGCACCACCGGCAGCCCGGCGTTGATCTTCTGGTATTCTGCGTCGTTCAACTGGCTGGAGGCGACGATCAAGCCGTCCACCTGCCGCTGTACCAGACTGTTCACCGCCATCATCTCCTGCGCCGGGTTTTCATCGGTGCAGGCGATCAACAGCTGCAGGCCGGCTTCGCGGCACAGCGTTTCCAGCTCGCGTGAAATCACCGCAAAGCCGTAGTTGGTCATCTCCGGCACCACCAGCCCCAACGTGTGGCTGCGGTTGGAGCGCAGGGAGCGGGCGTGGATGCTGGGCTGATAATGGTGCTCGTGCGCCAGCGCCAGAATGCGGTCGCGGGTGTCGTCGGACACCCGGTATTCCTTGCTGCGGCCGTTCAGCACCAGGCTGGCGGTCGATTTCGACACCCCGGCCAGCGTGGCGATGTCACTGATGGTAATGCGTTTATTTTTTTTCACTGACGCCATCTGAAGTCATCGGAGGATGCGTCATTCTAGCATGCATGGCGTCAGCGGCCAGTATTCCAACGCCAGCGGCGCGTTTCCGGACAGCCGCAGTTGCGGCTCAATGGCCGGGAAGTAGCGCGCGCTCATCACGGCCTCGCCGCGGTTGATGAAGATCTCCACGCTGGAACGATCGAACAGCAGCTGCAGATGCGTGACCGGGCCGCGCCAGTAACGGTGCTCCGGCTGGCCGTCGGCCAGGGAAGCGCGCGTCAGCCGCAGCCTTTCGCCGTCCCAGTTCAGCGTCATGGCGTCGCCAAAGGCGGCGTTGAACGCGCCCTGCGGCGCCAACTGCAGCTCCGCGGCCCCCAGCGCGCAGGCGGGGGCGTCATCGGCTCGGCCCTGCCAGCATGTTCGTTCGCCGCGCAGCTGTTGCAGCTCGCGCGCCGGACGCTGCTGGAGGCGGCCATGCCGCAGCGACAGCTCGCGCGGGCAGGTCATGGTGTGGATCCAGCCGTAGCGGCGCGTCGGATGGGCTTCTTCATCTTGCTCGGGCACGCCCATCCAGCCGAACAGCAAGCGGCGGCCATCTTCCGCCAGCGTCGTCTGCGGCGCATAAAACTCGAAGCCGGCATCCAGTTCGCGGAATTCGCCGTGACGGAAGGCCGCCTGGCGGTAATCCAGCTTGCCGATCAGATAACCGGCCTGATAGCGATTGAGGTAGCGTTCCGGCTGCGGCGCCAGCCCCTGCGGGCAGCAGATCAAGACCTCGGCGTCGTCCAGCGAGAACAGATCCGGGCACTCCCACATGTAGCCGAATTCGCCTAAGCCGTTCAGGCCGGAACCGGCGATCTCGCCCAGCGGTTGCCAGCCGCGCAGATCGGCGGAGCGCAGTAACAGCACCTTGCCGCGATCCTGCAAGTCCCGCGCGCCGAGCACCATGTACCACGCATTCTGATGACGCCACACTTTCGGATCGCGTACGTGCCCGCTGTAGCCCGCCGGCAGCGGCAGCACCGGCCCGAGTTTGCGGTACTCGCCCCGATCGCTTTCCTGAGCCAGGCACTGGTAAGCGGTGCGTGAGCCGTCGGGGAATTTCACGTTGCCGGTGTAGATCAGCGTGATTTTGTCTTCCGCCACCACCGCCGAGCCGGAGTAACAGCCGTGGCTGTCGTAACAGGCGCCCGGCGCCAGGGCGATCGGCTGATGCGCCCAACGCAGCAAGTCGGTCGACTGCCAATGTCCCCAGCACTTGTTGCGATGGTCGCAGCCCAGCGGATTCCATTGATAGAACAGATGATAAACGCCGTTGTGCTGAATGAAGCCGTTGGGATCGTTCAGCAGGCCAACGCTGGGCGCCAGATGCCAGGCCGGGCGGTGCGGATCGCGCAGCGCGAGTGGCAGGCCGTTCATGACCGCCCGCAGTGCCTGTTTGATTAAGCTGAGCGCCTCCATCATTGCGCGTCCGTTTTATATTTCAGCAGCAGGGAGAGGGCGAAGGCGCTGCCAAACGCGATCGCCAGGCCGATGATATAGCTGACCAGCGAACTGGCCTGCACGATCGCCATGCCGGGGATCGCCGTCAGCCCGACCGCGTTCATGCCGACATGATTGGCCACCACCCAGGCGCCGCCGAGCGCGCCGCCCGCCAGCGCCGCCAGGAACGGTTTCACGAAGCGCAGGTTGATGCCGAACAGCGCCGCCTCGGTGATGCCGAGCATGGCGGAAAAGGCTGAAGGCACCGCGATGGCTTTGATTTTGGCGTCGCGCGTTTTGAAATACACCGCCAGGCAGGCGCCGCCCTGAGCGATGTTGGCCATCGACCAAATCGGCAGCAGGAAGTTGACGCCGATGTTGGGGTTGCCGAGCAGCCCGGCCTCCACCGCGTGGAAGCTGTGATGGATGCCGGTGATGACAATGGCGGAATAGAGGCCGCCGAACAGCAGGCCGGCGAACCAACCGGCATGGGCGATCAGCGTGCTGAGCACGAAGGAGATGCCGTCGCCCAGCGCCCGGCCGGCGGGGCCGATAAACAGCAGGGCGACAAACCCGGAGATCACGACCGTCAGGAACGGCGTCAGGATCAAATCCAGCGCGTTGGGGATCACCTTGCGCAGGCGTTTTTCCAACAGGCTCATGAACCACACCGTCAGCAGCACCGGAAATACCGTGCCCTGATAGCCGATCATGGCGATCTCCAGACCGAAGAAGTTCATGGTATGGAACCCTCCGGCGACGCCCCAGGCGTTGGTCAGCGCCGGGTGCGTCAGAATGCCGCCGAGCGTGGCGCCCAGATAGGGGTTGCCACCGAATTCACGGGCGGCGGTGAAACCGATCAGAATCGGCAGGATAATGAACGCCGCCGAGCTGAACATGTTCAGCATCACGAACAGCGCGCTGTCGGCATCCGCCCAGCCATAGGTTTTCACCATGCCGAGCAGCCCCATCAGCAGGCCGGAGGCGACGATGGCCGGGATGATCGGCACGAAGATGTTCGACAGCAGGCGGGCGATGCGCTGCAGCGGGTTGAGCTTTTTCGCCGCGATATCGGCGGCTTCGGCTTTGCTGGATTCGCTGACGCCCGCCGCCTTGATGAATTCCGCATGCACCTTGTTGACCAGCCCGGTGCCGAAGATCACCTGGATCTGACCGGCGTTGCTGAAGCAGCCTTTGACGCCGTCCAGTTTGCCGATGGCCTCTTTGTCCACCTTGCTGTCGTCCACCAGCACCAGGCGCAGGCGCGTGGCGCAGTGGGCGGCGCTGGCGATGTTCTCTTTACCGCCGAGCAGCGGCAACAGCGCGTTGGCGGTTGCGGTAATGTCCATGTTGTCCCCTTGCTGAATTAAAATGCCGCCGCGCTCTGCGCGGCGGAAATACGTTCATCGATGTCAGAAGAAATACTTGAATCTGGCGCGCACGCCGTAACGCTGGTCGTTGTCGCCGTTGGCGATCTTGTTCTCGGCGTTGGCTTCCAGCAGCGAAACATAGGCGCCTAAATACACATTGAAATTCTTCATATTCATAATGTTAGGTATCTGATACGACGCGTGAACGGTGTGGATGTCGTAGTTGCCCGGCTCGCTGAGCGGATTGTGGATATCGGCGGCGATCCCGGCGGTATTGAACTCTTTGATGTTGTTGTGCGCATAGATATAACCCAGTTCGAAGCGCCGCCACAGCACGTTGACGCCGGCGGTCAAGTCCTGCTCGCCGGCGGCGTCCAGGTAGGCGGTGCTCAGGTTGGCCACCACGCCGTTATCCGGATCGGCCGCGTTGGTGTTCCAGCTCATGGTCATGCCGTAGCCGTTGCGCTTGGATTGATCGACGAAGCGGCCCTGGCTGTCCTGATAGCCGTAGGCATTATTCACCACGTTGCTTTCCATCGCCGCCGCGATGCTGAAGGCCTCTTTCTTCCAGGCGATCACCGGGCGCAAATAGGCGACGTTTTTCTTATTGTTCAGCGCATTGCCGTGGTAGCTGTTGTCCTGGAACAGCGAGGTGCCGTCTTCCACCAGCGTGTTCAGTTCGAAATAGACATCCCCGGCGTATTTGCTCAACATCAGGTTTCCGCCGCTGCTGCTGCGGCCACGGCCTTCTTTCATCATATAGATATAGCCAAAGCCGTCAGCGTAAAGATCGTTGGCGGTGTTGCCTGAATACTGAATGAAAGTGTCCTGATTCAGCGGGAACATGTCGTAGGCTTCGAAGCGGCCGATTTTGGTTTGCCAGTTCTTTTCATTGCCGAAGAAGAAAGCGGCGTCGTCCAGGTTCATTTTGCCGGTCATGTCCGCCAGCGGCTGGACGCTGAAACCGGAGAAGTTGCCGTCCGGATTGCGGCGATAGCCGTCCAGCCCCACCAGAATGCGGCCGTTGATATCCCAGCGCTCTTTGTTGCCGGGTTTCCAATCCTTGTGATCGCTGCCTTTCAACGACGTCAGTTGGCCGCTGCGGCTGGCGCCGTCCAGATTGAACTCCACGTCGCCGTAGAGCTTCAGATCGTTGAAGCCGTTCAGTTTCAGCGCGCCGGTTGCGGGGGATTGCGTTTCCAGCGCGGCGGCGCGTTGCGCGACCCGCGCGGTTTGCCGCTCGGTGCTGGCGGTGCGCTGCTCCAGCTGTTGCGCCCGGCGTTCCGCCGCCGTGGCGCGGGTTTCAGCCTGAGCGGCGCGCTGTTCCGCCTGCGCCAGACGTTGTTCCAGCGCGTTAAGACGCGCCTCGATACTGCCGTCGCCGGAGGCCGCAGCGGCAGAAGTGGAGAGGAAAAGCCCTGTTGTTATCGCCAAATAGCTGAGTTTTTTCATCATCGTCTATCATCCGGGAAGGGTTGTTATTATTTTTTGCTAAATTGCTAAACCGGTTTTTCATGGCGAAAGATAACGATCGAGAAGCGGACTGGCAATCAAGTTTGCTAACCCGATTCAGCTATTGTGATCGAGTGCGCAAATCGTGGGGTTAAAAGACCACGGCGCCCAGGGGATCGCCGTGGATGCAGGGGATCAGCGCAGAAAAGCGGCGAGCTCTTCGGCGCGAGGCAGGGCGGTCATGGCGCCTTTGGCGGTGGTGGCCAGCGCGCCGCAGGCCTGAGCCTGAGCGATAATCGCCGGCCATTGCGCTTCTTGCGGCAATGCGTGAAGGCGCGCCAGCGCCGCTAACAGCCCGGCGACAAACGCGTCGCCGGCACCGGTGGTATCGACCGGCACGACAGGCGCCGCGCGGAAATGACGCAGCCGTTGGCCGTCATGCACGTAGACGCCGTCGCCGCCCAGCGTGACCAGCAACAGGCGCAACGGGTAGGTTTGCATCATCCAGCGGATGCCGTTCTCCACATCGTCAAGATGGCTGATGAAAACCAACTCTTCGCGCGACAGTTTCACCACGTCCGCCAGCAGCAACGCCTTTTGCAGGCAGGGGCGCAGCGCTTCCGGTTGGTGCCAGATCTCTTCGCGGATATTGGGATCGAAACTGACCCGCCCGCCGGCCGCCCGAATGTTTTCCATTGCCGTAAAGGCCGCGCTGCGGCTGGGCTCCTGCGACAGCGCGATGGAGCAGAGATGCAGCCACTCGCCGCGTTGGAAGGCCGGCAGATCGTCAGGCTGTAAAAACAGATCGGCGCTGGGCTGTACCATGAACGTGAATGAGCGTTCACCGTGCTGATCGAGATCCACCACTACCGTGGAGGTGTGGTGTTCGGGATCCGAAAGCATATGGTCAATATCCACCCCTTCTTCGCTCAGCACCTGCTGCAGAAAGGCGCCGAAGCTGTCTTGCCCCACTCGGCCGATAAAGGCGCTGTCGCCGCCCAAGCGGGCGACGCCCACCGCCACGTTAGCCGGCGCGCCGCCGGGGCATTTAAGATAACTGTTTGAATTTTCTGGCACCAAATCGACCACTGCGTCGCCCAGCACCCATACGCGATTCGCCATGCTTAATCCCTGTTTCTACCGATGTCTGATGGGTGGCTAAAATAGAAGAACCGGTTTAGCAAAGCAATGAAATAATGCGTCAGGCGTTTGGGGAGTGAGGAAGATCAAAAAATAGGGCGGGTCAGGCGCAGGAAATACCGCCCGCGATGCGAGCGGGCGGTATGGATGAGCGAAGCGCCTGTAGTGGGCGCTGTGGGTCAGAATGCGACGGAACCCTGCACGAAGAAGGTGCGCGGTTCACCGACGTACTTGCCGAAGTTATTGTCGTTGGAGCGGGTAAAGTAGCGCTGATCGAACAGGTTTTTCACCCCGGCGCCCAGCGTCAGGTTCGATAGCTGCGGCCCGAAATTATATTCCCCGCGCATGTTCCACACCATGTAACCGGCGATATTGCCGAACTGACCATCGGCGCTTTCCTGCGTGACGTACTCCGGCCCGGTGCCCGGCGAATGCTGTTTGGACTGCGCGTAACCGTCCAGATTCCATACCCAGTTACCGGTGGCGTAGCGCGTGCCGACGGTATAGACCTGGCGCGAGTAGAACGGCAGGTCTTTACCGGCGAAGTCGCTCTTGTCGGTGCTGGCCTTGGTGTAGGTATAGCTGGTGTAGACGCTGGCGCCGTCGAGCGCGCGGTTCAGCTCGCTGAGATCGTAGCTGAGCGCCAACTCGATGCCTTTGTGCTTGGTGGCGCCCATGTTGGTCCAGCCCACATCGTTGCTGATGTATTGCAGCTGATTATCGAAGTCGATATAGAACAGCGTGGCTTCGGCCTTGACCACGGTGTCGTCGTAGCGGGTGCCGAACTCATAGGTATGCGCTTTTTCCGCCGTCAGCCCCGGCGCAGGCTGGTTGCCGTTGCCGCCTTTGGTCAGCTGGAAATACTGCATGCTGCCGAACGAGGTGTTGGCGTTGGCGAACAGTTTCCAGGCGTCGGACAGGTGGTACATCACGTTCAATGACGGCAGCGGTTCGCTGTAGCTTTTCTCGCGGCTGATGTTGTTGAACGAATCGTCCACGTGGGTGCGAATGCTTTCATAACGCAGGCCCGGCGTGACCGTCCAGTTGCCGACGTTAATGGTATCGTCGATATAGAACGCGTTGGCTGCGGTGCCGCCGGAGGTGTGCTGGTAATAGTCCGGGGTATCCGGCGTGGCGCCGACATTCGCCGGGTTATACCAGGCCGAACGCGACGCCTTTTCATCCATGGTTTCATTCAGGTAGCGGTAACCGAGGGTGATCTCGTGCGCCATATCCCAGAAGCGAAACAGTTGCGAATAGCTTGGTTCGATCGCCCAGGTCGAATAGTGGCGCGGATAGGACACCATGCGCCGCAATCCGGCATTTTTGCCGGTGCCTTCCGACTCGATGTTGCTGCCGCGGTAGCTGTCGGTGAAGTAGGTCAACACTTCGAACTGTTTGTCGTCTTCCTGATGTTTGTATTTGAACGACATATCCTTGCGGCGGCCTTCGAACTGGTCCCAGGGACGCGTGGACTGGAACGGGTTCTGCGCGTATTGCGCGCTGCTCAGCCCGCCCGGCATGCCGGCTTTGGCGTCGTAGTAGTGGAAATTGGCCAGCAGTTCGTCGCGATCGGTGAACGCATAACGCGTTTTCAGCATGAAATCGTCGATGTCGGTGTTGTCGTTGTTGTCGCGGTAGCCCTGGCCGTGCAGGCCGGAGTAAAGCAGCTCGGCGCCGAAGCCGTTATCTGCGGTGCCGCCCACCGAGGCGCTGGTCAGGGTCTTCAGGCCGCCGTGGCTGGCGCCCTGAGTTTGCACGCCGGCGGTGCCGCCAAACGCTTTTGGAATGTCGCGGGTGACGAAGTTGATCACGCCGCCGACGTTTTGCGGCCCGTAACGCACCGCGCCGCCGCCGCGCACCACGTCAACCGATTGCAGGTTGCCGATCGACAGCGGCGCCATCGACAGCTGTGGCTGGCCGTAAGGCGCGACGGCCAACGGAACGCCGTCCATCAGAATGGTGGAGCGCGGAGAAAGGCGTGAGGTCAGGCCGCGCACGCCGACGTTGAGCGAAATGTCGCTGCCGCCGGTGCCGTTGCTGTCGCGCACCTGCACGCCGGGCACACCGCGCAGGCTGTCGGCGATGGTTTGGTCGCCTTGCTCATGCATCTGCTGCTGAGTGACGATGGATCGCGCGCCCGGATGGTTGAGCAGCACCGAACTGGTATCAGGGTTGTCCAGCCAGTTGCCGACGACGGTTACCGTATCGGCATCGTTTTGAGATGAGTTATCAGCAGCAAGGATGGGGAAAGCAACGGCGATAGAGGTCGCCAGCAGGGAGAGGCGAAAAAGAATTGACATAATAATGCCTTAGAAGTTTCAGACCCGGATGTGTTTTTTTAGAAACGACAATCTTAATGATAATTATTGGCAAGTAAATAGAATTGTTATGGAATAGTTAAGCGGGTAACTACATGAAGGATGCCGGTAGCAGGGCCCGGTTGGCGGGCCCTGGCGGGGATTATTGCGGCGTAAGCCAGAAGACCCCGCTGTAATCCAGCGCGGTGAATTTCTGGTGCACGCTTTCGATATCCGCTTGCGGATCAATATCTTTAAACAGCGCCGGGTGCAGGAATTTGGCGATCGCCTCGACCGCGATAAAGTTGAGCGGCGTGTCGTAAAATTGATGATAAATCGCCATCACGCGTTTTTCTTTCACCGCTTTCAACACGTTAATGCCGGTGCGATCCAGCAGATGCGCCAGTTTCTTTTGGCTGGTGGCCATATCGGTGGTGTAGCCCAGCGGCACGGCCAGCGTACCGCGATGGCCACGGCTCCAGTCGGCGCCGGTCAGCAGATAGAAATCCGGATTGCTGGCGATCACCTGTTCGACGTTCACTTCACCGCCCATGTCTGAAAACAGTTTGCTGCCGATATTGTCGCCGCCGGCGGTATCGATAAACTGCCCGAAGCTGCCTTTGCCGAAGGTATTGCAGCACTGCTCGCCTTTGATGCCGGCGCTGCGTTCGATGAAGACGCTGGGGCGCTGCTCCGGTTTCAGCGTGGCGACGCGCTGGCGCACCAGCTCGAGGCGTTGCTGATAGAAACGGATAAAGGCGTCGGCGTTGGGCTGCTCGTCAAACACTTTGCCCAACAGCGCCATGCTGGCGACGGTGTTGGTCAGCGGCTGCTGGCGGAAATCGATGATCAGCACCGGGATGCCGACTTTTTCCAGCTGGGTCAGTACGCCGCTGTCCTTCAATTTGCTCAGCAGACCGATGTCGAAAATGATCAGATCCGGTTGGCGCACCACCGCGCTCTCCACGCTGAAGTCACTGGTGTAGGGGTTGTCGAAGGTGGGGATTTGCATGACCTGCGGGAATTTTTTCGCATAGGCCTCAACCAGATCCGGGGCTTTGACCTTCAGCGAGTTGTCCCAGGCGATGATGTTTTTCAGCGGCTCCTGCGGATGCAGAATATTCAGCGCCAACAGCGCGCGGGCGTCGGCCAGGATAACGCGCTTGGCCGGTTGCGGCAGCGTAACCTGACGGCCGGCGACATCGGTAACGACGATCGGCGCGGCTTGAGCGGCGCCGGCCAACAGCAAAACGCAGGCGGCCAGCCAGCGGCCGGCTTTGGCGATAAGAACAGCGGACATGGAGATCCTTGAGTAATCGGCTAGGAACGAGAACGCAATGATAAGCGATATCCTTTCGCTTTTTGAACCTCTTCGCTGTCGATAGGCTACTCCTGGCCCATCAGCGGGTCGCTGACGCTGTGTTCGCCATCCTCCAGTCGGCCCGCCAGGCGGCGGCGCCAGCCTCCGGCGCTGTGCAGCGCAAGATCATACCAACCGCCGCTGGCGCGGGCGTCAAGCGTTTGGCGGTGGCTGCCGCCCGCAGGCAGCGTGATGGGCCACGGGCCTTGTTGCGAGTAAGGGCAGCGGTCGAGAGTGACCGTCACCGTTTCGGCACCCGGGTTATCCAACTGCAGCAGCAGGCTGCGGCCCGTCGGGCGCAAACGCACTTCCGGCTGCGGCCGGCTCAACGCGCCGCGCATTTCACGATGAAAACCGTTGGGGCCGAGCAGCCACAGATGGTACTCGTCCTCCGTCTGCCAGTCGTCGCTGACCGCCTTGCCGGCCTCGACGGTATAGCGGCGCGGGATCTGCGTCAGATCTCGCCGGTCGTAGACGTGAAACACCGCCCCTTGCTCGCCGGTATTGAACAGGTTCAGCGTTACGCGCCGCTGCGCGGCCGCGACGCTGACCTCGACGTGCAGCTGATAGGGCAGTGCGCGAGAAGGGCGCGCCAGGCGGCGTTGGTGTGGCAAACGCTGGCGGGCGGGCGGCGGCAGCGGCACCTGCGGCAGCTGCTCCTGGCGTTGACGCAGACCGTCGGCGGCGTGGCGGCTGGTGGCGGGCAGGCTCGGCAATGCTTCGCCGTTAGGATCGACAAAGTTGAACGCCGAGGTGAGATCGCCACACACCGCGCGGCGCCAGGCGCTGATGTTGGGTTCATGCACCTGAAAGCGCTTTTCCAGGAATTGCAGCACCGAGGTGTGATCGAAGACCTGCGAATTGACCCAGCCGCCGCGGCTCCAGGGCGACAGCACCAGCATCGGCACCCGCGGGCCGGGGCCGTAGATGCGGCCGTCCGGCGGCGGCTGGTTCTGCGAGCCGGGCGGCGCCACGTGCTGGAAGATCTCGGTATCGAACGGCATCGTCGATTTACCGGCGAAGCTGCCGTCTTCGCGCAGCGACGGCGCGGAAGGCGAAGGCATATGATCGAAAAAACCGTCGTTTTCGTCGTAGTTGACCAGCAGCACGGTTTTACTCCACACCTCCGGGTTGTCGGTCAGCGCGTTGAGGATCTCTTGCGTGAACCAGCCGCCCTGCACCGGGCTGGAGGGATCGGGATGTTCCGAATAGGCCGCCGGCGCGATGATCCAACTGACCTGCGGCAGTTTGCCCTGCTGCACGTCGGTGCGGAATCCGGCCAGTATGGCGTCCAGATCGTTGCCGTCGGCGGCCGGCAGGGTGTTGCCGTTGCCTTTGTACAGCGGCGCGGTCGCGTTGAGCTCGTCGCGATAAGGCACGAAGGCGTTGAAGTCTTTTGGCGGCCGAGCCGGGTTGCCCACCTGAATGCTGGCGGCGCGGTATTGGCGAAAGCCCGCCAGCGGGTTGTCGGTAAAGTTGTCCGGCAGGAATTGGTACACCTTCCAACTGACGCCGCTCGCCTCCAGCCGTTCCGGATAGGTGGTCCACCGGTAGCCGATCTCTGCCGGGCCGGGGCTGTCCCATTCGTTGACCACTACCGCCACGTCGGCGGCGGACGGGCCGTTGGTGCCGGTCCAGTGGAACAGCCGATTGGTGTTGGTGCCGGCGTGGATGGAGCAGTGATAGGCATCGCACAGGGTGAAGGCGTTGGCCAGCGCGAACTGGAACGGCAGCTCCTGCTGGCGGTAGTAGCCCATCGAGGCCGGCGTTTTGTAGGTGGGCCAGGCGCTCATGCGGCCGTGATCCCAGGCGGCTTGCTCATCCACCCACGAGTGCGGCGTGCCGGTGACGCGCTGGGCGTTGCCGCGTTTGCTGTCCAGATGGTAGGGCAGCACCAGCCGTTCGGCGCCCTGTTGCTGCCAGACCAGGCGATCGCCGGGCAGTGGAATGGTAAATCGATCGCTGAAGCCGCGCACGCCCGGCAAGGTGCCGAAGTAGTGATCGAAAGAGCGGTTCTCCTGCATCAGGATCACCACGTGTTCGACGTCGCGCAGGGTGCCGGTGCGGTTATTGGCGGGAATGGCCAGCGCTTTGCGAATCGAGGCGGGCAACAGCGAGAACGCCGATCCGATGGCGGCAGCCCGCAGGATGTCTCTGCGAGAAAGGTCAGGCATGCGTCGTTAATCTCCGTCAGTGTGCTTTGAAGATAGCCGCTGACGACGATAATGGCGAAAAATAACAGGGAGATGAAAGCGAGAGAAACAATGCTCCCTGGCGGGAGCATTGGGGGATGGGGCTTACTGTCTGATCAGGCGGCCGAGCGTCGGCGCCGTTTCGAAATCGCTGCGGAAGGGGTTGATGTCCAGGCCGCCGCGGCGGGTGTAACGCGCGAACACGCTGAGTTTTTCCGGGCGGCAGCTCTGCTTGATGTCGTTGAAAATGCGCTCGACGCACTGCTCGTGGAATTCGTTGTGCTGGCGGAAGGAGATCAGGTAGCGCAGCAGGCTTTCGCGATCGATTTTGCGGCCTTCATAGTGGATCACCACGCTGCCCCAGTCCGGCTGGTTGGTGACCAGGCAGTTGGATTTCAGCAGATTGGAAGACAGCGTCTCCGCTACGTGCTCCCCTTGATCGGCCGCGCCGCTCAGGTATTCCGGTTTGAAGGCGAAGTCGTCGACCGCGATATCCAGATCGTCGATGTTGATGCCCGGCAGACGATCGATCTGCGCCGGATAACCTTCCAGACCCGGATAGAGCTTGACGGTGACCTGGCCATTGGCCGCCTGCGACAGATCCTTCTGCATGGCGGCGCTCACCTGTTCCACGCTGTCGAAGCGCGTTTGGTTGAAGCTGTTGAGATACAGCTTGAACGATTTGGATTCGATCAGGTTGGAAGAGGAGTGCGGGAAGGTAAATTCGCCGATGCCCACCACCGGTTTGCCCTTGCCGTTGAGCCACGACAACTCGAAGGCGGTCCACAGATCAAAGCCGCTGAACGGCAGCTGCCGTTCGTCCACGCCGATCAGATCGCGGCCGCGTGCGCGCGGCAAGGCTTCGAGCAATGCGGGAGCATATTGGTCCGGATAATCGGAGTTCGCGCCAAGATGGGTGATCTTATCTTGCTTTTGGATATGCATATTCATTGCCCTTTGCTTGTTCGGTATTGATGTAGCGGTTAAACAGACTGCGGGTGGCGTAAATCGGCCCGACGCCCAGCAGGGCGTAAACCACCTTGATCAGGAACTGAGACAGGATCATGGTTTTGATGATGTCCCAGCTCAGCACGTTGTAGAACGCCAGCGTACAGAACACCACGCTGTCGATGGCCGATGCGATTACGGTGCTGGTGATCACGCGCACGAACAGGTAGCGGGAGTTGGTCAACTCTTTGATCTTGCAAAGCAGATAGGAGTTGACGTTCTCGGAGATCAGATAGGCCGCCGAAGAGGCCACCAGCACCGCCATGATGCTGTGCACGATGCCGTTGTAGGTCTCGCTGTACTCCCACTGTGGAATGCTCGGCACCAGCGTCGTCACCCAGACGCCGAGAACGAAGGTCAGGTTGGCGATGAACGAGATGATGATGGTGCGTCTGGCCAGCCGCAACCCATAGAACTCGTTGAGAATGTCCACCAGGATGAACGTGAGCGGATAGATGAAGATCGCCGGCGGCGTGATGAGATTCAGCACCGGAATTTGGATCGGCTTGACGCCGCACAGCGTCGAGAAGATATAAATCACGCTGAGCGCCACGGTAATAATCAGGTAGGCGTACCAGGAACGTTCATGGCGATCGCTGAGCTCATAGGCGGTTTTTTGTTGATTGTCGCCGTAGAGTTTACGGTACAGCGCCTGCAGCTCGTGCCGGCTCAGATCTTCCGATATTTCGCTGTCGGCCAGCTCATTGAGCCCCATGGTAATGGTTTTGCCGGTGGCCAATACCATGACATTGGCCGCGATGGTGCCATGTCGGGTGAAGCCCAACAGCTTGAACTTCTGATTCGGTTCCATTTATAACCTTTCTCCAACGATATAACCCAGGAATTGCACCGTCTCCTGAAGGCGTTTGTCCATGCTTTCGCTGTCTTTGTCGTCAACCACAAAGAAGCCGCTTTTTCCCGAGTGATACAGCAAAGGTGAATCGCAAATCAGTACCGGCGGACGTTTAATGATAATGACTTCGCCCGGAATGAATGACCCTTTAATTTCGGTCTCTATTTTCATTGCCAACATGTTCGACTCATCGCCGAAGAAATAAGTCAAAGGAAACTCGGTGACCAGTTGCCCGATCTTGCGCTGCGAGACGGCCAGATAGCGCGACTGCGGGATCACCGGAATGGCGGAAGGGTTCTTGTTGCCTTCGGTGGACAACGTTTCGTTGAGCAGCTCCAGTTTTTCCAGATCGTAGTCTTCGATCTCTTCACAGGAGACACCGAAAAAATCGGAAATCCGATTAACGGTGGATTGCTGAACGTTGTTCACTCTTCCATCAAGAATTTTGTATAGGGTAGTGCGCGTCAGGCCGCTGCGGTTGGAAAAGGAAGCCTTGGTTTCACCGCGGGTACGCATTAGATATTCAATATTTTTAATGATGTTGATTTTGCGCTGTGCGTTGGGGGTTTTCATAGGCTGTCCTTACAAACATTACGCTGGCTTCACTATATCTTACGCGTTGGCGTTGTCCAGATAAAAAGGCGCAGGGAATAGGATAACAGACTGATTATTTTCGTTAATTATTGCTTTCTGTCAGCGGCTTGGCGGGGGGCGGGCGACGTGGATGCGGAAGGCGGTTTGGGGAAATGATAAAGCTGTGCAAATCAATTGATTAGCTTTTGCTTATGGAAAAGTGAACACAAAAGCCAATTTTATGTTCACTTTTATGTTGACCAAAGGCGATTTCATGGGCTACTGTTCATGCAAGCTGAAGTTTTTCTTTACGATCAAAACACTGAAGCTAACGACTTTTATAATAAAAAGCTCAGAGGGGGATGTTCCCGCACTCTGAGCATAATGGATAGCTTGCTACCGACACCAGGGACCCTCATCACCACGGCCGTTTGTCTGCGCGATCGGCCTATTCCTTTGCGCTGAACTCCGCACTTTGCGAGCAATAAAACACTCCCCCGTCATCGGAGGAGTGCGTTAACGCCTGTGCGAAAATCAGAGCGACTTCTGCGAGGCCAGGGGTTTTTGCGCCCGACTGAAGGCCAGCTTGAGCACCCAATACAGCAGGCTGGCGGCCACCAGTGAGTTGATGGTCGGTACGCCCCATTCGGTCGCCAGGCCAACGGCGCCGCCGGCGATGCTGGCGACGATCGCCGCCCAGCCGATGGTTGGGGTTTCGTTCGGCAACTGGCCCGTACGGCGGCTCTCGTCCAGGATTTTGCGGTGGCTGCGCAGCAGGTAATAGTCCACCAACATGATGCCGATAATGGGCGGGAAGACCACGCCAAGCACCGTCAGGAAGTCGACGAAGCGGTCGAGAATGCCCAGCACCGACAGCGTGGTGCCCAGAATACCGATCGCCAACGTGGTGTAGGTGTACTTCAGCTTTTTGCCGGTGATGCCTTCCACCGCGTTGACGATGCCCAGCGAAGAGGAGTACAGGTTGAGATCGTTGACGCGCAGGGTGGAAAACACCACCACCAGCAAACCGGCGCCGCCGGCCGCTTGCGACATGATGGTGACCACATCCGCGGTGCCCAGGGTTTTGGCGATCAGGATAGCCAGGCCATTCACCACGAACTCGCCGGCGACGATGGTGAAGATCGTAACGCCGAGCACGTGTTTGCCGTTTTTGGAGTAACGGGTCAGATCGGGCGTCATCAGGCTGGCCACGATGGCGCCGCCGACGACGATGGTGATGCCGGCGCTGATGGTCAATGGTTCACCCGGCGGCGCCAGCTGGATGATCTCCTGCAGGTTATGGCCGGAAAGCGCGGTCACTGAAATATAGGCCACCAGCATAATGAACATCGGCACCGCGATACGGGCGGCGATGCGCAACGCCTTGAAGCCGAATGCCACCAGGATGGTCAACAGCGTGCCCGAGAGCCCGGCGGCCAGGCCAAAGCCCAGCTTATTGCCGAGCGCGAAATCGAGCGACTTGGCGAAAATGGCGTTTTGAATGCCGAACCAACCCAGCAGGCTGACGGCCACGACCACGCCGATCAGCACCGAGCCCAGGCGGCCAAAGCCGCACCAGCGCGCCAGCAGGCTGCCGGAAATCCCTTCGCGCATGCCCGCCATCCCAAGCCCATAGGTCACCACGCCGAAGATCAGGCTGCCGACGAAAATGGCGGTGAAGGCGTCAATCAGCGTCATGGAGTTGCCGAGCACGGCGCCGAGCATGAACTGGTCCAGCGCGGTCAGCATGCCCATATGCACGATGGCCACGCTTAAAAACGAGACTCTTTTATCCTGCGGCACCCGGGTGAGCGGATAATCTTCGATCTTTATCACGGTGAGATCTTCCTTGCGGTTCAAATAAACTGAATGCCCTTGGTTATCAGGCGATCGGGAATGTAGTTATCCAGGTTGGCGTATTTGCAATACTCCTCAAACTGTTGCTGAGTATGCACGTTGGCCTTCTGGTAAATATTATAAATGCGGTTTTCGATGGTCTTATTGCTGACGTTATAGATTTTGGCGATCTCTTTCACCGTAAATCGCTGCAGCATAAGGAAAATGACATCGAGCTCGGCGCGGGTGAACAGCTCGTTGTTAACTTCGGTGGTCAAGATGCTGGGTTTTTGCTGATTGATGTATTTCAGCGGCGACAGGCTGTTCATCGGCTTGGCGTTCCAGATCACGCCGATCACCTGTTTGTCATCGTTGTAGACCGGCAGCTTTTCGCTGATAAACGGCGTCAGGCTGTCTTTGCCATACCAGTAGTGCGTCTCGATGACCGTGACCCGATCGCGCGCTGCTTCGGTCATCTTGTCATGCTCGATAAAGTCGGCGGCGGAATCGGCCCAGTCGGCGGGGAATTCGTGGTCATATTTTCCCGCGACGTCGAAATTCAGCGGCGTATTGGTATAGAGATAAGCGGCGCGGTTCATATAGAGGTGGCGGGACAGCTGGTCTTTGATGCCCCAGGGCTCGCTCAGGTGCTCCATCATGGTGATGAGGCCCTTGAAATAAGATTCATTATTTTTATGCGATGAACCCATACCCACCTCTGCGCCGCTCAGGCCGCGTTACAGGCTTTTAGCCAGGTAATGGCGGGTATGGCGATGCGCATAGTCACCCAGCTCGCCATAGACCCGGTAGCCCAGTTTTTCGTAGAAGCCTCTGGCCTGGAAATCGAAGGTATCGACGTAGGCCATATGGCAACCGCGCTTGCGGGCTTCTTCTTCGGCCAGCTGCATCAGTTGGCGACCGTAACCGCTTTTGCGGCATTGTTCGCCGACCCAAAGATACTGTACTTCCAGGCCGCCCCACCAGGTACGTGCGACCAGACCGCCGACGATCTGCTGGTTGTCGTCGGTGACGGTCAGGAACAGCGGGTGAATGTCTACGGGCTGGGTTTTATGGTTGTGCGCCCAGAGGCTGTCGATAACGAACTCTTCATCCTGCGGGTTGGGTTTGTCGGTGATATTAATATTCATTTTTAATATAATCCCCTGATTTAATTATTCAAATCTGAACTAGACGCTTTCGCCCCAACCGCTTCTATTATCACTTTTATTAATGTATTTCAAGGGTGGTTTTCACCCTTTTCCGCCGTGCAGGCGGGCGCTTATAGTAAGCATCACAGGGTGAAGAAAATAGCGAAACAGGCAGTATTAAAACGCTGAAATGCCCTGCCAACACCATCTTTTCCTACTTGCGCCTCACCAGGGCCCCACAGGGAAAACTGCAGTACTGTATGGCTCCACCGGATAGAGCAAGCTAACTTGCCGACGGGGGAGCCACTTTGTTTTTGCGCATCCGTTCCGCGATGACTGCGCGCTGTCTCAGATATTAAACGCTCTTCTTATCAGAAGATATGAGCCGCCGATGAAAATGCGGTCGATACCCTCCTTTAGTCTTCATATGCCACGCTGTTCAGTGCCGGCTCGATGGCGGCACCCAGCATGGCGCCGTGTCCCAAGCCGGGCCACTCCCGATAGCCGACGGTAAGACCGTCGAGCTTTGCCAGGCGTTCCGCCAGCATTTGCGCCGCGTTCGCCGGCAGTGCAGGGCTCTTCACGCCGGGCGGGGCCGCGCGATCGCGCTCCGCCAGACCCACCCACAACTGCAGCCTTGCCGCCGGCGTCGGATGCCGTTCCGCCCACTGCTGCGCCTCTTGCAGGATCATGCCGTTGCCCCACCACAGCGAGGGTTCCACGGCGATATAATGCTGGAAGGCGGCGGGATGGGTGAATAACGTATGCAGAACGAAGAGCCCGCCGTAGGAATGGCCCCACAGCGTTTGCCGCTGCGGATCGACCGCCAGTTTGGCGGCGATCGCCGGTTTGATCCGCGTTTCCATCAATTGCAGGAAGGCCTCCGCGCCCCCGCCCCCCTGCGGCGGTTTCTTCATGCCCGTCGGCAGAGGCAGCGTATAGTCGTAGGCGCGGCCGGCGGCATCGATGCGCAGATCGTTGTCATAGCCGATCATCACCAGCACCGGTGGCCGCTTCGCCGTCGCCAATCTGGCCAGTAAGCTGGCGTTCAGCTCCATCAGCACCGCATTGCCGTCGAGGAAATAAATCGTCGGATAGCCGTCAGGCGCAGGCGCCCGACGCGGCTGGGCGATACGGACGCGGTAACGCCGTTGACCATCGGCGGAGGTGAAGCGCAGATCGCTGAAGCGGTAATCCGCAGAGTCGCTATCGGCGACGGTCACGCCGATCCTGCGTTCCAGATCGGGCCTGGCCTGCACGGCAGTCGGCAACCAAAAGCCGATGGCGAGCGCCAGAAGCGTGCAGATAAAATGCCGGTGAGACAATAACATGCGGGGCAGCGTCCTCGAAAAAGGCCGATATTAGCATCGGTACGCGCCCAGTAAAAACCTCTCCTTCGGGCGGGTATTTCAGTAGCGAAGTGCGGCCGGGATCAGGCGGTGGCTGCCTGATGCTTCGCAGGGTTAATAGCAACTCATTGTTATTATTGGCAAGTCAGGAATAAGAAGGGTTACGATTAATTAGAAATGATTATGTTTTTTGGGAGGGGATAATCTGCTGATGGGCGCAAAAACACTCAATCATCAATGGGTGTTAGCGAAAAAAAAGCCCTATAAAATAGGGCAAAGACACACAACAACACCAGGGAAACTTTCCGGTATCTTATATTATAGCTTCCTATACATATAGAACATTTTATTATAAATATGTAAACGATTCTTATTAATGTTCTAATGCCATTGTTTTTCAAGGGGTTATGTCGCCCAAAGGGGAACGTTCCCTTTGGCGGTGCAAGCCACTCCGCTGTGGATAAAGCGCAGGTGGCGGGGCGGTGCCGGCCCGCCGCCCCACAGTGAGATACCGGCGGGCGGCCTGCGAAAACGCCGGCCGGTATCTCCTGTTTGATGGATACGCAGGGGAATTGCGCCGCCTTTTGTTGATGATAATCAGTGCTGTTGCAGCGTCAGCATCTTGCCAAGCAAAACATCGGTCGGTGGCAGAATATCCGTATCCAGCCCGGCCGAGGGGGTAAAGGTCAGCTCACCGAAAATGATTTGGCCCTGAGAGATGTAGAAATCAACGCGCACGAACTCGAAGGGCGCCGACAAACGAGCGGCATACTCAAACAGCTCATCGTATCCCTCCGGTTTCACGAAGGCGTCTATCTCCTCCTGGCTCAACGCCAGGCAGTCCTCGCTATAGCAAAGGAACTTGAAATCTTTGTCGAAGAAGTAATATTTCGGCGTCCCGGTATCCCTGCCGACGCACAGCAAGGTGCAGTAAGGCACACCGCGAAAACAATAAATTTTATAGTCTTCAGGCCCGTGACCATTGGCCGATTCGATATACTTTTCTCCAATGATCTTTTTTTGTATCCCTTTGTAGTTGAGTTCTACATAGGTTTTCCAGTAATCGTCTTTCATCCAGCCATCGATCAGCTGGGAGGCGCTTTTAATGTTCAACGATTGTTTATTCTGGCAAATTAAATTATATCCTGAGCCGTGATTTCCCTTGATGACAAATTTCTCAGGCAGCGTTTCCCATGGGATCTCCTGTACCGAATCACAGGCAAAGTACAGCTCATTAAGGATCTCTTCACATCCTTTTGCCTTGATGTACTCTCTAACCGCATATTTATCTGCGCATTGAGTGACTAAGGCGTTTTTACTGTAGTCATTCAACTTAAGGTGATTGATTTTTTCATTCCAGGTCGATGGCGCCTGCAAGTTCAGCGGTTTGCCAAATGCTCTTTTGTAGATCAACCTGGCCTTGAATTCGGGGGCCAATACGGCCAACTGATTCATAATGAACTTGTTTATTTGTCTTTTCATATACGTAATTCCATCAAAGCATAGTGACAATGATTAAGACGTTCTTGTATTTAAAACGCGGGTGGCGCGCCTTCACTGCGCCATTGAATGGCTGTCGGCGTTGTTCCCAAATCAAATGGCTGGTGGTCTAACGCCCGATTAAGAATGCGGGCCGAACGCCACGCCATCAGGCTCAGCTGAGGATCGGCAATGCCGTGATTATGCATACTGGCGTTCATCGCAAATAAGCAGTTCTCCGCCGGGCCTTCCCACTCAAAGGTAAAGTCCGGGGCTATGCGGTACTCGCCGTCCGCCGTGGTCAACAGTCGGTGGGCCAGAGGCGCAAGGAACTCAGGCGTCGCCGATTGATAACCGGTAGCAAAGATCACCACGTCCGCCTTGAAGGTTTCCTCGCCGTGATCGAGATGATGACGCGTTTCGAGTTGGTAGGCGTTATCCAGCGTGTGTTTTACGGCCGTCAGCGAACGGCTGGGCAGCAGGCGCACCCATAATTTCTCGCGCAGTACGTCGAAGCGGTGGTACATGGCGCGATAGATGGCCAGCAGCGACTCGCTGGTGATGCCGTCTGAGGTCATCTTTTGTTCGGCCAGCATATGCCGCTTGGCCGCGCTGTCCAGTGAGTAGAAACTCTCGACGTAATCTGGCGTGAAATATTCATTGGCAAAGGCCGCCTCATCAAGCGCGTTGTAATTGTTGCGCCGCGATATCCAGTCGAGTTGTTCCGGCTGCCCCCATTCCCCTTTAAAAATATTCAGGAACAGATCGGCGCCGCTCTGGCCGCCGCCGACGATCGCCACGCGTTTGCCTGCCAGATTAGGGTTGCGCAGCATCATTTCGCTGGCGTGGAAACAGCGATCGTTTTGCGCCGTCACGCAATCAGGTAACTTTATTTTCTTGCCAATACCGATACTTACGTGTCTGGCGTGGAAGACCTCCCGTGAGGTGGTCACCACGAACTGGCGTTGCCGATCGTCAAACTCGACTCGCTGAACGTCTTGATTGAACGCCAACGATCCCATCCCGCTTGCGGCCCAGGTGAGGTAATCGGCGAACTCTTCACGCGATGCGGTACGCTGTTCGGTCGTCAGGAAACGGTAGAATTTTCGGTTTTTTACCAGATAGTTGAGAAAGCTGTAGGGATTGGTTGGGGCAACCGCGCTCACCAAATCCTTTAAAAAGTTGGTTTGCATGTTGCAGTCAGCCAAAATCATGCCCGGGTGCCAGGAGAAATGAGGTTTGCGCTCAAGGAATTGCCCCGTAAATCCCTCGATTTCGCTCCCTAAGGCCGCCAGGCTAAGATTCGACGGGCCAAGGCCAATACCGATGATATCGAAACGCTGATTCATTAATAAGCTCCAGTATAATGAGAATAATACCCAGAAATACGGCTGCAAAGGGGTTGGCTTATAGCAACCAGGCTGCCTTTTTCTTATAAGTAAACGACATGAATTAAAAATAATTAAAAGATATGCGGGTTAAAAATGCGTCATTTTTAAATGCCCGTTTAGAATTCGGTAGCACATCAGGTAAAGGCTACGGGTGTATTTCTTTCCATGAAAGTCCCTGCGAAAGCGTGCGTATGTGTTTAATTAATATTCTTAAGCAATAATCTTAGAAACCGCGTTCATCATTCCATGTAAACGACACTCCGCAAAGAGGATAAGCCGCATGGGATTGGCATCGACTATTGACTGTTAACGTGTATACGCCGTTCTGCGTTCGGCTTGTGTTTCTTGAATCAGGTATTCGCTGCTTAGAATAGCGTTAAAAGGGATTCTGGGAAGGTGAAATAACATGATATTAGGCGTTGAGCGCTTTTTGAAAAGATGAAATTAAAGTGAAATTATGAAATTAGGCCGTTTTGATGGTATTTTTATCATTGTATTCAATGTGTTATTATCTTTTGGATGCGAGAGCTATTGCGTCTGGGCGGCATGGGGGTATCCGCTTTCACACCGGCCAATGCGCCCAGTTTTGTTGTTTGCGGGCCTGTATGGCGGGAAATTATCCCTATATGCATTAATTTCAATGAGTGAATGTTCATGTTATATACAGAGGCGCCTGTTGACGTTGGAAAAGCGCCAATTAAAAACCGATTGGCCGACGGTTCGACGTTTAGGTTCGTTTAGGTTCAGCGACGGCGTGACGTGCAAGGATATCCGTGTGCCGCCGGAACTTGCCTGAATGTAGCCGCCATGATATCAACCCGGTTTGAATTGTTTTGGCGCTTCTCTTTTATAATTCCTTTGCCGCTGATGATGATTCTCATTACCTGAACGTTAAACGCCATGGGAATGGGGTAAAGTATGGCGCTCGTGGGCAAGAGAATCGATGTTGGCGCTGCGACAAACGGATTGCCGCAGCAATAATTTACTCGTGGATAAATTTAACGTCAGTTGGCGTACCTATCTGGACGCTTACGCCGTTGCCATATAATTCGCCGGTATCCAGATCGCGTTGTAATACGGTAACGTTATTACTAAACACATTGGCGATTAGCAGAAACTTTCCGCTTTTATCGAAGGCGAAAGCGCGCGGTTCGATTCCGCCGGAAAGCGTGCGGCCAATCAGCGTGAGTTTGCCATTCTCCGGGTTAATTTTATAACCCACGATTTCGTTGGTTTTTTGGCGATTGCTCGCATAGAGGTATTTTCCGTCAGGGGAAAACGCCAGCCCGCCGCCGCCCTTTGCATCCGCGCGGGCGCTTTCCGTCAGCGCTAATGTCTGGATGTTCTCCAACCGATCGTTATTAATCTGGTAGGCAAAAATATTCGCCGACATTTCGCTGATCACGTAGGCGAATCTGCCATTTGCGGAAAAGATCATATGTCGCGGGCCGGTGCCCGGCGGAAACGACAAATCGTAATCCGGCGCGAGCCTGAACGGCGCGGCCTTATTTGCCGCGTCGTAGAAGAAGGCATGAATGATGTCGCCGCCCAAATCGGCGGCGTACATCATGCGCCCGTCGGGGGTGAAGTTGACGGAGTGAATATGGGCGCTGGCTTGCCGTTCGGCAACGGCCTCTGAGCCCTTGGTGAAGGGAAAGCGCTGCAGCACCTCGCCGAGTTCACCGTTCTGGAGAATGGGGGCCACGATGACGCTGGCATGCCCGGGGGCGTTGGAGTAATTGGCGGCCAATAAGTAGCGCCCGTCTGGACTGATGGCGGCATGCGTCGGCTCTTGTCCCTGCGAGTCGATGCCGCTGATGCGTTGCGGGTCGCCGCCTTTGCCGAGCCTGAGCGTGCTGATTTGGCCTTGCTGAGTTTCATTGGTGGTATAGGCAAATTGGCGATTTTTGCTCAGAACTATCCAGGAAGGGCTGTCCATTTTTATGCGATTCAATGGCAGCAGGCTGCCGTCTTCGTTGAGCGCCAACCGATACATCCCCTGGCTGGGATAAACGGGCGGCTGAACCCGATCGCCGTCTCTTTCCCCTGTCCAGGTGCCAATCAAAACGATTTGCGCGGTGCTGCCCGGCTGCGGCTGCGGGGGAGCGGCCTGGGTGATCCAGGCCGGCAATAATAAAGACAGAAAGGAAAACTTGGCGATGCTGGGGAACGTTGCGTTTTTCATGGTCGGGCTCCTGGCGTGATTGACTGTGTTTTGTGACCGAGGCGAACGGTGTACAGGGTTTATCGTCGTAGCGAGGCACCGCCCAGAATGAACAGGCAGACATAACCAAAATAGTGCAAAACGCCGGCGGGGCCTATTTTTAGCACATCATTGGCGTATGGCATCAGAGCCTTGCGCGCCGGCAGACAAGCTCCCTGCGGCCGCCAGCGTAGGGAGCTTTAATTGGCGTGAATCACGCGCCGCGGCGTTTGCGCACCCGCCACGCGATGGCGGCCAGTAGCGCCAGCGCGCCGCCGCCCAACCCCGGTGCCATATAGGGCTGCATCTCGGCCAGCAAGGGCGCCGGGCCCCCTCGTCTGAGGATCGCAACGTCTTCGGCGGTGACGTGCGCCGCGGGGTTGCCGTAATGTTGCAAGACATAGTTGCCGATCGCCGCAATCTGTTGGTCGTTCAAGGGATTGACATAGGATTGCGGGCCGAAATTCGGCATCAGGATATGTTGATCCCCGACGCGGCGCTCGACGCCGAACAAAATGGCCGAGATCAGATTGGAGGGATTGCGCGAGCCCGTCGCCGTGTTGTTGAACAGCGATGGATAGGCCTGGTTTTGACTGCCGCTGCCGTCGGGTTGGTGGCAGCTGGCGCAGTTGCCGCTGAACAAGGCGGCGCCGTCAATCACCGTCTCGTTGGCGGTCGGCGGATGCGCGCCGCGCAGCTCGGGTTCAACGTTGAACGGCTTGCCAAAGCTGTCTGCCGGCCGCGTATCGCGTCGATCTCTGATCGGCGGACTGTTTTTCAGGTAAGCGGCAATCGCGGCCAGATCGTCGTCCGACAAATATTGCAGGCTGTTTTCTATCGCTTCCGCCATGCCCCCCGCCGCCTGGTTTTTTCCCGCCGCGCGCCCGGTTTTCAAATACTGGATTAGCTCAACCTGGCTCCATCCGCCAATGCCGCTGATCGGGTCGGAAGTAATATTGGGCGCATACCAACTGCCGACCATGGCGCCGGAAAGCGGTTGCCCGCTGTATTCAGCCAGTAACACGTTGCGCGGCGTATGGCAGGTATCGCAGTGTCCAGGGCCGTTGACCAGGTAGGCGCCGCGGTTCCATTGCGCATCTTCGCTGCTGTCGGCGCTGAAATGCCCCTCTTCCAGAAACAAACTGTTCCAGGCCGGCATGATAAAGCGCAGGTTAAAGGGGAAGGGCAGTTCGGTTCGCCTGTTGTGCTGAACGACGGGGGCGACGCCGTTCATAAAGTAGGCGTACAGCGCGTGAATGTCCTCGTCGTTCAATTTGACGTATGACGTATAAGGCATTGCCGGGTACAGCGGGGTGCCATCCGCGCGAATGCCTTCACGCACGGCGCGGGCGAATTGCGCTTCGCTGTAGCGGCCAATGCCGGTTTCCTGGTCGGGGGTGATGTTGGTGGTGTAAATCACGCCTACCGGCGTGGCGATGCTGTAACCGCCGGCAAATCGCTCGCCGCCTCCCGTTTGGGTGTGGCAGGCCTGGCAGTCCGCCGCCACCGCGAGCCGCTCGCCTTTTTCAATCAGCTCGGCGCTGAAATACGGTCCTTCGTCGGCGGCGAACGCCGAGCCGCCGCCCGCCGCGAGGAGCAGCGCCAGCCAGGCTATCCTTGCAGGTTTTCTCATGATTTCACCGCCAGTTTGCGGGCAATGTCGTCCGCCGCTTTAAGGCCCAGGGCCGCCATCGTCAGCGTGCTGTTCACCACGCTGGCTGAAGGGATGGCGCCACCGCCGGGCAGCCACAGGTTCGGATGATCGTGCGCACGGCAATCGCCGTTCACCACGGAATTTTTCTCATCGTTGCCCATGATGGTGCCGCCCATAATGTGATTATTGGCATTCAGGCTGGTGGTGATGGTGAATTCATCGGCATCAAACAATTGGCCAATATGCTTGAGCTGCCGGTGCGCCGCTTCAGCCCCTTTTCGCACATAGTCCCCCACGTCATAGTAAATGTCCGGGCAAGGCAAACCGTGGGCGTCTTTGCGCGTTGCGCTCAACGTCAGACGGTTATTGGGATCGGGCAGCGGTTCCAGACTGATGGACAAATCGACGCCGTGCGCCGCGCGGCGGCGGATCTCGTCATCCAGCGCTTTCCCCACCAGGCCCTGCGCCAGGGCCTGACGCGTAGCCGGCAAAACGCGGTTGATGTTATTGAGGATCATCTTGTTGGCTGAGTAATGCTTGCGGAAATCCCCATCGCGCGGGCCGACCAAACAGCTGCTCTGCGCCGGGCCGCGTCCTGGCCACAGCGGCTCTTTCGCCAGGAAGGTGCAGTGAAAGCCGGAGTGATCCATCATATTGCGGCCAACCTGATCGGAGCTGTTGGCGATCCCATTCGGGTTTTGCGCATTGGCGGCCATCAACAGCAGGCGCGGGGTTTCGATGCCATTGCATGCCAGGACGAACGCGCTGGCGCTGGCTTTGTGCGACCGCTTTTGGTTGTCCAGCCAATGCACGGCGGTAACCTGATTTTGTCCATCGGTATCGATTTTGTACGCCACCGCTTCCGCCAGCACGAGCGCTCCTTTCATTTCGGCGCGTTCGATGTGATGGATGCCGTTATACATGGCGCCAATCGGGCAGATAGGTTGGCAGTTATTGTTGCCGCAGCAGGTGGGCCGCCCCTGCCATGGTCGCGTGCTGCGCCCTTGGGGGATCGGTACGGAGCGGTAACCGTGCGGGTTGACCACTTCGGCGAAGCGCGTATCTCCGTGGGCCCAGGGCACCATATCCATGGGATAAGGCTTGCTGCGCGCTGAAGGCGATTGTTTGGCCGGATCGTTTGGGCCGGCGACGCCAATCGCCTCCTCCGCGCGGCAGTAGTAGGGCTCGAGATCGTCATAGGCGATGGGCCAGTCGCGGCCAACCCCGTACAGCGTTTTCATTTTGAAATCGTTTGGCAGATGGCGCCAGCAGGAGGCCGCCCAGTGCCAGGTTGTGCCGCCCACGGTGCGTAAATAGCCCTGCTTAAAGCTGTCCGCGCTTGGGCCACTTAACGCGACATAATCGTTTGGCGGAAAATAGAGCGGCGCGGTGGCGTAGGCTGATTGCGGGTACAAGCCTTGAAAATCGGAGCCCGCACGGTTATCAAACGGCATATTGCGCCAGTTTTCGACGGCCTGCGCGCGATCGATACGCAGGCCCGCCTCCAATACCAGCACGGAATAGCCTTGGCCGGCCAACTGGTCCGCCATCATGCCGCCGACGATCCCCGAGCCGACGATGACAATATCGGCCGAGGCATCGCCATCAGCCGTGAATACCGGTTTTTTCATGATTCAGCTCTCAGAGGGCAGTAAGGCGTTAACCTCAGGTGGGGCGACGGTCCACCAAAGCGGGCCGTTGCCGCAATAGGTGGGCACAATCAAGGCGTCTTTAACCGGGCGATACATCAGGGCATCTTTATAAGCGATGAGACTGGCGTTTGCCCCCTGGCCCACGGTACCGGTATACCAGGCGGTGACGATGGCCGAGACCAATGCCGAGAGCCCCAGTTGGCCGGCGATTTGCTGAAGTTGCCGGGCGCTTTGTCCGGCCTTCACGCGTGCGCTTAATCGCTCAACCTGTGATGAGAATTGCGGGTTTGCGAGGCTCAACGCAGTGAAAATACGAGCCGAAAGGCCAGGGTCAATATCCTGACGTTCTGTCAATTGCCGGGAGAGCGCGAAGAAACGGGCAAAAAGCAGGGGGGTTTGCGCGGCGGTATGCTGTTCCGCCAGCGTGAGGAATGGGGCGCCGGCCAATGCGGTGGCGACAAGCGTTGACGCCAGGCCGAGCAAGACATTTCTGCGGCTGACGCCCTTGCCATGTTGATCCGGCTGTTCGCCATTGTCTGATAAACCATATTCCATATGTTTTTTCTCAACGGGTGTTTAATGCCAGAGCCAAAAAAGGCCAAAATATCAGTGGGTGAGCAGGCTAAATTAAGCGTTCTATTACAGTGATATGACGATCTTCACCGATGTGATGTTTTAAGAACGCCTGTCGATAAATTAGCAGCGGCAACGGACGGTATTTATCAAAAAATCACAAGGTGAGTGCCGACCGCATTTTTGGTTTATTTTTAATAACGGCAGGGAATTATGTGGTGAGATTCTGATTAATTGATTGTTATTTAATGATTTTTTATTGGGTTGTGGCTGTGGGTTTTTATCAGGCGCAGAATGAAAACATTAATGGAGTTGTTGCGTAACCCGTGTTTGCGTATTAATTCAAATGACGGCGAAAATAAGGAAGGTTGGGTTATGGTGCAAATGGAAATAATACAGTGTCGTAAACACAGGGCAGGGGGGCGGGCATCAATTAAGGCTGCGAATATAAAGGCCGAGATTTAGCTTAAAGAGATAGGAACAGGAGCACTTCTGCTCGGTATTCAAGGTCTCAGCGCTGGCCCGCAGGGTGAGGCCCTTGGCCGAATAATCGAACGCAGTTCGATGGAGAGTCCTGTCCCTGAAAAGCAAAAACCCAGCCATAGGCTGGGTTCTCTAAATAGGGCGACCGGACTCGGACAACCGGCGCTGGCGCCGCGTTGAACAGCGCTTTAGCGCTGGCCCGTAGGGTGAGGCCTTTGGCCGAATAATCGAACGCAGTTCGATGGAGAGTCCGTACCCCAGAAAGCGAAAAACCCGCCATAGGCGGGTTCTTCTAAAGATGGTGCCCGGACTCGGACAACCGGCGCTGGCGCCGCGTTGAACAGCGCTTTAGCGCTGGCCCGTAGGGTGAGGCCCTTGGCCGAATAATCGAACGCAGTTCGATGGAGAGTCCTGTCCCTGAAAAGCAAAAACCCAGCCATAGGCTGGGTTCTCTAAATATGGTGCCCGGACTCGGAATCGAACCAAGGACACGGGGATTTTCAATCCCCTGCTCTACCGACTGAGCTATCCGGGCAACGGGGCGCATTAAACCGTATTGGCCGGATGGCGTCAATCGCTTTCTGTCACAAAGCCGATCGGTTGCTCTATTTTCAGGCAGCGAACCCGAAGCGCTAGAGCCTGTGGCGATATCGCCACCCAATAAATATGCATAAAAAACGTGTATTTATACCACCTTATCAAGGCTGTGTTTCATATTTATTTTTAAATAACAAAACGTTACCTTTGCATTAATGCAAGCTCAATCCAGGTGATTCTCGCTTGAACCTCGTAACGAATCATGCAATCATTGCGCAAATTTTAGCACTCTCCGTTCCCTGACGGTGTTCCCGCTTCTTATAAGTCAGAGGGTTATTGGCATGACTGGTTTTGTCGCTCAAGCGCTGTCGCGCACCAGACCTCTGACGCCGCCACCGTTCCGTCTCTGCTTGCTCCGAACGCCATCTGTCCGAATACGCCTGCCGATCATGCGGTAAGGCCGCGTGATGCTCGCTGTTAGGCATGCGTAAAGCCAGCGCTGCGGCCCTGATTTTACTGATGCCTGTCGGACGCTGCCAAGACCAGTTCCCCCGATAGCTGCCTGATGGTCCCCGATCATGAGGCGGTCACGCACGCCGCTTATGCTGCCGTGCCCGGGTATCGCTTTTACCGGGATAACCGCGTTATCTCATTACCGTGCCGGTGGCACACCCTCATCCTTCACCGTTTGAGAGTCAGCATGATGAAAGAATTGAAAATCGCAACCAGCGCCAGCCTGGTCGCCACCATTGAGACGCTGCGCCAGATCGTGCGCGTAGAGCAGACGGACTACACCGACGTGGCGGCGGTGGTGGTGTCGGTCGCCGACGTGGACGCCGGCATTCTGGCGCGCTTGCAGTCGACGGGGTTCGATATTCCGACCTTCGTGGCGGTGGAAGGGGACGAGCATCTTTCCCCGGATTATCTGCCGTTTGTCAGCGGGGTCTTCGCGCTGCTGGCCGGCGCCAGCAAGCCATTCTACATGGCGCAGTTGGAGGCCGCCGCCGACGCCTACGAGCAGGCGCTGCTGCCGCCGTTCTTCAAAACGCTGAAGACCTACGTCGAGATGGGGAATTCGACCTTTGCGTGTCCAGGCCATCAGGGCGGCGAGTTCTTCCGCAAGCACCCGGCCGGCCGGCAGTTTTTCGATTTCTACGGTGAAACTCTTTTCCGTTCCGATATGTGCAACGCCGACGTCAAGCTGGGCGATCTGCTGATCCACGAAGGCTCGGCCAAGGATGCGCAAAAGCATGCGGCGCGGGTGTTCAACGCTGATAAAACCTACTTCGTGCTCAACGGCACCTCGGCGGCCAACAAGGTGGTGACCAACGCGCTGCTGACCCGTGGCGATCTGGTGCTGTTCGATCGCAACAACCACAAATCCAATCACCACGGGGCGCTGATCCAGGCCGGCGCCACGCCGGTGTATCTGGAAACCGCCCGCAACCCGTTCGGCTTTATCGGCGGCATCGATGCGCGCTGCTTCGATGAGCGCTACCTGCGCGAGCAGATCCGCGAGGTGGCGCCGGAGAAGGCCACGGCGGCGCGGCCGTTCCGGCTGGCGATCATTCAGCTCGGCACTTACGACGGCACGATTTACAACGCTCGCCAGGTGATCGACACCATCGGCCACCTGTGCGACTACATCCTGTTCGACTCCGCCTGGGTGGGCTATGAAGGCTTTATTCCGATGCTGAAAGAGTGCTCGCCGCTGCTGCTGGAGCTGGACGAGCACGATCCGGGTATCTTCGTCACCCAGTCGGTGCATAAACAGCAGGCGGGGTTCTCGCAGACCTCGCAGATCCACAAGAAAGACGACCACATCAAAGGGCAAAAGCGCCACTGCAACCACAAGCACCTGAACAACGCATTCATGCTGCATGCGTCGACCAGCCCGTTCTATCCGCTGTTCGCCGCGCTGGACGTCAACGCCAAGATGCACGCCGGCCCCGCCGGGCGCCGCATGTGGATGGACTGCGTCAAGCTGGGCATCGAGACGCGCAAACAGCTGCTCACGCGCTGCTCGCAGCTGAAGCCGTTTATTCCGCTGCAGGTGGCGGGCAAGGACTGGCAGGATTACGATACCGATCTGATCGCCAACGACGCGCGCTTCTTCACCTTCGTGCCGGGGGAGACGTGGCACGGCTTCGAAGGTTACGCCCAGGATCAGTATCTGGTGGATCCGTGCAAGCTGCTGCTGACCACGCCGGGGATTGACGCCGCGACCGGCCAATACACCGAGTTCGGCGTGCCGGCCACCATTCTGGCCAACTTCCTGCGCGAGAACGGCATCGTGCCGGAGAAGTGCGATCTCAACTCGATCCTGTTCCTGCTGACCCCGGCGGAGAACCCGGCCAAGATGGAACAGCTGGTGGAGATGCTGGCGCAGTTCGAACGCTATGTCGAAGAGGATGCGCCGCTGAGCGTGGTGCTGCCGACGGTGTACCGCAAGAACGAGCAGCGTTACCGCGGCTACAGCATTCGCCGGCTGTGCCAGGAGATGCACGATCTGTACGTCAGCTTTGACGTTAAGCAGCTGCAAAAGGAGATGTTCCGTCAGGATCATTTCCCGCAGGTGGTGATGAACCCGCAGGACGCCAACGTGGAGTTTATCCGCGACAACGTCGAGCTGGTGCCGATCGGCCAGGCGGAAGGGCGCATCGCGGCGGAAGGGGCCCTGCCGTATCCGCCGGGCGTGCTGTGCGTGGTGCCGGGCGAAGTGTGGGGCGGCGCGGTGCAGCGCTACTTCCTGGCGCTCGAGGAGGGCATCAACCGCCTGCCGGGCTTCTCGCCGGAGCTGCAGGGGGTCTACATCGAGAAAAAAGATCACGGCTGGAAGCGCATCTTCGGCTATATGATCAAGCCATGAAAAAAGGGCCGGTTCGCACCGGCCCTTCTTCTATCCACGCGGGAAGCGCTACTTTCTGCGGTAGCTCTTCTGCGCGGTATTCACTTTCACCAGATAGCGGCGCGACTCGGCGGCCGGGTGCTTGGTGGTCAGCGTTTGGTACACGTCGCCCGGCTGCATGCCGTTGATTATGCCCACCGCGCGCGTTCTGTCGCTGGAGAACACCCGCAGCACGCTGCCGGCGCCGCCGTTGTAAGCGGTGATCACCGCATAGCGGCGCGAGGTCGGGTTCTGAATGCCGCCCAGGTAGTTGTTCTGCAGGATCGCCAGGTAGGCGGTGCCGGTATCGATGTTGTTCTCCGGATCGAACAGGTAGCTGCGGCTCGGGGTGCCCCATTTGCCGCGCATCTGGAACACATCCTTACCGGCGGTGTGCTGCACCACCTGCATCAGGCCCAGCGCGTCCGAACCGCTCACCGCATACGGGTTGAAGCTCGATTCGGTCTGCATGATAGCCAGGATCAGCGACTCGTCCACGCCATATTTTTCCGACGCCTTGCGCACCATCGGCAGATATTTATGCGCACGTTTGTCCAGGTGGTTCGGCACCAGTTGGATGGTGACCGAGTAGATGACGTGCAGGCCGGAGGTGCGTTTTTGCAGCTTGGTTTGCAGCAGGTAATCGGCGAAGTGCGCCGCGCGCCATTCCCAGCGGATCGGCGCCCCTTTGTTATCCAGCACCTGGCCGTACAGGAACGGCTCTTTGCTGATCTGGATATCGTTGGCGTCGGAATAGAGGTCGATCGAACCCGGATCGTCACCCATCAGCAGCGTGCTAATGATCGCCTGGCGCAGGTGCGTGGCCGGATCGGTGGTGGCGATGGTCTCGACGGTGATGGCGCCGGTGTCGAAGTTGATGTGGCTGCGGGTTTGGTATTGGTCGGTGTACTTGACGTAGTCTTTCGGCCCGGCGATCAGAACTTCGTTCAGACCCCAGATGTTCTCGATGTTGTGGGCGAATTGGCCCATCAGAATGTCGAAGCCGTTGGTGTCTTTGATCCAGGCTTCGTTGATTTCTTCACTTTTTTTGCCGGAACAGGAGATCAGCAAAGGCGCTATTACGAGCAAAGCTAAAATTTTCTTCATCTTAAAGCCGTTTGGAAGAAGTATAAGAGGATTGAAGCGGGCCAGCGCCTGGCCCCAACAGCGTTATTCGCTCGGCGGCGTATAGCCTTCGATGTGCACGTCGTGCCCTTCGAACAGGAATTTGATCATTTCCTCTTCCAGCAGTTTGCGATCATCCACGTTCATCATGTTCAGCTTCTTCTCGTTGATCAGCATGGTCTGCTTCTTCATCCACTCGCCCCAGGCTTCCTTGGAGATCTCGTTGTAGATGCGCTTGCCGACGTCGCCGGGATAAAGCTGGAAGTCCTGGCCTTCGGCGTCGCGTTGAAGGAAAGTACAAAAAATGGTGCGGCTCATGCTAATTCCTCATCGATGGCGCTATCGCCATATAAGTTTTGTTGGATCGGGGGCTGCTTCGCCAGCTGTTGCAACAGGCGGTCCACCGGCGCTGCCAGCCCGACCGACGGCGGCTGCGCTAAGTTATACCAGAGACCCGCGCCCTCATCCATGCCGCTGCCCGCCGCGTCGAGCGACAGCCACATCGGCACGATATCGAGATGGAAATGGCTGAACGTGTGGCGAAACGCGGTCAGCTGTTCCAGGCGCTTGCCTTTCAGACCGCGCTGCTGCAGCCAGAGTTCCAAATCCACGCGCGCGCTGAACTGCGGGAAGCAGAACAGGCCGCCCCACAGGCCCACCGCCGGGCGCTGCTCCAGCCACACGCGGTCGCCGTGCTGCAGCAATAAGAAGTAGGCGGTTTTTTCCGGCAGGGTCTGCTTGGGCTTCTTGCCGGGGTAGTTGGCCCAGCTGTGGTTGGCGTAAGACAGGCAGCCGACGTTGAGCGGGCAGAGCTCACACTTGGGCTTGGAGCGGGTGCAGACCATGGCGCCCAGATCCATCATCGCCTGGTTGAACTGGCCGACGCCCTGGGCCGGGGTGACTTCTTCGCTGATTTTCCACAGCCGGTTTTCGACCTCTTTTTTGCCCGGCCAGCCTTCCACCGCGTAGCAGCGAGCCAGCACGCGCTTCACGTTGCCGTCGAGGATCGGATAGTGTTGGCCCAGCGCCAACGACAGCACCGCGCCGGCGGTGGAACGGCCGATGCCCGGTAAATCGGCGATTTCTGCGAAGGTTGTCGGGAACTCGCCGCCGTGCTGTGCGACAATGGTCTGCGCCGCTTTGTGCAAGTTACGGGCGCGGGCGTAATAGCCAAGGCCGGTCCACAGATGCAGCACTTCGTCCAGCGGGGCCTCCGCCAGCGCGCGCACGTTGGGAAAACGGGCCATAAAGCGCTGAAAATAAGGAATGACGGTGGCAACCTGAGTCTGTTGCAACATCACTTCGGAGAGCCATACTTGATAGGCGGTTTTCTCCAACTGCCATGGCAGGGTTTTGCGGCCGTAGCGCTGGTACCAGTCAAGCACCACCTGTGCGAATTGTTGTGCTTGCATCATGAAGAGTCGTTATCCGGCAGAAAATGAAGCGAGATTGCAGCATAGAGTCATGATGCTGTAAACCGGAACTTTCCGACGCCGCACGGCGGGTACAGAAGATGAACACTTGCTAAACCAATGTATCTTTGCATAATGCGCGTTTCCCTAATTGGCAGCCAAACAGACAGAAAGCACTATGATTAATGACGTCATCTCCCCGGAATTTGATGAGAACGGCCGCGCGATGCGCCGTATCCGCAGTTTTGTCCGCCGCCAGGGGCGGCTGACCAAAGGCCAGCAGCACGCGCTGGAGAACTATTGGCCGGTGATGGGCGTGGAGTATCAGGCTGACGCTGTCGATCTCGCCGCGCTGTTCGGCCGCGAAGCGCCGACGGTGCTGGAGATCGGTTTTGGCATGGGCGCCTCGCTGGTGACCATGGCGGGCAACAACCCGCAGCAGAACTTTTTAGGGATCGAAGTACACTCGCCGGGCGTGGGCGCCTGCCTGGCCGACGCCCACGAGGCGAAGCTGAGCAACCTGCGCGTAATGTGCCACGATGCGGTTGAAGTGCTGGAAAACATGATCCCGGACGGCTCGCTGGACATGGTGCAGCTGTTCTTCCCCGATCCTTGGCACAAGGCGCGCCACAACAAGCGCCGCATCGTGCAAACGCCGTTTGTCGAACTGGTGCTGCGCAAGCTGAAGACCGGCGGCGTCTTCCACATGGCCACCGATTGGCAACCTTATGCGGAACATATGTTAGAGGTTATGAACGGGGTCGCAGGCTACCGTAATCTTTCCAGCGATAATGATTATGTGCCGCGTCCGGATTCGCGCCCACTGACGAAATTTGAATTACGCGGCCAGCGCCTGGGACATGGCGTTTGGGACTTGATGTTTGAGAGGAAAGAATAATGGCTAAGAACCGCAGTCGTCGTTTACGTAAAAAGTTGCACATTGAAGAATTTCAGGAGTTGGGTTTCTCCGTAGCCTGGCGCTTCGCCGAAGGCACGTCGGTGGAAGATATCGACAGCACGCTGGATACCTTCATCGATGAAGTGATCGAGCCGAACGGTCTGGCGTTTGACGGCAGCGGCTACCTGCAGTGGGAAGGTCTGATCTGCCTGCAGAAGATCGGCCACTGCACCGACGAGCATCGCGAACTGGTGAAAAACTGGCTGGAAGCGCGCAAACTGACCGACGTTAAGGTCAGCGATCTGTTCGATATCTGGTGGGATTGATCGCGCTTGCCCGATGAGCGCGGCTTCGCGCCGCTTATTTCCCCCTAAATAATTGGATTCGCATCACGGCGGCAAGAGGGTGAGTCCCCAGGAGCTTACTTCAGTAAGTGACTGGGGTGAGCGCTCGCAGCCAACACAGATGCGGATTCAAGTATGACGGGGATGGATTTAAGGTGCCTTAACGGCGCCTTTGTTTTGCCCGGAGTGTGACCGAGGTGGTAACAACATTGGATAACGCGTTGCTGGAAGAGATCCTGCAACAGGTGCGCCCGCTGATTGGCCAGGGAAAAGTGGCCGACTACATCCCGGCGTTGGCGGAAGTGCCCGCCGATCGGCTGGCGATCGCCGTGTGTACGGTGGATGGCGAACTGTTCCAGGCCGGCGACGCCGCGGAGCGCTTCTCCATCCAGTCGATCTCCAAAGTGCTGAGTCTGACGCTGGCGCTGACGCGCTATCAGGAGCATGAGATCTGGCGGCGCGTCGGCAAAGAGCCTTCCGGCCTGCCGTTCAATTCGTTGCTGCAGCTGGAGATGGAGCAGGGCAAACCGCGCAATCCGTTTATCAACCCCGGCGCGCTGGTGGTGTGCGACATGCTGCAAACCCGGCTCAGCGCCCCCAAACAGCGCATGCTGGAGGTGGTGCGTCAGTTGGCCGGTGAAGACGACCTGGCCTATGACCTGCGGGTGGCGCGCTCCGAGTTCGAACACTCCGATCGCAATGCGGCCATCGCCTATCTGATGAAATCGTTCGGCAACTTCGAAAACGACGTCATCACCGTGCTGCAAACCTATTTCCACTACTGCGCGCTGCGCATGAGCTGCGTGGAACTGGCGCGCAGCTTCGTCTATCTGGCCAATCACGGTCGCGATCTCAGCGGCGAGGCGGTGATCAGCCCGCTGCAGGCGCGGCAGATCAACGCCCTGATGATGACCAGCGGCATGTACGACGGCGCCGGCGAATTCGCCTATCGGGTGGGGATGCCGGGCAAGTCCGGCGTGGGCGGCGGCATCGTGGCCATCGTGCCGGGCGAACTGTCGATCGTCGTTTGGTCGCCGGAACTGGATGCTTCCGGCAACTCGCTGGCGGGAACTGCGGCGCTGGAACTGTTGTCTCAACGTATCGGCCGTTCGATTTTTTAATCCCAGTCTGGATGGGAGTCAGGAGAAGCTATGTTGAAGAAAACCGGGTTAGCCTTACTGCTGCTGGCGGCGACTGCCGCGCAGGCCCACGCCGAGTACCAGTGCAGCGTTAAACCCCAGGACGATGTGATCATCAGCCCGCAGAGCGTGCAGGTGAAAGGCGCCAGCGGCGATCTGCAAATATCGCCGGATGGCGACGTGATCCGCAACGGCCAGGCGCTGAGCTTGAACGACAGCCAGCGGCAGAAAGCCTTCAGTTACCAGAGCGCCTTGCGCAAACAGCTGCCGTGGATCGACGACGGCGCGCAGAAACACCTGGAGAAAGCCCGCGCAGCGCTGGATAAAGTGATCGTTAAAGAGCTGGGCAGCAACAGTAACGTGCGCAACCGGCTGACCACCCTGAATGGCCAACTGAAACAGCAGATGAACCGCATCATCGAGCACCGCAGCGACGGCCTGACCTTCCACCACAAGGCGATCGACCAGGTGGAGCAGGACGGCCGCAACATCGTGCAGCAGAGCATGGGCGGCGTGCTGCAGGACAGCCTGAACGAGATGGGCGTCAAACAGGCCGCCAACAGCGGCGGCAACCCGCTGCAGGCGATCATGGGCAATTTGGGCGGCTTGCAGAAGGCGATCCAGAACGAATGGAACAACCAGGAACAGGACTTCCAGAACTTCGGTCATGACGTGTGCAACCGCGTCACCGCACTGGAAACCCAGCGCAAGGATCTGCTTAACGCGTTGAAGTGATTTAAGAATCTTCTTGGTAGACCGTTTTTTGACCTTCTGAAGCTTATCTGACAGACTGATCAAACTACGTACAGATTTATGGATGTTTACGGAGGACGCTATGAGCCATACACGTTACGAAACCGATGTTGTTGCCTGGGCAAATGAACAGGCCGCTCTTTTGCGCTCCGGAAAATTGTCTGAGATCGATATTGAAAAGATCGCCGAGGAGATTGAGGACGTGGGGAAGAGCGAGCAAAGGGAACTTGCTAGCCGGATGACGGTGCTGATTGCACATTTGCTTAAATGGAAATATCAGCCGGCCAGGCGCGGAACCAGCTGGGAAAGAACGATTAAAGCGCAGCGCAAAGAGGTGCTTTACAGCTTGAAAGAGTCGCCCAGCCTAAAAGGTAAACTGAGCGATGCCGATTGGCTGGATGTCGTCTGGTCGAAGGCCGTTGCGCTCGCCACGGCCGAAACCGGGCTGGATGTGTATCCGGAAAACGGCATCTGGGAAACTCAGCAGATTCTGTCTCAGACGTTTTACCCGGATTAACACCAATAAAAAAGCGCTGATCATTCAGCGCTTTTTTTTACTCGTCGTCCGCCAGGAACAGTTCCAGCAGCGAGTTGAGGAACAGTTTGCCCTTCTCGGTGATCTGCCAGTGCTCCGCGGTTTCTTCCAGATAGCCTTTGGCCAGCGCTTCGTCCAGCTGCGGGCGAATGACGCTTTCCGTCAGCCCGGTGTAGTTGGCGAAGTCGGCGCGCGGCGCGGCTTCCAGCAAGCGGAAGCGGTTCATGAAGAATTCGAACGGCCGATCCGCCGCCGCCACCTCATGCTGCTTGTCCATGTAGTCGCCGCGCATAAAGCCGCGCGGGTGCTTGGTCTTGGCGGTGCGTAGGATGCGTCCGTCGCTGAAGGTCACCTTGCCGTGCGCGCCACAGCCGATCCCCAGATAGTCGCCGAAGCGCCAGTAGTTGAGATTGTGCTGGCATTGGTAGCCCGGCTTGGCGTAGGCCGAGGTTTCATACTGCTGATAGCCGGCGGCGCTCAGCAACTGGTGGCCGCGCTCGAAGATGTCCCACAGCGCATCGTCGTTCGGCAAAACCGGCGGGCGCGAGCTGAACAGGGTGTTCGGCTCGATGGTCAGCTGATACCACGACAGGTGCGGCGGATTGAGGGCGATAGCCTGGCGCAGATCGTCCAGCGCCTCTTCCAGCGACTGGTCCGGCAGGCCGTGCATCAGATCGAGGTTGAAGCTGCGCAGGCCGAGGCCGGTCGCCAGCGTCGCCGCGCGTTTGGCTTCTTCCGGGCCGTGGATGCGCCCCAGACGGTTCAGCTTCTCGGCGCTGAAGCTTTGCACCCCGATGGAGATGCGGTTGACGCCGGCGCGCTGGTAGCCGCTGAAGCGATCGGCCTCCACGGTGCCGGGATTGGCTTCCATGGTGATTTCGGCGTCGTCGGCGACGCGAATGCGCGCCCGCACGCCGTCCAGCAAGGCTTGCATCGCCTCGGCGCTCAGCAGGCTGGGGGTGCCGCCGCCGATAAAGATAGTGCTGATTTCCCGGCCGCCGGCCAGCGGCAGGTCGGCATCCAGATCCGCCAACAGATGATCGACATACTCTTGATGCGGCACGTCCCCCTTCAGCGCATGGGAGTTGAAGTCGCAGTACGGGCATTTCTGCACGCACCACGGGATATGGATGTAGAGACTCAGCGGGGGCAGCTTAAGCATTGCGCATGGCTTCCAACATCAGCTTCAGCGCCTTGCCGCGGTGCGAAATCGACCGCTTCTCGTCGCGGCTCAGCTCGGCGGCGGTGCGGCCCAGCTCCGGCACGTAGAAGACAGGGTCGTAACCGAAGCCGCCTTCACCGGCGGCCTGCTCAGTGATTTCGCCGGCCCAACTGCCGTGGAACACCAGCGGCGTCGGGTCTGCCGCATGGCGCAGATAGACCAGCACGCAATGGAATTGCGCGCCGCGCCGGCCCGGCGCCACGTCTTTCAACGCCGCCAGCAGCTTGTCGAGGTTTTGCCGATCGTCGGCATCTTCGCCGGCATAGCGTGCGGAGTAGATGCCCGGCGCGCCGCCCAGCGCGTCCACTGCCAGACCGGAGTCGTCGGCGATCGCCGGCAGGCCGGTGACCTGTGCCGCATGGCGCGCTTTCAGGATGGCGTTTTCGATAAACGTCAGGCCAGTTTCTTCGGCGGATTCCACGCCCAGATCGGTTTGCGCGACCACGTCCAGGCCGAAATCGGCCAACAGGTCGGCAAGTTCGCGCACTTTGCCCGGGTTACCGGTGGCAAGAACGACTTTTTGCATAAGTGACTACCTTGAAAATTATTCGATGATACTCTGCGTATCTGAAGCCGCAGCCGCGTTGGCTGCACGCTCTCACCCCAGTCACTGGAGTGACCCAGCTCCTGGGGACTCAAGCCCTTGCCGCCTTGCTGCGGCTCCAGCTACTTTGTGTATAGCGCCGCGACCACGGCGGGGATCTGTTGCGGATTCACGATGCGTAACTGTTTATGCCGCCCCAGTTCGCCTTTCTCGATGGTGACGTTGCTTTTCGCCACTTTGAACTGCTTGGCGATAAACTTGATCAAATGGGCGTTGGCTTGACCGTCGACCGGCGGGGCGGTGATGGCGACTTTCAGTTCGTCGCCATGCAAGCCGATAATTTGGTCGCGGCTGGCTTTCGGCTGAATATATAGCCTGAGCGCCAGCCCGTCCAGCACGGGAGTGACTGCACTCACAGCAGGAACCAGATCTCGCCGAACACATCCATGCCCAGGTAGTTGATCAGATAGAGGATCAGGATCACTACCATGGCGGAAAAATCGATGCCGCCCATCGCCGGGATGATGCGACGGATCGGCGCCATCAACGGTTCGGTCAGTTGGTACATCACGTAGTCGATCGGGCTGCGGCCCTGGCTTACCCAGCTCATCAGCGCACGAATGATCATCACCCAGAAGATCAGGTAGCCGGCGGACTTAACCAGCGAGATCAGGCCGAACAGCAGGTTATACGGACTAAGCGACAGCGCGTGGCTTTGTATCAGCAGCAGCAGCGGGTACTTGATGGTCATCAGCAGAAACGCCAGCAGCAGCGAAGCGCTGTCGATAGGCCCAAGCGATGGGATGATGCGGCGCAGCGGGCCGACCACCGGTTGGGTGATCTTCACCACAAACTGCGAGAACGGGTTGTAAAAATCGGTGCGCGTCCATTGCATCCAAATGCGCAGCAACAGCACCATCACGTACAGATCAATAACGGTCTTGACCAGGAAAGTCAGCGTTAGCATGAAGTGGTCCTTCTCCTTAACTCGGGGTTATTTAAAATAATTTTTCCATTTCTTGCGCACGGGAAACGGCGGCCTGCATCGCTTGCGCCACGGTTTCCGGCAGTTGGCGTTCGTTGAACACCCGCAGCGCTTCGGCGGTGGTGCCGCCTTTGGAGGTCACCTGCTCGCGCAGCGTGCCCAGCGGCGTATCCGGGTTGGCTTCAACCAGCGCGGCGGCGCCGGTAGCGGCCTGCTGCACCAGATCGCGCGCGGTTTGGCTGTCGAAGCCCATGCGTTCGGCTTCTTTTTGCATCGCTTCCATAAACAGGAAGAAATAAGCCGGGGCGCTGCCCGCAGCGGCGATCACGCCGTTGATGCCATTTTCGTCATCTACCCAGCAAACTTTACCGACCGAGGCCATTAAATCGCCGGTGTAGTCGCGATCCTGTTGGCTGACCTGCGCCGGCGCGTACAGCCCGCTCATGCCCTTGCCGACCAGCGACGGGGTGTTGGGCATGATGCGCACGATGTCCAGTTGGTCGCCGAGCAACTGATAGAAACGGCTGACCTGAATGCCGGCGGCGATCGACAGCACCAGTTTGCCGCCGAAATCGACCTGTTCGCGCAGCGGCTGACACACGTCGGCCATCATTTGCGGTTTGACCGCCAGTACCACGACGTCGGCTTCACGCGCGCAGGCGACGTTGTCGCCGCTGCTGACGATGCCGTAGTCCGCCGCCAGCGCGTCACGGTTTTTCGGCGAAGGGGCGCAGACGCTGATGGATTTGGCCGGATAGCCGCCCGCGACCAGGCCGGCGATGATTGCACGCGCCATGTTGCCGGCGCCGATAAAGGTAATCTTGCGATGTTGCATCAAATCCCTCGTCTGTTTGTCAGGCCTGCGAGTAGTCGCGGGCGCCAAAAATTGCGGTGCCGATGCGCACCAGGGTGCTGCCTGCGGCGATCGCCGCCGCCATATCGTCCGTCATGCCCATCGACAGCGTATCGGCCTGCGGATAACGCTGACGCAGGGCGAGAAATGCGTCGTTCATCCGGCTGAATACCGCCAACTGCCGCTGATAATCCGTTTCCGGCGCCGGGATGGCCATCAGGCCACGCAGCGCCAGATTCGGCAGCGCCGCGATCGCGTCGGCCAACGCCGGCAGTTCGTTCAACGCGATGCCGGATTTGCTCTGCTCATCGCTGATGTTGATTTGAATCAGCACGTTGAGCGGCGGCATGTCGGCCGGGCGCTGATCGCTCAGACGCTGGGCGATGCGCAGCCGATCCACGGTATGACACCAGGCGAAATGTTCCGCCACCAGCCGACTCTTATTGGATTGCAGCGGGCCGATAAAGTGCCACACCAACTCACCGCCCTGCGGCGACTCGGCGAAATGCCGGATCTTGTCTACCCCTTCCTGCACGTAGTTCTCGCCGAAGGCGCGCTGGCCGGCGGCGATGGCTTCTTCGATCGCCGCCACAGGTTTGGTTTTGCTGACTGCAAGCAGAGCAACGTCTTCCGGCGCCCGTGCGCAGTTTTGCGCGGCGGCCGCGATGCGGTTTCTGACATCCTGCAGGTTCTGTTGGATAGTGCTCATTATTGACCCGGGAGAGTGATATGGATATCGATGAATTCGTGGCCCTTAGTGTAAAGCATAATGCTTCCGATCTGCACCTTTGTGCCGGTCATCCGCCGATGTTGCGCATCGACGGTGAACTGCAGCCGCTGGCGGCGGCGCCAACGCTGACGGCGCAAGGCGCGCAGGCCCTCTGCGATGGATTGCTGAATGCGCAGCAGCGCGAGAGCCTGCGGCGGCTGGGGCAGGTCGATCTGGCGTTGCACAGGCCGAGCGGGGAGCGGTTGCGCGCCAACGTTTTTCAACAAAGCGCGGGGATTTCTCTCGCGTTGCGGCGTATCGCCGGGCAATCGCCTTCGCTTGCCGAGCTGGCTGCGCCGGCCATCGTCCCGGCGCTGCTGCGGCGCGCCGACGGATTGATCCTGGTCACCGGCGCCACCGGCAGCGGCAAGTCCACCACGCTGGCGGCGATGATCGACGAGATCAACCGGCACCAGCAGCGGCATATTTTGACGCTGGAAGAGCCGATCGAGTTCCTGCATCGCAGCCGACGATCGCTGATCCAGCAGCGGGAGATCGGCCGCGACAGCCACAGCTTCGATGCGGCGTTGCGCGCCGCGCTGCGCGAAGATCCGGATGTGATCCTGCTGGGCGAGCTGCGCGATACCGCCACCATCCGGCTGGCGCTCACTGCGGCGGAGACCGGCCACCTGGTGCTGGCGACGCTGCATACCCGCAGCGCGCCGCAGGCGGTAGAGCGGCTGGTGGACGTGTTTCCGGCGGAAGAGAAACCCTATGTGCGCGCCCAGCTGGCGGGCAGCCTGCAAGCGGTGATCGCGCAAAAGCTGATGAGGCGCCCCGGCGGCGGACGAGTGGCGATCTTTGAAGTGCTGACGGCGACGGCGGCGGTCAGCAACCTGATCCGTGAAGGGAAAACGCATCAGTTGGCGAGCGTGTTGCAAACCGGCGCGCAGTCCGGCATGCAAACCTTTGAGCAAGGTTTGCAGCAGCGGATCGACGCCGGTGTGTTGGGGGACTGCGCGGGGGAGGGAACGGGCGTTTAGCCCAGCTGCCGTTCGAACCAGCTTTCGAGGATAACCACCGCGGAGGCGGAATCCACGCTGCCTTTATCAAGCGCGCGGAAGCCGCCGCGATCGAACAGGTTGGCGCGCGCCTCCACGGTGCTCAGACGCTCGTCATGCAGATCGATCTGGATGCCGAAGCGGCCGTGCAGGCGGTTGGCGAACTTGCGCGCCTGGGCGGTAACGGGCTGTTCGGTGCCGTCCATGTTCAGCGGCAGGCCGACCACCACCAAATCCGGCTGCCACTCCTTCAGCAGTTTTTCGATTTTCAGCCAGTCCGGCGAACCGTCCTGCGCTTTGAAAGCCGGCAGGGCGCGGGCGCTGCCGGTCAACTCCTGGCCGACGGCCGCGCCGATGCTTTTGGTGCCAAAGTCGAAGGCGATAATGGTGCGGTTACTCATCAGGCGTGTCCTGCGTGGTTGGCGATGCTGCGAATGTCGATACCCAAAAGGTTCCCCGCCTCGCGCCAGCGGCTGGCGATCGGCGTGCGGAACAAAATGTCGGTGTTGGCTTCGATGGTCAGCCAGGCGTTTTCCAATACTTCCTGCTCCAACTGGCCCTTCTCCCAACCCGCATAACCCAGCGCCACCAGCACGTCGTCCGGTTGCTCCGGCGTGCCGAGCGTTTCCAGCACGTCTTTCGAGGTGGTGATCATGGTGTTGGGGGAAATTTGAATGCTGGCGCCAAAGCCGTGGCGCGGCGTATGCAGGATAAATCCGCGATCGTCCGCCAGGGGGCCGCCGGCGAACACCGGCTTGTCCAGGCTGATGGCCGGATCGCGCGCAGGCGGCATGATCTTCAGCTTGCTCAGCACCGTGGCTACCGTGAACTGCTCCACCGGTTTATTGATCACCAAACCCATGGCGCCTTCTTCATTGTGCTCGCAAATGTAAATCACCGAGCGCTTGAAGCGAGGATCCTGCAGCGTTGGCATGGCGATCAGAAAATGGTGCTGTAAATTCATGGCGTTAGTATAAGGTAATCAATGGGTGAGAAAATAAACAGCCGCCAGTATGCGGCTATACCCGCCGCCTTTCAAGCCGCTGCCGGAAAGGCGGGCTTTGGCGGGCGCGATACAGGATAGCGGGCGGCATGCCGCCCGCATGACGCATTACTTCGCCGCCAGGCGCTTTTCAATGGCGTCCATCAGCATGCCGGTAATCGAAATCGGGAATGCCGCCTCGATCTCGCGCGCGCAGGTTGGGCTGGTGACGTTGATTTCGGTCAGGCGATCGCCGATCACGTCCAGGCCGACGAAGATCAGCCCTTTCTCTTTCAGCGTCGGGGCGACGGCGCGGGCGATTTTCCAGTCGCTTTCGCTCAGCGGGCGCGCTTCGCCGCGGCCGCCGGCCGCCAGGTTGCCGCGGGTCTCACCCTGCGCCGGAATGCGCGCCAGGCAGTAAGGCACCGGCTCGCCGTCCACCACCAGGATGCGCTTGTCGCCGTCCTTGATCGCCGGCAGGAAGTTCTGCGCCATGCAGAAACGGCTGCCGTGTTCGGTCAGGGTTTCGATGATCACCGACAGGTTAGGATCGTCCTGCTTCACGCGGAAGATAGACGCGCCGCCCATGCCGTCCAGCGGTTTCAGGATGATGTCGCCGTGCTGCTGGTGGAATTTGCGGATGTGCGCGGCGCTGCGGCTGACCAGCGTATCCGGCGTCAGTTCCGAGAACCAGGCGGTGAACAGCTTCTCGTTGCAGTCGCGCAGGCTTTGCGGCTTGTTGACCACCAGCGTGCCTTTGACTTCGGCGCGTTCCAGAATGTAGGTCGCGTAGATGTATTCGGTATCGAACGGCGGATCCTTGCGCATCAGGATCACGTCCAGATCGTGCAGCGCCAGATCCTGCTCGGCGCCGAAGCTGAACCAGCTCTCCTTGTCTTCCTTCACGCTCAGCAGGCGGGTGCGGGCGCGCCCGTCACCGGCGTGCAGATAGAGATCGTTCATCTCCATGTAGTGCAATTCGTAACCGCGGCGCTGCGCTTCGAGCAGCATGGCGAAGCTGGTGTCTTTCTTGATGTTGATGGAATCGATAGGATCCATCACGATGCCGAGCTTAATCATCTTTTCTCCTTTAACCCAGGTCGCCGAAGCGGACCTGCAGAGCGGTAATGGCGGTGAGCGCTGTGGTTTCGGTACGCAGAACGCGTGGTCCCAGCAGAATATCAGTAAATCCGTGGTCGGTGGTCATGGCGATTTCGTCGGCGGACAAACCGCCTTCCGGGCCGATCAGCAGGCGAACGCGGTCTACCGGCTGCGGCAGCGTGTTGATGCTGTGGCTGGCGCGCGGGTGCAGGTTGAGTTTCAGGCTGCCGTCCTGCTCGGCGCACCAGGCCTCCAGCGACATCGCCTCGCGGATTTCGGGAATGCGGTTGCGGCCGCACTGTTCGCAGGCGGCGATGGCGATCTTCTGCCATTGTTGGATTTTCTTCGCCAGACGCTCGCCGTCCAACTTGACGCCGCAGCGCTCGGAAAACAGCGGGGTGATGACGTTGACGCCCAGCTCGATGGATTTCTGGATGGTGAACTCCATCTTCTCGCCGCGCGAGATCACCTGGCCCAGATGCAGGTTGAGCGGCGATTCGATGTCCTCCACGCGGCCGTCGCCGAGGCGCACCAGCACGCTCTTTTTGTCCACCCGGACTATCTCGGCGTCGAACACCTGGTTGCTGCCGTCGAACAGCTGCAGCGCCTGGCCGGCGCTCATGCGCAGCACGCGCCCGACGTGGTTGGCGGCGTCCTCGCTGAGGGCGATCTCCGCCCGGTCGGTCAACGGCTGCGGATGGTAAATGCGGGGTATGCGCATGGGTAGTCTGATCCTGACGAAACGGCGCCGCGGGTTGGCGGCGCCATGAAAGATAAAGGCTATAGTAGGTTAGCTTTTCCGCTGCTGACAAGCCTGTTGAATATAGGGGTTGTGGTTGCCCTGCACCTTGGCGATACGTGCTTCACGCTGACATTCCCATTGGCTCACCGGATATTGCCGGTTCCACACCTCGAACAGTTGGGTTTGCTGGCGTGACAGCCGCAGCTGGTAGCGATCGCGCATGTAGAAGTAGGTGCGGGCAATGGCGCCGCGGGCGCGGGCGGGCGGCTCCGCCTGTTTATTCTTGAAGTCCACCTTCATTGGGCACTGCCCGTATTGGCCTGCGCCGCCGTTCCATTGGCTGTACATGAAGTTGTTGCGGTCGCCGTTCACTTCGCCGATCGCCGGCTGCAGGTTGTGCAGATCGGTTTCTATCTGGCGATAGGTGGCGTCCTTATTGCAGTTTTTGCGTCCGCCGTCTTGCCAGCACTGCAGTTGGTGGCCGAACTGCCAGGCCGGCACCACGTGTTCCCACTCGATGCGCTGCGCGCGCTGGGCGTTTTTACGCACCTGATAGCCGCAGCCGGCGAGATCCGGGATGCCCTTCTTGCCTTGCCAGTCGATGCGGCAGCCGCAGTAAAAGCTGCCCGGCGCATCCCGGTTAATCTTGGCCGCCGCCGCTTTGGCCTGAGAGAAGTTATTGATGCCGTGCGCCTGTACGGCGCCTGCGGCGAAAACCGCCATAAACAAAATTCTGCGAAGCATATTCCAAAACAGCTCAAAATTGGAAAAGCAGGCAGGGTAACGGAACTTGCCGGCAGTGGCAAATGGCGATATTTGCTTGTTTTAACGTATAAATCGTTTAACTAAAGGTTCTCGCTAGCAAGAAATTTCAGTTTTTCGCCGCACCGGCGGCAGCGGTATTCGCTTTCGCCGCGCAGCACGCGGTTATGGCGGCGAATGGTGAGCGGGTGCTGCCCACAGGCGCAGCGGTAGGGGAAGGTCTTGCTTTGCACCGAGGCGGTTTCGAAACGGTGAGTGCGGCTGGCGGGCGTCAGCAGCACGCTTTCCATCATCCAGCGCCATTCGCGGCCGTGCGGCGCCACCCGGCCGAATTGGCGAAACACCAGCAGGTGCGCCAGTTCGTGCGGCACCACTTCATCGATAAACTGCTGTTGGTTTTCCAGCAGCAGCACCGGGTTCAGGCGGATTTCCCAGCTTTGCAGCCAGGCGGTGCCCGCGCTGGTGCCGCGTTGCTGATAGACGATGCTGGGTTCGGGGAACTCGACGGCAAAATGCCGGCGGGCCAACTGCAGCTTTTCTCGCAGGCAGCGCATCACCGCTTGTTGCAGCGCGATGGGGATTCTCGGTTTGTTCATTGCGGCTAGCTTAAGCAATGGCGCGGCGGCTGACAATACGCACCGGCGCAAATCGCATCCGGCGCTTTTTCGCCACATTGATAAAGCGATCGCCACCGATGGATTGTAATCAATGTGTTAACTGCGGGATAATAAAGCGTGCATGATGAGCCTGTACCCGCAGTTCTCACCGAGCAAGGTTGAAACGCCGCCTGTGGCAATCCCTTACGCAAAGAGCGGTTATTTTGCGATTTGGCGCAATAACTGACTGATTAAAAATACGTAAGGTGAAGGCAGTTTTTTGACAAGGCGCCGCCTCGCGCGCCGCAAGTGTGAATTTAACGCAGCTGATGTTGCAAGTGAGAGATCAATGTCGAATAAACCGTTCCACTATCAAGATCCGTTCCCGCTGAAGAAAGACGATACCGAATATTACCTGCTGAGCCGCGACCACGTTTCCGTGAGCGAGTTTGAAGGCCAGGAAATACTGAAAGTTGCCCCTGAAGCGTTAACCCTGCTTGCCCAGCATGCGTTCCACGACGCGTCGTTCATGCTGCGCCCGGCGCACCAACAGCAGGTGGCCGATATCCTCAAAGATCCGGACGCCAGCGAAAACGACAAGTACGTTGCGCTGCAATTTCTGCGTAACTCAGAAATCGCCGCCAAGGGTATTTTACCGACCTGCCAGGACACCGGCACGGCGATCATCGTCGGCAAAAAGGGCCAGCGCGTCTGGACCGGCGGCGGCGATGAAGAAGCGTTGTCGCGTGGGGTGTACAACACCTACATCGAAGAGAACCTGCGCTATTCGCAGAACGCCGCGCTGGATATGTACAAAGAGGTCAATACCGGCAGCAACCTGCCGGCGCAGATCGATCTCTACAGCGTTGACGGCGAAGAATACAAGTTCTTGTGCATCGCCAAGGGCGGCGGTTCCGCCAACAAAACCTATCTGTATCAGGAAACCAAGGCGCTGCTGTCGCCGGGCAAGCTGAAAAACTACCTGGTCGACAAGATGCGCACGCTGGGCACTGCGGCCTGCCCGCCGTACCACGTGGCGTTCGTCATCGGCGGCACCTCGGCGGAAGCGACGCTGAAAACCGTCAAACTGGCCTCGACCAAGTATTACGATGGCCTGCCGACCGAAGGCAACGAGCATGGTCAGGCGTTCCGCGATCTGGAACTCGAAGCGGAACTGCTGCAAGAAGCGCAGAACCTGGGGCTGGGCGCGCAGTTCGGCGGCAAATACTTCGCGCACGATATCCGCGTCGTGCGTCTGCCGCGCCACGGCGCCTCCTGCCCGGTCGGCATGGGCGTTTCCTGTTCGGCGGACCGCAACATCAAAGGCAAGATTAACCGCGACGGCATCTGGCTGGAAAAACTGGAGCACAATCCGGGTAAATTCATTCCTCAGGAGCTGCGCCAGGCCGGGGAAGGCGAGGCGATCAAGGTCGATCTCAACCGTCCGATGGCCGAGATCCTCAAACAGCTGTCGCAGTACCCGGTTTCCACCCGCCTGTCGCTGAGCGGCACCATCATCGTCGGCCGCGATATCGCGCACGCCAAGCTGAAAGAGCGTCTGGATCGCGGTGAAGGCCTGCCGCAGTACGTCAAGGACCACCCGATTTACTACGCCGGCCCGGCTAAAACGCCGGAAGGCTATGCGTCCGGTTCCTTGGGGCCGACCACCGCCGGGCGTATGGATTCCTACGTCGACCTGCTGCAATCTCACGGCGGCAGCATGATCATGCTGGCGAAAGGCAACCGCAGCCAGCAGGTGACGGATGCCTGCCACAAGCACGGCGGCTTCTACCTCGGCAGCATCGGCGGCCCGGCGGCGGTGCTGGCGCAGCAGAGCATCAAGAGCCTGGAGTGCGTGGAGTACCCTGAACTGGGCATGGAAGCGATCTGGAAAATCGAAGTGGAAGATTTCCCGGCGTTTATCCTGGTGGATGACAAAGGCAATGACTTCTTCCAGAAGATCCAGGCCGGTCAGTGCTCCAGCTGCCTGAAATAATCGCTGCTCCCCCTCCACCGCTCGCGGGCGGTGGAGGGGATTGTGTAAAGTCCTGTAGCTTGCTGGACGTCGAGTTTTAACCTGTATACCCTACGCGAATAGCACTAAAATTCGACTAATGGAATATCGGCAACATAAGGTTCGGCAAGCACATGGGCACGCAGGAAAGTCACATCAGGGAGTTACTGGTCTGGATTGAAGATAACCTGACCAATCCGCTGTCGTTGGATATCGTTTCCGCCAAGTCAGGCTATACGAAATGGTACCTGCAGCGCATGTTCAAGAAGCAGACCGGATTATCGTTAGCCTCCTACATCCGCGCTCGTCGCCTCTACCTCGCCGCCTTCGCCTTGCGCTTCACGCAGAAGAGCATTCTGGACATTTCGGTTGAATATCAATTCGATAATCAGCAGACGTTCTCGCGCTGTTTCAAGAAACACTTCGCCGAGTCGCCCAGCGTTTATCGTCATGCCCGCAAACAGGACTTCAGCAATCTGGTGCGTTCACTCGCGGCCAGCCAGCCCGGCGATATTGAGGTCGAACGCGTCAGCATCGCCAGAGGGCAATACGCTTTTCACGGCAAGCAGTACGCTTACCACCTGGACATAGAGAGGTTGGATAAGTCGCATCTGCCGCAGCGCAGCGCGCTGCGGGCACAGTTTTACACCTTGTTGGGCGAGCGCCCGACGCAAACCTATTCGTTTACCCAACTGGTGCCGGACGGCGAGCGGGTCAGGGTCGACTATACCCTAGGCGTGACGACGGACTATCCGCTGCGTGAAGGCGTGGCGCTGGAGCCGCTGCCGGAGATCCACGGCGAGTTTTGCCGTTTTCGCTATTCCGGCAAGCCGGTGGCGCTCAATGATCACATCATTAAAATTTACACGCAGGTGCTGCCCGAAATGGGGCTGGCCCGCGGTGACGGGCCGGACATGACGGTGTTCAGCTATTCGCTGAGCGGGAAAGAGGAGCTGCATTTGGAGCTGCAGCATCTGGTGCCGGTGGTGCCGCTGCACTGATCCCGTCGGCGGCCGGCCGTCGGTTTTTCTGCTGCACGATCGCCGCCATCACCGCCAGGGCGATCTCCGCCGGCGTTTTGCTGCCCAGCGGCAGGCCGATCGGCGCATGGATGCGTTCCAACTCCTGCGGCGTGAATTCGGCAATCTGCTGTAACCGCTGGCGCCGCCGCGCGCTGTTTCTCAGCGATCCCATGGCGCCGATGTAAAACGCCGGAGTGTGGATCGCTTCCATCAACGTCAGATCGTCCATACGCGGATCGTGGGTCAGCGCCACGACGGCGGTATTGGCGTGGCAACCGCCGTCCTCAATGAACTTGGCCGGAAACTGGCGCAGCAGCGTCACGCCCGGTTTTAACTCGGCGGCGAAGTTATCCAGCGCCTCCGGGCGATTCTCGCACACCAGCACCTCAAACCCCAGCGCCACGGCGAAATCGGCGCAGTACAGCGCCACGCTGGACAGCCCGGCGATCAGCAGGCGCGGCGCGGCCGCGATATGCAGGGTAATCTGTTCGAGCCGGCGTTCCACCTGGGTGGCGCTGGTGAAATGACTCTGCTCGAGGCTGTGGCAGGCGTGGGGCAGCGTCAGGCGTTTGATCAACGCGTGATGCCCTTCCAGCGCGCCGGCGATGCGCCGCAGGTAAGCGACGCTGGCTTCTCCCGCCGGCAGATACTCGATCAGCACGTCCAGCACGCCGCCGCACGGCAGCGCCACATTGGGCGTCATGCCGCCTTCGCCGTAGCGGATCACCTGGCTGGCCGCCTGATACTCCCCGGCGGCCACGCGCCGCAGAAAGTCCTCCTCCACGCACCCGCCCGACAATGAGCCGCTGTAGCGGCCGTCGCGGGTCGCGGCCATCAACGCGCCCGGCGACCGCGGCGAAGAGCCATAGGTGCTGAGCACGGTGCATAACCAGACCGGCTGTTGTTGCAGCCAGCTTATCGCCTGGCTGACCACGGTGACATCAAGATGTTGCATAGGTGAATTTACTCGCTGGCCGGGAGTTGCGATGGAAGATCAATATCCCGCACGACGCCGGGGTGTTCAAGCGGCAGCAGGTGCACCGCTGCGCCTTGCAGCAGTTCACGCGCGCCATTATCGCCGCGCAGTTGGCAAAGTGGTTTGCGCAATCGGGCGGAAAAGCCGACCGGGTGACCGGGCTGTTGCGCATAGCTGGGGCGCACGATCGGGTGCTGCCGCAAGGCATCCGCCACCTGTCGGAAAACGTCGGCGCCGACGAACGGCATATCGGCCAGGTGGATCAGCCAGCCTTGCCAGTGCGGCGTGGCCGCAACGCCCGCGGCGATTGAGTCGCCGAGGCCCGCGCTGGCGAGCAGGGTGACCGGCACCTGGTTGGCGGCGCAGGCTGCCAGCACCGGCAGATTATCCGGCCGGGCCACCACATGTACCGGCAGGCCGGAGGCCAATGCCCGGCGCAGGGTGTGTTCAAACAGCGATCTCTGCTCGCCCGCCGCATCGGCAAATCCGGCGTTCAATTTGTTGCCCTGGCCGCCGGCCTGAATAAAGCGCTCTCCGCGCCCGGCGGCGGTAATGACAATGCCCGTGGTCATGGTTGAAGTCCGCGTTTGCGCAAATTATTTATTAGCCTACAAACTACCTGTGTTTTGTAAATGTTTTTTTGTTGAAAACAACCTGTTAATCATCACATAATTTTAGTTATAAGCATATGCTTATGACGTCTACGGCAAGGTCGTCAGCGTTTGCGCAACAACACCGCGAACAAAAACCAATTACAAGAAAGACGTGAAGGACTTATTTATGAGCAATTTCAACCCGTCGCGGCGTCGCTTTATCAAAAGCGCCGTGATTGCGGGGGTATCCGTGTACCTCGCGCCCCTGTACAGCCGCGCCTACGCCGCGCTGTTCGAGCAAAAAATCCTCCAGTCGCCCAATTGGGATCCGCAGGCCAAGCGCGTGCGTTTCCGTATCGACGGCCGCGCCAAGGTCATGGGGCAGAAGGTGTTCGCGCGCGATATCCGCGCGGTGGACATGCCGCACTGGCCGCAGAAACAGGCGCACGCCTTCATTCTGCGCGTGACCAAAGCCGACCGGTTGTTCGAAGGGGTCGATCTGTCGCTGTTGGGGGACGATCTGCAACCGGATCGCCTGGTGACGGCGGAAGATCTGGCGCGCGACGGCCTGGCCTTTCCGGCGTTCTACGGTGACGACATGCTGCTGCCGAGCGGCAAAACCCCGGCCTACCTCGGCCAGGCGGTGGCGATCCTGATCTATCACGACTTCGCCCGTTTCCGCTTCGCCAAGGACAAGCTGAAATTCCGCGAAGAAACCATCAAATACGGCGCGGTGACCGGCCCGCTCGAGCGCGATCCCTGGGGCAGCTTCCGCTATGTGCGGGTGGGGGGAGAACAACCGTTCGACGACGATCGTTTCTCCAGCCTGAAGGACACGCCGATCTTCCCGGTGTCGATGAAAAAACACCTGCCGGTGTGGCCGGAAGGGCGCGAGGGCGGCAAGCTGGATCAGGAAGGCATGCGCTATGCAGGGATGATCGCCGACGAGTTGGCGAATCCGCCGGCCGACTGGCTGGTAATGTCGCGCCGCTACACCACGCAGTCGATAGACACCTCGGCGCTGGAGCCGGACAACGCCAACGGCTGGTTCGACGCGCAGACGCAAACCTTGCATCTGGTGGTGCCGACTCAGTCGCCGCAGGAAGTGGCCGACGAGATGCCGCGCATGCTGGCCAAGCGCAATCCGCCGGTGAAACAGCTGATCCTGCACCCGTGCTATACCGTGGGCTACGGCTCGAAAGACCACTACAACTTCCCGTATTACGGCGCGGTGGCGGCGATGTATGGCGACGGCCACCCGGTGCGCCTGGCCAACGATCGCTTCGAACAGTTCCAGACGGCGTTGAAGCGCCACGCGTTCGACATGAACTACCGCATCGCGGTGAATAAGCAGACCGGCGTCATGCAGTCGTTCCTCGGTGACATGACCGCGGACGGCGGCGGCCGCAGCAACTTTACCCCTTCGGTGGTGATGGTCGGCGCAACCGCCGCCCAGTCGATTTACTACTTCCCGAAAAGCGATCTGTCGTCGGTCGGGCTGGCTTCACGCGCCATCGACGCCGGTTCGGCGCGCGGTTACGGCACGCTGCAGAGCATGGCCGCCACCGAGATGATGGTGGATGAGTTGGCCGCCGAGCTGAAGATTGACCCGATCGAGTTCCGCCTGCGCAACGTGCTGAAATCCGGCATGAAAAACACCCAGGGGGCGATCCCGGCCGGTGCGATCCGCGCCGATGAAGTGCTGGAAAAGGCGGCGAAGCATGAGATATGGCTCAAGCGCGCCGAACGCAAGGCCGAGTTTGAGAGCCGCCATCCCGGCAAGCGCTATGGCGTCGGCTTCGGCTGCGTGCAGAAAGACTTCGGCACCGGGGCGGAAACCTCGTTCGCCCGGGTGGAGCTGAGCGAAGACGGCCGCATCACCCTGCATCACAGCGGCGCGGAGATGGGCACCGGCATGTCGACCTCGCAGTCGGTATTGTGCGCGCAGTGGCTGGGCAAACCGGCCGACGAAGCGCACTTCTCGGTCACCGACTGGTCGGTATTGCCGATGGTCACCAGCGGCGATCCTTACCTGATGTCGCAGGAAGAGCAGGATAAGCTGCAAACCAACCCCAACTGGACGCCGAGCTACTGTTCGCCGTCGAGCGCCAGCAACTCGGCCTATTACTTCTCGCACAGCACCCGCGAAGCGGCGCGCCTGATCTTCGATCACGGCCTGTGGCCGGCGGCGATGGCGCTGTGGCAGGCCGGTATCGGCGGCGGCCAGGCGGCGCCGCTGGTGGTGCGGCGCGAAGATGCGCGTTGGGTCGAAGGCGGCCTGACGGCGGCGGGCATGTCGGTGCTGAGCCTCGAGCTGCTGGCCAAGACGGCTTATCAGATGGGCGGCGTCACCGGCGCGGCGGTGCATGTGTTCAACCGCTGGCAGTGGGCGGAGGCCGATTTTACGTTGAACGGCAAAAGCGAACGCCTGCCGGTCGACGGCATGGCGCTGCGCAACGCCGGCGGCGAATTCAAACCGCTGGCGCGCGGGCAGGTCTATTATCCGCCGACCCAGCGCAACAATGCGGCGGTGACCTACTACAGCGCCGTCGGCACGTTGGCGGAAGTGGCGGTGGATATCGCCACCGGCCAGGTGGAGTTGTTGAATCACCACTCGATCATGGAGTGTGGCAACCTGATCGTGCCGGAACTGGTTTCCGGCCAACTGCAGGGCGGGCTGGCGATGGGCATCGGCCATGCGCTGCACGAATATTTACCGCTGTACGAAGACGGCCCGGGCAACGGCACCTGGAACTTCAACCGTTACCACCTGCCGCGCGCCAGCGACGTGGCGGTATGGAAACAGAGCGGCGACATCCTGCCGGCGCTGTCGGAAACCGATCCGCCGAAAGGCATGGCGGAGGTGGTGATGATCCCGATCGTGGCCGCGCTGGTCAACGCCATCGCCGACGCCACCGGCCACCGTTTCCGTGATTTGCCCGTTCGTGCAGAAAATATTCGTGAGGTATTACAATGAGCATTAAAACCCAGCCGATTTCCCTGACCATCAACGAAAAGCAGTACGGCCCGATCGAGGTGCCGGAAGGCTTGATGATGATCGATTTCCTGCACGAGTATCTCGATTTGACCGGTTCGCGCCTCGGCTGCGGGCAGGGCATTTGCCACGCCTGCGTGGCAATCGTCGATCACCCGAGCGGCACCAGCGAAGAGGTGCGCACCTGCATCACCGGCGCGCATTTCTTCAACGGCAAGAAAGTGCGCACTGTCGAAGGCCACGCCAGGGTGGACGAACAGGGCGAGGTGGTCGAGCTGTCGCCGATCCAGCAGGCGTTTCTGGAACACTACAGCTTCCAGTGCGGCTACTGCACGCCGGGCTTCGTCAACGCCGCCACCATTTTCGTGGAAAAGCTCAAGCGTGAGCCGATCGCCCGCGATCAGCTGGAGAATGCCATCGAGCAGGCGCTGGATAGCCACATTTGCCGCTGCACCGGCTACGTGCGCTACTACGAAGCGGTGCGCGACGTGGTGCTGAAAACGCCGGGCCTGCTGAAGGAGACGGCGCAATGAAAAAACGTCTCGCAGTGTTGATTGTGCTGGTGGCGATCGTGGTGATTGCGCTGCTGTGGTGGCGGGAAAACCGCCGTTACGACGGCCCGGTGCAGCAGGTAACCGCCAGCGCCGAACAGATCGCCCGCGGCCGTTATCTGGCGCAGGCCGCCGACTGCGCCGCCTGCCATACCGCCAGCGGTGGGGCGCCGTTGGCCGGCGGCTATCCGCTGGACACGCCGTTCGGCACGATTTACGGCAGTAACTTGACGCCGTCGGCCGACCACGGCATCGGGCGCTGGAGCAAGGACGACTTCTTCCTGGCGTTGACGCAGGGCGTGGCGCCGGGCGGGCGGCACCTGTACCCGGCGATGCCTTACATTTCGTATAAGGGCATGTCGCGTCAGGACGCCGACGACATCTACGCTTACCTGATGACGCGCCCGGCGGTGGACGTGGCCATTCCGGCCAACGACATGCCATTTCCGTTTAACCAGCGCATGGCGCTGATCGGCTGGAATCTGTTGTTCCGCAGTCAGGATCCGTTGCCGGCCAGCTCGCAGGGCAGCTCGCCGCAATGGCAGCGCGGTCGCTATCTGGCCGACGTGCTGGGCCACTGTGGCGAATGCCACACGCCGCGCGGCGCGCTGGGGCAGATGGATCTCGGCAAACCGATGCAGGGCGGCGATCTCGGCCGCTTCATGGCGCCGGACATTACGCCGCACGGTCTGGCGCAGCGCGGCTGGACGCCGCAGGACGTCAGCCGCTTCCTCAGCACCGGCCTCGCACCGCAGGGTTCCGCCTTCAGCGAGATGCACATGGTGGTGGATCTCAGCACCCGTCATTTGACGCCGGAAGATCATCAGGCGCTGGCGCTGTATCTGATGGGCGAGCAGCCGCCGGCGGCAGTGCCGGTGAAAATGGGGCAGGGCAGCGATGCCGGGCGCATGACCTATCTGGATCAGTGCGCCGGCTGCCATGCGCGCGAAGGCGAAGGCAAACCGCACGTCGCACCGGCGATGCGCGATAACGCCACGCTGCGCCAGGCGGACGGCAAGAACCTGATCGTGTCGGTGCTGGACGGCCTGCCGGCCCAGCAGTTCCCGAACGGTGAAAGCATGCAGAGCATGCCGGGCTTCGGCGAGCGTCTGAGCGATGCCGACGTGGCGGAACTGGTAAACTACCTGCGGGTGACCTGGGGCGGTTTGCCGGCGGACGTCACCGCCGAGCAGGTGAAAGCGCTGCGCAAGTAAGCGGCGTTCAGACGAAAAAAATGGCCCGCATCTGCGGGCCATTTTATTGCGCGGTCACGCGATTCAACGGCTGGTGACGCCGGCGACACGTTGGCTGCGCTGTTTGATGGCGTAACCGACGGCCAGGATCGCCACCCATACCGGGATCAGCAGCACCGAGATTTGAATGCCCGGCGTCAGGTACATGATCACCAGGATGCCGGCCATGAACAGCAGGCACAGGTAGTTGCTGAACGGGTACCAGAACGCTTTGAACTTCGGCACCACGCCTTCGCGGTTTTTGGCGGCGCGGAATTTCAGGTGCGCCAGGCTGATCATCGCCCAGTTGATCACCAGCGCCGATACCACTAACGCCATCAGCAGTTCGAAGGCGCGGCCCGGGATCAGGTAGTTAATCAGTACGCACAGCGCGGTGGCGAGGGCGGAAATGCCGATGGCCACCACCGGCACGCCGCGGCCGTCGACCTTCAGCAGGCTTTTCGGGCCGTTGCCCTGCTGCGCCAGGCCGTACAGCATGCGGCTGTTGCAGTAGACGCAGCTGTTGTAGACCGACAGCGCGGCGGTGAGCACCACGATGTTCAGCACGGTCGCCACCAGGTTGCTGTTCAGCGCGTGGAAGATCAGCACGAACGGGCTGCCGCCTTCGACCACTTTGCCCCACGGGTACAGCGACAGCAGAATGGCCAGTGAACCGATATAGAAGATCAGGATGCGGTAGATCACCTGATTGGTGGCTTTCGGAATGCTTTTTTGCGGGTTGTCGGCTTCGGCGGCGGTGATGCCGACCAGCTCGAGGCCGCCGAAGGAGAACATGATCACCGCCATCGCCATCACCAGGCCCATGACGCCGTTCGGGAAGAACCCGCCCTGCGCCCACAGGTTGGTGACGGTGGCTTCCGGGCCGCCCATGCCGCTGAACAGCAGGTAGGCGCCGAACACGATCATGCCGATAATCGCCACCACTTTGATGATGGCGAACCAGAACTCCATCTCGCCGTAAACTTTCACGTTGGCCAGGTTGATGGCGTTGATCGCCAGGAAGAATACCGCGGCGGAAACCCAGGTGGGGATCTCCGGCCACCAGTACTGCACGTAGATGCCGACCGCGGTCAGCTCCGCCATCGCCACCAGGACATACAGCACCCAGTAGTTCCAGCCGGAGGCGAAGCCGGCGAAGTTGCCCCAGTATTTGTAGGCGAAGTGGCTGAAGGAGCCGGCGACCGGCTCTTCCACCACCATTTCCCCCAGCTGGCGCATGATCAGAAACGCGATGAAGCCGCCGATGGCGTAGCCGAGGAGCACTGACGGGCCGGCCATTTTTATTGTTTGAGCGATACCGAGAAATAACCCGGTGCCGATTGCGCCACCTAAGGCGATGAGCTGAATATGGCGGTTTTTCAGGCCGCGCTTCAGCTGGTCACCATGCTGTTGACCATCCATCAATCTAACCCTCTGTCGTTGTGAATGCCCACCTGCCTGTAAAGCAGTGGTTACGATGTGTGTTTTGTTTTATTTACGGCGTTATAGCTATTAATTCCACGGCGCCGCTACCGTTTGGCAGAGAATAATGTTATGCGCGTCGGTTTGCACCTGCTTTGTCGTGTGAGTGATTAAGATTGCAGCAGTTTAGGAAACAAAATGCGGGTTGTGTGACGGCAGGGGGGATTCAGTGCATGAAATAAGCAACAAATCACATAATGCGCAAAAATAACGTAGATCTGAACGGTGGGCCGCGTTCAAATAATGAACGAACCGCCGTTGCGCTGTTCGCCAAATAGCCATTCATTAAAGCGTAATAACCATGCAATAAAACTCGGGCAAAAAGTTTGCACTCTGCCTTGCGTAAGGTTTGGTAAAAGTTAAATCCCCAACCCGCCGCGTAAATGGTAATACCATCACGGCGTTACCGGTTTGCAGCGGGGTTTTCAGCGGGGTGTTAAAATGTGCGGGTAACCTGATTTCGATCAAGGCCCGTATGGACAGGAGGTGAATACTTTGTTACTTTACCGTCACGTTTTTGAAATTGGTATTACCAATTGACTCCGCGCCATTCGCAGAGAAGAATTCACTCATGGCCTACAGCAAAATCCGCCAACCCAAGTTGTCAGATGTTATCGAGCAACAGCTCGAATACCTGATCCTCGAGGGGACACTGCGCCCAGGCGAAAAACTGCCTCCGGAGCGCGAGCTGGCGAAACAATTTGATGTCTCCCGTCCTTCTCTGAGAGAGGCCATTCAGCGCCTTGAAGCGAAAGGGCTGCTCCTGCGCCGTCAGGGCGGCGGCACCTTCGTGCAAACTAATCTGTGGCAGAGCTTCAGCGATCCGCTGGCCGAGCTGCTGGCCGACCATCCCGAATCACAGTTCGATCTGCTGGAAACCCGTCACGCGCTGGAAGGCATTGCCGCCTATTACGCGGCGCTGCGCGGCACCGATGAAGATCTGGCGCGCATCCGCGACTGCCACATCGTGATTCAACAGGCTCAAGACAGCGGCGATCTCGACGCCGAAGCCGATGCGGTCATGCAGTATCAAATCGCCGTGACTGAAGCCGCTCACAACGTTGTGTTACTTCACCTGCTACGCTGCATGGGGCCGATGCTGGAACAGAACGTGCGTCAGAACTTTGAATTGCTCTACTCGCGCCGTGAGATGTTGGCAAAAGTGAGCAGCCACCGCGCCGGAATTTTTGAGGCGATTGTGGCACGCGAGCCGGAAAAGGCCCGTGAAGCCTCGCATCGCCACTTGGCGTTTATCGAGGAAATCTTGCTGGATCTCAGCCGGGAGCATACTCGGCGCGAGAGATCGCTGCGGCGTCTCCAGCAACGCAAGGATTAAGAGCTGTCCTCTTCAGGGTACACCAGCCTGCGGGGGTTAAGTTCGAGGTACTTAGTTAAGTACTTAAGCGGCAACTAAACTGATGGGCCTGTCTTCGTGTGTTTTTTCACAGAGCACAGGAAGACAGGCTCCAAACAAACCATTAGACAGATAAGGAATACCACCATGTCAGAACGTTTAAACAATGACGTGGATCCGATCGAAACCCGCGACTGGCTGCAGGCGATCGAATCGGTCATCCGTGAAGAGGGTGTTGAGCGAGCTCAGTTTCTGATTGATCAGGTATTGGGAGAAGCCCGCAAAGGCGGCGTTAACGTTGCGGCCGGCGCTGCAGCGCACAACTACGTCAACACCATCGCGGTAGAAGACGAACCGGCTTACCCAGGCAACCTGGATCTGGAACGCCGCATTCGCTCTGCGATCCGTTGGAACGCGATCATGACCGTTCTGCGCGCATCCAAGAAAGACCTGGAGCTGGGCGGCCACATGGCTTCCTTCCAGTCTTCCGCGACCTTCTATGAAGTCTGCTTTAACCACTTCTTCCGCGCACGCAACGAGAAAGACGGCGGCGACCTGGTCTACTTCCAGGGCCACATCTCTCCGGGCGTTTACGCGCGCGCCTTCCTTGAAGGCCGCCTGACCGAAGAACAGATGAACAACTTCCGTCAGGAAGTGCACGGCAACGGCCTGTCCTCTTACCCGCATCCTAAGTTGATGCCGGAATTCTGGCAGTTCCCGACCGTATCCATGGGCCTGGGCCCAATCAGCGCCATCTATCAGGCGAAGTTCCTGAAATACCTGGAACACCGCGGCCTGAAAGACACCTCTGAGCAGACCGTTTACGCCTTCCTGGGCGACGGTGAGATGGATGAGCCGGAATCCAAAGGCGCCATCACCATCGCCACCCGCGAGAAGCTGGACAACCTGGTGTTCGTCATCAACTGCAACCTGCAGCGCCTGGACGGCCCGGTCACCGGTAACGGCAAGATCATCAACGAACTGGAAGGCATCTTCTCCGGCGCAGGCTGGCAGGTGCTGAAAGTGATCTGGGGCGGCCGTTGGGATGAGCTGCTGCGCAAAGACACCAGCGGTAAACTGGTTCAGCTGATGAACGAGACCCTGGACGGCGACTACCAGACCTTCAAATCCAAAGACGGCGCTTACGTGCGCGAGCACTTCTTCGGCCGTTACCCGGAAACCGCGGCGCTGGTCAAAGACATGACCGACGACGAAATCTGGGCGCTGAACCGTGGTGGTCACGATCCGAAGAAAATCTTCGCTGCACTGAAAAAAGCGCAGGACACCAAAGGCAAACCGACCGTTATCCTGGCCCACACCATCAAAGGTTACGGCATGGGTGAAACCGCGGAAGGTAAAAACATCGCTCACCAGGTGAAAAAAATGAACATGGAAGGGGTTCACCACTTCCGCGATCGTTTCAACGTGCCGGTTGCCGATGCTGACATCGAAAAACTGCCGTACATCACCTTCGAGAAAGATTCCGAAGAGTACAAATACCTGCACGAACGTCGCCAGGCGCTGAAAGGCTACGTGCCTACCCGTCTGCCGGAGTTCACCCAGAAGCTGGAAATGCCGGCGCTGGAAGATTTCAGCTCGCTGCTGGAAGAGCAGAACAAAGAGATTTCCACCACTATCGCTTTCGTGCGTGCCCTGAACGTGATGCTGAAGAACAAGTCGATCAAAGATCGCCTGGTGCCAATCATCGCCGACGAAGCGCGTACCTTCGGTATGGAAGGTCTGTTCCGTCAGATCGGTATCTACAGCCCGAACGGCCAGCAGTACACCCCGCAGGACCGTGAGCAGGTTGCTTACTACAAAGAAGACGAGAAAGGCCAAATCCTGCAGGAAGGCATCAACGAACTGGGCGCAGCCTCTTCCTGGCTGGCCGCAGCGACCTCCTACAGCACCAACGATCTGCCGATGATTCCGTTCTACATCTACTACTCGATGTTCGGTTTCCAACGTATCGGCGACCTGTGCTGGGCAGCGGGCGACCAACAGGCGCGCGGCTTCCTGATCGGCGGGACCTCGGGCCGTACTACCCTGAACGGCGAAGGTCTGCAGCACGAAGATGGCCACAGCCACATTCAGTCTCTGACCATCCCTAACTGCATCTCTTACGATCCGGCTTACGCGTACGAAGTGGCGGTCATCATGCACGACGGTCTGGTGCGCATGTATGGCGACAACCCGGAAAACGTGTACTACTACCTGACCACGCTGAACGAAAACTACCACATGCCTGCGATGCCGCAGGGTGCGGAAGAAGGTATCCGCAAGGGTATCTACAAGCTGGAAACGCTGGAAGGCAGCAAAGGCAAGGTGCAGCTGCTGGGCTCCGGCGCCATCCTGCGCCACGTGCGCGAAGCTGCGCAGATCCTGGCGAAGGACTACGGCGTGGGTTCCGACACCTACAGCGTGACCTCGTTCACCGAACTGGCGCGCGACGGCCAGGATTGCGAGCGTTGGAACATGCTGCACCCAACCGAAGCGCCACGCGTGCCTTACATCGCTCAGGTGATGAACGACGCGCCGGCGGTAGCCTCTACCGACTACATGAAACTGTTCGCCGAACAGGTTCGTACTTATGTGCCGGCCAGCGATTATCGCGTACTGGGCACCGACGGCTTCGGTCGTTCGGACAGCCGCGAAAACCTGCGTCACCACTTCGAAGTCGATGCGTCCTACGTGGTGGTTGCTGCTCTGGGTGAACTGGCTAAACGCGGTGAGATCGAAGCTTCCGTGGTTGCTGATGCAATCAAGAAATTCGACATCAACCCGGAAAAAGTTAACCCGCGTCTGGCCTAAGAGGTACTGAATAATGTCTATCGAAATCAACGTACCGGACATCGGTGCAGATGAAGTCGAAATCACCGAGATTCTGGTGAAGGTCGGCGATAAAGTTGAAGCGGAACAATCGCTGATCACCGTGGAAGGCGACAAGGCTTCCATGGAAGTGCCCTCCCCGCAGGCGGGCGTGGTGAAAGAGATCAAAGTGGCGGTCGGCGATAAAACCGAAACCGGCAAACTGATCATGATCTTCGAAGCGGCAGGCGCAGCGGAAGCTGCACCGGCGGCGAAAGCGGAAGAAAAACCGGCGGCAGCAGCAGCTGCCCCGGCTGCCGCTGCGGCCAAAGACGTTGCCGTGCCGGATATCGGCGCCGACGAAGTCGAAGTGACCGAGATCCTGGTGAAAGTGGGCGATAAGGTGGAAGCCGAGCAGTCCCTGATCACTGTGGAAGGCGACAAGGCTTCCATGGAAGTCCCTGCGCCGTTCGCGGGCACCGTGAAAGAGATCAAGATCGCGACCGGCGACAAAGTGAAAACCGGTTCCCTGATCATGGTGTTTGAAGTGGCCGGCGCCGCTTCCGCTGCGGCCCCGGCTGCGGCGCAAGCACCGGCTGCCGCCGCAGCGCCTGCGGCCTCGGCGGCTAAAGACGTCGCCGTGCCGGATATCGGCGGTGACGAAGTCGAAGTGACCGAGGTGATGGTCAAGGTGGGCGACAAGGTTGCCGCCGAGCAGTCTCTGATCACCGTGGAAGGCGACAAGGCCTCCATGGAAGTGCCAGCGCCGTTCGCGGGCACCGTGAAAGAGATCAAGATCGCGACCGGCGACAAAGTGAAAACCGGCTCCCTGATCATGGTGTTCGAAGTGGAAGGCGCTGCGCCTGCCGCTGCCGCCGCTCCAGCCGCTAAAGCGGACGCTGCGCCGGCGCCGGCCGCCGCTAAAGCCGCCGCTCCGGCTGCGAAAGCTGAAGACAAAGGCGAGTTCGCCGAGAACGCGGCCTACGTGCACGCGACTCCGGTCATTCGTCGTCTGGCGCGTGAATTCGGCGTTAACCTGGCGAAAGTGAAAGGCACCGGTCGTAAAGGCCGCATCCTGCGCGAAGACGTTCAGGCTTACGTGAAAGACGCGGTGAAACGCGCTGAAGCGGCCCCGGCTGCTGCCGGCGGCGGTCTGCCAGGCATGCTGCCATGGCCGAAAGTGGACTTCAGCAAGTTCGGCGAGATCGAAGAAGTCGAAATGGGCCGCATCCAGAAGATCTCTGGCGCGAACCTGAGCCGCAACTGGGTGATGATCCCGCACGTGACTCACTTCGACAAAACCGACATCACCGATCTGGAAGCGTTCCGCAAGCAGCAGAACGAAGAAGCGGCCAAGCGCAAGCTGGACGTGAAGTTCACGCCTGTCGTGTTCATCATGAAAGCTGTCGCTGCCGCTCTGGAGCAGATGCCGCGCTTCAACAGCTCGCTGTCCGAAGACGGTCAGAAGCTGACGCTGAAGAAATACATCAACATCGGCGTGGCGGTAGATACCCCGAACGGCCTGGTGGTTCCGGTGTTCAAGGACGTGAACAAGAAGAGCATCACCGAGCTGTCTCGCGAGCTGATGACCATCTCCAAGAAAGCGCGCGACGGCAAGCTGACCGCGGGCGAGATGCAGGGCGGCTGCTTCACCATCTCCAGCCTGGGCGGCATCGGGACAACTCACTTCGCGCCGATCGTCAACGCGCCGGAAGTGGCTATCCTGGGTGTCTCCAAGTCTGCGATGGAGCCGGTCTGGAACGGTAAAGAGTTCATGCCGCGCCTGATGATGCCGATGTCGCTGTCCTTCGACCACCGCGTTATCGACGGTGCCGATGGTGCGCGCTTCATCACCATCATCAACAACATGTTGTCCGACATTCGCCGTCTGGTGATGTAATGCAAAAGGGGCGCAGCATGCTGCGCCCCTGACGATTCTGTAGCAGTTTTGTCGGATTTTGCATAACTCGACAAAATTGTTGAGACACGGGTCACTCGAACACGCTTTGCAGATTATTAACAATTCTGTAAACTGCTCGCGGTGTAAGCGTCCCGGTGGATGAAGGGCGTTATGAGATCGATTAGCAATAAAAATGACGTCTGACCCGCCGGACAATCAATTAAGAGGTCATGATGAGTACTGAAATTAAAACTCAGGTCGTGGTACTTGGGGCGGGCCCGGCAGGTTACTCTGCAGCCTTTCGTTGCGCTGACTTAGGTCTTGAAACCGTTCTGGTTGAACGTTATTCCACTCTGGGCGGGGTTTGCCTGAACGTGGGATGTATCCCTTCCAAAGCACTGCTGCACGTTGCCAAAGTGATCGAAGAAGCCAAAGCGCTGGCCGAACACGGCATCGTTTTCGGCGAGCCGAAAACCGACATCGACAAAGTGCGCGTCTGGAAAGAAAAAGTCATCACTCAGCTGACCGGCGGTCTGGCTGGCATGGCGAAAGGCCGTAAAGTGAAAGTGGTCAACGGCCTGGGCAAGTTCACCGGCGCTAACACCCTGGTTGTTGAAGGCGAAAACGGCCCAACCACCATCAACTTCGACAACGCCATCATCGCTGCAGGTTCTCGTCCGATCCAACTGCCATTCATTCCTCATGAAGATCCACGCGTGTGGGATTCTACCGATGCGCTGGCGCTGAAAACCGTCCCAGAGCGTCTGCTGGTTATGGGCGGCGGCATCATCGGCCTGGAAATGGGCACCGTATACCATGCGCTGGGTTCACAGATCGACGTCGTTGAAATGTTCGATCAGGTTATCCCGGCGGCAGATAAAGACGTGGTGAAAGTCTTCACCAAACGTATCAGCAAGCAGTTCAACCTGATGCTGGAAACCAAAGTGACCGCGGTAGAAGCCAAAGAAGACGGCATCTACGTCACGATGGAAGGTAAAAAAGCGCCGGCAGAGCCACAGCGTTACGACGCGGTGCTGGTGGCGATCGGCCGCGTGCCGAACGGCAAACTGCTGGATGCCGGCAAAGCCGGTGTTGAAGTTGACGAGCGTGGCTTCATCAACGTCGACAAACAGCTGCGCACCAACGTGCCGCACATCTTCGCCATCGGCGACATCGTCGGCCAGCCGATGCTGGCGCACAAAGGCGTGCACGAAGGCCACGTCGCCGCAGAAGTTATCGCCGGCATGAAGCACTACTTCGATCCGAAAGTGATCCCATCCATCGCTTACACCGAGCCGGAAGTGGCGTGGGTGGGTCTGACCGAGAAAGAAGCGAAAGAGAAAGGCATCAGCTACGAAACCTCCACCTTCCCGTGGGCGGCTTCCGGCCGTGCGATCGCTTCCGACTGTGCAGACGGCATGACCAAACTGATCTTCGACAAAGAAACTCACCGCATCATCGGTGGCGCGATTGTCGGCACCAACGGCGGCGAGCTGCTGGGTGAAATCGGTCTGGCTATCGAGATGGGCTGCGACGCGGAAGACATCGCGCTGACCATCCACGCTCACCCGACCCTGCACGAATCCGTGGGCCTGGCGGCGGAAATCTACGAAGGCAGCATCACCGATCTGCCTAACCCGAAAGCCAAGAAGAAGTAATTCTGCTGGTTTGACCGGTTAACAAGCGGCTCCTGAGAAGGGGCCGTTTTTTTTTTTGCTCAGATGCAGAACGCGGTTTTTTGTGGCCGCTGCGCCAAATTCCGATCCTCATGCTTATATCCATTTTAATTATGTGGATATAATGCCCTGTTTGTCCGGCAGCCGATTACGCTGCGCTCAACGATTCAGCAAAGATTTAATGTTGCTTTTATGTGAACGAATTAACAACCGTTTCAAATCCTGATATGCTGGCTGAGCGGAACCGGGCACTGTACCTTACAGTCCAGGACATCGACAGCAGTGCCCCGTCAGGATAGATGGCATCAATATCGCCGTGCGCTCTACCCATCAGTCTTTCATGCTGTAACGCTGTTTGACCGTGCTTGTTTGCCCCAATCACCGTTTCGGGGCCTTTACGGGCCGATCGCCTAGCCACAGAGTGAAACCCAAAGGGTATAAACCCGGTTTGCATATACGCCAGGCACAATAAATGACAATGAGAGCGAGGAGAACGTCGTGCTAGAAGAATACCGTAAGCACGTAGCCGAGCGTGCTGCTGAGGGCATCGCCCCTAAGCCGCTAGACGCCACCCAAATGGCCGCGCTGGTCGAACTACTGAAGAATCCGCCAAAAGGCGAAGAAGAATTCCTGTTAGACCTGCTGATTAACCGTGTTCCACCGGGCGTCGACGAAGCCGCCTACGTCAAAGCAGGTTTCCTGGCGGCCATCGCCAAAGGTGAAGCGACATCCCCCCTGGTTACCCCCGAGAAAGCCATTGAACTGTTAGGCACCATGCAGGGCGGCTATAACATTCATCCGCTGATCGAAGCCCTGGACAACGAAAAGCTGGCGCCGATCGCCGCCAAAGCGCTGTCCCACACGCTGCTGATGTTCGACAACTTCTACGATGTGGAAGAGAAGGCGAAAGCCGGCAACGCGCACGCCAAGCAGATCATGCAGTCTTGGGCCGATGCCGAATGGTACCTGTCGCGCCCGGAGCTGGCGGAAAAGATCACCGTCACCGTGTTCAAAGTGACCGGCGAAACCAACACCGATGACCTGTCTCCGGCGCCGGACGCCTGGTCGCGCCCGGATATCCCGCTGCACGCGCTGGCGATGCTGAAAAACGAACGTGAAGGCATCGTGCCGGATCAGCCGGGCAGCGTCGGCCCGATCAAACAGATCGAGCTGCTGAACAAGAAAGGCTTCCCGCTGGCCTACGTCGGCGACGTGGTCGGCACCGGTTCCTCCCGTAAATCCGCCACCAACTCGGTGCTGTGGTTCATGGGCGACGACATCCCGCACGTGCCGAACAAGCGCGGCGGTGGCGTGGTGCTGGGCGGCAAGATTGCGCCTATCTTCTTCAACACCATGGAAGATGCCGGCGCCTTGCCGATCGAAGTGGACGTGTCCGAGCTGAACATGGGCGACGTGATCGACGTTTACCCGTACAAAGGTGAAGTGCGCAACCACGAAACCGGCGCGCTGATCGCCAACTTCGAGCTGAAAACCGACGTGCTGCTGGATGAAGTGCGCGCCGGCGGCCGTATCCCGCTGATCATCGGCCGCGGCCTGACCACCAAGGCGCGCGAAGCGCTGGGTCTGCCGCACAGCGACGTGTTCCGCATCGCCAAACCGGTAGCCGCCAGCAACAAAGGCTTCTCGCTGGCGCAGAAAATGGTCGGCCGCGCCTGCGGCGTCGCCGGCATTCGCCCTGGCGAATACTGCGAGCCGAAGATGACCTCCGTCGGCTCTCAGGACACCACCGGCCCGATGACCCGCGATGAGCTGAAAGACCTGGCCTGCCTCGGCTTCTCCGCCGATCTGGTCATGCAGTCGTTCTGCCACACCGCCGCGTACCCGAAACCGGTCGACGTGACCACGCACCACACGCTGCCTGACTTCATCATGAACCGCGGCGGCGTCTCGCTGCGCCCGGGCGACGGCGTGATCCACTCCTGGCTGAACCGCATGCTGCTGCCTGACACCGTCGGCACCGGCGGCGATTCCCACACCCGCTTCCCGATCGGCATCTCCTTCCCGGCCGGTTCCGGCCTGGTGGCGTTTGCCGCCGCGACCGGCGTGATGCCGCTGGATATGCCTGAGTCGGTGCTGGTGCGCTTCAAAGGCAAAATGCAGCCGGGCATCACCCTGCGCGATCTGGTGCACGCCATCCCTTACTACGCGATCCAGCAGGGTCTGCTGACCGTCGAGAAGAAGGGCAAGAAAAACATCTTCTCCGGCCGCATTCTGGAGATCGAAGGCCTGCCGGATCTGAAGGTCGAGCAGGCGTTTGAGCTGACCGATGCGTCCGCCGAACGTTCCGCCGCCGGTTGTACCATCAAGCTGGACAAGGCGCCGATTGAAGAGTACCTGAACTCCAACATCGTGCTGCTGAAGTGGATGATCTCCGAAGGCTACGGCGATCGCCGTACGCTGGAGCGCCGTATTCAGGGCATGGAAAAATGGCTGGCGGATCCGCAACTGCTGGAAGGGGATGCGGATGCGGAATACGCAGCGGTGATCGACATCGATCTGAACGAGATCAAAGAGCCGATCCTGTGTGCGCCGAACGATCCTGACGATGCGCGCCTGCTGTCTGACGTGGCCAACAGCAAAATCGATGAAGTGTTCATCGGTTCTTGCATGACCAACATCGGCCACTTCCGCGCGGCGGGCAAGCTGCTGGATCAGCACAAGGGCCAGTTGCCGACCCGTCTGTGGGTGGCGCCGCCAACCAAGATGGATGCGGCTCAGCTGACTGAAGAAGGCTACTACAGCGTCTTCGGCAAGAGCGGCGCGCGTATCGAGATCCCGGGCTGCTCGCTGTGCATGGGTAACCAGGCGCGCGTGGCGGACGGCGCGACGGTGGTCTCCACCTCAACCCGTAACTTCCCAAACCGTCTGGGCACCGGCGCCAACGTCTATCTGGCGTCTGCCGAACTGGCCGCGGTAGCGTCCCTGCTGGGCCGCCTGCCGACGCCGGACGAGTACCAGACCTATATGGCGCAGGTCGATAAGACGGCGGCGGATACCTACCGCTACCTGAACTTTGACCAGCTGGGCCAGTACACCGAAAAAGCCGACGGCGTGATCTTCCAAACCGCCGTGTAAGCCGCTATATTGCGCAACTGTTTAACGGGAGGCCTTGGCCTCCCGTTTTATTTTGCTCAGTTGCCAACTTTGCGAGCGCTCACTGAGTTAGTCCGCCATTTATGTTTACACTAAGAAAAAGGGCTCAGGAGGGCATGCTATGGATTACGAATTTCTGCGTGACGTCACCGGTCAGGTGATCGTCAGATTTTCGATGGGGCATGAAGCGATTGGCCATTGGATCAATGAAGAAGTCAAAGGCGATTTCAACCTGCTGGACCGCATTGAAGCCGGCGCGGCCGAGGTCAAAGGCAGCGAGCGCCAATGGCAGCTGGAAGGCCATGAATATACGCTGCTGATGGATGGTGAAGAAGTGATGATCCGCGCCAATCAGCTGGAGTTCGAGGGCGACGAAATGGAAGAGGGGATGAACTACTACGACGAAGAAAGCCTCTCATTCTGCGGCGTTGAGGATTTCCTGCTGGTGTTGAAGGCCTATCGTTCTTTCATGCTGAAGTACTAAGCATCAGGGCGCGGCGCGCCGCGCCCTTTCCATCACAGATGCGGAATATTGCGGCCGTAATAGATTTCCTGCATCTCTTTCCATAACAGATCGGTGATCTGCTTGCGTTCGGCTGCGCTCAACGCCTCCGGCTCCGCGTTAAACAGGTAGTGCTTCAGATCGAAATCCTTCAGCAACATCTTGGTATGGAAGATATTTTCCTGGTAAACGTTCACGTCCATCATGTGGTACAGCGCCTTGATGTCTTCCGACATAAAGTTCTGGATCGAATTGATCTCATGATCGATGTAATGTTTCACGCCGTTCACGTCGCGGGTAAAACCGCGCACGCGATAGTCCATGGTGACGATGTCGGATTCCAGCTGGTGAATTAAGTAGTTCAGCGCCTTGAGGGGCGAAATGACGCCGCAGGTCGAGACCTCGATATCGGCGCGGAAGGTGCACAGCCCGCCTTCCGGATGGCTTTCCGGGTAGGTGTGCACGCAGATATGGCTCTTGTCCAGGTGCGCGACGACCGTATTCGGTAGCGGACCGGGGTGTTCCGACGTATCGACGTCTTTCGGATCGATCGGCTCTTCGCTGACCAGGATGGTGACGCTGGCGCCCTGCGGCTCGTAGTCCTGACGCGCGATGTTCAGAATATTGGCGCCGATGATCGAGCAGGTTTCGCTCAGGATCTCGGTCAGCCGGTTGGCGTTATATTGTTCGTCTATGTAGGCGATATAGCCATCGCGATCGTCCGCGGTTTTGGCGTAACAAATATCGTAAATACAAAAACTCAGGCTCTTGGTCAGGTTGTTGAAGCCGTGCAGTTTTAGCTTATGCAATTTGGGCCACCTCCTTTATCTTCTCGCTTAACGTGTTACGTTCAGGGCATTGAGCAAATATTGCGGCAGGGCAAAGCTGCCGACGTGAATTGCCGGGTTGTAATAACGGCAGTGTAGGCCGCTTTGGTTAAAGCGCTGTTGCAGGGTAGGCAGATCGCGCTGGCGCAGCGCCGGGTTCTGGCTCGCCCAGGCGAAGGTCATGATGCCGCCGTAATAGGTCGGGATCGCCGCCTGATAGAAGCTGACGTCGGTAAAGTAGCGGCTCAGTTTAGCGTGGCTGTTGACCGCCTCGTCCTGTTGCAGGAAGCAGACGCCGTTTTGCGCGACGAAAATGCCGCCCTCATTCAGGCAGCGGGCGCAGCCTTCATAAAACGCCGAGGTGAACAGGCTTTCGCCGGGGCCGATCGGATCGGTGCAGTCGGAGATGATCACATCGAACGTTTCGCCGGTTTGATTCACGAAGTTGACGCCGTCGTCGATCACCAGCTTGAAGCGCGGATCGTCATAGGCGCCGGCGCTGTGGTTGGGCAGGTATTGGCGGCAGAACTCGATGACGCCGGCGTCGATTTCGACCATGGTGATTTGCTCAACGCCAGGATGCCGGCTGACTTCGCGCAGCATACCGCCGTCGCCGCCGCCGATGATCAGCACTTTCTTCGCCTGGCCGTGCGCCAACAGCGGCACGTGGGTCAGCATTTCGTGATAGATGAACTCGTCACGCTCGGTGGTTTGCACCACGCCGTCGAGCGCCATCACGCGCCCCAGCACCGGGTTCTCGAAGATCACCAGATCCTGATGATCGGTCTTCTCGCGGTACAGCACCTTCTCTACCGAAAAGTACTGGCCGAAGCCCGTATGCAGCGTTTCGTACCAAATTTCTTTCTGGGTCATGTGCGGGAAACTCCGTAATAACAGCCATGAAAAATCGGCGCAACATCATAGCTAACTCTGCCTGGCGATGCACGGTTGAATTTCAGACAGAGAGAGCGGAGGGCGGACGGGCGAGGGGGAAGATTAATTGGCGTAGGCCAGCAGGCTCAGGGAGTCGCGCGCCAGCGATTTGCACTTCTTGGGCGTTGGAATGGCGATGCCGCTCAGATCGCGATAGCTGTCTTCGCCCAGCGCCTTCATGTTAAAGCTGTTGTAGTTGCTCAAATCCCAGCGGTTTTGTTGCGCGAAATAGACGATGGCGCGCTTGATTTGCGCATTTGGCAAATCGTTGTAGCCGCAATCATTTTTCAAATAAATAAATACCGCCGTCAGATCGGCCAGATCTTCCGCCTCGGATTCATTCAGCGCCAGACTGGCGTTGGAGAAGCCCAGCATCGCCAGCAACAGCATCGTTAACGTTGTTTTTTTCATCATGAAATAGGCCTGTTTGTCGTCTGCAGACGTTACCACACTTGCCTGTAAAGGCACCAAATTTTATTGCTGACGGGCGCTGCCATAGCGCTCACCCACGGCGCGCTCTTGATTGTGAGGCATAGCTTAAAATACCGCCAGGAAAGGCTTGACCTTCCGCCTGGGGGAAGGTTTAGGCTGGCTGCGTTGAGTTATGTCACTGAGAAAAGGGAGTCAGCGATGTTACGCCGTGATTTTATTAAATTGACCGCTGCATTGGGCGCCGCGAGCGCATTGCCGTTATGGAGCCGGGCCGCCTTAGCGGCCGAGCGGCCGGCCCTGCCGGTGCCCCCGTTGTTAACGCCCGACGCGCAGGGAAAGATTGCGCTGGCGCTGCAGGCGGGGGAAACCCGCTGGTTGCCCGGCGCCGCCACCAAAACCTGGGGATTCAACGGCGCGCTGCTCGGGCCGGCGGTGAAGCTGCAGCGGGGTCAGCCGGTGACGGTCGATATCAAAAACCGCCTGGCGGAAGCCAGTACCGTCCACTGGCACGGCCTGGAAATCCCCGGCGACGTCGATGGCGGCCCGCAGGCGTTGATCCATCCCGGCGCAACGCGCACGGTGAATTTCACCGTCGATCAACCGGCGGCCACCTGCTGGTTCCACCCGCATACCCACGGTAAAACCGGCAGCCAGGTGATGATGGGGCTGGCGGGGCTGGTGCTGCTGGAAGACGATGAAAGCGCCAAACTGCCGCTGCCGAAAACCTGGGGGCAGGATGACATTCCGGTGATCCTGCAGGATAAGCGCTTGGGCAAAGATGCCCAGATCGAATATCGCCTGGACGTGATGAGCGCGGCGGTGGGTTGGTTTGGCGATCGCATGTTTACCAACGGCGCGCAGTACCCGCAACATCTGGCGCCGCGCGGTTGGCTGCGTCTGCGTTTTCTCAACGGTTGCAACGCCCGCTCGCTGAATCTGGCGGCCAGTGACAACCGCCCGCTGTACGTCATCGCCAGCGACGGTGGTTTTCTGGCGGAGCCGGTGAAGCTGACCGAGCTGCCGATGCTGATGGGCGAGCGCTTTGAAGTGCTGGTCGATGCCTCCGACGGGAAAGCGTTCGACATCGTGACGTTGCCGGTGAAACAGATGGGCATGACGCTGGCGCCGTTCGATCGGCCGCTGCCGGTGTTGCGCATTCAGCCGTCGTTGGCGCAGGGCATCAAAACCATGCCGGACAGCCTGGTGAAGCTGCCGACATTGCCTGCCACCACCGGCATCCAGGAGCGTTGGCTGCAGCTGATGATGGATCCGCAGCTGGATATGCTCGGCATGCAGGCGCTGATGGATCGTTATGGTCATCAGGCGATGGCCGGCATGAGCATGAATCATGGCGCGACGGGCGCTGGAGACATGAAAGGCATGGATCACGGTAACATGAAGGGCATGGAGAAGGGCGGCATGCAGGGCATGGACCACGGCGACATGAGCAGCATGAAAGGCATGAAAGGCATGGATCATGGCAAGATGGCCGGGATGGATCATGGCGGCGCGCAGGGCAACGCCAAACCGTTCGACTTCAGCCACGGCAACATGATCAACGGCAAGGCCTTCGATATGACCAAACCGATGTTTGCCGCCAAACGGGGCCAGTATGAAAAGTGGACCATTTCCGGCGAGGGCGACATGATGCTGCACCCGTTCCACATTCACGGCACCCAGTTCCGTATTCTGTCGGAAAACGGCAAACCACCGGCGGCGCATCGCAGCGGCTGGAAGGACACGGTGCGCGTCGAAGGGTGGCGCAGCGAAGTGCTGGTGCGCTTCGACCATCCGGCAAGCAGCGAACATGCGTATATGGCCCACTGCCACCTGCTGGAGCATGAAGATACCGGCATGATGATGGGCTTTACCGTCGGCGAATGATCGCGGCCCGTCGCTCAGGTGGCGGTGCGCTCGCGTCGCCACCGGCGAAAGGCTATGCTAAACTCTGCGCCTTTCTTCCGGCAACTGACCTGAATACTATGAAACACACTGTAGACGTAATGATTTCCGAGCAGGAAGTTAAGACCCGTATCGCCGAACTTGGCCGCCAGATCACCGAACATTACCGCGACAGCGGCAGCGACATGGTGCTGGTTGGGCTGCTGCGCGGCTCCTTCATGTTCATGGCCGATCTGTGCCGCGCGATTGACGTGCCGCACGAAGTCGACTTCATGACGGCTTCCAGCTACGGCAGCGGCATGTCCACCACCCGCGACGTGAAGATCCTCAAGGATCTGGACGAAGACATTCGCGGCAAAGACGTGCTGATCGTGGAAGACATCATCGATTCCGGCAACACGCTGAACAAAGTGCGCGAGATTTTGGCGCTGCGTGGGCCGAAATCGCTGGCGATTTGCACCTTGCTGGACAAGCCTGAGCGCCGTGAAGTACAGGTGCCGGTCGAATATGTCGGCTTCTCGATCCCGGATGAGTTCGTGGTGGGGTATGGCATCGACTACGCCCAGCGCTACCGTCACCTGCCGTACGTCGGCAAAGTGGTGCTGCTGGACGAGTAATTGATGTGGGGCGCGGCCTGCCGCGCCCGCGGCGGGATTATACGCCTTTATCCTGCTTCAGTTTGGCTATCGCTTTGCGGTAGCCCATCTCCAGGCTCTCGCGGCTGGTCGCCAGCACTTCCATATCGCGCAGACGGCCGTCCTGAATGCCGTACACCCAGCCGTGGATCATCACCTTCTGGCCGCGTTTCCAGGCCGATTGCATGATGGTGGAGTGGCCCAGGTTGTATACCTGCTCAATGACGTTGATCTCGCACAGCATGTCGAAACGCTGTTCCGGCGGCAGCTCGCCCAGCAGCGAACTGTGCTTGTACCACAGATCGCGAATGTGCAGCAGCCAGTTGTCGATCAGCCCCAGCTCCGGGTTTTCCACCGCGGCCTGCACGCCGCCGCAGCCCAGGTGGCCGCAGATGATGATGTGTTCGACCTCCAGCACATCTACCGCATACTGCACCACCGACAGGCAGTTAAGATCGGTGTGGATAACGAGGTTCGCCACGTTGCGATGGACGAACAGTTCACCCGGCTCGAGGCCGGTCAGGCGTTCTGCGGGAACGCGGCTGTCAGAGCAACCAATCCATAAGAAGCGGGGCTTTTGCGCCTGGGCTAAACGTTCAAAAAAATCCGGGTCTTCCTGACTGATATTGGCCGACCAGGCCTGGTTGTTGGCGATAAGCTCTTCGATTTCTTTCATGGAGGTGATTGACCCGTAACGAACAGATTGCGTTGGGGTAATATAGGGTAAGCGTCACAATTTGGAAATCGGAACAGTGGTGCAACCTCATTTACCGCACGGATTCGACTCAGTGAAAACGCCGTCGATGCTAGGATTATTGTTATTGTTTCAAGCCTCGCAAACAGGGGGCGCGGCGGCATACTCATCGTTATAAGGTACTATTTTACATATGAATTATGCACTGGAATTAGCGCAGCTGACCAAGACTTACGCCGGTGGCGTCAAGGCGCTGCGCGGCATCGACCTGAGCGTCGAGGCGGGGGATTTTTATGCCCTGCTGGGGCCAAACGGCGCCGGAAAGTCCACCACCATCGGCATCATCAGCTCGCTGGTGAATAAAACCGCCGGCAGCGTGCGGGTGTTCGGTTACGACATCGATAAAGACATCGTCAACGCCAAGCGCCAGCTTGGCCTGGTGCCGCAGGAGTTCAACTTCAACCCGTTTGAGACCGTATTGCAGATCGTGGTGAACCAGGCGGGTTACTATGGCGTCACGCGGCGTGAAGCGATGGCGCGCGCCGAAAAGTACCTCAATCAGCTGGACCTGTGGGGCAAGCGCAACGAGCGTGCTCGCATGCTGTCCGGCGGCATGAAGCGCCGTCTGATGATCGCCCGCGCGTTGATGCACCAGCCGAAGCTGCTGATCCTCGATGAACCGACCGCCGGGGTGGATATCGAGCTGCGCCGCTCGATGTGGGGCTTCCTGAAAGAGCTGAACGCCCAGGGCACCACCATCATCCTCACCACCCACTATTTGGAAGAGGCGGAGATGCTGTGCCGCAACATCGGCATCATCCAGAACGGGGAGCTGGTGGAAAACACCTCGATGAAGGGGCTGCTGGCCAAGCTCAAGTCGGAAACCTTTATCCTCGATCTGGCGGCGAAAAGCCCGCTGCCGAAGCTGGACGGTTACCGCAGCCGCCTGACGGATACCTCGACGCTGGAAGTGGAGGTGATGCGTGAACAGGGGCTGAACGGCCTGTTCGCCCAGCTGAGCGCGCAGGGCGTGCAGGTGCTGAGCATGCGCAACAAGGCGAACCGCCTGGAAGAGCTGTTTGTCACCCTGGTTAACGGCAATGGAGAGAAAGCATGACGCGTTTGTATTGGGTGGCCTTACAGAGCATCTGGGCCAAAGAGGTGAACCGCTTCGCGCGCATCTGGATCCAGACCCTGGTGCCGCCGGTGATCACCATGACGCTGTACTTCATCATCTTCGGCAACCTGATCGGGTCACGCATCGGCGATATGCACGGCTTCAGCTACATGCAGTTCATCGTGCCCGGCCTTATCATGATGGCGGTGATCACCAACTCCTACGCCAACGTCGCGTCGTCGTTCTTCAGCGCCAAATTCCAGCGCAACATTGAGGAACTGCTGGTGGCGCCGGTGCCGACCCACGTGGTGATCGCCGGTTATGTCGGCGGCGGCGTGGCGCGCGGTATCTGCGTCGGCGTGCTGGTGACCATCATCTCGCTGTTCTTCGTGCCGCTGCAGGTGCACGCCTGGTGGGTGATTGCGCTGACGCTGTTGCTGACGGCGATCCTGTTCTCGCTGGCGGGGCTGATCAACGCGGTGTTCGCCACCACTTTCGACGACATCAGCCTGATCCCGACCTTCGTGTTGACGCCGCTCACCTACCTGGGCGGGGTGTTCTACTCGCTGTCGCTGCTGCCGCCGTTCTGGCAGGCGGTGTCAAAGCTGAACCCGATCGTCTATATGATCAGCGGTTTCCGCTACGGTTTCCTCGGCATCAACGACGTGCCGCTGGCGTTCACCATGGCGGTGCTGGTGGCGTTTATCACGGTGTTCTACCTGCTGTCCTGGTACCTGATCGAACGCGGCCGCGGCCTGCGCAGCTGATCCTGATGCGCCCTCGTTTTCCCGGCGGGGGCGCTTTTCCCGATTTGGCGCAGGCGGCGCGTAAATCAATAGAATCGCTCAAATAACCGCTAGTTCCCCGCTGTTCAAATCGTGCTATGCTGGCGCTCCACATTTCCTTCATTTTTGTCATTACGCACTCGTAAGCAGAACATCATCATGCGGCCTCAATACAAGTTGGCGACTGGGTTACTCGGCATTCTGATGTCGTTGGTTTCCCCTGTGAGCCTGGCGAATCTGCTGTCGGAAGACGGCGCGGTTAAATCTGAATACATGGAAGCGCAGCGCGACAGCGAAGTCTATTCGCTGGTGGGCGAGCATGTGATCCCGGTAGGGGAAGTGAAGCGCGGGCAACTGATCCAGGTGTTCCCGGCGGATGCGGAATACTACGAATTCAAATTCGGGCACGGCACCGGCTTTATCGATAAAGACGACGTGCGCGAGCTGAAGAAGTCGCGCAAGGTGCAAGACGATCTGGGCGAGCTGAACAAGCCGCTGACCAACCAGAATCTGATCACCCAAAAGGCGATCGACGTATACACCGCGGCGGACAAGGACAGCGAGGTCTTCGGCACGCTGGAAGGCAATCTGCGTTATCCGATCATCGGCAAGCTGAAGGATCGGCTGAACAATACCTGGTACGAGGTCAACATCGGCGATCGGCTGGGGTTCGTCAATGAGCTGGACTGCGAGATCGATAACGGCATACCGGTGCTGACTTACCATCACCTGCTGAAAAACGAAGAGAACAAGCGCTTCCGCCATACTTCGACCACCACCTCAGACGTGGCGTTCAGCAACCAGATGACCTACCTCAAGCAGGCGGGCTACGACACCATTTCGCTGTATCAGCTGGAAGCCTACCTGAAGAATCAGATCAACCTGCCGGGCAAGGCGATCGTGCTGACCTTCGACGACGGGCTGAAATCGGTTTATCGCTACGCTTACCCGGTATTGAAGGATTACGGTTTCCGCGCAACGGCGTTCATCATCTCTTCGCGCATCAAGCGTCATCCGCAGAAATGGAACCCGGACTCGCTGCAGTTTATGAGCGTCTCGGAGCTTAAGCAGATTCAGGACGTGTTCGACGTGCAGTCGCACACCCACTTCCTGCATCGCACCGACGGCAATCGCCAGCCGATTTTGCTGAGCCGTTCGCTGCATAATATCGAGTTCGATTTTGAGCGCTCGCGCCGCGCGCTGTCGCAGTTCAACCCGCACGTGCTGTATCTGTCCTACCCGTTCGGCGGCTATAACCAGCGGGCTATCCAGGCGGCACAGGACGCCGGTTTCCATCTGGCGGTGACCACGGTGCAGGGCAAGGTGAAGCCGGGGGATAATCCCTATACGTTGAAGCGGCTGTATATTCTGCGCACCGACTCGATCCAGACCATGGCGGATCGGATAGCCAACAAGCCGGGCACGGTGGTGCAGTAAGGAAAAGAACGGGCGCGCGAGGCGCCCGTTTTACCGTCAGGCGACCTGAACCGGCACGGCTTTCGCCTTGCGCTGCAGGTTGTTGTCACCCTCGAAATAGGCGACCTTCGGGTGATGTTGGCGGGCGTCGGCGTCGGTCATTTGCACATAGGAGCAGATGATCAGTTTGTCGCCCACGCAGGCGCAGCGCGCGGCGGCGCCGTTGACCGAAATGATGCGCGAACCGCGCTCGGCGGCGATGGCGTAGGTGGAGAAGCGCTGGCCGTTATCCACGTTGTAGATATCGATCGCTTCATATTCCAGAATGCCGGCCGCTTCCAGGAAGTCCTGATCGATGGCGCAGGATCCTTCATAGTGCAAGTCAGCCTGAGTGACTTTGACGCGATGCAGCTTGCCTTGCAGCATAGTACGTATCATAGCTTTACCTAACTGAATATCGGCCTTCACAGGCGTTGGGGTTGAACATCTCTCCTGCATCCCTGCAATCTCTATCGTCACCGATCGTTCCGCCATTGTCTACCTATGGTCAGGGCGGCAGGATGACGACAGTATAAAAAATGACTTACAGCGTCAGGTCAACCTGCTGGTTGTCGATAAGCCGCGCTTTGCCCAGCCAGGCGGCCATCAGCACCACCGCCCGTTGGCTGTCCACCGTCAGCGGCTGCAGGCTGTCGGCATCGCGAATAAACAGCTCATCCGGCGTAAAGCCGGCGGCGCGCAGTTGCTCGGCGGTCTGTTCCAACAGCGTTTCGACATGGCGCTCGCCATTGGCCAGCTGCTGCGCCAGCGCGTTCATGATTTTGCTCAGCTGCGGCGCAACCTTGCGCTCTTCGGCGGTCAGGTAACCGTTGCGTGAACTGAGGGCCAGGCCGTCTTTGGCGCGCACGGTCGGCACGCCGACGATGTCGATGTCGTAACCCATGTCCGCCACCATTTTGCGGATCAGCGCCAATTGCTGGTAGTCCTTCTCGCCGAAACAGGCCAAATCAGGCTGCACCAGGTTGAACAGCTTGCTGACGATGGTGGAAACGCCGCGGAAGTGGCCCGGCCGGCTTGCGCCTTCCAGAATGGTGGAGATGCCCGGCACGTCGACATAGGTTTGCTGCTCCAGCCCGTGCGGATAGACCGCGGCCGGGGCCGGCGCGAACACCAGATCGACGCCGCGGCGGGTCAGCTTCTCGCTGTCTTCCTGCAGCGTGCGCGGGTAGCGCGCCAGATCGTCCGGGCGATCGAACTGCATCGGGTTGACGAAGACGCTCACCACCACCACGTCGGCGCGGGCGCGCGCTTCATCGACCAGCGTCATATGGCCGTCGTGCAGGTTGCCCATGGTCGGCACCAGTGCGATGCGCTTGCCTTCCTGGCGCCAGCGGCGGATCTGCTGACGCAGCAGCGGCAGGGTTTCGATAATAATCATTGGGTGACTCCTGGAACCATCGCTTAGTTAAAAGAGTGTTCAGCCGCCGGATAGAGGCCTTGCTCCACTTCCTGAATGTAGTGTTGCACCGCCGTGCGGATATCGCCGCTTTGCGCCAGGAAGTTCTTGGCGAATTTTGGCGTGTGGCCGCCGGTGATGCCGAAGGCGTCGTGCATCACCAGGATTTGGCCGTCGGTGCCGTTGCCGGCGCCGATGCCGATGACCGGAATGGAGAGCGCTTCGGTGATCTGGCGTGCCAGCTCGGTCGGCACGCACTCCAGCACCAGCAGCTGAATGCCGGCCAGCTCCAGATTCCGCGCGTCCTGCAGCAGCTGTTTGGCGGCCAGTTCGTCGCGCCCTTGCACCTTATAACCGCCGAACACGTTGACCGACTGCGGCGTCAGCCCCAGGTGGCCGCATACCGGCACCGCGCGTTCGGCGAGCATTTTCACCGTGTCGCACAGCCAGCTGCCGCCTTCCAGTTTCACCATGTTGGCGCCGGCGCGCATCAGCTCGGCGGCGTTGGCGAAGGTCTGTTCCGGGGTGGCGTAACTCATGAACGGCAAATCGGCCAGCAACAGGCAGGCCGGCGCGCCGCGGCGCACGGCGCGCGTGTGATAGGCGACGTCGGCGACGGTGACCGGCAGCGTGGAGTCGTGGCCCTGCAGCGTCATGCCCAGCGAATCGCCCACCAACAGGACTTTAATGCCTTGCTCTTCAAACAGCTTGGCAAAGCTGGCATCGTAGGCGGTAAGGGTAGCAAACTTGCGTTGCTCCTGTTTCCACTGGCGCAAATGGGTCACGGTGGTGGGTTTCATCACAACGTCTCCTGAAACGGGCCGTGCGGCTTACGCAGGCCCAGGCTGCAAAAAAGTGCAGCCATTCTACTGTAACCCTATCGGGGTGGGTAGCGCGGATCGCCATGCTTAAGCGGTTCTTAAGAACCTTGTGGTGCAATGGCGTCATGACTCAAAAGGGATACTCATGCGAATTCTGCTGATCGAAGATGACAAACTGATCGGGGACGGCATCAAGGCCGGGCTGACCAAACTCGGCTTCAATCTGGACTGGTTCACCGACGGCGCGGTTGGTAAAAACGCCCTGGGCAGCGCGCCGTATGACGCGGTGATCCTCGATCTCAGCCTGCCGGGCCTCGATGGACTGGATCTCCTGCGCCAGTGGCGCCAGGCCGGGCAGGATGTGCCGGTGCTGATCCTTACCGCCCGCGATGCGTTGGAGCAACGGGTCAGCGGGTTGCAAAGCGGCGCCGACGACTATCTGTGCAAACCGTTCGCGCTGGCCGAAGTGGCGGCGCGCCTGCAGGCGCTGATCCGCCGTCGTCACGGCCAACTGATGCCACAGCTGACGCACGGCAACGTGGTGTTCGACAGCGCCACCCGCAGCGTGAGCTGCAACGGCGAACCGGTGACGCTGACGCCGCGCGAATTGGCGGTGCTGGAGCTGTTTCTGCACAACAAAGGGCGCGTGTTGGCGCGGCCGTTGATCCAGGAGAAGCTGTACAACTGGGACGACGAGGTGAGCAGCAACGCGGTGGAGGTGCATATTCACCACCTGCGGCGCAAGCTGGGCAACGGCTTCATCCGCACCATCCACGGCGTGGGCTATACGCTGGGGGATGCTCCGTGAAGCGCCTCAGCCTACGGCTGCGTCTGATCCTGATTTTCAGCCTGCTGGCGCTGCTGACCTGGTGCACTGCCAGCGTGGTGGCCTGGGTGATGTCGCGCAATACCATCAACGAAGTGTTCGACACCCAGCAGATGCTGTTCGCCAAGCGGCTGGCGACCGCCAACCTCGGCGATCTGCTGGCCGATGAAAGCGCGCGCAGCCTGCCGAAAACCAAGAAGCTGGTGCATCATGGCAAACGGGGCGAGCAAGATGATGACGCGCTGGCGTTCGCCATCTTCGATCGCCAAGGCAAGATGCTGCTCAACGACGGCGAGAACGGTGCCGACTTCCTGTTTGACGGGGAGCGTGAAGGTTTTACCGACGGCGAACGCAAAGGCGATGACGACAGTTGGCGCCTGGTATGGTTGACCAGCCCCGACGGGCGCTACCGCATCGTGGTCGGCCAGGAGTGGGATTACCGGCGCGATATGGCGCTGGGCATGGTGACCGGCCAATTGGTGCCCTGGCTGGCGACGCTGCCGGTGCTGATGTTGCTGATTGCGCTGATGGTCGGGCGCGAGCTGCGGCCGCTGCGTGCGGTGGCCGCCGGTTTGCGTCGGCGCGCGCCCGATGACGCCACGCCGCTGGATGCGCGCCAGGTGCCAACCGAGGTGCGCCCGCTGGTGGATGCGCTCAACGCGCTGTTCGCCCGCATCAATGCGCTGCTGGTGCGGGAGCGGCGTTTCACCTCCGATGCCGCGCACGAATTGCGTAGCCCGCTGGCGGCATTGCGGGTGCAGACCGAAGTGGTGCAGTTGGCGGGGGACGATGCGCCGATGCGCGAGCACGCGCTGGACAATCTGACGGTCGGCATCGATCGCGCCACCCGGCTGGTGGATCAGCTGTTGACGCTGTCGCGGCTGGATTCGCTGTCGGATCTGGCCGAGCTGGCGCCCATTGACTGGAACGAACTGGTGATGATGACCCTGGCGGAACAGGATCGGCTGGCTCATGCGGCGGGCGTGACGCTGCGTTATGAACAGCAGGGAACGCCGCCGGTGCGTCAGGGGCAGACCTTGCTGCTGTCACTGTTATTGCGCAACTTGCTGGACAACGCGGTGCGTTACACCCCGCAGGGCGGCGCGGTCACCGTGACGTTGAGCGAGCGCTCGCTGACGGTAGAGGATGAGGGGCCGGGGGTGACGACAGAGCATCTGGCGCGGTTGGGGGAACGCTTCTATCGCCCGCCGGGACAGGAGCAAACCGGCAGCGGGCTGGGGTTATCGATCGTGCAGCGTATCGCCGGCTTGCATGGTTTACAGGTCAGTTTCGCCAATCGCCCGACAGGCGGGTTCGTCGCGCGGCTGGCGCTGTAGGCGGGTCAGGATTTCGGTTTTGGCGAGTGCCACAGCGCCATGCCGTTTTCCGGCACGCGCTTGAGGCAGCTGGCGAGCGGTTCGCCATCGGGGAAAATCAGATCGGGGGCGATTTCCGCCAGCGGGTAGAGCATGAATTCGCGCTCTTTCAGGCCATAATGCGGTACGGTCAGGCGATCGGTATGGATCACCTTGTCGCCGTACAGCATGATGTCTAAATCGAGCGTGCGCGGCCCCCAGCGTTCATCCTTGCGCACGCGCCCCTGATTGCGTTCTATCGCCTGGGTATGGTCGAGCAGCTGTTCGGGCGGCAACAGGGTATCCAGCGCCACCACCGCGTTGAGAAAGTCCGGCTGGTTTTGCGGCCCCAGCGGCTTGGTGCGGTAAAACGAAGAACAGGTGACCAGCCGGGTGCGCGGGAGATGCTCCAGCGCCTCCAGCGCGGCGTTAACCTGTTGCAGCGGCTGCGCCAGGTTGCTGCCCAGCGCGATATAAACGCGGATCATTATGCCCCTTCTTTACGCGGTGCCCGGCGACGAGGACGGCGTTGACGCGCGCGACGCGGCGCCGGATCGTCACCCAGGGTGCTCAACATGGCTTTCTGCCGCGCCGGCGTGGCGTCCTGGAACTCACCCCACCACTCGGCCAGACGCAGCATCTCCTGATTGTCTTCCACTTCCGCACGCAGCGCCAGCAAATCATAGGCGGCGCGGAATTTCGGATGTTCCATCAGTTTGTGCGCGCGTTTGCCCTGACGACGAGACAGGCGCAGCTGCAGCTGCCAGATATCGCGCACCAGCGTGGTAATGCGTTTCGGGATCGCCAGCGAGCGGCACTGCTCGTCGAGCACATCGTTCATCGCCAGCGCGAAGGCGTCGTAGTACGCCAGGCCGCTTTCCTGCGCCAGTTTCTGCGCGTGCTCCAGCAGCGGGTACCACAGCATGGCGGCAAACAGGAAGGCCGGGTTGACGCGCATGTCGTTCTGCAGGCGATGATCGGTGTTCTTAAGCACCTGCACCAGAATGCGCTCCATCGGCGTATCGTGGTTCGGCGTGAAGTTGCGGGCGATCAGCGGGAACAGCGGTTGGAACAGCTGATATTCGCACAGCTTCAGGTAGGTCTGGAAACCGTAACCCGCCTGCAGCAGCTTGAGGGATTCTTCGAACAGGCGCGCCGGTGGGATCTCATGCAGCAGAGAAGCCAGACGCGGGATCGGCTCGGCGGTCTCTTCACTGATGCGCATATCCAGCTTGGCGGCGAAGCGCACCGCGCGCAGCATGCGCACCGGATCTTCGCGGTAACGGGTTTCCGGATCGCCGATCAGGCGGATCACGCCTTGTTTCAGATCGTTCAGGCCGCCGACGTAATCGCGCAGGGTGAAATCCGCCACGCCGTAGTACAGGCTGTTGATGGTGAAATCACGGCGCTGGGCGTCTTCCTCGATCGAACCGAAGATGTTGTCGCGCAGCAGCATGCCGTTTTGCGCCTGCTGGGAGGAATTCTTGTCGGATTCCTGATTCTGTTCGTGGTGACCGCGGAAGGTGGCCACTTCGATGATCTCCGGCCCGAACATCACGTGCGCCAGACGGAAGCGGCGGCCGACCAGGCGGCAGTTGCGGAACAGCTTGCGCACTTGCTCCGGCGTGGCGTTGGTGGTGATGTCGAAGTCTTTCGGCTTTTTGCCGAGCAACAGATCGCGCACCCCGCCGCCGACCAGATAAGCCTCGTAGCCTGACTTGTTCAGGCGATAAAGCACTTTCAGCGCATTCTCGCTGATGTCTTTGCGCGAAATCGAGTGTTGTTCGCGCGGGATCACGGTCATCGAGTCGTTGCTCTCGGCGAGGGGGAAAGGCGGACGCTTGCGCGGCGTTGAGCGGCGGGCAGGGGCGTTGCTGCCGTTATCGGCGGCGCGCGGCTGCGGCGCAGGGCGGCTTGGCGCCGCGGCACGCTCTTCGCGGACTACGTTTTTATCGCCGGCCGCCGCGTCGTCGCGGGGCAGCTTGTCATCGCGGGTCAGTACCTTACGACAGAAGTTGGCTACTCGGGTAAAAATGGTACACCTCGATAGTGACTGATAAAAATGGAGCTAACAAAAAATAGCGGCTAATCATAGCTCACCATGGCTCCTTTGAGAATGCCGGCGTGTTTTCATCCAGAGGGATAGCCTCCTGACGCGGCACGTTTTCCAACCGCCAGTGTTCGATCGCCCAGCTCAATAATAATGGCAGGTCAAGATCTTGCCAGCTTTCCGGCAGCGGTTGGCGCAGAAATTTCAGCGCGGCGATCAGCACCGGGCGCGGATCGCCAGCGGGCAACGCCGGCGCATGGTTTTGCTTCGACAGTTTGATGCCGTTGGCGCCCAGCGCCAGCGGCAGATGCACATAGGCGGGCACCGGCGCCTGCAACTGGCGGTAAAGGGCAATTTGGCGCACCGTCGGTTCGATCAGATCGGCGCCGCGGACAATCTCGGTCACGCCCTGAAAATGGTCGTCGATCACCACCGCCAGGTTGTAAGCGAACAGCCCGTCGCGGCGGCGAATGATAAAGTCTTCTCCCGCCAGCGCCGGATCGGCGTGCAATTCTCCCTGCAGGCGATCGTGGAACCGGTAAACGGGGGCGGTCTGACGCAAGCGGATGGCGGCGCCCTGCGGGCCGAGCTGCAAATCGCGGCAGTGGCCGTCGTACAATCCGCCGATTTGCTGGATGCGGCTGCGGGTGCAGGTGCAGTAATAGCTGAGCCCCTGGCGCTGCAACAGATCCAGCGCGGCGCGATAGGCGTCGTGACGTTGGGATTGATAGATGACCTGGCCGTCCCAGTGGAGACCATAATGTTCCAGCGCGGACAGGATGCGAGCGGCGGCGCCGGGGACTTCGCGCGGCGGGTCGATATCTTCGATGCGAACCAGCCACTGCCCGCGTTGGGCGCGAGCCTGAAGGTAGCTTCCCAGAGCGGCAATCAGCGAGCCGAAATGCAGATCCCCGGAAGGCGATGGGGCAAAGCGCCCCACATAATGACTTTCTTGCATATCAGAGGGGAGGGGTTCCCTTTTCTCTGTGCGGCGCACGCGGATGCGCACGCCGCAGCGGTAACATACTCGTTATGCTTGAAACTGCATCTGTGTTAGCTGCGCCTGCTTACCCGAATCACTTACTTGAGTAAGCTCATCGGCATGCGCATTCTTGCCGCCTTGATGCAGCTCCAATCATGTAGAGTAGCGGTATTAGCCGGCCATCTGCTTTTCGCGGATCTCAGCCAGCGTCTTGCAGTCGATGCACAGATCGGCGGTCGGACGCGCTTCGAGGCGACGAATACCGATCTCCACGCCACAAGATTCGCAGTAGCCGAAATCATCGTCTTCCACTTTCTTCAGCGTTTTCTCGATCTTTTTGATCAGTTTGCGTTCACGGTCACGGTTACGCAGTTCAAGGCTGAACTCTTCTTCCTGAGTAGCGCGGTCGGCCGGATCAGGGAAGTTGGCTGCCTCTTCTTGCATATGCGATACAGTACGGTCCACTTCGTCCCTGAGCTGGTTGCGCCACGCTTCAAGAATGCGCTTGAAATGCGACAACTGGGCGTCGTTCATGTACTCTTCGCCCGGCTTCTCTTGGTACGGCTCCACCCCAGCGATGGCGAGAATGCTCAAGGACGAGGTTTTACGGTTTTGCCCTTCTTGCATGTTGCTTCTCCTACATACACACGCACTATCGAATCCCCAATGCGGGGGAAAAACAGGCCGCTATAAATAACAGAAGGAAGGTAGGTTGGCAATTATTCCTGTCGCCCGCTTGACAATCGTGTGAAGGAAGGCGTATTTGGCGATCGTGCTGGCCGGTTGTCTATTTATAGGGACCCGGCTGCGCTAATCGATAAAAAACGGCAGCTTATCGCAGAGATAAATACCGTCAGGTGATAATTTTGCCCTATAGCAAACCACTTCCACTCCCAACTGCCGGACCTGTGCCAACAGCGCCGCATAGCGCTCATCTATATGATGTGCCGGTGCGACCTGCTCAATACCGCTGTGTAACACGGCAAAGAACAATACCGCCCGTTGCCCGCTTTCAACCACGCTGAGCAACTCACGCAGGTGCTTTTGCCCTCTGAGCGTTACCGCATCAGGAAAGTAACCACGTTGTTGTTGCAGTAATGTGACTGACTTAACTTCAATATAGCAGTTAACCCGATTTTCTGCCTGTAATAACAAATCGATACGGCTGTTTTCACCGCCGTATTTCACTTCGCCGCTAATTTTACTGTAACCGGATAATTCATTGATTAAATTGTGTTCGATCGCCTCGCGCACCAGCGCGTTGGCGCGCAGGGTGTTGACGCAGATCCAGTGCCCCTGTTGGGTATGGGTCAGCTCCCAGCTGTGGGCGTATTTGCGTTTGGGGTTGTCCGAGGTGGAGTACCACACGGTGTCGCCGGGCGTGGCGCAGCCGGTCATGGCGCCGGTATTGGCGCAGTGCAGCGTAAAGGTTTCCCCTTCTGGGGTGATCACGTCAGCCAGAAAGCGTTTGTAACGTTTGATCAGCGTGGCGGAGCGCAGCGGTGGAGAAAAAATCATGGGGATGCCTGCTTGGCCAGCGGCCACTGTTCAAGGTGTTGGTAACGGGTGCGGCCGTTTTCGAACACCGATTCATACAAGGAAAAGGCGTCGGCGCTGAACGCCCAGCCCGGCGTCGCCGGCGGGATCGCCACCGGCTGGGTGGCGGCGCGCAGCAGCGTGATGTGCGGATGGAACGGCAGCGCGCTTTGATGGCAGCCGCTGCGTGCGGCCTGCGAACGCAGCAGCTCGGCCAGCTGCAGCAACCCGCGCGGCGCGCGGCGGGTGCCGAGCCAGACCACGCCGGGGCGCGGCCAATGGCCGAGATCGTCGAGCCGCATGCTGAAGCCGGGTTGAGCGATACGGCCGGCCAACTTACGCAGCGCCAGTTCTTTCTGTGCGCTGACTTCACCGAGAAACGCCAGCGTCAGGTGCAAATTGGCCGCCGCCACTGGCCGACCGGCCTCCGGTGCAAACGCCTCGGCGCGCCAGCGGACCACCTGCTGTTGCAGGGCGTCAGGCAAGGACAGGGCGAAAAACAGGCGGCGCGAATTGGACATAAGGGCTCGGCAAATGCATGACAATACGGTCGGGAACAGCGGTAAACGTTACTGGCAGCGGCCCCGCGAGGGGCGCGGCGCACGAATGAGCTCCGTACTATAGCTAACGCCGCAACAGTTTGAAAGGTTACGGGTATAAAGCTAATGCTACACTGTACGCCGTTTAACGCTAACCACTACGGAGAATTCAGTGTCTTCATTGCCCGTCAGCGCAGTGCTCGATGAGTTGCTGGCTGCGCTGCAGTCTGCCCCGCAGGTGCTGTTGCACGCCCCGACCGGTGCCGGTAAATCCACCTGGCTGCCGCTGCAGCTCCTGGCGAAGGCCGGGTTGCCGGGGCGCATTATCATGCTGGAGCCGCGGCGGCTGGCGGCGAAAAACGTCGCTTACCGCCTGGCACAGCAACTGGGGGAGGAGCCCGGCCAGACCGTGGGCTATCGCATGCGCGCCGAAAGTAAAAGCGGGCCGCAGACCCGGCTGGAAGTGGTGACGGAAGGCATTCTCACCCGCATGCTGCAGCAGGATGCCGAGCTGCAGGGCGTGTCGCTGGTGATCCTCGATGAATTTCACGAACGCAGTCTGCAGGCCGATTTGGCGCTGGCGCTGCTGCTCGACGTGCAGCAAGGGCTGCGCGACGATCTGAAACTGCTGATCATGTCGGCCACGCTGGATAACGCCCGTATGACGCAGCTGCTGCCGCAGGCGCCGGTGGTGGTGTCCGAGGGGCGCAGTTTCCCGGTTGAACGCCTGTATCAGCCGTTGGCCAGCCATCAGCGGCTGGAGGATGGCGTAGCGGCGGCGGTGAAGCGCATGCTGGCCGAACAGCCGGGGTCTTTGCTGCTGTTCCTGCCGGGCGTAGCGGAGATCAACCGGGTGTTGGAGCGTTTGACCGGCGAAGTGGCGAGTGATACCGATCTTTGCCCGCTGTATGGCGCTTTGCCTCTGGCGCAACAGCAAAAAGCGATTCAGCCGGCGGCGCCGGGCCGCCGCAAAGTGGTGTTGGCGACCAACATCGCCGAGACCAGCCTGACGATCGAGGGCATTCGGCTGGTGGTGGACAGCGGTCTGGAGCGCGTGGCGCGTTACGACGTGCGCAACGGTTTGACGCGGCTGGCGACGCAGCGCATCAGTCAGGCCTCGATGGTGCAGCGCGCCGGGCGTGCCGGGCGTCTGGAACCGGGCATTTGCTGGCATCTGTTCGCCAAAGAGCAGGCGGAGCGCGCTGTGGAACATGCTGAGCCGGAAATTTTACAGAGCGATCTCACCGGCTTCTGGCTCGAGCTGCTGCAGTGGGGGTGCCATGATCCGGCGCAGCTGATCTGGCTTGACGCGCCTCCGGCAGCGGCATTGGCGGCGGCCAGGGCGTTGCTGCACCGGCTGGGGGCCACGGATGACGGCGACAAACTCACCGCGCCGGGGCGCCAAATGGCCGCTCTGGGATGTGAACCGCGGCTGGCGGCGATGCTGGTCGCCGGCGCGGCGCTGAGCGCCGACGGCCTGGCGACGGCCGCGTTGCTGGCGGCATTGCTGGAAGAACCGCCGCGCGGCGGGCAGATGGATATCGGTTATTGGCTGAGCCGCCCGCAGCCGAACTGGCGGCAGCGCGCCGCGCAGTTGGCCAAACGTCTGCCGCAACGTGCGGGGCAAGTTGACGCCGATTTGGCGCCGCGGCTGTTGGCGCTGGCATTTACCGATCGCATCGCCCAGCGTCGCGGTCAGGATGGCCGCTACCTGCTGGCCAACGGCCTGGGCGCGGCGATGAACCAGGACGAGGCGCTGTCGCGCGCGCCCTGGTTGATTGTCCCCAACCTGTTGCAGGGCCACAACAGCCCGGATGCGCGTATTTTGTTGGCGTTGCCGGTCGATATCGAGGCGTTGGCGGCGCAGCTGCCGGCGATGGTCATGCAACGCACGGCGGTGGAGTGGGATGAAGAGAAGGGGACGCTGCGCGCCTGGAAACGCCAGCAGATCGGCCGTCTGACGCTGCGCGCGCAGCCGCTGGCCAAGCCGGCGGACGAAGAGCTGCAGCAGGCGCTGCTCGACTGGGTGCGCGCGCAGGGGCTGGCGGTGCTCAACTGGGAGGGCGCAGCTGAACAACTGCGGGTGCGCCTGCAGTGCGCGCAAGCCTGGCTGCCGGAGGCGGAGTGGCCGGCGATGGACGAAGAACCGCTGCTGGCGGCGCTGGAGCAGTGGCTGCTGCCGTCGCTGAACGGCGTGCGCGATCTGCGCGGATTGAAGCAGGTCAACCTCGCCGAGGCGTTGTCCCGGCTGTTGGACTGGCAGCAAAAACAGCGGCTGGATAATGCATTACCCACTCATTACACTGTGCCGACCGGCAGCCGCCTGCCGATCCGTTATGAGGCCGGCAAACCGCCGGCGCTGGCGGTGCGTTTGCAGGAAATGTTCGGCGAGCAGCGCAGCCCGATGTTGGCTGAGGGTCGCATCCCGGTAGTGCTTGAGTTACTCTCACCGGCGCACCGGCCGTTGCAAATCACCGGCGATCTGGCGGCCTTCTGGCAAGGCGCCTACCGCGAGGTGCAAAAAGAGATGAAGGGTCGCTACCCGAAACACGTATGGCCGGACGATCCGGCCACGGCGGCCCCGACGCGCCGAACGAAGAAATATCAGTAGGCCGCGAGCGTTTAAGGTTTGGAATTCAGATGTTTCTTCTGTTCAGCGCCACGGCGTCGGCACAGATTAAGCGACTCATTATGGCCGGCAGTGTCGGCAAGCTCGGAGAACAACAGCCATGGCTGGGGATGACCGCGAGCCCATCGGGCGCAAAGGAAAACAACCAAAAAGCACCGCGTCGCGCAAGCCGCCGCGCCGTCGCCGAGACGACGATTATGACGATTACGAAGAAGACGAGTATGACGATGACGAGTATGAAGAGGAGGAGGAACGCATGCCGCGTAAGGTGAAAGCGACTCCGCCGCGTAAAAAACGCCGCTGGCTCGGCCTGTTTATCAAACTGATCCTGGTGCTCGCCGTCCTGTTGGCGATCTATGGCGTCTACCTGGACTCGCAGATCCGCAGCCGCATCGACGGCAAAGTCTGGCAGCTGCCGGCGGCGGTGTACGGCCGCATGGTCAACCTGGAACCGGGCATGCCGTACAGCAAGAAGGAGATGGTTAACCTGCTGGAAGGCATGCAGTACCGCCAGGTCAGCCGCATGACGCGTCCGGGCGAGTTTACCGTGCAGGCCAACAGCATCGAGATGCTGCGCCGCCCGTTCGACTTCCCGGATGGTAAAGAAGGGCAGATCCGCGCCCGCCTCGATTTCCAGAACAACCGCCTGGCGAAGATCGAAAACCTGGACAGCGGCCGCAGCTTCGGCTTCTTCCGCCTCGATCCGCGTCTTATCACCATGCTGCAGTCGCCGAACGGCGAACAGCGGCTGTTCGTGCCGCGCTCCGGTTTCCCGGATCTGTTGGTGGATACGTTGATCGCCACGGAAGACCGCCACTTCTATGAGCATGACGGCATCAGCCCGTACTCCATCGGCCGCGCGGTGCTGGCCAACCTGACCGCCGGCCGCGCGGTGCAGGGCGGCAGCACCCTGACGCAGCAGTTGGTGAAGAACCTGTTCCTGACCAACGAACGTTCGCTGTGGCGTAAGGCCAACGAAGCCTATATGGCGCTGTTGGTGGATTACCGTTACAGCAAAGACCGCATCCTGGAGCTGTATCTGAACGAGGTATACCTCGGCCAGAGCGGCAGCGACCAGATCCGCGGCTTCCCGCTGGCCAGCCTGTATTACTTCGGCCGCCCGGTGGATGAGCTGAGCCTCGATCAGCAGGCGTTGCTGGTCGGCATGGTCAAGGGCGCGTCGCTGTATAACCCGTGGCGTAACCCGAAACTGGCGCTGGAACGCCGCAATTTGGTGCTCAAACTGCTGCAGAACCAGGGCGTGATCGACGGCGAGCTGTATGACATGCTGAGCGCGCGTCCGCTGGGCGTGCAGCCGAAAGGCGGCGTCATTACGCCGCAGCCGGCGTTTATGCAGATGGTGCGTCAGGAACTGCAGACCAAGCTGGGCGATAAGGTGAATGACCTGTCCGGCGTGAAGATCTTCACCACGCTGGATCCGGTGTCGCAAGACGCGGCGGAAAAAGCGGTCGAAGACGGCATCCCGGCGCTGCGCGCTGCGCGTCACCTGCAGGATCTGGAAGCGGCGATGGTGATCGTCGATCGCTTCAGCGGTGAAGTACGCGCCATGGTCGGCGGCGCCAACCCGCAGTTCGCCGGTTTCAACCGCGCCATGCAGGCGCGACGCCTGGTCGGCTCGCTGGCCAAACCGCCAACGTACCTGACCGCGCTGTCCGAGCCGGACAAATACCGCCTCAACACCTGGCTGGCGGATGCGCCGCTGTCGCTGAAACAGCCGAACGGCGCCGTCTGGCAGCCGAACAACTACGATCGCAAATTCCGCGGTCAGGTGATGCTGGTGGATGCGTTGGCCAACTCGCTGAACGTGCCGACGGTGAACCTCGGCCTGTCGGTCGGGCTGGATCAGATCAGCGCCACGCTGCAACGCCTGGGGATCCCGAAAGCGGAGATCAATCCGGTGCCTTCGATGCTGCTGGGGGCGATCGGCCTGACGCCGATGGAAGTGGCGCAGGAATACCAGACCATCGCCAGCGGCGGTAACCGTGCGCCGCTGTCGGCGGTGCGTTCGGTGATCGCCGAAGACGGCACGGTGCTGTACCAGAGCTTCCCGCAGGCGGAGCGCATGGTGCCGGCGCAGGCCGCTTACCTGACGCTGTACGCGATGCAGCAGGGCGTGGCGCGCGGGACCTCCCGCTCGCTGTCGGTGAAGTTCCCGAACTACAACCTGGCGGCGAAAACCGGTACCACCAACGATCTGCGCGACAGCTGGTTCGCCGGCATCGACGGCAAGGAAGTGGCGATCGCCTGGGTCGGGCGCGATAACAACGGCCCGGCCAAGCTGACCGGCGCCAACGGCGCGTTGACCCTGTATCGCCGCTATCTGGAAAACCAGACGCCGCTGCCGCTGATGCTGCAGCCGCCGGAAGGCATTAACCAGATGAGCATTGACTCTGCCGGCAACTTTATCTGCGGCGGCGGCAGCTGGCGCACCATCCCGGTCTGGACCGACAATCCGCAGGGACTGTGTCAGGCCAGCCAGGCGGCGGTGCAGCAACAGCAGCAACCGGCGGCGGGTGAGCAAAAAGATGGCGATGGCGTCGCCGGCTGGATCAAGGATATGTTCGGTCAGTAATCGCTGTCGGGGCGTCGGCCCCGGCGAAAATTTTTGCTTTGTTATTAAGCCCGTAACCTTGGTTGCGGGCTTTTTTATTTTTCCGCTCGTTTTATTTCCCTGTTAACCGCAAGGCTAAGCGCCTAATCCTTAACCTATTTGCCCTATGAATTCGGCTTGCAGTTTAATTTGGCTTCTGCATAAAATGCGACGCTTATAATAATTATTATCGTTTACATTCGTCATTTAATAATTCATCAGAGAAATAAATCATGCTGACCAAGCGTCTTTCATCATCCGCGGCCAAGCAGGGCCGTCTCCCCGTCAGCGCGTTAGCGATCACCGTCGCTGCGGCGTTGGGTACGCTGGCGATGCCGGCTTTTTCCGCCGACGCCAAGCCGGCCGCCAAGGAAGACACGATTACTGTTGTGGGCAGCAGCAACACCGCCCAGCAGGAAAGCGCCTGGGGGCCGGTCGGCACCTATGTCGCCAAGCGCAGCGCCACCGGCACCAAAACCGATACGCCGATCGAGAAGAACCCGCAGTCCGTTTCCGTGGTAACGCGTGAAGAGATGGACATGCGCCAGCCGGATACGGTGAAAGGCGCGCTGGCCTATGCGCCGGGCGTATTCGCCAGCCGCGGCAGCTCCACGACCTATGACGCAGTGGCGATCCGCGGCTTCCCGGCCACCAACACCACCCAGTATCTGGATGGCCTGCGGCTGCTGGGCGACAACTACAGCGAAGCGTCCATCGATCCTTATTTCCTCGAGCGCGCCGAGCTGCTGCGCGGCCCGGTCTCGGTGCTGTACGGCAAAAGCAACCCCGGCGGCTTGGTCGCCCTGGTCAGCAAGCGGCCAACCACCGAGCCGCTGCGCGAAATCCAGTTCAAGATGGGCACCGATAACCTGTTCCAAACCGGTTTCGATTTCAGCGACGCGCTGGACGATCAGGGCATCTATTCCTATCGCCTGACCGGCCTGGCGAAAGACAGCGATGCGCAGCAGAACATGAGCAAAGAGAAGCGCTATGCGATCGCGCCGTCCTTTAGCTGGCGCCCGGATGACAAAACCAACTTCACGCTGCTGGCCAACATTCAAAACGATCCCTATACCGGTTATTACGGCTGGTTGCCGAAGCAGGGCACGCTGATCCCGTTGCCGAACGGCGGTAAGCTGCCGACCGATTTCAACGAAGGCGAAGCCAGCAACTATACCTCCCGCAAACAGCGGATGATCGGGTACAGCTTCGAACACGCCTTCAACGATACCTGGGCGGTGCGCCAGAACCTGCGCTATCTGCAGTTGGACACCGACATGAAGAGTATTTATGGCAGTGGCGTTTCTGCTGCGACGCCGACGACGATTAACCGCGCCTATGTTCAGTCGAAAGAGCACCTGAACAATTTCTCGGTGGATACTCAGGCGCAGGCGAAGGTGAAAACCGGCGATATCGACCACACGCTGTTGTTCGGCGTGGACTACATGCGCATGCGTAACGATATCAATGCCGCATTTGGTACAGCGGACGGGTTGAGCATGACCCATCCGCAATACGGGAATGACGCGGTCAATATCAACTTCCCCTACCATTATCTGAACCGTCAGGAGCAAACCGGCCTGTATGTGCAGGAGCAAGGGGAGTGGAATCAGTGGCTGTTGACGCTGGGTGGGCGCTATGACTGGGCGAAGACCTCCGCTTACAACCGTGATGCGAGTTCGACGAGCCAGCAGACCGACCGGCAGTTCACCTGGCGCGGCGGCCTGAACTATCTGTTCGACAACGGCGTGACGCCGTATTTCAGCTACAGCGAGTCGTTTGAGCCGAATTTGGGCACGACGCAAGGGGGCAGTACGTTCAAACCTTCGATCGGCAAGCAGTATGAAACCGGCGTGAAATACGTGCCGAAGGATCGCCCAATCGTGCTGACCGGCGCGCTGTATCAGCTGACCAAGAACAACAACCTGACACCGGATCCGGATAACGCGCAGTTCAGCGTGCAGAGTGGCGAGATCCGTTCGCGCGGCGTGGAGCTGGAAGCCAAGGCGGCGTTGAATGCCAACGTCAACCTGATCGCCTCCTATACCTACACCGATGCGAAGTACACCAAGGACAACACCTATCAGGGCAAACCGACCGTCGAAGTGCCGAAACACATGGCGTCGCTGTGGGCGGATTATACCTTCCACGAAACGGCGGTGAGCGGTTTGACGCTGGGTTCCGGCGTGCGTTACGTTGGCTCCAGCTCGAGCTTCAACAGCGATAACACCACCTTCAAGGTGCCGGACTACACGCTGGTGGACGCCACCATTAAATACGATCTGGCGCGCTTTGGCCTGCCGGGCTCGTCCGTGGGCGTCAACATCAACAACCTGTTCGACAAGACTTACGTATCGAGCTGCTACCGCGACTACGCCTGCTACTGGGGCGCAGAACGCCAGGTGGTCGCCACCGCAACCTTCCGTTTCTAACCGGATAGCCGGGGCGGCGGCGCGTCGCCTCGGAAAAAGCAGGATCTATGCAGGACAAACTTCTTAATCCCGGCGCGACGTTCGCGCTGGATAACGCCAGCTTCGCCGTTCCCGGCCGGGTGCTGTTGCAACCGCTGTCGCTCCGTTTTCCTCAGGGCAAAGTCTGCGGCCTGATCGGCCATAACGGTTCCGGTAAATCCACTCTGTTGAAACTGCTCGGGCGGCACCATGCGCCCAGCGGCGGTCAGGTCTTGCTCAATCGGCAGCCGTTGGCGCAGTGGGACAGCAAATCCTTCGCCCGCCAGGTGGCCTACCTGCCGCAGCAGTTGCCGGCGGCGGAAGGCATGACGGTGCGCGAGCTGGTGGCCGTCGGCCGCTATCCGTGGCATGGCGCGCTGGGGCGTTTTGGCGCCAACGATCGCCAACAGGTGGAAGAGGCCATCGCGCTGGTGGGGCTGAAGCCGTTCGCCCACCGCCTGGTGGACAGCCTGTCCGGCGGCGAGCGCCAACGCGCCTGGCTGGCGATGATGGTGGCGCAGGACAGCCGCTGCCTGTTGCTCGACGAGCCGACGTCGGCGCTGGACATCGCGCACCAGGTCGAGGTGCTGGCGCTGATCCAGCGCCTGAGCCGCGAACGCGATCTCACGGTGATCGCAGTACTGCACGACATCAATATGGCGGCGCGCTACTGCGACCATTTGGTGGCGCTGCGCGGTGGTGACATGATCGCCCAGGGCGGCCCGCTGGAACTGATGCAGGGGCCGGTGCTGGAGCAAATTTACGGTATTCCTATGGGCACGTTGCCGCACCCGAGCGGCGGCGCGCCGGTGAGTTTTGTCTACTGATGTCCTCTGCATTCACTTCTTCTCACGATCCGCTGCGCCGCCGCCTGTTGATGGCGCTGGCGCTGTCGCCCCTGTTGGGATCGTTGCCCGGGCGAGCGGCGGATGCGCCGCCGGATATCGCGCGCATTGCGGCGCTGGAATGGCTGCCGATCGAGCTGCTGTTGGCATTGGGCGTGACACCGCTGGCGGTGGCCGATGTCCATAACTACAACCTGTGGGTGGCGGAGCCGAAGCTGCCGACGACGGTCGTCGACGTCGGGCAGCGCACCGAACCGAATCTCGAACTGCTGCAGCAGCTCCAGCCTTCGCTGGTGTTGCTGTCGCAAGGCTATGGCCCGACGCCGCGAAAAATCCAACCCATCGCGCCAACCATGAGCTTCGGCTTCAACGACGGCAGCGGCAAACCGCTGACCGTCGCCCGCCAGTCGCTGCTGGCGCTGGGGCAACGATTAGGCATAGAAAGCCGGGCGATAAACCACCTGGCGCAGTTCGACAGCTTTATGCAGGATGCGCGCCAGCGCCTGCAAAGCTACACCCGGCAACCGTTGCTGCTGTTTTCCCTGATAGACACCCGCCATGCGTTGATCATCGGCCAAAAAAGCCTGTTCCAGGAAGCGATGGATCAACTCGGCATCCGCAATGCCTGGCAGCAGCAAACCGACTTTTGGGGCACGGCGGTGGTGGGGATTGAACGGTTGGCCACGGTGCGTAACGCCCGGGTCATTTATCTCGATCACGGTAATCAGGCGATGATGGACAAGGTCAGCGCGACGCCGCTGTGGCAGTCATTGCCTTTTGTGCGGCAAAACCAGCTGCGGCAGGTGCCGGCGGTGTGGTTCTACGGTGCCACGCTGTCGACGATGCGGTTTTGCCGCCTGTTGGCGCAGGCTCAGGAGAGTGCGGCATGAATGCGGGCATTCGGAAATTGCCGCTGACGCTGATCCTGCTGTTGCTGGCGGCGGCAGGCGGTTTGACGATATACAACCTGACGCAGCAACTGCCGCCGGCGCAATGGGCGCGGGCGCTGAGCGCGCCGGACATCGACGACGTGCGGCAAATGCTGTTCCATTACAGCCTGCTGCCGCGGTTGACGGTGTCGCTGTTGGCCGGGGCCGGTCTGGGATTGGTCGGCGTATTGTTCCAGCAGGTGTTGCGCAATCCGTTGGCGGAACCGTCGACGCTCGGCGTGGCCGCCGGCGCGCAGCTCGGCCTGACCATCGCCACGCTGTGGGTGCTGCCGGGGGGCGAGTTCACTCGTCAGCTGGCCGCTATGGTGGGGGCGATCGCGGTGGGCGGGCTGGTGTTCGGCGTCGCCTGGGGCAAGCGGATGTCGCCGGTAACGCTGATTCTGGCCGGGTTGGTGCTGGGGCTTTACTGCGGCGCAGTCAACAGCCTGTTGGCGCTGTTTAATTACGATCAGCTGCAGGGCATGTTCCTGTGGGGCACCGGCGCGTTGAACCAACAGGACTGGAGCGCGGTGCAGTTTATCCTGCCGCGTTTGCTGGTGGCCGGTGCGCTGGCGGCGCTATTGCTGCGCCCGCTGACGCTGCTGGGGCTGGACGACGGCGTGGCGCGCAACCTGGGGTTGGGGCTGTCGATGGCGCGCTTCTGCGCCCTGGGGCTGGCCATCATCTTCAGCGCCATGTTGGTGAGCGCGGTGGGCGTTATCGGCTTTATCGGCCTGTTTGCGCCGCTGATGGCGAAGATGCTGGGCGCTCGCCGCCTGGCGCATCGCATGATGTTGGCGCCGTTGCTGGGGGCGTTGCTGCTGTGGCTGACCGATCAGGTGATGATTGGGGTGGCGCAGGTGTGGCGTGAGATCCCGACCGGGGCGGCCACTGCGCTGTTCGGCGCGCCGCTGCTGCTGTGGCTGCTGCCGCGTTTGCGCAGCGCCGCCACGCCGCCACCGATGAACCTTGGCGACAAGGTGCCTGCCGAGCGCGGGAATCTGCCTGGCTGGGCAGCGCTGGCCGGTGCCGTGCTGTTGATCGGCCTGACGTTGGCGCTGATGCTGGGCAAAAACGCCGGCGGCTGGCACTGGAGCCTGGGCGCGGAGCTGGACGCCTTGCTGCCGTGGCGCTGGCCGCGGGTGCTGTCGGCGTTGGCGGCGGGCATGATGTTGGCGGTCGCCGGCACGCTGATCCAGAAGCTGACCGGCAACCCGATGGCCAGCCCGGAAGTGCTGGGCATCAGCTCCGGCGCCGCTTTTGGCGTCGTGATGATGCTGTTTATGGTGCCGGGCGACGCCTTCGTTTGGCTGTTGCCCGCCGGCAGTCTGGGGGCGGCCGTTACGCTGCTGATCATCATGATTGCCGCTGGCCGCGGCGGTTTCTCGACCGAACGCATGTTGCTCGCCGGCATCGCGCTCAGCACCGCCTTTACCACCGTCATCTTCCTGCTGCTGGCCAGCGGCGATCCGCGTATGGGGGGCTTGCTGACCTGGCTTTCCGGTTCAACCTATTCGGTGGAACCGGCGCAGGCGCTGCGCACCGCGCTGATCGCCGCCGGATTGATGATATTGGCGCCGCTGTGCCGCCGCTGGCTGACCATTCTGCCGCTCGGCGGGGCCACCGCCCGTTCGGTGGGGATTGCGTTGACGCCTGCGCGATTGACCATCCTGTTGTTGGCCGCCACGCTGACCGCCATGGCGACCCTGACCGTGGGGCCGCTGAGCTTTGTCGGGCTGATGGCGCCGCACATGGCGCGCATGTTGGGCTTCCGCCGCGCGCTGCCGCAGATGGTGATCGCCGCGCTGTTGGGCGGTTTGCTGATGGTATTTGCCGACTGGTGCGGGCGGATGCTGCTGTTTCCGTATCAGATCCCCGCGGGGTTACTGGCGACCTTTATCGGCGCGCCGTACTTCGTTTATCTGTTGCGTAAGCAGACGTCGTAAGCTTCACCCCTACTTTGCCTTCTCCTCCATCAAGGGCCCAGCGTTGCTGGGCCTTTTTTCAACGCCTTGCAAGGCGTTGCGTGTCGCTGCGCAAGAAAGACATTTAACGTGAAAAGGAACGCGGGAAGAGAGGGGGAGGTGAATATACTGCGTGCGGGTGCTCTGGATCTTTGTCTCTGGAGCCTGCGTGAAAGATACAAAGAGAAAAGCCCCGAGTCGATATCCATCAACCCGAGGCCTACTCTAACGCATCACAACGTTAAGTTAGCCTCTTACCCGCCGCGAGGCAAGGAGAAGAAGGCATGATGCCGAACAAACGGAGCCTGTTAAAATTGGTGGTTATTTGTGCCACGGTAATATCACTGGCATGGATAACCCGCAGCACGCTGTGTGAGCTGCGTATCCGATCGGGCACTACGGAGGTTGCGGCCATTTTGGCTTACGAATCCGAACGGTAAGGCAACCCGGCGGCGGGGGCCTTGCCTCCGCCGGCCGGCAGTCGATGCGTTGATCCATGAGCACCCATCCGTTCAAAAAAAACGGCGAGCCTTGGCTCGCCGTTTTTCATGTTGATGTCGGGGCTTATTTCAGGCCGGCGGCATCGCGCAGCTGCGCAGCTTTGTCGGTCGCTTCCCATGGGAAGTGTTCGCGGCCGAAGTGGCCGTAGGCGGCGGTTTCGCGGTAGATCGGCTGCAGCAGATCCATCATCTGGATCAGGCCGTATGGGCGCAGATCGAAGAATTCGCGCACCAGCAGCGTCAGTTGTTCGGTTGGCACTTTCTCGGTACCGAAGGTTTCCACCATGATGGAGGTCGGTTCCGCTACGCCGATAGCGTAAGACACCTGGATCTCGCAGCGATCGGCCAGGCCGGCGGCGACGATGTTTTTCGCTACGTAGCGCGCCGCGTATGCCGCGGAACGGTCAACCTTGGATGGATCCTTACCGGAGAAGGCGCCGCCGCCGTGGCGAGCCATGCCGCCGTAGGTGTCGACGATGATCTTACGGCCGGTGAGGCCGCAGTCGCCCATCGGGCCGCCGATAACGAAACGGCCGGTCGGGTTGATGTGGTATTTGGTGCCCGCCGTCAGCCATTCCGCCGGCAGTACCGGCTTGATGATCTCTTCCATCACCGCTTCTTGCAGATCTTTCAGCGAAATGTCTTCTGAGTGCTGGGTGGACAGAACGACGGCGTCGATGCCGACGATTTTGCCGTCGTCGTATTGGAAGGTCACCTGGCTCTTCGCGTCCGGGCGCAGCCACGGCAGGGTGCCGTTCTTACGCACTTCGGATTGGCGCTGCACCAGACGGTGCGCGTAGGTGACAGGCGCAGGCATCAGCACGTCGGTTTCATTGGTGGCGTAGCCAAACATCAAGCCCTGATCGCCGGCGCCCTGCTCGAGAGGATCGGTACGGTCAACGCCCTGATTGATATCCGGGGATTGCTTGCCGATGGCGCTCAACACTGCGCAGGAGTTGGCGTCAAAGCCCATGTCCGAATGAACGTAGCCGATCTCGCGCACGGTCTTGCGGGTGATCTCTTCGATATCGACCCAGGCGCTGGTGGTGATTTCACCGCCGACCAGCACCATACCGGTTTTCACGTAAGTTTCGCAGGCGACGCGCGCTTTCGGATCTTGTTCCAGGATGGCGTCGAGGACGGCATCGGAGATCTGGTCGGCGATTTTATCTGGATGTCCTTCGGAGACGGATTCGGACGTGAAGAGGTGTTTAGCCATTGTGTTCTTTACCTTGCATAAGACGGGTTAGAAATTACTGCACAGCGCTGGAGATCCGGCATCGAAGCGAAGGGTCTTCCGCTGATGGCGCGAGATGCATCCTGCAACGCCCCTCAGGCAAAGCCGTTAAGCAGTTTATCAGTTAACCAGTATAGATGGATTAACATCTGGACGTCTATTTTAGGTCAGGGTTTAGCCAGATTGCCAGTAATTTTTTGCGCTTTCGCTCTTTTGCGCAAACGGGTTGGCGCCATTTTCATCGCTTGAAACAGTTTTCGGCGAATTTTCATTTTGCTTTTTCACCTGCTTACCGGTATAAACTGCGCGCGCGGTTCATTTGCTGCACAGTACGGCGGTCTGGCGTGGGGGAAGGTACGATAAACTTCCGCTTTGCATTCGCCGGCATTGCGCTATTATCCGTCGCGGGCGTTCGCCGTGGCGCCGCCGCTTCATCGAACGGTCACGTTCTTACACTATTTTAGAGGCTGGGTCGTTCACTCCGAACGGCGCGCGTGGAGGTGGTTGGATTAATGATCCGTTGTCTACCGGTTGTTGGTTCTCAACAGCAGTGCCGTTCTGGCGCACATTCTTCTGCTATTTCCCGTCTTGTCTCTCTGTCACTTACCAGGTGCGATAAACACTTGGCCGCTACTCAGGATTCTCGGGCCGGCTAACGGTCGTCTGAAGAACTGAACAAGGGTAGCCTGCAGCCTTCCTGTGGGATGTTTCTTGGCCCGATTCACGAGGTTTGAACAGGGTGTCTTACAATTATATGAGTGATAAACCGATCGCTGACCGCGAACGGCAGTTCTCTTCGCTGCCGCCGGCGCGGCTTGCTGGGTTGTTCTCGCGGGTTGTAGCTGCGATAGTGGCTGACGGTTTCGTCAGTACGGAATGTGAGGCGAACCATGTCTGATGATCTGTTGATTCACCGTCCGCCGGTTGCGGGCGAGTCTTTATCTTTGCGCTCCATGCAGGAGGTTGCCATGAATGATCGTAATGCCAGCAAGATGCTGCGTACTTATAACGTCGCCTACTGGGGCAACAATTACTATGACGTCAACGAGCTGGGCCATATCAGCGTGTGCCCGGATCCGGATGTCCCGCAGGCGCGCGTCGATCTGGCAGAATTGGTGAAAACGCGCCAGAAAGACGGCCAACGTCTGCCGGCGCTGTTCTGCTTCCCGCAGATCCTTCAGCATCGCCTGCGCTCTATCAACGCCGCGTTCAAACGCGCGCGTGAGTCCTTCGGTTACCAGGGCGGCTATTTCCTGGTGTATCCGATCAAGGTGAACCAACATCGCCGCGTGATTGAATCGCTGGTGAACTCCGGCGAACCGCTGGGGCTGGAAGCCGGCTCCAAGGCCGAACTGATGGCGGTGCTGGCGCATGCCGGCATGACCCGCTCGGTGATCGTCTGTAATGGTTATAAAGATCGTGAATATATTCGTCTGGCGCTGATCGGGGAAAAGCTGGGGCACAAGGTGTACCTGGTGATCGAGAAGATGTCCGAGATCAATCTGGTGCTGGAAGAAGCCGAACGGCTGAACGTCATACCGCGCCTGGGCGTGCGTGCGCGTCTGGCATCGCAAGGCTCCGGCAAATGGCAGTCGAGCGGCGGCGAAAAATCCAAGTTCGGTCTGGCGGCGGTGCAGGTGCTGAAGCTGGTGGAAACCCTGCGTGAAGCGGGCCGCCTCGACAGCCTGCAGCTGCTGCACTTCCATTTGGGCTCGCAGCTGGCCAATATTCGCGACATCGCCACCGGCGTGCGCGAATCGGCGCGATTCTACGTTGAGCTGCACAAGCTGGGCGTCAACATTCAGTGCTTCGACGTGGGCGGCGGCTTGGGCGTCGACTACGAAGGCACCCGTTCGCAGTCCGATTGCTCGGTCAACTACGGCCTGAACGAATACGCCAACAACGTGATTTGGGGCATCGGCGACGCCTGTAACGAACACGGCCTGCCGCACCCGACGGTGATCACCGAGTCCGGTCGCGCCGTGACCGCGCACCACACGGTGCTGGTCTCCAACGTGATCGGCGTAGAGCGCAACGAGTTCAGCGAACCGCAGCCGCCGGAAGCCGACGCGCCGCGCGCGCTGGAAAGCATGTGGGAAACCTGGCTGGAAATGAACGAGCCGGAAAACCGCCGCTCGCTGCGCGAATGGCTGCACGACAGCCAGATGGATCTGCACGACGTGCATACCCAATACGCGCACGGCATGCTGGACCTGACCAAGCGCGCCTGGGCCGAGCAGCTGTATCTGAACATCTGCAACAAGATCCAGCAGCAGCTCGATCCGAGCAACCGCGCGCACCGTCCTATCATCGACGAACTGCAAGAGCGCATGGCGGACAAGTTCTACGTCAACTTCTCGCTGTTCCAGTCGATGCCGGATGCCTGGGGAATCGATCAGCTGTTCCCGGTGCTGCCGCTGGAAGGGTTGGATAAGCCGCCGGAAGGCCGTGCGGTGCTGCTCGACATCACCTGCGATTCCGACGGCACCATCGACCATTACGTCGACGGCGACGGCGTGGCGACCACCATGCCGATGCCGCCATACGATCCGGAGAACCCGCCGGCGTTGGGCTTCTTCATGGTCGGTGCGTACCAGGAGATCCTCGGCAACATGCACAACCTGTTCGGCGACACCGCCTCGGTTGATGTGTACGTGTTCCCGGACGGCAGCGTCGAGACCGAGCTGTCCGACGAGGGCGATACCGTGGCGGATATGCTGGAGTACGTGCAGCTCGATCCGAGCGCGCTGCTGTCCAAGTTCCGCGATCAGGTCAAAGAAACCGATCTGGACAGCGAGCTGCAGGCGCAGTTCCTGGAAGAGTTTGAAGCTGGCCTGTACGGCTACACGTATCTGGAAGACGAGTAACCGCCTTCTTCAGGGGGGCGATATCGGCCCCCTTGAAGCATGAACAAAATGCGGCCATAATCTGCCGTATCGGTAGCACCGAAACAAACATCGAACAAATCCCTTTCTCGTCGGGCTAACGACGCGGGAGGGATTTTTTTTTGTCACGGCCCGGCGTCTGTGCCCGGCAACTTGTTGAACTACGAGGGTTTACTATGAGCACCTTAGGCCATCAGTCCGATAATTCATTAGTGTCCAACGCCTTTGGTTTCCTGCGCTTTCCGCTGAACTTCATGCCTTACGACAGCGATGCAGAGTGGGTCATCACCGGCATTCCGTTTGACATGGCGACCTCCGGTCGCGCCGGCGGCCGTCATGGCCCGGCGGCCATCCGCCAGGTGTCCACCAACCTGGCCTGGGAAGGCAACCGTTGGCCGTGGAGCTTCGATCTGCGCGATCGCCTGAACGTGGTTGACTGCGGCGACATCGTGTTCAACTTCGGCGATGCGCAGGACATGAGCGACAAGCTGCAGGCGCACGCGGAGAAACTGCTGAAGGCCGGTAAGCGCATGCTCTCGTTCGGTGGCGACCACTTTGTCACCCTGCCGCTGCTGCGTGCGCACGCCAAGCATTTCGGCAAGCTGGCGCTGGTGCACTTTGACGCCCATACCGATACCTACGCCAACGGCAGCAAGTTCGACCACGGCACCATGTTCTATCATGCGCCGAACGAAGGCCTGATCGACCCGCATCACTCGGTGCAGATCGGCATTCGCACCGAGTTCGATCACGACAATGGCTTTACCGTACTGGACGCCGCGCAGGTGAACGATCGCAGCGTGGACGACCTGCTGACCCAGATCAAAGGCATCGTCGGCGATATGCCGGTGTACCTGACCTTCGACATCGACTGCCTGGATCCGGCGTTCGCACCGGGCACCGGCACGCCGGTGATCGGCGGTCTGACTTCCGATCGCGCGCTGAAACTGGTGCGCGGCATGCAGTCGCTGAACATCGTCGGCATGGACGTAGTGGAAGTGGCGCCGGCCTATGACCAGTCCGAGATCACCGCGCTGGCCGCGGCGACGTTGGGTCTGGAGATGCTGTACCTGCAGGCGGCCAAGAAACACGCCTGACGCCAGGCCACGCCTCGCTGAAAAAGCGGCTCCCATCGTATGGGGGCCGCTTTTTTTTATTTCATTTGTCGCCATCCGTGCGGCGATTTTCAGTCTGTTGCAACGCCTTTGCGCAATTTTGCGCAGAAATGAAACGGAGTCAGTAAAAAGGAACCGGGATAACGGGGAGGATGAATATACTGCGCGCGGGTGCTCAGGATCTTTGTATCTAGAGCCTGCGTGAAAGATACAAAGAGAAAAGCCCCGAGTCGATATTCATCAACCCGAGGCCAACTCTAACGCCAGACAACGTTAAGTTAGCCTCTTACCCGCCGCGAGGCAAGGAGAAGAAGGCATGATGCCGAACAAACGGAGCCTGTTAAAACTGGTGGTTATTTGTGCCACGGTAATATCACTGGCATGGATAACCCGCAGCACGCTGTGTGAGCTGCGTATCCGATCGGGCACTACGGAGGTTGCGGCCATTTTGGCTTACGAATCCGAACGGTAAGGCAACCCGGCGACGGGGGATGTCCCCCGTCTGCTGGTTGTTGGCGTCCAGATCCATGAGCACCCTCTCAAGGCCATTGGCTTTCTCTGCCGCAACGGTGCGGGAACAGGCTATGCCCGCTTCACCTGGCGCGCCAGCAACATGCGGCCAAACAGCGCGCCGCCCGCCAGCAGCGTCAGCAGCTGTGAGGCAATCAGCACCGCAAAGCCCGAGGACACCTTGCCCTGGCTGGCCATTACCATGCCCATCGCCATCGGCACAAACGCCGAGAACAGATTGCCGATGCCGTTGATCAGCCCATAGGCGCTGCCGACCGCCTCCGGCCGCGCATAATGCTGCAGCAGCGTGGGGATCGCCGCGCCCTGCGCGCCCCAACAGGCGTTGGCCGCCAGCAGGAAGAACGCGATCCAGCCAAGCTGATGGCTGTTCATTACGCCATAGATGCACAGCGCGGTCGCCGCGCCGCCAAAGACGAAGATCAGCGGCGCCTGATAGGGGCGGATACGATCGAGCAGCACGCCGCCGAGGTATTTTGAGGCGATGCTGACGATGAAAGGCAGTGCGGCCATCCACCCCATCTGCTTGATGGAGAATCCTTTTTCATCGGTCAGGTAGGCCGGCAGCCAGGCGCTGGACCCCCACAGATAGCTGAGCGTGGCGATCTCGATCAGCAGGATCCAACCGAGCATCGGCGTGCGCCAGGCCAGCGTGAAGGTGTGCCAGACGCGGCTCAACACCGGCTGAGGATCGGCGGGGCGTGAAGATGAGGGTAAGGCGAGCGGATGAACGAACAGCCGCACCAGCGCCAGGCCCAACAGCAGGTTGAGCAGCGCCAGCAGGTGAAACGACATCGCCCACCCGAAGTGCGCCATCAGAAAACTCACCAGCGGAAAGCCGATCACCAGCCCCAACGAGACGCCCAGCGCGCTGACCGCGTTGGGTTTGCCGCGTTCGTCGGCGGCGAAATGATCGCTGATGTACATGGTCTTGAGCGAGAACAGCGGTCCTTCGCTGACGCCAAGCAGCGCGCGCACCGCGCACAGCAACAGCAGCGATCCCGCCAGCGGCGACGCGGCGGTGAGCAGCGCCCACAGCACGACGCTCAGCGTCAGCGCGCGGCGGTAACCCATCAGCGTTTCCAGAAACGGCGTCAGCAACATGGCGGACAGGCCGTAACCGAGTAAAAACACCGTCATCAGCGTGCCCTGATGGGCGCGGTCACCGCCGAGTTGAAAGTGTTGCAGGAAGTCGGGATTGACCAACATCACGGCGATATTAACCCGATCCGCATAGGCGATAACGATCAGAAACAGCAGGGCGATCACCCCAAACCAGCGTTGACGTTGTTGCACGGCGCGTTCCTCAGTGCGAGCGGTTGACGAATTCAGGCAGCAGTAAACTCACCTGCGGATGCCATTACGTGCAAACGCTGGGATGAGGCCGATTTATGTAAATTTATTGTTATAAAACTGGATTTAAAAGACAGCGAGAGAACTCTTTTACGCGCAATGCGCCGCCAGGATCAACGCAATTTTTGCCATAAATTAACTGAAGAGCGCACAACTGACATAGGTTTTTCATATCGGTGCATTATTTCGTGATCCTTCCCGCATTTGTCATTTTTAAACAACCTTTCATTAACATTTGCCGCGCCGCTCGCTTGACGAAAGTTTCGCCAGACTTATAGTGACTGTATTAAATAAGAAACTGAGTTTCATATATGAAACAATCAGATAGAGGATAAAAGCAATGAGCTGGAAGAATGTGTGCGAAGTGTCTCAGGTGAAAGAAGATTTTCCTTTCTCCGGCAAAGTGGAAGGCAAAGAGATCGGGGTTTACCTGCTCGACGGTAACTACTATGCGCTGGAAGACGTCTGTCCGCATGCTTACGCCTTGCTCAGCCAGGGGTTTGTTGACGACGGCAAGGTTGAGTGCCCACTGCACGAAGCGCTGTTTGACGTGCGTACCGGCCAGTGCCTGCGCGAGCCGGGCGGCCGCGATCTGCAAACCTATCCCACCCGGGTGGTCGACAACCAAATCCAGATCACCTTTATCGCGGAGGAGTAATCATGCAGCACATCACCGATTTCAATCCCTGGCTGCCGGACACCCAACAGGTGACGCCGGCCCGCGAAGGCGGCAACGGTCAAATCCATCAGCCGGGCCAGTTCCGCAACGTTGTGTGGCAAAACCGCGCCCGGGTGCCGGACGGTTTCGAAACCGCGTTGGTGGCGGCGCTGGAAACGATTTTCGATCAGGGCGCGGAAGAGCTGGAACAGATCGTCAGCGCGTTGAATCAGCGCCGCCTGTTCGATCGCAGCGGCCAGCCGTGGAATGAGGCGACGTTCCGCGAATTCCTTCACGTTAACGGTTTCTGATCGACACCCGGGAGAAGACAATGACAGCAAACACAACATCCTCCGAACAGAGCTTGCAGGACTATCTTGACCAGGGGCTGCGCGGCATGTGGTATCCGGTGCTGGCCAGTTGGGAAGTGGGTAACAATCCGGTCGGCATCACCCGCCTTGAGCAACAAATCGTGGTGTGGCGCGACGGTGAAGGCCAGATCCACGCGTTGGAAGATCGCTGCCCGCACCGCGGCGCGCGGCTTTCCATGGGGTGGAACCTCGGCGATCGCATCGCCTGCTGGTATCACGGGGTGGAAGTCGGCGGCGACGGGACGGTGAAAGACGTGCCGGCGGTGGATCGCTGCCCGCTGGTGGGGCAAAAATGCCTGCGCGCTTACCCGGCCAAAGAAGCCTACGGCGCGGTGTTCCTCTATTTTGGCGTGACGGCGGATGAAGCGCCGGCGGAGCTGACTTTCCCGCAAGAGCTGGCGGACGAAGCGTCGTACAGCCACTTCTTGTGTACCGCCAGTTGGAACTGCAACTACCAATACGCCCTGGAAAACGTGATGGATCCGATGCACGGCACCTACCTGCACTCTTCCTCGCACTCGATGGCGGAAGGGGATCGCAAGGCGGACATGGGGCTGGAGCCGACCGACAGCGGGTTTATCTTCAAGAAAAACGGCCAGATCGGCGTCAATTTCGACTGGGTGGAGTTCGGCAACAGCGGCGCGTATTGGATGCGTCTGTCGATCCCGTACAAGAAACGTTTCGGGCCGGGCGGCCACTTCTGGATCATCGGCATGGTGGTGCCGGAAGACAAGGATCACTGCCGGGTATTCTTCTGGCGCATCCGTAAGGTCCAAGACTGGCAGCGCGACATGTGGCGCTTCATGTATCGCAATCGCCTGGAATCATTGCATTGGGACGTCCTCGAGCAGGATCGCATCGTGCTTGAAAACATGGCGCCTAACGCCCGTGGCCGCGAATACCTGTACCAGCACGACGTCGGTCTGTCGCGCCTGCGCCGCCTGATGCAGAAAGAGGCGCAGAAACAGCTGGCGACGCTGCGCGAGCGGGAGGCGGCGCAGTGAACGGCCTGCTGAACGGCAAGCGCATCGTGGTCACCGGCGCGGCGCGCGGTCTGGGCTACAGCTTCGCCGCCGCCATTGCCGCTGCCGGCGCGCAGGTGGTGATGTGCGACATTTTGGCGGATGAGCTGACGGTGAGCGGCGCCGCGCTGCGTGAGCAGGGCGCTCAGGTGGAAACGCAAATCATCGATCTGGCCTCACCGGATTCGATCCGTTCGGCGTTCGAGAAGATCGCCACAGGCGGCGGGATCGACGGGCTGGTGAACAACGCGGCGCTGGCGACCGGCGTCGGCGGTAAAACCATGATGGAATACGACATCGATCTGTGGGATCGGGTAATGCAGGTCAACGTGCGCGGCACCTGGTTGGTGAGCCAGGCGGCAGTGCCGCTGCTGGCGCGCAACCCGCACGCCAAGATCGTCAACGTGGCGTCGGACACCGCGCTGTGGGGCGCGCCGCGCCTGATGGCCTATGTCGCCAGCAAAGGCGCGGTGATCGCGATGACGAGATCGATGGCGCGCGAGCTGGGCCCGCAGGGCATCTGCGTCAACGCTATTGCGCCGGGCCTGACGCGGGTGGAAGCCACCGAGTATGTGCCCGCCGAGCGCCATCAGCTGTATGAACAGGGGCGCGCGCTGGCCGGGGCGCAGCATCCGGACGATGTGAACGGCACGGTGCTTTATCTGCTGTCGCCGTTGGCGGATTTCGTCACCGGCCAACTGCTGCCGGTCAACGGCGGCTTCGTATTCAACTGACGGCCCGCAGGGCAGGCGCACAGCGCAGGAGCGAGAGATGGCGGACGAGCAAGCATGTAAGTATCTGATCCCGGGACTGGATCGCGGATTGCAGTTGCTGCTGGCGTTTGGCGAGCAGCATAAGGAAATGACCTTTGCCGAGTTGCATCGCCTGGTCGATATGCCGAAGGCCACCGCCTACCGCGTGGTGCAGACGCTCGAGCACCTGGGCTTTCTGGAGCGCAATCCGCGCACCAATACCTTCGCGCTGGGCATCAAGGTGCTGCGTCTCGGCTTTGAATACATCGCGTCGCTGGACGTCGCGCAGGCCGGCCAGCCGGTGATCGAACAGCTGCGCGATCGCAGCCAGTGCAGCAGCCATCTGGCGATCCGCGACGGGCGCGACGTGATCTATATCGCCCGCGTCAGCGCCGCCGGTTCTCAGATCAATCAGGTCAGCGTCGGCACCCGTTTGCCGGTGCACCAAACCTCGCTCGGCCGCATGTTGTTGACCAGCGCCACCCGCAGCGAGTTCGAACAACTCTATCCGGACGAGCAGCTGCCGGGCAACGCGCCGGGCACCCCGGCGGATCGCGAAACGCTGTGGCAGATGGTGCAGCAAGACAAGGCGCGCGGCTATGTGATCGGCGAATCATTCTTCCGCCACGGCATCTCCTCGATCGTCTACCCGATCTTCAACCGTGAGCAGCGGGTCGAGGCGGTGGTCAGCATCATGGTGCCGTCCGATGAGATCCCGAAAGCGGATCGCGAGCGGCTGCGCATGGAAGTGCGAGATGCGGCGGAGAAAATTTCCGGCTTCCTCGGCGCGCCGCCGCAGGCCAACGTCGGCTAACCGACAGGACCGACTCTTTCACTCAGGCAGGGATAAGGCCCACAGCAAACAGGGGCCGGGGTTCAGTCATGCCTGAAAACCGTATACAGCGAGAACGTGAGGCTGAGCAATGAGCGTAATCGGAATCGAAAAACTGGAGTTTGGCGTCGAAGATCTGCCAACCTGCGAAAAATTCATGCATGACTTTGGCCTGCAGCCCGCCACGCAACATTGGGGCGAACCGCAGCGCGAATTCACTACCCTGAGCGGGGCGCGGGTCGTTCTGCACCCGTTGCAAAGCGCGGCGCTGCCTGCGGCGTTTGAAGGCGGTTCCACCCTGCGCCGCATGACCTGGGGCGTGGCATCGCCCGCGGATCTGGCGCGTCTGCAGCCGCGTTTGGCGTTGATGCCCGGCTTTCGTCAGGTGGGGGAAGAGCTGGAATGCCGCGATCCCAACGGCATGACGCTGCGCTTCGTCGTCAGCCGCCAGCAGGCGGTCGAAGTGCCGGTCACGCCGATCAACCAATGGGGCGACGTGCGCCGCATCGATCAACCCAGCCCGGTCTACTCGCAGGCGCAGCCGATCAACATCGGCCACGTGGTGTTCTTCGTTGACGATCTGGCGGCGACCGAGCGTTTCTACCGCGAGCTGTTGGATTTCCAGGTTTCCGATCGCTATATCGATCGCGCCGTCTTCCTGCGCACCCAGGCGCGCGGCGGTCACCATAATCTGTTCCTGCTGAAGCTGCCCAACCGCCCACGCGGCCTGAACCATGTGGCGTTCACCGTGCGCGATATCCATGAAGTGATCGGCGGCGGCATCGCCATGAACAAAGAGCAGTGGAGCACCTTCATCGGCCCTGGCCGCCACCCGATTTCCTCGGCGTATTTCTGGTACGTCAACAGCCCGACCGGCGGCGCGTTCGAGTACTACACCAACGACGATTATCTGACGGAAAACTGGCAGCCGCGCGAGCTGGAACATTCGCTGGTCTCCTTCACCGAATGGGCGGTAGAAGGCGGCATCGATCACGATACGCGCCGCCAGCATAAAAAGGCGCAAGCGTTATGAACCGGCCGGAACAGGCGGGCATTGTCATCGTCGGCGGCGGCCAGGCCGGCGGTTGGGCGGCCAAGACGCTGCGTGACCGGGGTTACAGCGGCCGGCTGACGGTGATAAGCGACGAACCCTACGATTTTTACGAGCGGCCGCCGCTGTCGAAAGCGGCGCTGCTGGATGCCGCGGCTCCCCTGAGCCGGCTGTTCAGCGAACAGGCGGTGGCGGAGCTGAACATCGACTGGCGTCGCCCGCTGCGCGCCGAGTCTATCGACGCCGAACAGCAAATCGTCACGCTCAGCGACGGGCGACGGCTGCAGTTCGAGCAGTTGCTGATCGCCACCGGCGGGCGGCCGCGTTTGCCGGGCGCCGCCTGGGTGCAGCACCCGCGCGTGATGACGCTGCGTTCCTGGGATGATGCGGCCCGGTTGCGGCAGGGCCTGCAGAGTTGTCGTCGCCTGGCGATCGTCGGCGGCGGTTGGATCGGGCTGGAGATCGCCGCTTCTGCGCGCCGTCTCGGCGTTGAGGTGACGGTGTTTGAGCGCCAGCCTGCGCTGTGCATGCGCAGCGTCGGCGCCGATGTCTCACAGGCGTTGCTCGAACTGCATCGCCGGCAGGGCGTGACGGTGTTGTGCGGCTGCGGCGAGATCTCGCTGGAAGATCGCGACGGCGCCGCCTGGATCGGCAGCGAAGTCAGCGATCCGCAGGCCTTCGATCTGGTGGTGGTGGGGATCGGCGTCGAGCTGAATCTCGAACTGGCGCGCAGCGCCGGGCTGGCTATCGAGTCCGGCATCGTGGTCGACGGCCAGGGGCGCACCAGCCATCCGGCGATCTTCGCCGCGGGCGATGTGGCGCGCCACCCGACGCTCGGCCTGTGCCTGCAGTCCTGGGCCTACGCGCAAAATCAGGCCATCAGCACCGCCTGCGCAATGCTCGACGCCTTCGCCGCTCCGTATGACGACGTGGCCTGGCTGTGGTCGGATCAATACGACGTCAATATCCAGATCCTCGGCGTGCCGAGCGGCGGCGTGCACCATGTGGTGCGCCGCACGCCGCAGTCGCAGGTGTTCTTCACGCTGAACGCCGATCGGCAACTGGTGCAGATGGTGGCGTTCAACGACGCGCGCACCATCAAGCTCGGCAAGCGTTGGCTGGCGAGCGGCCGGGTGCTGGATCCGCAGCAGCTGGCGGATGCGGAGTTTTCTTTGATGGCGTTGAAATAACGCCCGAACCTCGGGAGCGTTTTATGACTACGCAAGACATTGACGCCCGCGCTGGACGGGCGGGGGAAACCGTTGCCGAAAATCCGCAGCAGCGGGTGCGCTGGTCGGTGCCGATCGCGCTGTTCGCCTGCGTGCTGCTGGCGTTTTTCGACAAAATCAGCATCGCGGCGCTGTTTTCCGACGCCGAGTTTCAGCAGGCGCTGGGCATCGGTTTTGACCCGGCGCGGCTGGGGTTGCTGATGAGCGCGTTTCTGTTCTCCTACGGCATCTCCTCGATGCTGCTCAGCGGCATCGGCGATCGGCTTAATCCGGTCAAAGTATTGATTGGCATGATGGTGGTATGGGGCGTGCTGATGGTGTTGATGGGGCTGGTGCGCTCCTATCACGCCATGATGACGCTGCGCATTCTGCTCGGCATCGCCGAAGGGCCGCTGCTGCCGATGGCCTACGCCATTATTCGTCAGGCCTTCCCGCCGCAGCTGCAGGCGCGCGCCACCATGCTGTGGTTGCTCGGCACGCCGCTGGGGGCCGCGCTCGGCTTCCCGGTCACCCTGTACATCCTCAATACCTTCGACTGGCAGGCCACCTTCTTCTTTATGGCGTTTCTGACGCTGCCGGTGATGTTGCTGGTGCTGTTCGGCATGCGCCACCTGAACGTCGCGCGTCCGGCGGCGGCGGCCAAACCGGCGGTGTCCGAACGCCAACAGCATCGCCGCGAGCTGCTGCGCAGCCCGCATTTCTGGATGATTTGCCTGTTCAACATCGCCTTCCTGACCTACCTGTGGGGCATGAACGGCTGGCTGCCGAGCTATCTGATCAAGGGCAAAGGCATTCATCTGGAACATGCCGGTTACCTCTCTTCGCTGCCGTTCATCGCCATGCTGCTCGGCGAAGTGCTGGGCGCCTGGCTGTCGGACAAGCTGGATCGCCGCGCGCTGGCCTGCTTCCTGTCGCTGTGCGGCGCCGGCCTCGGTCTGGCGGTGGTGTTGCACCTGCAGGGCACCTACAGCGTGATCGCCGCCATGGCCTTCAGCACCTTTATGTGGGGCGCCGGCGCGCCGAATATTTTCGCGCTGTTGGCGAAGGCCACCAGCAGCAAGGTGAGCGCCACCGCCGGCGGCATCTTCAACGGGTTGGGCAATTTTGCCGGCGCGCTGGCGCCGGTGCTGATGGGGGCGTTGATCGCCGCCACCGGCAATATGGATAACGGCCTGCTGTTCCTGGTGGTGATGGCGTTCGTCGGCTGCCTCATTCTGCTGCCGTTGCTGAGAAAGTACTGATTAATCAATCGTTTCAACAGAGGAGTGACAACATGTCTCAGGTTGAGAACAAAGCCGGCGTCAAGCCGCAGGATCTGTCGATGGAAAACTGGGTGGAGTCGCGCATCGCCCGTTTCGAAGGCCGCAAATACGACTGGAACGCGCTGAAATTCCAGGCCGATTTCGACCCGAAATACCGCCGCGCGCAGATGCGCTACATCGGCACCGGCGCCACCGGCGTGGCCAGCGACGCCAACACCATTCCGGCGGGCAATTTCACCTTCTCCACCATGGTGTTGCCGTCGAAGTGCGAGGGCCCGCTGCACCTGCACGACGACGTGGAGGAAGTGTTCTTCATGCTGAAAGGCAGCATCACGCTGATGATTCAGGATGGGGAAGAGTATTACGAAACCAGGCTGAAAGAGCGCGATTTGATCTCGGTGCCGGCGGGCGTGTATCGCGGCCTTTTCAATCACGGCGAGGAAGAGGCGCTGATGTGCGTGATGCTCGGCACCGCCAAGCCGGAGATCCCGACTTATCCGGCGGACCACCCGCTGTCCAAAGTGAAGCGTAACTGATGAACGGCCTGGCGCAACGCCAACGGGCGCGCTGCGGGGCGTATACCCTGAGCTGGCGCGAGGCCGGGCAGGGGCGGCCGGTGGTGTTGCTGCATGGCATCAGTTCCGGATCCGCCTCGTGGATCAAGCAGTTTAACGACAGCGGCCTGACGGACGGTCATCGTCTGTTGGCGTGGGACGCGCCAGGTTACGGCGGCAGCCTGCCGTTGGCGGATCCGCAGGCTGACGCCGCCGGTTATGCAGCGGCGTTGGCGGCGCTGATTGAGGCGCTGCAGCTGGCGCAGCCGCTGATCGTCGGCCATTCGTTGGGAGCGCTGATCGGCAGCGCCTACGCCGCCGGCTATCCGGACGGGCTATGTGGGCTGGTGTTGGCGGATCCGGCGCAGGGCTATGCCACGGCGCCGGAGGAAAAACGCCGACAGGTGTACGGCCAGCGCCAACAGATGATGGAGACGCTGGGGCCGGTGGGCTACGGCGAGCAGCGGGCGGCGGCCTTGCTGCGCGAAGGGGCGGATCCGCAGGACATCGCCTGGGTGCGCAACGGCATGCAACAGCTCGATCCCGACGGTTTTCTGAGTGCCGCCTGGATGCTGGCTAACGACGACATAGGCCGCTATCTGGCGCGCTATCGCGGCCCGCTGGAAGTGTGGTGCGGTGAACTGGATCGCATTACGCCGCCGGAGAAGGCGGCCGAGCTGGCGCGTGAGCAAGACGCGACGCTGCGTCTGATCGCCGCCGCCGGTCACGCCAGCTACCTCGATGCGCCGGCGTGTTTCAACCGCTATCTGCGGGACTTTACGGGAGCAATCCAACGATGAATTTTCAGCTTGAGGATCGGGTGGCGGTGGTGACCGGCGGCTCATCGGGCATCGGTTTCGAAACCCTGAAACTGCTGCTGGCCGAAGGGGCGAAGGTGGCGTTCTGCGGCCGCGATCCGGACAAACTGGCCGGCGCGGAGGCCAGCCTGCGCGCGGACTTCCCGCAGGCGGAGATCCTGGCGCTGCGCTGCGACGTGCTGGATGCGCAGCAGGTGGCGCAGTTCGCCGCTCAGGTGACGGCGCGTTTCGGCGGCGTGGATCTGCTGATCAACAACGCCGGTCAGGGCTTCGTCGCCCACTTTGACCAGACGCCGCGCGAAGCCTGGCTGCATGAGGCAGAGCTGAAGCTGTTCGGCGTGATCAACCCGGTGCAGGCGTTTTTACCGGCGCTGGAACGATCGGATATCGCGTCTATCACCTGCGTGAACTCGCTGCTGGCGCTGCAGCCGGAAGAACACATGATCGCCACCTCGGCGGCGCGCGCCGCGCTGCTCAATATGACGTTGACGCTGTCGAAAGAGCTGGTGGGCAAAGGCATTCGGGTTAACTCGATCTTGCTGGGGATGGTGGAGTCGGGCCAATGGCGCCGCCGTTTCGACGATCGCAGCGATAAAGATCAAAGCTGGGAGCAGTGGACGGCGGCGATCGCCGAACGCCGCGGCATCCCGATGAAGCGCCTCGGCAAGCCGCAGGAACCGGCGCAGGCGCTGCTGTTCCTCGCTTCGCCGCTGGCTTCCTTTACCACCGGCGCGGCGCTGGACGTTTCCGGCGGCTTTAACCGCCATGTGTAACAGGGGCCGAAAAAGATGAAGAAGATCATGATGATTGGCTACGGCGCGATGGCGAAGGAAGTGATCGCCCGTTTGCCGGAAGGCGTGGAGATCGGCTGGATCCTGGCGCGCGCAGCTCATCATGCGGCGATCGCCGAGGCCTTTGGCGGGCGGGTGCAGGCGCTGACTCATCCCGAGCAGTGTTCGCAGCGGCCGGATCTGGTGCTGGAGTGCGCCAGCCAGCAGGCGGTGGTGGAGTTTGGCGAAGCGGTGCTGCAGCGCGGCTGGCCGCTGGCGCTGATCTCGACCGGCGCGCTGGCGGACGCCGCATTGCAACAGCGGTTGCAGCAGGCCTGCCGCAGCCATCACGGGCAACTGATCGTGCTGTCCGGCGCGGTGGCGGGCATGGACGGGCTGGCGTCGGCGCGCGAAGGCGGGCTGGAAAGCGTGACCTATCAGGCCAGCAAGAGCCCGGCCAGCTGGCGCGGCAGCCCGGCGGAGCAGCTGATCGATCTCGATGCGGTGAGCGAAGCGCAGGTATTTTTTGAAGGGTCGGCGCGCGAAGCGGCGCGTTTATTCCCGGCCAACGCCAACGTGGCGGCCACCATTGCGCTCAACGGCCTGGGGATGGATGCCACTCGGGTGCGCCTGCAGGTCGATCCCGCCACCCGGCGCAATACCCATCGGCTGCAGGTATGCGGCGACTTTGGCGAGTTTCACATCGAGCTGAGCGGCACCCCGCTGGCGAGCAATCCCAAAACATCAACCCTGGCGGCGCTGAGCGCGGTACAAGCCTGCCGCCGTCTGGTGGACGGCGGTTTTATTGCCTGAACGGCAGGAGCGGAGCATGGAACGATTGAATATTTTTGTCGCCGGGCGCTGGCGTGAAGGGCGCGGCGAAGAGATGGCTTCGGTATTCCCGGCCGACGGCAGCGTCAACGCGCGGCTGCGCGCCGCTAACGTCGAGGATGTCAACGAGGCGGTTGAGGCGGCGGAAAAGGCCTGGCGCGCGCCGGAATGGCGTGGGCTGGTGCCGCACCAACGCGCCTCAATTCTCTACCGCGTGAGCAACCTGATTCTGGCGCAACAGGAACAGCTGGCCGAGCTGCAGACCCGCGACAACGGCAAGCCGCTGGCGGAGACCCGCGGGCTGGTGGCCAGCGCGGCGGCGACCGCGCGTTACTTCGCCGCCGCTTGCGAAGTGCTGGAGGGCGAGCTGCCGACCCCGCGCAGCGCCGAAGTGATGACGCTCAGCCAGTATCAACCGATGGGGGTGATCGCCGCCATCACGCCGTGGAACTCACCGATCGCCAGCGAAATGCAGAAGGTGGCGCCGGCGCTGGCGGCGGGTAACGCCGTGGTGCTCAAACCGGCCGAAGCCACGCCGCTGATGGCGCTGAAGCTGGCCGAGCTGTTCGAACAGGCGGGGCTTCCTGCTGGGCTGCTCAGCGTGCTGCCGGGCAAAGGTTCGGTGATCGGCGAGGCGTTGGCGCGCCATCCGTTGGTGAAAAAGATCGCCTTTACCGGCGGGACCAGCACCGGGCGCCATTTGGCGCACATCGCCGCCGACAAGCTGATCCCCACCTCGCTGGAGCTGGGCGGTAAATCGCCGACCATCGTGCTGGAGGACGCCGATCTGGAGCCGGCGGCGCGCGGCATCTGCTACGGCATTTTCAGCTCCGCCGGCCAGGCGTGCATCGCCGGTTCGCGGCTGTTCGTGCATCGTTCGCTGTATCAGCCGCTGCTGGCGCGCTTGACCGAACTGACGGCGGGGCTGCGCATCGGCAACCCGCTGGTGCCGGGCGTGCATCTCGGCCCGCTGATCAGCGCCAAACATCGGCAAAGCGTGGCGGACTACGTGGCGCTGGCGCGGCAGGAGGGCGGCCGGGTGGTCATCGGCGGTGAAGCGCCGGCCGATCCGCAACTGGCGAGCGGTAGCTATTACCTGCCGACCATTATTGAAGGTTTGAACAACGACGCCCGCGTCTGCCAAGAGGAGATCTTCGGGCCGGTGCTGGTGGCGATGCCGTTCGACGACGAGCGACAGCTGATCGAACAGGCCAACGACTCGGTGTACGGCCTGGCGGCCGGCATCTGGAGCCGCGATTTCCCGCGGGCGATGGCGCTGGCGGAGCGGTTGGAAACCGGCACCGTCTGGGTCAACACCTACAAAACGTTCTCGATTTCCACGCCGTTCGGCGGTTTCAAGGAAAGCGGTCTGGGCCGCGAAAAGGGCCTGAACGGCATCAAGGCCTACATGCAGCAGAAAAGCGTGTATCTGGCGCTGAGCCATCAGGTGAACCGCTGGAGCGACTAGGCCGACACCTCTACGCATAACCCTAATAACGACTACCCTAAGAAGGCAGATGATGAGCGATAAAATCACGGTTGGCGAGGCGATAGCCCGGACTCTGGAACAGTACGCGGTGTCGGCGATGTACGGCATCATTTCGATTCATAATCTGCCGATCGCCGATGCGGTGGGGCAGCGCGATAAAATTCGCTTCGTGCCGGCGCGCGGCGAAGCGGGCGCGGTCACCATGGCCGATGCGCATGGGCGCTTCTCCGGCCTGGGCGTGGCGTTGACCAGCACCGGCGCCGGCGCGGGCAACGCGGTGGGGGCGATGATTGAAGCGCTTAACGCCAACACGCCGCTGTTGCATATCACCGGCCAGGTAGAAAAAGCCTATCTGGACGCCGACGCCGGGTTTATTCATGAAACCCGCGATCAGCTCGGTTTTCTGCGCGCCTGCTCCAAGCGCGCCTACCGGGTCAATTCGCCGGAACAGGCGGTGGCGGTGATCCAGCGAGCGATCCTGGATGCGCAAACCGTGCCCTGCGGCCCGGTGGCGGTCGAGATCCCGATCGATATCCAAAGCAGCCTGGTTTCCCGCTCGGTGCTGACCGAAGCATTGGCGCCGGCGCCGCTGCCGAAGGCGGACGATGCGGCGGTGGAGCGGCTGCATCAGCGGCTGAAACAGGCCAAGCGCCCGTTGCTGTGGCTGGGCGGCGGCGCGTTGGCCTGCGGCGATGCGGTGCGCAAGCTGGCGGACGCCGGCGTGGCGGTGATCTCCAGCACCCACGGGCGCGGCATTCTGCCGGACAGCCATCCGCGCAGCCTGCGGGCGTTCCACAACTCGCCGAGCATCGAGGCTATCCTGACGCAGTGCGACCTGACGCTGGTGGCCGGTTCACGGCTGCGCAGTAATGAAACCCGCACCTGGACGCTGCCGCTGCCGCGCCCGCTGGTGCAAATTGACATCGATCCGGCGGCGGCCAACCGCAACTACCTGGCCGATGAGCAGATCAATGGCGACTGTGCGGCGCTGCTGGCCGCGCTGGCGGCGCGGCTGAGCCCCGGCGAGAAGGTCAACGCCGAGTGGGATGCCGAGATCGCGGGGGCGGTGCAGCAGGCGGAGAGTGCGTTGCGTCAGCAGTCCGGTGAATACGCCAAACTCAACGACGCCATCGACGCCGCGCTGCCGCAGGACGGATTGCTGGTGCGCGATATCACCGTATCCGGCAGCGTCTGGGGCAGCCGTTTGTTCCGCGCGATCTCGCCGCTGTGCAACATTCACTCGCTGGCCGGTGCTATCGGCATGGGGCTGCCGATGGCGATCGGCACCGCGATCGCCAACCCGCAGCGCAAGGTGGTGGGGCTGGTGGGCGATGGCGGTTTGGCGCTGGGCCTGGGGGAACTGGCGACCATGGCGCAGGAACAGGTGAACATCACCCTGCTGATCATGAACGACGGCGGCTATGGCGTGATGCGCGGCATTCAGGACAAGTATTTCGCCGGGCGCCAGTATTACAACGAGCTGCATACGCCGGCCTTTACTCAAATAGCCGAAGCGATGGGGCTGAAAGCCTGGAAGGTCGAGGCGGCGGCGCAGTTCAACGGCGTGCTGGCCGAAGCGATCAATTACCCGGGGCCGTCGGTGGTCGAGGTGGACATGAAGCAGGTCGGGCCGCTGACCTTCGCCGGGCCGCCGCAGAAAACCCTGTATTGAGACGATAAAAAACGCCCGGCGGTTGCCGGGCGTTCTCGTTGTTACTTCTCTGCCGCGATGCGATCGCGAATGTGCTGCGCGCGCGCTTGGGAAGACGGGTGATCGTCGAACATGCTGCTCTGACGGCCGGCTTCCATTTGGGCCAGTTTTTCGAAGCTGGTGGCCAGGCCGTTCGGATCGATGCCGCGCTTTTTCAGCAGATCGAACGAGTAATCATCCGCTTCGCTTTCCTGCTTCTGCGAGAACTGGGCGCTGACCAGCTTCTCGCCGATGTCCGCCAGCTGCGACTGCGACAGCGAGCCGATAACGCCGCCGGCGGAGGACGCCGCGGTGCGCAGCGCCACGGTGCCGTAAGCCACCTGCATCGCTTTACGGGTGTGGCCCAGCGCCACGTGGCCCATTTCGTGGCCCAGCACGCCTTCCACTTCGTTGTCGTTCATGATGTCCATCAGGCCGCTGTAAACGCGGATACAGCCGTTGGCCATCGCCCAGGCGTTGACGTCTTTGGTCACGTAGACCTTGTAGTTGGCCGGGGTGCCGTTGATGTTGTCGCCCAGCGCCGCAGCGATTTTGTTGAGACGCTTGGCATAGGTGCTGTCGGCCGGCGCGATTTGTGCCTTGCTGTCCATCTCGGCGCAGGATTTATCACTCAGGGCCTTAACGTCGTTGTTGCTCAGGGTCGCCGCCTGGAACGCCTGCGCGCCGGACTGCATCAGGGTTTCGGTATTCAGGTTTTGACAGCCGGTTGCCAAGGTGGCAATGCCCAACGCAATCAAAGAGGTACGGATCTTCATAACGCCATCTTCCTGTGAAGGTAACAAGGTAAAAGAGTCATTTTGCTTTGAGGCTATCTTGCCGCAAGAGCCTAGTGTACGCCAGACGGGGCGAGAATAGTGTTATTCCGAAAAAGCGTCCAATCGTGCTAATAAGTGGTGAACTCGCTCTCATTTGGCATTAGGGATTGCCGTTGTGATGTGGAGTCTGAGAAAATAGGGAACTTGACTGCTTTTTTTATCCGACCTGGAGTAAAACATGTCCTCTCGTAAAGAGCTTGCCAACGCCATCCGCGCACTCAGCATGGACGCCGTACAAAAAGCAAATTCCGGCCACCCGGGGGCCCCTATGGGCATGGCGGACATCGCCGAAGTCCTGTGGCGCGACTACC